>NZ_AKJF01000129.1 GCF_000282475.1 Pseudomonas sp. GM78
ACCTTGCCCAGCCCCGGCGCATAGAACAGCTTGCCGCCGGTATTGAGGTCTTCGACGATCAGGCCGATGTTGTCGCCCGGGTGCGGGTCGAAGCGGTGCGGCGAGTAGGGGGGCGCAGCGCTGCGCAGTGGCAGCGGGGTGAACCGCAGGTTCGGGCAGGCCGGGATGCTGAAGCTCTGGTCGAGTTCTATGCGGTTCCAGTTCAGGCCACCGTTCCAGTGGGTCAGCATGTTGAACAGGGGGAACCCGGTGCTCAGATCCTCATGGACCATGTCGGTGCACCACACCTGATGCGGGCAACCCTCGCGCAGCATGAGCAGGCCGGTGGTGTGGTCGATCTGGCTGTCCATCAGGATGATCGCGCTGATCCCGGTGTCGCGCAGTGCGCGCCCCGGCTGTAGCGGCGCGAAGGATTCCAGCTGCGCGCGTATGTCCGGCGAAGCGTTGCACAATATCCAGTGCACGCCATCGTCGGACAAAGCGATGGAGGACTGGGTACGCGGCAGCGCGCGCAAGCTGCCGTCGCGCACGCCTCGGCAATTGGGGCAGTTGCAGTTCCACTGGGGAAAACCGCCGCCTGCGGCGCAGCCAAGAATCTGGATAAGCATGACCGGTTCCCACAGGCAGTCACGCGAGAGCGCGACCGCGGAAAAAGGTCCCCAGCAAGCTGGGGCAAGGTTGGCGTGGCGCCTCGTTCGTGGAGCGGACGTAGACGCGGCACCACGCTAAAGGGTTAGCGGTTGGCGAAGTACATGGTGACTTCGAAACCAATGCGCAGGTCGGTGTAGGCAGGTTTGGTCCACATGATCGAGTTCCTCGTTTTTTGGATGGTTAGCTGCAAAAAGTGATTGGGCATTTTTGCCTGGTTCGGTGGCAAGTCAGGTCATCCCGGCTCGCCACCTTTGCACTGCCTCTATGGCGTGGCCTTGGTCGCAACCGGTTGCTGTGCCTTGAGGTAGGCGGCGTACTCCTGGCTCATGACGTAGTGCTTGATCTTCTCGACATCGGCCGGCTCCAGGCTGTCCTTGAAGGCGGGCATGCCCAGAGGCCGCAGTACGCCATCCAGGACAATCTGCTGGAACAGGTGGCGGCGGGCATCGTCGGATTTGCGCAGATCGGGGATCAAGCCACCACTCTGCGCGCCCACACCGTGGCAGACGGAGCAGTAGGCGCCGTACAGCTGCTGGCCGGCGGCGATATCCGCGGCGGGCGCATCGACCGGTTTTGGCGTGCGGTTCACGGCCACCACGGCTTTTTCCGGCAGCGGCGGCAGGGAAGCCTTGCCATCGAGTTTGAACACCAGCAGGCGGCTGATGTTGCCGGCCCCCGGCGCCAAGGCGGCATCGCCTCCGATCAGCGGGGCGACCCCGCCCCAGCCGGCCATCACGGCGATGTACTGCTCACCTTCCAGGCTGTAGGTGATGGGGGCGGCGACGATGCCGGTCTGTGCGCCGAACGACCAGAGCTTTTCTCCCTTGTCTGCGGAGTAAGCGATGAAGTTGCCGTTGGCCGTGCCCTGGAACACCAGGTTGCCGGCGGTGCTCAGGGTGCCGCCGTTCCAGTAGTGGTCGTAGGGTACGCGCCAGGATTCCTTTTGCTTGACCGGGTCCCAGGCCAGCAGTGCGCCGGAAACAGCCTCGCGGGGAATCTCGGTGGCGTCGGAGAAGCCCGCGCCAGTGTTGAAGCCCTTGCGCTTGACGAAGTCCTTGCCTTCGTTGCGATAGACACCGGGGATCTCCTGATAGGGAATATAAACCAGGCCGGTTTGCGGGTTGAACGACATCGAATGCCAGCCGTGCGCGCCGAAGGGGCTCGGCCACATGACGATGGGCGCTTTCTCGTAGCGCACACCGGGCGCCTCCACCGGCTTGCCGGTCGCCAGGTCGATCTTCTCGGCCCAGGTCACCTTGCCGAATTTTTCGGCAGAGAGCAGCTCGCCGGTCTGGCGGTCGATGACGTAGAAGAAGCCGTTTTTCGGCGCTTGCATCAGCACCTTGCGTGGCTTGCCGCCGATCTCCAGGGTCGCCAGGGTAATCTGCTGGGTGGCGGTGAAGTCCCAGGAGTCGCCCGGCGTCACCTGATAGTGCCAGGCCAGCCGACCGGTGTCCGGGTTGAGCGCGAGGATCGAGGACAGGTAGAGGTTGTCGCCGCCACCGGGGCTGCGCAGCTCGCGGTTCCACGGCGAACCGTTGCCGGTGCCGACGTACAGCAGGTCCAGTTCAGGGTCATAGGCCATGCCGTCCCACACGGTGCCGCCACCGCCAAGCTTCCAGTATTCGTCACCTTTCCAGGTCTTGGCCGCTTCGGCCAGCTCAGGGTGTTCGTAGGGCTGATTCGGGTCACCGGGCACCGTGTAGAAGCGCCAGGCCATCTTGCCGGTCTCGGCGTCATAGGCGGAGAAGTAGCCACGCACGCCGTATTCGGCGCCACCGTTGCCGATGATGACCTTGCCCTTCACCACACGCGGTGCGCCGGTGATGGTGTAAGGCTTGCTGTTGTCGGTGGTCTGCTGGCTCCACACCTCTTTGCCGGTTTTTGCGTCGAGGGCAATCAGTCGGCCGTCCAGGGTGCCAATGAAGACCTTGCCGTTCCACAGCGCGACACCGCGGTTGACCGCGTCACAGCAGGCGTCGCGGGCTTTTTCGCGGGCGATTTGCGGATCGAAGGTCCAGAGCGTCTTGCCGGTGCGCGCATCCACCGCCATCGCGCGGCTCCAGGACAGCGATGTGTAGAGCACGCCGTCGGCGAATAGCGGCGTGGCTTCCAGGCCGCGGTGGTTATCCAGGTCGAGGGACCAGGCCAGGCCCAGCTTGCCGGCGTTCTTCGCGGTGATCTGGTCCAGTGGGCTGAAGCGCTGTTCGTCATAGGTGCGGCCATGGCTGAGCCATTGGCTACCGTCTTGCTTGCTGGCAATGATGGCGGCCTGGTCGACCTGTGTGGCGACGGCCAGCGGCGCGAGCAAGGCGAAGGCCAGGCCAGCGAGAATTCGGGATGCAGACTGCGTGTTCATAGACGCAGGACTCCTGTTGTTTGAATTGGAATGAGACCCTGGCGAGCGGCGGTGGCTAGAAGATCTGCAGGATGCGCAAGTTGATGCGCCTGTCCTCCTCGAAGCCGTTGTCCACCGCGATATCTTGACCGTAATTGACCATCAACTGGGTGCCCGGGGTGACGAAGTACGAGGTGCCGACCGTGAATTTGCTGGTGCCCGGCCTGTCATCCATATCCACGTCACTGATGTTGCTTTCGCCGCCCCAGAGCTTCGAAATGCCCGCGCGCACATCGAAACGCTCGGTGAAGTTGTAGCGTAGAAAAGCCTGGCCCTGATAGAGCGGGTCCTGCTTCTGGGTGACGCCGGCGCTGCCGAAGTCATTGTTGTGGCCGAAGAACGTCACGTCGCCGACCAGATCGAGGGTCACCTTTTCCGTCAGGCCGGTGATATAGCCGGCTTGCAGGGCCAACTTCCAGCGGTTCTCGCCGAGGTTGATCTGGCGGTCCTTGTCGTAGCTGCCGGTGGGCACGTAGAGGAACGGGGTGATACCGAAGTAACGGCGATTTTGCGGTTCATTCAGCAGCCAGACGGTGGCGGCGAGGATCAGGTCGCCAGTGCCGCTGTCGCTGCCCAGGTCTTGCAGATCATCCTTGGCTCGCAAGTTACCGAATGGCAGGAGAAACTGCGGGTCGACGATGTAATCGCCGATCTTGGTGAAGTGCACGCCGCGCAGGATACCGATGTCGGAATCCAGGCCGGCGTCGATCGGTACCTTGTGGCCGTCGGCGTATAGGGCATTGCGCTCGGCATGCTGGTAATAGACCAGGCCCAGATTGGTGCCTTCGGGAAGGGCGGTGTAATCGCCGGCATCGACGTCCACAGCCGTGGCGCTGCAGGAGAAACCGGCCAGCAGGCCGAATAGCGAAGCGTGCAACAGATGGACCAGACGACGCTCGTGTGGCGGCCAGCCCGGGCTACGACGAGCCGGCTCTGTGCTCATTTTCATGTCATTACCTTTATTGTTTTTGTTTATGATCAACTTAGTGCCGGAGCGGTTATCCGGACTAACGTGAAGTCATTGAGCAGAGCTTGTGCCAGCTTTTCCTTTGTTGTAAAAAATACTTTTAAATCAATGACTTGAGTAATAATAAGAAGTGTCGAGGCAAGCGCGGGAATTGTCCCGCTGTATCGCTGGCTCAAATTGAGACAGTGGCTTGGGGGCGAGCTGGCCCACTTCGAGACATTCGGCCGCGAGACGCATGCCATGCCCAAATTCAACAGCCCCGCGACAACCCCTTCGCGCAAGCGTTTTGTCGATTCACAAGTGATCGAGAGATCCTGGCAGCGCTCGCAGAATTACGGCCTGTGCCAGCGTGACAACCTGCTGTTTGACGCGCCGGTGGTCGCCAGTGGCGCGCAGATCGCCGAAAGCAATCGCCTGTTGCTGAGCTGCGCCACCCCGGAGATGGAGCAACTGCACGCCGCTTTATCGCCGAAGGACTGGGTGCTGGCCTGCCTCGATCTGGAAGGCGTGGTGCTCAGCAGCCTGGGCCGGGTCAGCCCGGACAACCGCGAGTTGAATCAGGTGTTCCGCGTCGGCGCGCAGATTTCCGAACAGAACGTGGGCACCACCGCCCCGAGTTGCGTCCTGACCGAGGGCGACTCGGTGTTTTTCGTCGGCGAGGAGCACTACCTGGAGGAGGCTCGCCAGTTCTCCTGCCTGGCCACGCCGATCTTCGGCCTGGACGGCGGCATCGTCGGGGTACTGGACGCCAGCAGCAAACACGGCGTGCCCTCGGTCTACACCCTCGATTCCCTGGTGTTTGCCGCCCGTGCCATCGAAAACCGCATGTTCGCCCAGCTCGGTGACGTGCTGCTGGTGCACCTGCACCATCGCCTGGACATCCTCGGCACGCCACTGGAAGGCTTGCTGGCCTTCGACCCGGCCGGCAAATTGCGCTGCGCCAACCGCATCGCCGCCCAGTTGTTGAAGCTCGACGGGATCCAGGCCGGCCTGGATTTCGCCGAACTGTTCGACATGCCCTTCGTCCATGCCACCTGTTACTGCCGCCACGACCTCAGCGCGCCGTTGCGCCTGCGCAGTCACCACCGCGGCGAGCTGCATGCCTGCATCACCCTCGGCCCAGGGCAGAAGCCGGTGCGGGGGCCGCGTCCGGTACCCTTGCGTGGGAAAACCGCCGAGCCGCTGCCACCGCCGCAATCGGGCCCCTGCCTGCAGGATCCCGCCCTGCAGGAGGCTCTGGCCCGCGCGCACAAGGCCTTTGCCCGCGACATCCCGGTGTTGATCAACGGTGAAACCGGCACGGGCAAGGAGGTCTTCGCCCGTCTGTTGCACGACGCCAGCAGCCGCGCCGGCGAAGCCTTCGTTGCGATCAACTGCTCGTCCATCCCGGCCAGCCTGATCGAGTCGGAATTGTTCGGCCACGCCGAAGGTGCCTTTACCGGCAGTCGCAAGGGCGGCGCCAGCGGCAAGATCGAACAGGCGCACAAGGGCACCCTGTTCCTCGACGAGATCGGCGACATGCCCCAAGAACTGCAAGGTCGCCTGCTGCGCGTGCTGCAGGAGCGTAGCCTGACGCGCCTTGGCAGCAGCGAGGTGATCAAGGTGGACTGCGCGCTGATCTGCGCCACCCACCGCGACCTCAAACAGCTCAGCGCCAACAAGGGCTTTCGCGAGGATCTCTACTACCGCATCAACGGCCTGCGCGTGGTCCTGCCGGCATTGCGCGAACGCCACGACCTCGCCGCGCTGATCCAGCACCTGTTGCGCGCCGAAGCCACCGCGCAGCATGCGCCCAGGCTGAGCAAGGTGGCGCTGCAGGCGCTATTGGCGTACCACTGGCCGGGCAATGTCCGCCAGCTTTACCAGACCATCCGCCTGGCCGCCGCCCTGGCCGAGAATGAGGGAGAAATCGGCCTGCAGCACCTGCCGGACGACGTATTGGAAGTGTGTGACACCCAGGTCGAGTCAGCGGCAGCCAGGCCGCAGCTGCAGCCGCAGGCGGGGGATACCTTGCAGGCCTCGAAACAGCGCGCGATCAAGGCGGCGGTGGAGGCGAGCGGCGGCAACCTCTCGGCTGCCGCGCGCAGCCTGGGGATCGGGCGAGCGACCCTGTACCGCAAGCTCAAGGGAATGCAGGAGAATTAACGCCGCAGGCAAGGCCGCGCTCCGCGAGGAGCGGCGGCTTTGCGCATGAGGTACTAGCCGGCGGTGTTCGCGCCGATGATATTGACTACTTCGGCCACGCTGTTGGCCGGGAAGCCGCCTTGCGCGGCGTGTTCGCGGATCAGCTGTTCGTTCGCCGCGATGTACAGGCAGTAGACCTTGTCGCCCGTCACATAGCTGTGCAGCCATTGGATGTGTGGCCCCATGGTGTTGAGCACGGCACAAGACTTCTGCGAGATGGCCCGGAGTTCTTCGGCCGAGAGTTTTCCAGCACCCGGGATTTCCCGTTCGATGACAAATTGAGGCATGACAGTTTCCTTCAAATGAGAGGGTGAGCGATGACGCATCACCCGGGATAAAAATGGCAAAGACCGCGCGGGTCGGCCCCAGCCTGAAAGGGGTTTACAGTTTGATCATCACCGTCTTCAGTTCGGTGTAGTGGTCGATAGCCGCAGCGCCCAGTTCGCGGCCGACGCCGGAGAGCTTGTAGCCGCCGAAGGGCAGTACCGGGTCGAGCGCGCTGTGGCAGTTGACCCAGACCGAGCCGGACTTGATGCGCGGAATCATGCGGTGCACCGCGCTCATGTCGTTGGACCAGATGCTGGCGCCCAGGCCGTAGCTGTTGTCGTTGGCCAGGTGCACGGCCTGGTCGAGGTCGTCGAAGGGCATGGCCACCAGCACCGGGCCGAAGATCTCCTCCTGCACCAGGCGATGCTTCTGGTCGACGTCGACGATCACCGTGGGCTGGACGAAGTAGCCGGGACCGAACTTCTCGCCGCCGCAGGCGATGGTGGCGCCCAGTTCGCGGCCCATCTCGATGTAGTGGTGCACCCGATCCTGTTGCTTGGCGGAGATCAGCGGCCCCATGGCCACGCTGGGATCCAGGCCGTTACCGAGCTTCATGCCATTGGCGATATCGACGATATCGCCCACCACCCGGTCGAAGTGCTTGCGGTGCACGTACAGGCGTGAGCCGGCGCAGCACACCTGGCCCTGGTTGAAGAAGATGGCGCTGGCGGCACCGGCGGCGGCCACCTGCAGGTCGGCGTCGGCCAGTACGATGGTGGGCGACTTGCCGCCCAACTCCAGAGTGACGCGGGTCATGTTGTCCATGGCCGCCTTGCCGATCTGCTTGCCCACTTCGGTGGAGCCGGTGAAGGTCAGCTTGTCCACACCCGGGTGACTGGTCAGCGCCGCGCCGGCGTTGAGGCCGGTGCCGGTGACCACGTTGAACACGCCGGTTGGGTAGCCGGCTTCCAGCACGAGTTCGGCCAGCTTGAGGGCACTCAGCGGTGTCTCGTCGGCCGGCTTGAGTACCAGGCTGCAACCGGTGGCCAAGGCCGGGCCGAGTTTCCAGCAAGCCAGCATGAAGGGAAAGTTCCAGGCCACGATGGCGCCGACCACACCCACCGCCTCGCGACGGATGAAGGCGTGGAATTGGCTGTCGGGCATCAGTGGCAGGGACGGATCCACGGTGCTGCCCGAAAGCTTGGTGGCCCAGCCGGCCATGTAGCGCAGGGAGTCGATGGACAGTTGGACGTCCACCAGGCGGGCCATCTGCACGCTCTTGCCGTTGTTCAGGCATTCCAGTTCGGCGATGACCTGGGCGTCGCGTTCGATCAGGTCGGCCAGCCGCCACAGCAGGTTCTGGCGCTCGCGCGGGCGCATGCGGCTCCACGCGGAGTCATCGAAGGCGAGTCGCGCGGCCTGCACGGCGCGGTCCACATCGACATGGTTGGCCGACGGTACTTCCAGCAGAACGTTGCCGGTGGCCGGATTGCGCACGGGCAGGGTCGCGCCGCTGGCGGCGTCCATCCATTGCGCGCCGATCAGCATGCGCGGTTGCCTGGAGAGGAATTCGACGGTCTTGGGATGCAGCGGTAAGTGTTCCATGGGCGAGGTCTCGTTGTTGTGATTTTTGTCCCGGACCCCGGAGCAACGCCTGTGCCAGCCCTGCCCAAAAGCACCGCGGGCGCTGGCCCCCGGCTTTACCGGTGGGCAACCCGCACCGCAACGACGAAAGCGGGGCTGTATCGAACCCGTACAACTGTCTCAGAACGGGACAGTTGCCGTAAAAAAGCCCTTTACGAAGGTTCACTGGCACCGGATGATCTCGGCCAGCAAAAGCATTAACCCGACCCTAAAAAAATAAAAACAGGTGTCTGCATGCATCTCGAACATGCGTTGCTGACCGATGTCAGCGGCAAGCCGATACACCAGCCCCATAAAGTTTTTTCAACCGAGTGGGATGAAATCAGCAACTGGTCCGATCGCGTCTACATGCCCTATCGTGTCTCCCCCAAAGGGCAAGCCATCAAGCCTCATGCGAGCATGCATTCATCCAGGATTGGCGAGTTGACGCTGACTCGTTTTGGCTATGGCGTGGCGGTGAGCGTCGATGACTTTTCGCCCGAAGCGGGAAATGCGCTGCTGCTCACGACCATTCGCGGCAATGCCCGACACTGGACGCAGCGGTCAGCCACTGAAGATACGGCAGTGGGTGAGTCCTTCATTGCCGATTGCAGTCGTGTCGATTACCGCATCGACCTTGACCCGGATCACCTGCAGCTGAACCTGACGATCCCCCATGCACTTCTGGAACGGATGGCGCAGCAGTGGTTTGGCTTCGTGCCCGATGACCGGTTCTGGAGACACAAGTGCGTCATCGGCGGGGTCGGTTCGAGCTGGCTAAGCCTGCTGGAGTACACGGCCCGGTGTGTTGCCGAGGCGAGCGAACACATGGCTGAGGGACGCATGGGGGCTCATCTGGAGCAAATCCTGTGCGTTCATCTGTTGCGAGAGTGGGCTGACCGCGCCGCACAGGCTGGGCTTGATTTGAATAGTCCCATGAACCGGATTGCGCCCCGTTATGTCAGGGCTGCCGAAGCGTTCATGAGTGCCAACGCCGCGAGCCTGCCGACGATGGCAGAGGTTGCCAGTGCGGTCGGGACCAGTGTGCGCGCATTGAGTGGGGCCTTCTCGCGCTTTCGCGGCATGACGCCCGGTGCATTCTTGCGCGAGCAGCGGCTGCAGGGGGTGCACCGCGATTTGTTGGCGACGGATCCGGAGTCGGGCACGACAGTTTCTGCCATCGCCTTTCGGTGGGGCTATCTGAACCTGGGTGAGTTCGCGGGAACCTATCGCAAGCGTTTCAGTGAACTGCCCTCGCAAACCTTGCAGCGCCGGCTTCGCTAGCGGGTCGACGAAAAAAAGGGCACCGGGAGTGACGTCCAAGTCACCCTCGGTGCCCCCAGAAACCCAGCCATGAGTTGCGGGTCAGAACACCCACAACAGCCGCAGGTTGACCCGCTGTTCTTCCTTGAAGCCGTTGTCGACCGATACGTCCTGGCCATAGTTGAGCAGCGCCTGGAACGTAGGGGTCATCCAGTAGGATCCTCCGACACGGTACTTGCTGGTACCGGGTTCATCGCCCTGGTCCTGACCGTCAATGCGCGACTCGCCGCCCCAGAGTTGAGACGCACCGACGTGCACCGACAGCTTGGGTGTCACGGCGTACCTCAGGTAGGTCTGGGCTTGCCATAGCGGTTTCTGGCGCAATGTCAGGCCTTGACTGGTGAAGTCGTCATTCTTGCCAAACACGGTGACGTCGGCGGTGAGGTCCAGGGACAACTTTTCAGTGAGGCCGGTCACATAGCCGGTCTGCAACGTCATCTTCCAACGGTTTTCACCGAGGTTGAGTATATCGTTGTGGTCGTAGCTACCGGTCGGCACGAACAGGTAGGGCGCAATGCCCCAGTAACGGTTTTTCGCCGGATCATTCACGAGCCACAGGGTGGACGCCAGAATCAAATCACCCGTGCCACTGGTCTGTCCCAACGCGTCGTTGTCGCGTGTTCCTTCCAGGCGGCCGAATGGCAACAGGAACTGCGTATTGATCGTGTAGTCACCCAACTGCTGGTAATTGGCGACGCGCAATATGCCGATGTCCGAGTCGAGTCCCGCCTTGATCGCAACCTTGTCACCGTCACTGTACAGCGAGCGCCGTTCGGCATGTTGCAGGTAGAGCAAGCCGATATTGCTGCCGGCTGGAAGCGCAGCGGAATATTCGCCAGCGTCTACATCGATGGCTTGGGCGTTGCCCGCCAGGGTGGCCAGGAGGAAACCGGCACCGATCGTTGAAGCATCCAATGCGCATACTGTGAAGCGAGCGCGCGCAGGGGTACGCGTGGAGATCTCCATGAGTCACCTGTTTTGTTATTGTTGGTTTTAGAGAGGGGAAATCAGGAGCTGGATCAGCTGGTCAAATTGCGGTAAGCCGCCGTTTCGAAATCCAGATAAGCGTTGGTTGATACAGGGTCTACGAATGGCAAGATCTGAGTGGCCCAAAAACCACCGATGCCATTCTTGCTATCGATCCAGTAGAAGAGATTGGCCAACCCCGCCCACGCCAAAGAGCCCGCGGGGCGACCGGTGGGGGCGTCCTGTTCGTTGATCATGAAACTCAACGCCCACGACTTTGGCATCCCGGGGAAGAATTCCGCCGTGTGGGAAATAGTCGGATTCACGCAGGGAAGGGCTTTTATTTTCAGGTTGTCGAGCCCGTTTTTTTCGGCGAAACGAATCGTCTCAGGCTTCAGGATCCGTCCGTGGTCACCCTGTCCATCGTTAAGCCAGGCCCGGATGAACAGGCAGTAATCCTTGACTGTCGAGAACAGGCCATGGCCTCCCATGTGCACTTCGGGTTCCGGCGGGAGGAGGGAGCCTTCGATTGCGCTCAGCGATCCATCCTCCTCACGCTGATGCAGGCCAGCCCGTCGCTGGAACATCGAAGGGGTCATGGTAAACGCCGTGTCCGTCATGCCCAGAGGCTCGAAAATACGCTGCTGCATGACCTCACCCAGACGCTTGCCGGTAATGGCCTCGACCACAAGGCCAGCCCAATCCAGGTTGGAACCGTATTCCCATTGCTCACCAGGCTCAAACAGCAAGGGCGTCTTGAGTGCAGCCAACGACGCGCTGATGATGCTGGGTTGGCGTTGTTCCTGGACCAGCCTGTAGTAGTGTTCGTTGAAAAACTCGTAACCCAGGCCTGCCGTATGAAGCAGAAGCATGCGGGTGGTGATGTGTTTTTTGGCAGGGCGAAGCCGTGGGTTGCCGTCGCTATCAAACCCGTCGAGCACCTTGAGTTCACCGATCATCGGCAGGTAGTCCCTGGCGGGCGCATCGAGATCCAGTCGGCCTTCCTCGACCAACTGCAGCACGGCCGTGGCGGTTATCGCTTTCGTCGTGGAAAACATCGCGAAAACACTGTCGGTGGTCATTGCCTCTGGCTGGCCGAGCGTTCGTTGCCCCGAAGCACCCTCGTAGAGCAAGCCGTCGCGGCCGGTGACTGCAGCGACTACGCCTGGGACGCGTTGCGGTCCGGCGGTGGCGCTATCGAGTATCTGGTTGAAGGCGGATGTAGTACCTGGATTCATTATTCTTGTTCTCCTTAATCCTAACCCCGGTGCGCTTGGCTAGCGCCTGGGGCGAGATGTGCAGTGACAGGACTGATTGGGCCGACGTGAAGCAATGAACGTCGGGCCAGGGGAGAGTAAGAAAATAAAACTGGAGCGTTTGTCGGCTGCCGGCAGAGGCCGTCGGAATCCGGCATTTATCCAGGTTCCCGTTCCTGTCTAAGGGAAACCTTTAGCCGCACTGGAGATTTCCCCCCTTCGGACTGCTGTTCATCTTGATACCGGCGCGGCGTCTACTGGCTTACCTTGCGCCTACCCATAAAAATAAGAATGGAGATGTCAGGTGAAGCAATCTTGCCGTGGGCTCGGTATTGCCAGTGTGATCGGGGTTATCTGTTCGCCATTGGCAGCCTATGCCGATGTGATTGATGACAGTCACTTCAAAGTCGATACGCGTAACTTCTACCTGCACCGTAACTACACCAACACCAATGCACCGGTGTCTGAAGTGCACAGTTGGTCCCAGGGTTTCGATGCGCAGTTCACCTCCGGCTACACCGACACGGCCCTGGCCATCGGCCTCGATGTGGATGCGCAATACGCCGTGCGCCTGGACTCCTCGGGCAACGACGGTTCGCTGCCGTACAGCGTGAGCAATCAACAGACGGCCGACGACTACAGTCGCGCCGGTGCAACCTTCAAGATGCGCTACAGCAAGACCGAGTTGAAGGTCGGTGACCTGCGCCCGCAATTGCCGGTGGCGTTCGATGACCCCAGTCGGCAACTGGACACCATCTACCAGGGTGCCGTGGTCGAGTCCAAGGAGGTTGACGGATTGACGGTGACTGGCGGGCGTTTCTGGTCTGCCGTGACACGGGAATCTTCCAATCACGAGAAATTCTACAAATTTGGCTCCACCGATAATCTCGACAGTGATGCCCTGGATTTTGGCGGTGTCACTTACGACATCAGCAAGACGCTGCAAGCCAGTTATTTCTACGGCGTCTTGCACGATATTTATCAGCAGCACTATTTCGGCCTGATGCACATGGCCGACCTGGGCAATGGCTACAAACTCAAAACCGACTTGCGCTACTTCAATAACAATGAAGACGGCAATGCCTTGAACGGTCCAATCGACAACCGCTCCTACGGTGCCTTGTTCAGCTTGCTCAAGGGCGCGCACATGTTTGGCCTCAGTTACCAGCGCATGCTCGGTGACAGCGTGTTCCCGACCATGAACGGTTTTATCCCGCAACCTTACCTGGTGCACTGGTCGTCCCTGGGTTTCGTGCGCCCGGATGAAAAGTCCTGGGGCGCGCGC
Source organism: Pseudomonas sp. GM78 (assembly GCF_000282475.1). Taxonomy (GTDB): domain Bacteria; phylum Pseudomonadota; class Gammaproteobacteria; order Pseudomonadales; family Pseudomonadaceae; genus Aquipseudomonas. Next base: position 12,921 of record NZ_AKJF01000129.1, read on the forward strand.
TACAGCTATGACTTCGCCGGAATGGGCGTGCCGGGGCTGAAGTTCTTTACCCGCTACATCAAGGGCACGAACTGGGACCGCGGCGGCAACCTGAGCGACAACCAGGAAAGCGAACGCTACCTGGGACTCAACTACGTGGTGCAGAGCGGGGCGCTGCAAGGCCTTGGGCTGGATGTGCGCAACATCGATGTGAAACAGAAGTACGGCTACGACTACAACGAATTCCGTGTCGCCACGACCTACACCTGGAAGTTCTGGTAAGCGCATTTACTCCATAACAAGACAAAAAGGAGCAAACACTAGTGAATATACAGGTCGATAACGCGGTCCTGCAGCGCAAGAAAACCTACGTGTACGAGTGGTACGTAGTGGCCCTGTGCATGATCGCCTACATCTTTTCATTCGTGGACCGGCAGATCCTGGCGCTGATGATCGAGCCGATCAAGGCCGACCTGCAGATCAGCGATACCCAGTTCAGCCTGCTGCACGGGCTGGCCTTTTCGTTGTTCTACGCCTTCATGGGCATGCCCATCGCCTACCTGGCCGACCGCTTCAGCAGGCCGAAGATCATCGCAGTCGGCGTGGTGTTCTGGAGCCTGGCGACGGCAGCCTGCGGCCTGAGCAAGAACTTCCTGCACATGTTCCTCGCGCGCATTGGCGTCGGCGTCGGCGAAGCGGCCCTGTCGCCCTCGGCCTACTCGATGTTCAGCGACATGTTCCCCAAGGAGAAACTCGGCCGCGCGGTGGGCATCTACTCGATCGGCTCGTTCGTCGGCGGCGGCCTGGCCTTCCTGGTGGGCGGTTATGTGATCGCCATGCTCAAGGACATGCACACCATCGAGGTCGCCTTTCTCGGCGCGATGAAGGCCTGGCAGCTGGCGTTCTTCATTGTTGGCCTGCCCGGTATCGTTGTCGGCCTGCTGATCTGGCTTACCGTGCGCGACCCGGCGCGCAAAGGCCTGCAGGTCGATGCCCAGGGTCGGGCCAAGAAGGTCGCGATGAGCGATGGCTTGCGCTTTCTGGGTCGCCACCGTGCCACCTTCACCTGCCATTACCTGGGCTTTTCGTTCTACGCCATGGTGCTGTTCTGCATGATGAGCTGGAGCCCGGCGCTGTATATCCGCAAGTTCGGCCTGTCGCCCATGGAGGCGGGCTACATGCTCGGTACCGTGCTGTTGCTGGCCAACACTGCCGGGGTGCTATTCGGTGGATGGCTCACCGACTACCTGGCCAAGAAAGGCCATCAGGATGCCGCGATGCGTACCGGCGTGATTGGCGCCCTGGGCATGCTGGTGCCGGCCGTGCTGTTCCCGCAAGTCGATCAACTGTGGCTGTCGGTGACCCTGTTGGTGCCGGCGATGTTCTTCGCCTCGTTCCCGATGCCGGCTTCCACCGCGGCGATGCAGATCCTCGCGCCGAACCAGGTGCGTGCACAGGTCTCGGCGGTGTTCCTGCTGATCAGCAATCTGCTGGGGTTGGGCCTGGGCACCACGCTGGTGGCGCTGTTGACCGACCGGTACTTCGGATCGCCGGCGGCGGTGGGCTCGTCGATGTCGTTGGTGATCGCGGGGGCGTCGGTGTTGACCGTAGTTCTGCTCTGGCGTGGTTGCCGGCGTTTCCGCGAAAGCTATGCCCGGGAGTATCCGACCCACGCTTGATTGGTCATAGTCCATGATCGGTGCCTCGGCCCCGCTGCGTTTGTACGCAGCGGGGCTGAAACACTTCCAGGCCAGGAGAATCCCTGATGCTCAATGACGTACACCTGCTGGAACGGCATAGCCTGCTCAGCTCGGCCGATTACCGCGAGATCAAGGACAAGGTCAGCCATTACCTGTGTCCGCACAGCTTCAACGTGCTGCGTGACGAGCCGATTCATACCCGGCTCAACGGCGTTTTCTTCGGCACGTCGGCGCTGCTCGACCTGCGCTATGGCGCGCCGGTGGAGATCAGCATCGGCGACATTGCCGACCAGTACCTGTTTCGCATTACCTTGCAGGGGCATTGCCAAGTGGCCCACGGGCGGCGCAGCGCGGCGATGCAGTCGGGCTGCCTGAGCGTTTCCTCGCCGTTCGCGCAAAGCCGCATCGTCACCGACGGGCAGTGCCGCAACCTGATCCTGCGCGTCGACCGCGATGCCCTGCAGCTGCAACTGCAACGCCTGCTTGGGCGCAGCCTGCGCCAGTCGGTGATCTTCGATGTCAGCGTCGACCCCCTGGGCGCCGGGGTCGTCAGCCTCTATCACACCCTGGACTACATCTGCCGGCTGTATTGCAGCGGGGTGGACGGTTCGCGACTCGCCGGCGGCCTGTCCGACTACCTGATGCAACTGCTGCTCACCCAGCTGCCGCATAACCACTCGGCGGATCTGTTGGTGGATTCGCACGCGCCGCTGCCGCACCACGTGAAGAAGGCCCGTGATTACATCGAGGAGCACCTGGGCGAGCCGATCAGCCTGGCGACCCTCAGCGAGCTCTGTGGCGTCTCGGCCCGCACCTTGCAGAACGGCTTCAAGCAGTTTCTCCAGCAAGCGCCGGTCGAGTACATCCGTGACCGTCGTCTGGCGGTGATCCACGCGTCGCTGCAGCAGGGCAATACCGACGATAGCGTCACCGATATCCTGTTGCGGCACGGCATCAACAGCTTCGGGCATTTTTCCAGTGCCTATCGGCAACGCTATGGCTGCCTGCCGTCGGACACCCTGCGCCGATACAAGCATTGAGACTTGTGCGCAATCGGTCAGTCGGCTGCGCAATCGGAGGAGTCCGGGGCGGTGCCGCCCGATAGCATCGAGTCTCTTACAAGAAGGAGCAACTCGATGAAAATTACCGTGCTGGGTGGGGGACATGGCTGCTACGCCGCTGCTGTCGAGATGGCTGAAAAGGGGCATCAGGTCCGCCTGTGGCGTCGCGATTCGGCAGCGCTCAAGGAGCTGCTGGCCATCGGCAGCCTGACCATCAGGGACTATCGGGGCAGTCGCCAATTGTCTGTCGGTAAAGCGGGCGACAAGCTGTCGCTGACCGACGACCTGGCCGAAGCCCTGGGCGACGCGCAACTGGTGATCATCCCGCTGCCGTCGACTTCCCACGAAGACCTGGCCAGGCACGTGGCACCGCACCTGCACGACGGCCAGGTGGTGTTCCTGCCACCGGGCACCTTCGGTAGCTACGTGTTCGCCAAGGCCATGGCTGACGCGGGCAACCAGAGCAAGGTCGCCTTCGCCGAAACCGGCACGCTGCCGTACCTGGTGCGCAAGCATGGCACCAGTGACCTGGTGATCAGTTGCTACGCCACCCGCCTGCCAACCGGCGTATTCCCCAGCAATTTGTCCGAGCATGCGTTTGCGGTATTGCGCGAGGCCTACCCGAGTGTCGAGCCAATTGAAGACGCCCTGAGCGGCGCGTTGATGAACGCAGGCCCCATCATCCACCCGCCGCTGATCATGATGAACGCCGGTCCCCTGGAGCATTTTGAAGCCTGGGACATTCACAACGAAGGCACCCAGCCGTCGATCCGTCGCGTGACCAACCAGCTGGATGCCGAGCGCGTGGCCGTGCGCGAAGCACTGACCTACGGCGCACCGCACTTTCCGCTGGCCGATCACTACAACACCAGCGAAGGCGAGGAGTGGATGTACGGTCGCGGTGCCCATGGCAAGCTGACCGACAGCGGCGACTGGCGCGAAGACATTGACCTGCAGAAACATCGCTACATGCTCGAAGACACCCGCCTGGGCCTGTCCTTCCTGGTGTCCGTCGGCCGCTGGGCCGGTGTGCCGACTCCGGTTGCCCAGGGCCTGCTGAGCATCGCCTCGGTCGTCGCCGAACGTGATCTCTACGCCGAAGGCCGTACCCTGGAAAACCTCGGGCTGGCCGATCTCGACCGGGTGCAGATGACCGAGCTCCTGACCAGGGGATTGAACTGATGAACGCCGCGCTGCCCCATGTCAGCGTGGTCGGCGCCGGGCGGATGGGCGAGGGCATTGCCCTGGCGTTCATCCATGCCGGCCTGCCGGTGACCCTCATCGACATCAAGGACCGAGCCGAGGAAGAGCGCCACGGCTACTTCGAGCGCGTGCGCAATAACGTGCGCAGCGAACTGCAGATGCTGGTACGCCTCGGCATGCTCCAGCCGGAACAGGCAGACATCGCGCTGTCGCGCCTGACCCTGCAATCCCGATCCGGGGCAGCAGAGACGTTGCGCCTGAGCGAGCTGGTGTTCGAAGCCGTGCCGGAAGTCATCGAGGTCAAGCAGCAGACCTTCGCCTGGGTCAGCGAGCATGTCCCGGCGTCGGCGATCATCGCGTCGACCACCTCGACCTTCCTGGTCACCGAGTTGAGCGAAATGGTCAGCACGCCTGAGCGCTTCGTCAACGCGCACTGGCTCAATCCCGCGCACCTGATGCCGCTGGTGGAAGTCAGCCGCAGCGCAGCGACCTGCCCACAGGTGGTCGAGCGACTGCTGCAACTGCTCAAGCGCATCGGCAAGGTGCCCGTGGTGTGCAATCCGGTGGCCGGCTACATCGTGCCGCGCATCCAGGCACTGGCGATGAACGAAGCCGCACGGATGGTGGAAGAGGGCGTGGCCAGCGCCGAAGATATCGACACCGCGGTACGCGTGGGTTTCGGCTTGCGCTTCTCGGTGCTGGGCCTACTCGAGTTCATCGACTGGGGTGGCGGCGACATTCTCTACTACGCCTCGCGTTACCTCAGTGGCGCGCTGGCCCCGCGTTTCGAGTCGCCACAGGTGATCGCCGACAACATGCAAAACGGTCGCAACGGCTTGCGCGATGGCCAGGGTTTCTACGATTACCGTGAGCTGGACGTGGACGCCTACAAGCAGCAGCGCATCGGTGCCTTTGTCAGCAAGCTGGCGTCGTCGGGGTTGACGCCAGCGTTTGATGGGGCGTTGCGGCAGGGCTAAGTTGCAGGGCCCGGGTGCCGGGCCCTGATCCGTCAGGCGTTTTCGCGAGAAGGCTCGGCATCCTCGATAACGACACGCTCGAAGCGCCCGGCAAGTACCACATAACCAAAGATCCCCAGCAGGCCGTGAGCCGCCACAAACCATAGCGCCGAGTCGAATGATCCGGTCCTGGCAACAAAATAGCCAATGACCACCGGCGTTATGATCCCTGCGACGTTACCGATGCCGTTGAATACCCCACCACTCAAGCCCACCATGCTTTTGGGCGCTGTGTCGGACAATACTGCCCAGCCCACCGCCGCCAGTCCCTTGCCGAAAAATGCCAGGGCCATCAGGGCAATCACCATCCAGTTGGCGTCGACATAATTTGCCGATACCAGGCTGGAGGCCAGCGCCATGCCAATCACGAAAGGGGTCTTGCGGGCCCGGGAGGGATGAACGCCACGACGGATCAGGTAGTCGGAAACCACCCCGCCCAGCACACCTCCCGAAAAGCCGCATATCGCCGGCATCGCCGCCACCCAGCCCGCCTGCATGATCGTCATGCCGCGTCCCTGGATGAGGTAGATGGGGAACCAGGTGATGAAGAAGTAGGTGAGGGCGGTGATGCAGTATTGGCCCAGGTAGATCGCCCACAGTGTCCGATTGTTGAAGAGCTGGGCGACTTCCTTCATGGTCAGTTTTGGCTTGGTGACCTTGCGCGTGGCTTCCAGATCCACCAGGGCACCGCCGTCGCGCATGTATTGCAGTTCGGTCTCGGTCAGTCGCGGATCACTGTGAGGCTCGTGATAAAGCGCGAACCAGAACACCGTCGCCACCAGGCCGAGCCCGCCCATCCAGATGAAAACATGTTCCCAGCCCCAGGAATGGGTCAGCCAGGCCATGAGCGGGGCAAAGACTACAACGGCCATGTATTGCGCGGAGTTGAACAGCGCGGACGCAGTGCCGCGCTCACTGGTTGGGAACCAGCAGGACACGATGCGGTTGTTGGCCGGGAATGCTGGAGACTCCACCAGGCCGAGCATGAAGCGCATGCCGAACAAGGTGAGCGCCGCCGTGGAGCCCACAAGCCCGATCCAGCCCACGGTGCCTTGCATCATGGTGAACAGGGACCACAAGAACAGGCTGCAACCGTAGACCCTTCTTGCCCCGAATTTGTCGAGCAGCCAGCCGCCTGGAATTTGTCCCAGGGCATAAGCCCAGGCAAACGCTGAAAAAATCATTCCCAGCATGATGGGGTCTATCCCCAATTCCTTGATCACGCCCGTACCGGCGATGGACATGGTTGCCCGGTCGGCATAGTTGAGAACGGTGACAATGAAAATCAGCGCGAGGATGACGAACCGGCGGCGTCCGACATGGGCTTTTTCAAACGCAGTCGCCAGGGGTGCGGTCTTGGAGGTCATGGTGCTCTCCGGCTTCCTTCAGGGGAAGTTTTATTGTTGGAGTGAGTAGCGCGCGTCGCTCAGCAAGCGACGGCGGTCGGCAGCGGCGAACCGGCAAAGCAGGCGTGCAGGTTGGCCAGCACGATTTCGCCCATGGCCAGTCGGGTTTGTTCGGTAGCGCTGGCGCGGTGCGGTTGCAGCACCACGTTGCCCAGCGAACGCAGGGCCTCAGGTACGCGGGGTTCATCGGCGAACACATCAAGGCCTGCACCGGCGATGGTGCCGTCGCTCAAGGCGGCTATCAGTGCTTGCTCATCGACCAACTTGCCGCGGGCGACATTGATCAGATAGCCATTGGCGCCCAGGGCCTGGAGCACCGCCGGGGTGATGATCGCTTCGCCTTTGTCGGCGGAGGCTGCCAGCATCAGCACATCGCTGCGGCGCGCCAGTTCGATCAGGTCGGGAACAAAGTGGTAGCCGCTTTGCGGCTGCTCACGCAGGTCGGTGTAATTAACCGTCATGTCGAATGCCTGGGCGCGTTTGGCGATCGCATGACCCACCCGGCCCAGCCCGACGATCCCGAGTTGAATGCCGGTCACTTTGCGTGCCAGTGGTTGCGCGACGGTGCCCCACTGGCCTTCACGCACGATGCGCTCGCCGGTGGCGAGATCGCGCAGGGTCATGATCAGCAAACCCATGCCCATGTCCGCGACGTCATCGGTCAGCACGCCGGGGGTGGTGGTCACCTGAACTCCGCGATCCGCAGCGTTCGCCAGATCCACGGCATCCGTGCCGATGCCGCTGATGGCGATCACTTGCAGCGCTGGCAGGCGGTTCATGATCGCATTCGGCAGGCCCTTGGCGCCGCCGGTGACCACACCGCGAATGCTGTGGCCCACCTGATTGAGAAATGCGTCCTGGTCGGCGGCCTCGTAGAGCCGGTGAACGGTGTATGACGCCTGGAGCCGGGCATCGATCAGATCCGGTACAGGTTGGGTGAGGAGGATATTGATCTTCACGTCGCGTTCCTTGAGTTGGATTTATTGGGGCGGGCGACAAGCAGCTGCCTGCGTGTGGTTCCAGAGTAGGAAAACGATCGATGCTGGTCTAACATTGATACTGTATCGATCAATACAAGAATTGAATCATGGAGCTCCATCAACTTCGCTGTTTTGTCATGGTTGCCGAAGAGCTGCATTTCGGTCGGGCAGCCAAACGATTGTTCATGACCCAGCCCCCGCTGAGCCGCCAGATCCAGATGCTGGAACGTTCGCTGGGTGTGACCTTGCTTGAGCGCAGTAACCGCAACGTGCAACTGACGGTTGCCGGGCAGCATTTCCTGCGTGATGCCCGGCATGTCCTGGCGTACACCGAGCAGGCGGGAACGGCGGCCCGGCGCCTGGCGCGAGGGGAAGCGGGGCAATTGCTCCTGGGGTTTACAGCGGTCAGTGGCTACCAGCTGATTCCCGGGCTGCTCGGGCATGCCGCGCAACGGCTCCCGGACGTAGGTTTTGAATTGCATGAAATGGTCTCGGGCGCCCAGACGGAAGCCTTGGCGGCGAGCATGATCGACGTCGGTTTCGTTCGGCGAGCGGCGCCACACCTGGGGTTTGACTCGCAGTTGATTTGCAGCGAGCCGTTGCTGGTGGTGATGCCCAACGCGCACCCGCTGGCGCAGCAAACGACGATTGCGGTGGCCGATCTGGATCAGCAACCCTTCGTGATGTATTCGCCGGATGAAGGGCGGTATTTCTACGACTGCATCGTCGGCTTGTTCGCCATGGCGGGCGTATCGCCGCGTTACCTGCACTACCTGGGGCAGACCCATTCCATACTCGGGCTCGTCCGTGCGGGCCTGGGGCTGGCGATCGTGCCAGCCGCCGCTCGCGAGCTGTACCTGGGGCATTTGCAGTTCCGTCCCCTTGAGGATGCTCAGCCGCGAGCAGAGGTGTACATGGTTTCCAGGCGCGACAACGACAACCCGGCACTGCCGCCGTTCCTGCGCATGGCGCAGGAGTATTTCCACGCACTCGGTTGATGCGCCAACCGGGTTTATCGGAAGGTGGCGTGGCGTAGACGCTCACGGATGTTGCCCAGATGGAGATTCATGGCCGCCTTGGCAGCCACAGGGTCGCCATCGGCAATGCCCTGGTAAATCGCCTGGTGTTCGTGTTGCAGGCGCAGCCCATACTCGATTCGATCCCCGCCATTCAAGGCGGCGCTATTGAGGCGCTTGCGGGGGATGAGATCGATGCCGAGGTGGTCGGTGATGTCCACGAAGTAACGGTTATCCGTCGCCAGGGCGATCTGTCGGTGAAATTCATGGTCGGCCGCTGCCGCCACGTCACGACTGATGCCCGGGTCTTTCAGTATGTCGAGGGCCTTGTGCATGCATGCCAGATGCTGCGGATTTCGCCTTTGGGCGGCGAAACCCGCGGCTTCCACTTCGATACTGATACGCAGCTCGATGACGGCGAGTACATCTTCAAGGGAGGCATTGGAGTTGGGGTGCACGTCGCCATCGGGCGTGTCGCTGACGAATGAGCCGATACCGTGCCTGGTAATGACCAGCCCACGGGTTTGTAATTGCGAAATGGCTTCGCGCACGACGGTTCGGCTGACGCCATGCTCGGCCATGACTTGCGCTTCTGCAGGCAGTTTCTGCCCGGGTTGCAGTGCGCCGCTGGTGATGCGCTCGCTCAGCACCTGGGCGAGTATGGACGACAGGTTTCTGGATTGGTTGAAGCCTTTTGGCCGGCGATGCAGGGCGTGGCAAGGCGCGATCATGATGGTGTCCCTATAAGCCCCAATGTGTATTGAGCCCGTCGATGGCCGTCGGCGTGACGTGTTTTCAAAGTTCGGCGGCGCAACCTTCTGCGCCGCGTACCTGGCCAGACGGGTTAGCCAATGGCGGCGTCGCTCCACTCGCTATTGACCAGGCGTTTGAGTTTGAGTGGATTGCTGTTTTGCAACGCTGCAGGTAACAGCGCGTCGGGATAGTTCTGGAAGCAAACCGGGCGCAGGAATCGATCGATCGCCAGCGTACCGACGGAGGTGCCGCGCGAATCCGACGTTGCCGGGTAAGGCCCGCCATGCACCATGGCTTCACACACCTCGACGCCGGTGGGGTAGCCGTTCACCAGAATGCGTCCGACTTTTTGCTCCAGCACGGGAACAAGCCATTGGTACTGTTGCAGGTCTGCCGGCTCGCCAATCAGCGTGGCGGTCAGCTGACCCCGTAGCGAGTGAAGCGCGAGCTTGAGCTCGTGGTCGTCTGCCACTTCGATCACGATCGTGGTCGGGCCAAAGACTTCTTCCTGCAGCAACTCGTCACCCTCAAGCAGCAGGCTCACATCCGCCTTGAACAGTTGTGGTCGGGCTTGATTGCCGGTCTGCTCAGAGCCTGCCAGGTGGGTGATGCCGGGGTGGGCGTGCAAGTGCTCCAGCCCTTTGCTGTAGCTGCGCAGGCCGCCTGCATTGAGCATGGTTTGCGGTGCCTGGACAGTCATTTGGCCTTGCAGATGCTCAAGGAACTGTGCGAACTGCGGGGATTTGATCCCGATCACCAGGCCAGGATTGGTGCAGAACTGGCCGCAGCCCATGACCACGGAGGCCGCCAGATCCCTTGCCACGGTTTCACCGCGTGCAGACAGCGCGTCTGGCAGCAATACCACCGGGTTGATGCTGGACATCTCGGCAAACACCGGGATGGGTTGTGGGCGCGCTGCCGCCATCTTGCACAAGGCGTTGCCGCCGCCCAGCGAGCCGGTAAATCCGACAGCTTGAATGGCCGGATGCTTGACCAGCCATTCGCCTACGCCGCTACCGAAAATCATGTTGAATACGCCCTTGGGCATACCGCTGCGCTCAGCCGCGCGAATGATCGCGCAGCCCACCTGGTCGGCTGTTGCCATGTGGCCGCTGTGCGCCTTGAAGACGACAGGGCAGCCAGCCGCCAGCGCGGCAGCGGTATCGCCACCGGCAGTCGAAAACGCCAAGGGGAAGTTGCTGGCGCCAAACACCGCGACCGGGCCGACACCGATACGGTATTGACGCAGGTCGACTCGCGGCAGTGGCGTGCGATCGGGCAGGGCCAGGTCGATGCGTGCACCAAGAAAGTCGCCACGGCGCAGCACGTTGGCAAACAGGCGCATCTGGCCACTGGTGCGTGCCCGTTCGCCTTGAATACGGCCTGCTGGCAACGCGGTTTCCTGGCAGACGATGGCGTCGAAGTCTTCGCCCAGTTGATCAATTTCGTCTGCAATGGTATCGAGAAATTCGGCGCGGCGTGCCGGGCTCAGTTGTCGGTACTCAACGAACGCGTTTTCGGCGGCCAGGGCTGCGCGGTCTACTTCGGCCTCTGTGGCTTGAAAAAAATCATACGGCAGAGGCTGGCCGGTGCTTGCGTCCAGGCTCTTGAGCCGTTGTTCGCCGTCGGTGCTACGTTCGCCAGCGATAAAATTCTGGCCAAGCAGTGTGAGCATATCGATCTCCGTGGGCCTCAGGCTGAGCAGTGGATGCGTGTCTGAAGCCGGTTGATGAGGTGGCGTAGGTCGGGGGCACTTTGGGTGCCCCGCCTGAGGATCAGCGCACCAGGCAAGGTTGCTTGTTATTGAAGCTCCAGCCCGGAATCAGGAACTGCATCGCGACGCTGTCATCCCGCGCGCCGAGCCCCATGCCTTTGTACACTTCGTGGGCCTTGGCCACCGCGTCCAAGTCGATCTCTACACCCAGGCCATGTTTGGTCGGAACCTTGACGTAGCCGCCTTCTATTTTCAGCGGCTCTTTGGTCAGGCGCTGGCCGTCCTGCCAGATCCAGTGGGTGTCGATCGCGGTGATTTCTCCCGGTGCGGCGGCTGCGACTTGAGTGAACATGGCCAGGGAAATATCGAAGTGGTTGTTGGAATGAGAGCCCCAGGTCAGGCCCCATTCGTGACACATCTGGGCCACGCGGACGGAGCCCTGCATCGTCCAGAAGTGCGGGTCGGCAAGCGGGATGTCGACCGATTGCAATTGGATGGCGTGGCCCATTTCGCGCCAGTCGGTCGCGATCATGTTGGTGGCGGTCTTCAGTCCCGTGGCGCGGCGGAATTCAGCCATGACTTCGCGGCCCGAGTAACCGTTTTCCGCGCCGCACGGGTCTTCGGCGTAGGCCAGGACATGATGCTGATCGCGGCACAAGCGGATGGCTTCTTTGAGCGACCAGGCGCCATTGGGGTCGAGGGTGATTCGTGCATCGGGAAAGCGCTCGGCCAGTGCCGTCACCGCTTCGATTTCTTCATCGCCGCTGAGTACACCGCCCTTGAGCTTGAAGTCGTTGAAGCCGTATTTGGCCTTTGCCGCTTCGGCCAGGCGCACGACCGCCTCGGCGGTCATGGCTTTCTCGTGACGCAATCGGAACCAGTCATCATCCGCGTCGGACTCGTTTCGGTAGGCCAGGTTGGTGGCATTGCGATCGCCGACGTAGAACAGGTAGCCGAGCATTTTCACCGCATCGCGTTGCTGCCCTTCGCCCAACAAGGCCGCCACCGGAACCTCGAGGAATTGACCCAGCAAATCGAGCAGGGCGGCTTCCATGGCGGTCACGGCATGAATGGTGATCCGCAGGTCGAAGGTTTGCAGGCCGCGACCGGCCGCGTCACGGGAGGCGAAGGTGGTGCGCATCTGATTGAGGATGCGTTGGTACTGGCCGATGGGCTGGCCGATCACCAGGTTACGAGCGTCTTCGAGGGTCTCGCGGATGCGTTCACCCCCCGGTACTTCGCCCACGCCGGTATTACCGGCGCTGTCCTTGAGAATGACGATGTTGCGAGTGAAGAACGGGCCGTGGGCGCCGCTCAGGTTCAGCAGCATGCTGTCGTGGCCCGCAACGGGTATCACTTGAAAACTGGTGACGACAGGCGACTTGGTGGTGTTGGCAGTATGTTCAGCGTTCATGGCAAGTTCCTATGAATAGAGGTCGTTCAGCGATCAATGGGGTCAGTGCGCTTTGACTGTCGCACCCGTTGGAGCGCCGTTCGGCGATGTCGGCAGGGAGGATGGCTTGGGTGAAGTCCTGGCAAAAAACACCAGTATCGCGGCGAGTACCGAGGTACCGGCCAGGCCATAGAGGCCGCCTTGAATCGAGCCGGTGGTCTGTTCCAGGAAGCCGAAAGTCGTCGGTGCCACGAAACCACCCAGGTTACCGATCGAGTTGATCAGCGCGATGACCGCGGCGGCGATACGGGCATCCAGGTAGCCCTGGGGAATGGGCCAGAACAACGAGGACGCAGACTTGAAGCCGATGGCAGCGAAGCAGATGGCGACGAAGGCGAAGATCGGCCCGCCGGTGGTGGACAGGAACATGCCGGCAGCTGCAATCAACAGGGCGGTGGCGACCCAGGCTTGCTGGAATTTGAACTTGCCCGACAGCGCCGCAAAGGAGTACATGGCGATGATCGAGATCAGCCAGGGAATCGAGTTGAAAAACCCGACCTGTACGTCACTCAGGTCACCCATCTTCTTGATGATGCTGGGAAGCCAGAAGGTCGCGGCGTAGATCGTCAGCTGAATGCAGAAGTACAGGGCGCAAAACAGCAGGATCTGACGATCCTTGAGGAGCTTGCCGATGGTCGGCTTGATGGTCGTCAGGGCTTCACGCTCACGTTGCTCCTGATCGATAGCGCCGACCAGTGCATCTTGCTCTTCTCGCGTCAGCCACTTGGCGTCGTGGGGTTTGGAGTCCAGCCAGAACCAGACAAAACCGCCGATTACGACAGAGGCCAGGCCTTCGATGGCGAACATCCACTGCCAGCCGTGAAAACCAAAACCTTCGATCTGCAACAGGACACCCGACAGCGGGCCGGAAATCAGCGACGCAACGGCAGAACCACTGAGAAAAATCGCAATGGCCTTACCGCGCTCGACGCCTGGCAACCAGCGGGTGAAGTAGTAGATCACGCCAGGGAAGAAGCCTGCTTCGGCCACGCCGAGCAAGAACCGCAGAATGTAGAAGTGGGTTTCGTTCTGGATGAACGCCATCATCGTGGCGACGATGCCCCAGGTGAACATGATGCGCGTCAGCCAGATACGGGCTCCGACTTTTTGCAGCAGCATGTTGGAAGGTACTTCGAAGAGGGCGTAGCCGATGAAAAACAGGCCGGCACCCAGCCCGTAGGCGGCAGCACCGATACCGAGGTCATGTTCCATGTGCGTGCGCACGAAACCGATGTTGACCCGGTCGATGTAGTTGAGGATGAACATGATCACGAAAAGCGGGAGTACATGTCTCTTCACTTTGCTCACGGCGCGCGCGAGAACCGAATCATCTTCTGCAACGACAGATGCATTGTTTGAATTGTTCACAATTCAAATCTCCCACTGATTATTTTTATGCGGGTTTGAGCGTGTCGCCGGCGGCTTGGCCGCCGGTTGTAGCGGGTCGAGCTACTGGGGGCCAAGCTTCCTGATCAGGGCGTCCAGTTCTTCCATTTCATTTGGCAGCAAGTCGGTCAGTGGTGCTCGCACGGGGCCGGCATCGTGGCCCACCAGTTTGGCGCCGGCCTTGACGATACTCACGCCATAGCCTTCGCAGCGATTGCGGATATCCAGGTAAGGCAGGAAGAAATCATCGATGAGCTTGCCCACGGTTTCGTGGTCTTGGGCAGCGATTGCCCGGTAGAACTCCATGGCCGTTTTCGGAATGAAGTTGAATACCGCTGAAGAGTAGACCGGCACGCCCAGCGCTTTATAAGCCGCGGCATACACTTCGGCGGTTGGCAGGCCACCGAGGTAGGTCAGGCGTTCGCCCAGGCGGCGACGAATCGAAACCATGCTTTCAATGTCGCCCACGCCGTCCTTGAATCCGATCAGGTTAGGGCAGCGATCAGCCAGCTTTTCCAGGCTGTCGGCGTTCAATCGGCAGACATTGCGGTTGTAGACCACGACCCCGAAGTCCACTGATTTGCAGACTTGTTCGACGTGAGCGACCAGGCCTTCCTGGCTGGCTTCGGTCAGGTAGTGAGGTAGCAGCAGCACACCCGCCGCGCCGAGACGTTCTGCTTCCTGGGCGTAAGCGATGGCTTGGCGGGTAGGGCCACCGGTGCCGGCGAGAATCGGCACTTCGCCACGGCAGGTGTCCACCGCAACCTTGATGATTTGCGAGTACTCGCTTGCTTCGAGCGAAAAGAATTCGCCTGTGCCGCCCGCCGCGAACAACGCGCTTGCGCCGTAGGGGGCCAGCCATTCAAGGCGCTTGGCATAGGTGTCTGCACGGAAGTCGCCGGCTGCGTTGAAGTCGGTCAACGGAAAAGACAGGAGGCCTTCAGAAAGGATGGACTTGAGTTCTTGAGGATTCATGTGATTCGCCTGCATCGCTGGTTTTTGTCGAGATGTCTGGTGCGCTTGTGTTGATAGACATCATACAAGTGGTTTTTCTGATCTGCAATGCAATGGAGGATGTTTTGTTTTCGGAAGAGGGCGGAAAATAACTTTATTGGGTGCGATGCCCAGTGTCTATTGGGGTTTAAGTGCTTTTCTGGGTGGGGTTTGGGTGGCCTGGCATGTCAGACAAGTGCTAGCTATATCGCTCAATCTGAGGCTAATAGATATGTTGTCATACAAGTAGATGCCGTTCTATGATTCGAACCAGCGGACTACCTCCGCATTTCGCCAGAGAATCTCTGGTGGGTGTTAAGCTCTGCGGAGCAAAATCCTGTGGACTCGAACCTATGCAAATTGAAAGCGGAGCGCCTGTCCGTAGACGATCCAATAATCTGGCTCAGGGCGTGGTGGAAGCACTGACCCAGCGCATCTTGCTCGGACAATTGAAGCCAGGCGAAAAGCTGCCCTCGGAATCGACCATCGTTCTCGAGCATGGCGTGAGCCGCACCGTTGTCCGGGAGGCTATCTCCAAGCTGCAAGCTTCGGGTTTGGTGGAAACACGCCACGGCATCGGCACATTTGTGCTGGAGCAACCCTCCCAGCCAGGGCTGCGCCTGCATGTGGATACGGTTGCAAAAGTCAGGAGCATGCTGGAACTGAGACTGGGCCTGGAGGTGCAGGCCGTTGCGCTGGCAGCCGTTCGCCGCACGGACGATCAGCTCGCGCGCATGCGCCAGGCCTTGAGTGATTACCAGGCGTCGTTGGCCAACAACGACAGTTGCGTCGAGGAAGACAAGCGCTTTCACCAGATCATTGCCGAGGCTACCGGCAATACGTTTTTCACGGAAATCATGCAGCACTTGGGCAATGCCATGATTCCCCGTACCCAGGTGAAGGTCGACGAGCGCGGAGGCGCCGACTTTTCGAAATTGGGGCACCTGGCGAACCTGGAGCATGAAGCGATTTTCAACGCGATCAAGCGCCAGGATCCCGATGCGGCTCGAGCGGCGATGGTGCTGCACCTGACGAACAGCCGGGATCGGTTTTCGGGAGATTGAAGTGGTTCTGTAGCCGTGGAGAGGGAGCTTTCACTCCATCATCGGCTTTCACGTCCAGGATGCATTCGATAGCACCGCTGTGCAGCGTGCGCTGTTTTCTGAGGATGACCTCAAGCGCGCGGTCAACGGGCAGCACAGGAACGCCGGAGCCGAGAAAGACCGGAATGGTGGTGATGAACAGTTGCTGCAACTCCCCGGCGTCGGCAAAACAGGCAGCCGTTTTGCCGCCGCCAACGAGCCAGACATTCTTGCCCTTCGCCGCTTGCCTGGCCCTGGCCGCGATGGCTTCGGCATCACCGCGTACGAAGGTGATATCCAGGTTGGCGGGGACTGACAGATTACGGTTGCTCATGACAAAGGCGGGCACATCCTGGTAAGGCCAGTCATCGGGAGCGTTCGACATGATCCAGTCATAGGTCTGCGACCCCATGACCACCGCTCCGACCGTCTGGTAAAAATCATCATAGGCCGTTGCGTCATCCCCCAGCGCAAAGTTCTCCAGCCAATCCAGTTTGTGTTGTTGAGTGGCAATAAAACCATCCAGGGTGGCGGCTACGTAATAGACCAGCGTCGACATGTGTTTCCTTTTAATCAAGCAGCGGGAAATGACCCGTAAATGAAGAGCCCCCTCTGGTAAGTGGCGAGGAGCGATCGTGATCATTTATTTCGGAAGGGCGAAGATAATGCAGTTTCTACTTGGCAGGGGCTTTGCCTGTTTGACGCTGTTAAGTGCCGCCGCGCATGACAAAGCGCTGCCGCAAAGAGGCATGCCGCTCGGCCACTCTTTCGATACGCGATACCAACCGTGAAGTGGAAAAATCGGTGCCCACGTGAAAAGCCGACTCAAGTAACAGACCAGGGCAGGCCGGGGTCGATAGCCTGCTTTAATCAAAGAGCTTTTTGGCAGATGCACCGTGTACCATCTCCTTGGTAATGGGATAAGCGTGTTTACTTGGCGAAGTAGCAAAATTTTATGTGTCGTGCAGCTTGTAAAGTGATCATTGATCACAAGGTGCAGTTGAGCTTTTGATTTTAAATTTTAGGCGTCGTGCGGCTGTTATAGTTAGATTTATAATTGACTATTTAGGCTGAAAATCAAATGGTAAGTAAGTAACAATGTATTGCAATGGCCCGAAATGACGGGGCGGGAAGCCAACCTCTAGGAATGATCTGTAGGAGTGATCTGAAAAAGCCGAATATCCAATAAATAGAGAAAAAGTGGACAGAGAAAAAGAGAAAAAAGTGAGAAAAAGATGAGTCCATTTTAGTCCCGTCCCTTTTAGTCATACAAGCAGCAGCGTACCGGCGCCTTTGTAAGCAAGCTGGCGTCGTCGGGCTTGGCGCCAGCGTTCGAAGGGGCGTTGCGGCAGGCTTGAGCAGCAGGGCCCGGATGTCGGGCCCTGATTGCGCGACGTTTCAGTTGGAGTTCGTCAGCTCGCAGGAACAAATCCGAGGGATTTCACGCAACAGTTAAAACCAGTATTCTTTTTTTCCTCCGTCATTACTCCTGCTTATCAAGGTTTTTCTGTTCAGATTTGATGTCGGGGTATTGTTTGTGTCTGAGTTGGAAAGAATCGCATTAATTGATGATTCAGCATACTTTTTTCCGTTGTCTTTAACGACTTGCCTTTCTTTCATCCAGCTTTTTAGATCTTCGACAGTGAAGGGCTGAGCAAGATGGCCGAGTTCAGTCGCTTCATAAATTTTTTGAATGAGTGGCATATAGTTTCCATGGCAAGTGCTTTTGCAGATTTTCAGACCTTGAACGTTTGAACGTTTGAACGTTTGAGCGTTCATGTGCGTATTCCAATAATTACGCAGTGATCGAACATTGCAAGAATTTCGTAGTAGGCATTTCTATGTCTATTAAGTGAAGTGACGCTACCAATTTGCCATTGCCGTGTCTACCGTCCACTTTTGGCCGGACAGCGACGGCCTGGCATTGACCGTCGCTGTGGCTGGTCAGCCGCACGGCTGTTTCGCCATTTCCAGGGCGTCATCGAACTCGATCACCAGGTATCTGACGGTACTTTCAAGCTTCGTTTGGCCTGGCAGGAGTTGCACTGCTCTCAGGTTCTTCGTCTTACAATAGATCAGCGATGCCTTGGTTCTCCGTAGCGTGTGGGTGCTGTACATGGTTGGAGGAAAAAAGGGGGAACGACCCACAGAGAGGACAGCCACTTGGCCCGGTAGTCCGTGGCTGTCCAGGTGAGCAAGACTCATCGGTTGTTTTCGATTGGGAGTCGACCTCACTCCTTGATAATGGCGCCGCCTATATGGGCCAGGAAAAACACAGAGTCTTCGAGCGCTTCTGCGTCATGTTGCTCCCCAGGTCCCATTCTCAGATAGTCGCCTGGTGACATTACCAGATCACCGAAGCGGATCTTTCCCGACACCATAAGGATCTCCTCCGGCCCTTCATGGTCATGCAGTGGAAAGCGTGCGCCAGCTTCAAACGCAATAAAGTCCGAACCCGTTCCGTTCTCCCCCCACACGGTGGAAAAGCGAACGCCCGGGATACCGGTTTCTTCGTACTGGCGAGCCGATTTGGTCAAGTGAAGCATGGCTACCTCCTTCTTGAAACGGGTCTGGTAGCCCGTATTTCAAGGATCTATTCAGGTGGTATCGCACAACGTCATTGCATGCAATGGCGTTACTTCCGGCAATCAAACCTTGTTAGTGAGTAGTGTCCCCGCTGGTGGATGTTTAAGCGCCGGAGCAACATAAAGATTAGACATTTTTTTTGTTACGTGGACTACGTAGGACAGGAGGTACGAGACGTCCTCATGTAGTCGTTCGATGGCGCCTTGCGGCAGGCTTGAAAATGACGGTCGAATGCCAGCCGCCACTGTAGGAGCGAGCTTGCTCGCGATGGTCGTCAGGGCACCGCGTGCAGTCAGGCTGCCCTCGTTATCGTTGACGTCCTTCGCGAGCAAGCTCGCTCCTACAGAACAGCATTGCGACACTCCGCCAACCCTTTCACCTGCCCCGAATCCGTCTGGTTTTCATCACTCAACCAGCGTTCGAACCCCGCGCCAATCGCCGGCCATTCCGAGTCGATGATCGAATACCAGGCGGTATCCCGGTTCTGCCCCTTGACCACCATATGCTGGCGGAAGACGCCTTCGAAACTGAAGCCCAGGCGCTCGGCCGCGTATTTGGAGCGGGCGTTGCCGTTGTTGCATTTCCACTCGAGGCGCCGGTAGCCGAGGGCGAACGATTCCTTGGCCAGCAGGTAGACGGCCTCGGTGCTCTTGGGTGAACGTTGCATCGGCGCGCCGAAGGTGACGTGGCCAATTTCGATGCGGCCCTGGGCCGGGACGATCGACATCAGGCTGAGGATGCCTTGCACCTCGCCGCTGGCGCGGTCGATCACGCTGAAGAAGTAGGGGTCGCTGCTGGCGGCGTGGTTGTCCAGCCAGTCGTTGAATGCGCTGCGTTCCGGGAAAGGGCCGTAAGGCAGGTAATCCCACAGTTTCGGGTCGGCGCCTGGACCTTGCAGGGCGTTGAACAAGTCGTCGCCGTGGCGCGCCGGGTCGAGTTTTTCCAGGCGGATGAAACGCCCTTCGATCAGTTGGACCGTCGGGGCCGGGACGCCTTTCCAGTCGGCGAGTGAAGTCGGCATGCTGTTCTCCTTGAACCTTAGATGGCTTTGCGAAACTGGATGAAACCCGGACGCTCGGCGATGCGCTCGTAGAGCTGGATCGCGGTGGCGTTGGTTTCGTGGGTCAGCCAATGCACCTTGTTGCAGCCGTCGGCTTTGGCCGTGGCGTAGACGAATTCGATCAGCTGGCGACCAACACCGGTGCCTCGGGTTTCGGGCGCTACCAGCAGATCCTGCAGGTAGCAGGCGTTTTCAATGCTCCAGTTGGAACGATGGTAGATGAAATGCACCATGCCCACCGCCTTGCCGTCGGCCCAGGCGAGGGCGGCGTGGGTGGGTTCGTTCGGGTCGAGCAGGCGCTGCCAGGTGCTTTGGCTGACGGTGTCTGACAGTTCGGTGTTGTAGAAGCGCAGGTAGGCCTGCCACAGCGGCAGCCATGCGGCGTGGTCGTCGGCGCTGACCGGGCGGATGTCGATCTGACTCATGTTCATTCCTTAGGGCATAAAGTGGGCGAGGGCCCGGTCGTGGGCATCGGGGCTGGCAGCCAGCCCTGCGCGCACGCCGGCGATGTCGCTGGCGTTGCGGTTCTGGCTGAGCTTGCGTTTGCCTTCCAGGCGCTGGATCGGTAGGGCGAAACCGACGATGGCCTTGAGCATGCCGTCGATGTAATCGGCCGGGGCATCGGCGACTTTCCACGGTTGCGCGCGACCGGCTTCGTGGCGATCGGTCAAGGCGCTGACCAGTGAGCGCAGGCGATCGGCATCGGTGAACACTTCAGCGCTGCCATAGGCATGCACGGCCACGTAGTTCCAGGTCGGCACGACTTTGCCGTCCTCGGCTTTGCTCGGGTAGAACCCGGGACTGACATAGGCATCGGCGCCGGCAAAAATGACCAGTGCTTCGGCGCCGTCCTGCAGTGCTTTCCACTGTGGGTTGGCCTTGGCGAAATGGCCATACAGGGTGCCGTTGGGACCCTCGTCGGTATTGAGCAGCAAGGGCAGATGACTGGCTTGCAGGCCGTGTTCGCCATGGGTAACCAGCACGGCGAGGCGGGTGCCGAGGATCTGTTGCTGCAGCTCATGCAAATCGTTGAGGGCAAAGGCGCGGGGCGTATACATGGAAATATTCCTTGGCGAATGCCTGCATCCTAGGCAGGCTATTGGTCTGTTGTAAGAGCCATTAACGACAAATTTCATAGGTCCATTGCCATGACGGATGCGTCGCTGTCCTTGTCCTTCAACCCGGCGGGTATCGAACTCGACCGCCGCCAGGGCTTGAGTCGCCAGCTCTATCAGGCCTTGCGGGTACGGGTGCTCGACGGGCGCCTGGCCAGCGGTACGCGATTGCCGGCGAGTCGGGATCTGGCGGCGGCCCTGGCGATTTCCCGTAACAGCGTGGTGCGGGCCTACGACCAGCTCTACGCCGAAGGGTTTATCGAAGGGCGGGTGGGTGACGGGACCTATGTCGCACAATTGCCCCAAGCACCGTTGCCGGGCAGGAAATCTGCGCCGAAAGTACTGCCGGACGTCGCTGCCAAGGGCCTGGAGGTGCCAGTGGTGCCAGCCGCTAAAGTTGCCCGCAGCGGCGCATTGGCGCGGTTGGAAAACAACCACCTGCCGACGCCTCCCAGCGGTCCGCCGCGGGCCTTTCGGGTCGGCGTGCCGGCCTTCGATCTGTTTCCGTTCGAGGTGTGGGCCAAGCTCAATGCGGCGTTCTGGCGTAAACCGGATCTGCAGCAGCTGTGTTACGGCGCGCCCCAAGGCGATGCGCGATTGCGCGGGATGATCGCCGCGTATTTGCGCAGTTCTCGCGGCATGCAATGCACGGCGGAGCAAATTGTCGTCACCAGCGGCGCGCAGCAAGGGATCAGCCTGTGTGCGCAGTTGCTGGTCGAGCCGGGGGACGGGGTGGCGGTTGAAAACCCCGGGTATCGGGCGGCCGGGCATGCGTTTGCGGTGGCCGGTGGGCGATTGCACGGCATCGCGGTGGACAGCGAGGGCATTGATTGCCGCGAACTGGCGCGCCTGGACGATTGTCGCCTGGCGTACGTGACGCCCTCGCATCAATACCCCTTGGGCGTGGTGATGAGCCTGGCGCGACGCCTGGAATTGCTGGCCTGGGCCGAGCGCAGCCAGGGCTGGATCGTCGAGGACGATTATGACGGCGAGTACCGATACAGCGGCGCACCGCTGGCTCCCTTGGCCGCGCTCGATCGTCACGGGCGGGTGCTCTATGTCGGTACGTTCGGCAAAGTGGCCTTTCCCGCCCTGCGCCTGGGCTACCTGGTGCTGCCGCCGGCATTGGTCGAGGCGTTTGCCCAGCGGCGGGCGGTGGATGTGCGGCATTCCGAGGTGAGCACCCAGGCGGTGATGGCCGAGTTCATGGCCGCCGGACATTTTCAGCGCCACGTGCGGCGCATGCGTCGTGCCGCGTTGAGCCGGCGCAACACGCTATTGGCCAACTGGCCGGCGGACATTGCCGGTGTCGGCCAACTGCCGAGCGTGGCCGCCGGATTGCACATGACGGTGACGGTAGACACGCTGGCCCGCGAACAAGCACTGATAGAAGCCGCGGCCAGCGTCGACGTCGAGATCAATGGCCTGAGCAACTACTGGCTGGCGGATTCGAACAACACACCCGATCAACGCGCCGGGCTGGTATTGGGGTTTGCCGCGGTGCCGGAGGAGGCGATCAGCGCGGCACTCGGAAGATTGAGCAAGGCCTGGCGCAGGACTCGCTGAAAGCGCGAGTCCTGGCAGGCACGGGTTGTTTTTCAGGAACCCGAAGCGGCTGGGTTGTTGGATGACAAGAACAACTCATCCGCCAGTTTCGGGCTGATTTCACTGCGGTACACAGCGATCAACTCGTTGTTGGAGACAGGCTTTCGCTGATCCAGTGCACCGCCGAGCAGGCGTTGGGATTCGGTTTTCAGGTGGGCGGCGGTGTAGGTTTTAGGGGCGGTGTCCGGGCCCGAATAGTGGAAGTGGGCGTACCAAAGCACTTTTGCAGTGCCCTGTTCGCGTATCTCGTACTCCTCGAGATAGTCGTTTTTATGCGCCTTGAGTCGACGTCGGCCGGGTGTCTTGGCGATGGTGATCAGTTTCTTGCTCATCAGCCATTCAACACGGGCCGCGGTGGGGGGCTGTTCCTTGGTCATGCGGATTCGGGTCGCGCGACCTTTGTCGTGGAGCTCTGTCGCGCGTTCGGTGAGCTGTTTGGCCAGTAGTGCGGCTGACCCCGGCCCGTCGTCGGTCGAATTATTATCGGTGAGGGCGTCTTCGATCGTATCGGCTGCTTTTCGCAGGCGATTGGCGTGCAGTTCAAACATCTCCTCGATTTCCGTGGGATTGCGTCCCGCCACCTTCGAATGACCCTCGGTTCGGCGAATGAACGACTGCAATTGATCCACCAGCAGCTGGCCCTTCTGCAGGCTGGTTGGCAAATCAGGACGTACCTGGGCAGGTGCCTGCTCTGGCGCAGATTCATGCTCGACCCACACGCCAGGTGTTTTCTCATGGAAGGTCGCGGTGACTTTTTTGGTCAGTGGTGATATTACGTCGACCCATTCGGTGTTGTCTGCCTCCGAGCGCGCACGGGGTTTGCCGACCACCGTACCTTTGTAACGGGTCTTGATGATGCGTTTCGAGACCGGGGCAGGGCGAGAAGGGCCGGGGGGCGGTTCGAGCGATTTGCGCTCATGCAACAGCTCGGTGAGCTGTTTCACGCTGTGTTCCTTGAATGCTTCGATCCGCTGGCGCATCAGGTCCAGAGGGGGTTGCAGCAACTGCCGCGGGTATTCGCCAGGCAGGTCGAGTATTCGCAGGTCGAGGATGGCGAACTGCTCCACCAACTCACTGAAACCGTCGATCCGCTCAGGCAGGGGCAGTGCATCGTCCTGTTCGGCGAGGTCCAGCGCAGATTGGACGGTCAGGCCCGTATCCTCGACTAGTTGTGTCATGGCTTGTCGGGCCGGCGCCGTGTCCACCCTGGTGCTGTCACTCAGGCAGAGTTCCTGGGCAAGGCTGATCTGGAACAGTTTCAGGTCCTGTAGTGCGAATCGAGGCAGCGCTTCCTTGCCCTCTTTGGCCACTTCCGCCGCTTCCTTGCCCAGCCGCTTCAGCTCTTCGATGCGAGCCTGGGTAAACTCGATCTTGTCGATAAAGCCCTGGGTCAGGTCACTGGTGAGCTGGTGGGTCTGGCGGGGAGTCTGTGTGGCGTCCCCCGGCTCGTTGTCCAGCAGCGCGAGGGATCGACGCATGTGTTCGCCAAACGCCCTGTCTTGCTGCGTGAACCACGTCTTCGTCAGGTACAACTGATGATCCAGGCAGTCGACCAGGACCGCGCGGTAGTTGGGGATCGATTCAATGCTGTTGTAAGCCTTGAGCTGTTCGATGAAAGTGCCGAACTCGACCAAATGCGCATCCAGTGTTTCGATCAGGCGCTGCCGATGGGGGGCGGCCACCTCGGTGGCGGGCGCCGTTACTGCATCCTGCGCGGCATGGAGTTCCTCCATCAGCTGGTCTTTGCGACTTTCAAACGCTGTCAGTTGCTGCTTCAGCGTGTCTTTGCGCTGCTGGTTTTGCAGGGCGAGCGCTTTGCGGCTGCGGCCTCCGCCGCGCAGTCTCAAGCGTGTATCGATGAACCATTGTCCCTGTGCGGAATGAATCAGCAGGGGACCTGTGCGTGACGGTGTCATGCGCGAGTCGATGATTTGCACATCGCCATCGTCGTTGAGCCAGACCTCGAACCAGCGCTGGCCGACCTGGGCATACCACTTTTGCGCGAGCGGGCTCAGGTAGCGGTGGGGGCCGGGTTGGTTCGACGGGTTTTCGAGCCCGGCGGGTTTGGCGATGGCCAACCGGTCCAGCACGGATGCCAGGCTCGCTGGCGACAAAATGCCGAAGGAGTGCAGGGGTGTCGGGTGGTTGTCGGGCAGGTGGTGAGCGACGATGTCGGGCATCTGCGTCACGGTGGTGGCCGCGACCGGTTTTTCGAGCGCTGGCGTGGCGGTCTCAAGGCGGGGGGCGCGCGGCTTGTTGCGCGTGGCGGCGTGGTGCGCCAGGACCATGCCCAAGGTCAGGAACAGATCGGTCAGCGCGGTCCATGCATGCGCGGAATCATCCGCTTCCCGGGCTTCGCGCGCCTGTTCCAGATCGTCCATGATCTGCCAGATCCAGGCGGCCGTCGCAGCCGTACGCCCGAGAAAGGGCAACGTCACATTGAACAGCATCCAGGCCGCTTGTTTGAGGGTAGCCCAACGGCTTTGCGCATTGGACACCGACTGCCGGTCGGCCAGGGTGATCAAGGCGTTGGCGTTGG
This sequence comes from Pseudomonas sp. GM78, assembly GCF_000282475.1. Taxonomy (GTDB): domain Bacteria; phylum Pseudomonadota; class Gammaproteobacteria; order Pseudomonadales; family Pseudomonadaceae; genus Aquipseudomonas. The sequence continues at coordinate 37,568 of NZ_AKJF01000129.1, forward strand.
CGCTGAACAGGGCCGGCAAGGCAGGTTGCGGCATAGGCGACGAACCCAGGGTCACGGCGCCCATCATCCCCAGCAGCGAGGCTGGATCGACCAGCCATTGGGACAAGGTCCAGACGGAAGGCAGCTCGCCAGGGAACACGTACTGCGAGTAATTGAAGCGAACGTCGTCGGCCAGCCAGGCCAGGACCGACTGGCGCAACGCCTTGCTGTGCTTGATGGCGTAGAGCAGGTCCGCTTCGCCGGGGTATTGCAGCAGTGGATGATCGAGCAGTGGCCGATACAGCAGGCAGGGGCCTTTTTCGGCGTGTCGCGGCCCGATCACGAACATGTTGGCGACTTCGTCAGCCTTGCCGTCGTTGCGTCCGCCTGGAATGAAAGCCAGTGGGCGAATGATGATTTCCAGGCCCTCGACATAACGATCCGCTGCCTTTTCCTGCAAGGCCGCGAAGACATAGCGATAACCCAGGTCATCGATGCCGGCTTCGCCACGGATCTTCGATTGCAGCGTTTGCAGCGGTAGCTGAATGCGCAGGTCGTCGGCGTAGAGCTGCTGGCGCCGGGCCGTTTCTTTCGGGTCGTCGAGCAGTGTGCGCTTGATCAGCCCGGGGTAGGTTTCGCCGATGTTCACGGCGCTCACCAGGCTGTCCAGATAGGCCGGCGTCAACCATGACGCCACCGCTGATCCGTCACGGTATTGCACGATTTTGTCACCCCAGGGCAGGGCCGTCAGGTTCTGCAACGCCAGGTCGACGAGAGACAGCGTGACGGTCTCGGTCTTGCCCGGCACCGCAAATGTCCCGAGGATCACCGGGCGCGTGCTGCTGATTTGAACGTCTTCCAGGCGCGGCAGGGTGGCTTGCGGATGATCCTTGGTCATCTGCTCTCGCAAGGCGTTTAACGTAAATTCGCGCAAAGCAGCAATGCCATCGTTGAACGACTTCCCGGCATGTTGCTCGCGCAACAAGGCCAGGTCCATCAAGTGCCGACTGTAGCGAGTGAGGTCTACCGTCGAGGCATCGAGCAGCCAGTCCTGCAGCTGATGCTGGACCTGGCTGAAACGCGTGGGTTGCTGTTGCACGAGCTTTTCGAAATGACCGGGCGCCGCTGCAATCCGTGGCGTCAGCATCGATATCGCCGTCTCACTGAGTGAGCCGATGGCCTGGATTTCCAGGGCGATCAACGCACAGGCCTGCTGCTCGAAAAAATTGCCCGTGGGTTCGTAAAGGCGCCACTGCAGTTTTCGAGCATTTATCGATGAAGTGAAGCGCTTGCGAAGGGCTTCGCTAAATGCTGCCAGCGAGCCGTACTGACTGAATCCGTCGGTGATCGAATGCGTAACGACCAGCGTGCGTTCCCCCAGCGTGCCGACAATGACGGCGGTGTCCATCAGCTGTCGGTGTTCGCTGCGCTGTTGGTCGAGCTCGTCGATGTCGATCAGGCAGGCGCGTGTCTGGTACTTGTCGTGTGCCTGGCGATCGGCCTGTTGCGGGTGGTTGTAGACGGTCAGGGCCAGGGCCCGCTGGTCTTCGTCCCAGTCATCGGGTTTGCCGTCGTTCCAGAGGCTGTGCAGGCCTTCGCTGATTTGATGCCAGCGCGGTTTGTCGGGGGCGATGGTTTCATTCCAGTAGTCCAGTTGTTGTTCCTGGTAGGCCACGAAAAACAGCCGGGCCAGGCGATTGAGCAGGCAGCCGATAGCATCGATCTTTACCGGCAGCTTGATGCCCGGCTCGACGCCCGGTTGCCGGGTCAGGAAATGTTCCCCGTCGATGTAAGTGGCTGTCGCGCCGGACAGGACCAGCCGTACCAGGGCGTCGGTCAGGGATTCGAAGCGGCTGTTGCCGGGCAGGACCTGGTTGTCGGTAAGGGTCCAGACGGGCGTGGCAACCATGGTCAGGTTTGGATCGATGTGCAGTTGCGGATATTCGGTGTCGAGGGCGGTGCGGATCGAGGTCGAAGCGACTTCCCTGATCGAGGGGCCGGTCACCAGTTGAGTGAGAATGTCGTCGGGGTTGCTGGAGGGGGTGGCGGGCATGGCCGTTTCCTGTGTCCGGTGAAGCGCTGAGGGGACAGCGCGGGGTTCGGGCACGGTAGAGGGCAGGTGGGGGCGGGAGGTGGTAGATACTTATTGCAGGCAAAATAGAATTCTGTAGGAGCGTGCGGCGATCCGGCTTGCCCGCGAAGGCGGTCGAAAGGTCAGTGCAATACTCGAGGCCGCTTTCGCCGGCAAGCCGGGCTCCTACAGGATTCTCCGTTTACTCAGTTCCCTGTGTATCGCTTCAAGTCCCCGACTTGATCTTGGTCCACGCCCGGGTGCGTGCGCGTTCGGCATCGCGCGGCAGCGGTTGCAGGGTGTAGAGGGTGCCCATGGCCGCTTCGGTCGGGTACAGGTTCGGGTTGTTGCGAATCGCCGGGTCGACCAGTTCCGTGGCGTCCTTGTTCGGGTTCGGATAACCCACGAAGTCGCTGACCGGCGCGATCACCTGGGGTTGCAGCAGGTAGTTGATGAAGGTGTAGGCGTCTTCCGGATTCTTCGCGCCTTTCGGGATGGAGAGCATGTCGAACCAGATCGGCGCACCTTCCTTGGGCAGGCGCATGTCGACTACCACACCGTTCTTGGCTTCCTTCGCGCGGTTGGCCGCCTGGGAGAAGCTGCCGGAATATCCGACGGCGACGCAGATGTCTCCGTTGGCGATGTCGGCCATGTACTTGGACGAGTGGAAGTAGGTGACGTGCGGACGGATCTTCATCAGCAGCGCTTCAGCCTTGTCGTAGTCCGCAGGCTTTTTGCTGTTTGGGTCCAGGCCAAGGTGTTGCAGGGCCAGGGGCAGGATCTCCGACGGCGAGTCGAGCAGGGCGACGCCGCACTGCTTGAGCTTGCTGATGTTCTCTTCCTTGAAGATCAGGTCCCAGCTGTCCACCGGCGCGTTTTCACCGAGTGCGGCCTTGACCTTGTCCGGGTTGAAACCGATCAGGATGGTGCCGTACATGTACGGGACGGCGAACTTGTTGCCGGGGTCGTTGGCCTCGATCAGCTTCATCAGCTTGGGATCGAGGTGGTTCCAGTTTGGTAGTTTGCTGCGATCCAGTGGCTGGAACACCCCGGCTTCGATCTGCTTGGCCAGGAACACGTTGGACGGCACCACCACATCGTAGCCGGAGTTGCCCGTCAACAGCTTGGCTTCCAGCGCTTCGTTGGTGTCGAAGATGTCATAGACCAGTTTGGTCTGTGGATTCTGGGTCTTGAAATCTTCCAGGGCCTTGGGGGTGATGTAGTCGAACCAGTTGTAGACGCGCAACGTTCGTTCTTCTGCATGAGCGCCGCCACCGAGCACCGTGGCGCACAGGGCCGGAACGATAAACCGCTTGAGATTTTTCATTATTTTGCGATTCCTTGTTAAGCGTTTTCAAAGCCTTCAAGAACGTTGACGGCGTTGATGCCGATCTCTTCTACCGCGTAACCGCCTTCCATCACGAACAGGGTCGGCACGCCAAGCCTGGCGATGCGTTTGCCCATGGCCAGGTAATCGGGGCTGTCGAGCTTGAACTGGGAGATCGGGTCGTCTTTGAACGTATCCACGCCCAGGGACACGACGACGATGTCGGCGCCATAGGTTTCGATCTCGTTGCAGGCCTGCTCCAGCGCCGCGCTCCAGCTATCCCAGCCGCTGCCGGCGGGCAAAGGATAGTTGAAGTTGAAGCCTTCACCGGCGCCTTCGCCGCGCTCGTCCTCATAGCCGAGGAAGAACGGGAACTCGGCTTCCGGGTGGCCATGGATCGAAGTGAACAGCACGTCGCTGCGCTCGTAGAAAATCGACTGGGTGCCGTTGCCGTGGTGGTAGTCGACATCGAGGATCGCGACTTTCTTGTGGCCCTGGTCGAGAAAGGCTTGCGCTGCGATGGCCGCGTTGTTGAGGTAGCAGTAGCCGCCCATCAAGTCACTGGCGGCGTGGTGTCCTGGTGGGCGGCACAGGGCGAAGGCACTGCGGGCGCCGCGCTGGATTTCTGCTTGCGCGGTGAGGGCGACTTGCGCCGCGCTGTACGCTGCTTGCCAGGTGCCGGCGGTGATCGGCGCGCCGCCGTCGAAGCTGTAGTAGCCCAGTTCGCCGTGCAGGCTGGTAGGCTTGATACGACGCAAGGTACGGGCCGGCCAGGTGTAGGGCAGCAAGTCACCGTCGGTGTTGAATGCGGTCCAGCGCGCCCAGGCACCTTTGAAAAAGTCTAGGTAGTCGCGGCTGTGGATGCGTTCGATTGGCCCCAGGCCAAAATCCTTCGGTGCTTCTACCGGGCCCAGGTTCTGCTTTTGCACACGTGACAACACGTGGTCGGCACGCGAAGGCATTTCAAAGCAGGGCTTGAGTTGCCCGTCGATGAGTTCGCATCGGCCGTGGTGCAGGTGGTGATCGTCCGAGTAGATCGTCAGCATTTTATTGTTCTCCGCAGTCGGGTTCGGTTGCTCACAGTCTTGCGGCGCGGACGATTTCGGAGAACGGCAGGAAAGGCCAAAAGGGGATTAATGTGGCCAAAATATTTGACCGAAATTCGCCCCTGCAGATGAGTATTTGGATTGGGTGTATATCCGTTGCTGCGGTAACGGCCACCTATGGTTTCGCCCGGCGAGTCACTTGGAAACACCTGTAGGAGCGAGCCTGCTCGCGATGGAGGTCAACGATAACGCGCCCTGTCTGGATGATCGCGTGGTTTGGCAGTCCATCGCCAGCAGGCTGGCTCCCACAGGGGATTGGGGGTATCTGTAAAAGTCAGGTCGGCTGTCAGGCCGCCTCGCTT
>NZ_AKJF01000130.1 GCF_000282475.1 Pseudomonas sp. GM78
GCTTTTCAAAGTGAGTCGCCGTAAGGGCGAAACCATAAGCCGCCGTTACCGCAGCAACGGATATGTACTCAATCCACCAAGAACCTGGTCGGCCCAAAGGCCGCCAAGTCCAAGACCAAACCGAGGATCAAGCCAGGCTCTTGCTGACCACCTCAAACACATCACTCGACAATTGCCCCGAACCCCGAATCCGCTCCAACTCCCCTTTCATCAACGCCTGACGAGCATCATCGTATTTGCGCCAGCGCGTCAAAGGCGCCAACTGCCGGGAAGCAATCTGCGGATTGAAGCCATTCAACTCGATCACCAGATCCGCCAGGAAGCGATACCCGGAGCCATCCGCCGCATGGAAGTTGACCAGATTCTGCCCGGCGAACGCGCCGATCAGCGCCCGCACCTTGTTCGGGTTCTTGATGTTGAACGCCGGGTGCTGCATCAATGCCTTGACCCGATCCAGGCCACCCGGCAGCACACTGCCGGCCTGGACGCTGAACCACTGGTCCATGACCAGCGGGTTGTCCTTGAAGTGCTCGGCGAAGCTGGCCAGGGCCTTGGCTTTCTGCTGTTCGAACGGCGAGTTGACCAACACGGCGAGCGCAGTCAGGCGTTCGGTCATGTTGTCGCAGGCATCGAACTGTTCCAGCGTCGCCGCCAGGACTTCAGGTTTGCCGCTGAGCATCAGGTACGACAGCGCGATATTCTGCAAGGCGCGACGGGCGAAATGCTCGGCTTCGGCCACGTAGGGGGTCTGCTTCGACAGCTCGCGGTTGGCCTGGTAACGCAGCCACAAGCCTTCGAACAACGCATCGGCCAGTTGCTTGCGGGCAAACTCGCGGGCGGTGTGAATCGCCTCGACATCGGCCACTTCGCTGATTTCCGTCAGGTACGCTTCGCTTGGCAGCGAGAGCATTTCGGCGACCATCGCCTGATCCAGCGTCTCGTCGGACAGCACGGTACGCAAGGCCGAAACCAGACGCTGATCCAGCACCAGCGCTTCACCCTTTTGCTGCTGGGCGATCAGTTCCTGCAGCACCTGCACCGACAGTTGCTGACCGGCATCCCAACGATTGAAACCGTCGCTGTCGTGCTGCATCAGGAACATCAGTTGGTCGCGGTTGTACGGGAAGCTCAGCTTCACCGGCGCCGAGAAACCGCGCAGCAACGACGGCAGCGGCTGTTCGGCGATGTCGACGAAGGTGAACGTCTGCTCGGCTTCGGTCACCGAAAGGACCCGGGAAGTCCCTTGTGCCGACGCTTCACCGGCAAGACGCAGGGCAATTTCACCGCCCTGGCTATCGAGCAGGCCGAGTTCGACCGGAATCACGAACGGCAGTTTTTCAACCTTGTCCGGGGTTGGCGGACAGCTCTGGCGGAAGGTCAGGCTGTAGGTTTTCGCGGCGGCGTCATAAGACTCGCTGACCGCCAAACGAGGTGTACCGGCCTGGCTGTACCAGCGCTTGAACTGGGTCAGGTCGACACCATTGGCATCTTCCATGGCCTTGATGAAGTCATCGCAGGTCACGGCCTGGCCGTCATGGCGTTCGAAATACAGGTCGCTGCCCTTACGGAAGCCTTCGGCGCCGAGCAGGGTGTGGATCATGCCGACCACTTCCGAACCCTTTTCGTACACGGTCAGGGTGTAGAAGTTGGAGATCTCGATGAAGCTGTCCGGACGTACCGCGTGAGCCATGGGGCCGGCGTCTTCGGCAAACTGGTGGGTACGCAGGTAGGCTACGTCCTGGATGCGCTTGACCGTCGCCGAGTTCATGTCGGCGGAGAAGCCGGAATCGCGGAACACCGTGAAGCCTTCCTTGAGCGACAACTGGAACCAGTCGCGGCAGGTCACGCGGTTGCCCGACCAGTTGTGGAAATACTCGTGGGCAACGATGGCCTCGACCCGCTGGTGCGCGGCGTCGGTGGCGGTTTCGGCCTTCGCCAGCACGGCGCTGGAGTTGAAGATGTTGAGCCCCTTGTTCTCCATGGCGCCCATGTTGAAGTCGTTCACGGCAACGATCATGAAGATGTCCAGGTCGTACTCGCGACCGTAGACCTCTTCATCCCAGCGCATGGATTTCTTCAGGCTGTTCATGGCGTGCTGGCACTTGTCGATGTTTTCCGGCTCGACATAAATGCGCAGCGCTACATTGCGTTCGGTCATGGTGGTGAAGCTGTCTTCGAAGCACCACAAATCACCGGCCACCAGCGCAAACAGGTACGCCGGTTTCTTGAACGGGTCTTCCCAGGTCGCCCAGTGCCGGCCGTCTTCGCCAGGACCTGAGGCAATCGGGTTGCCGTTGGACAGCAGCACCGGGTAGCTGTGCTGCTCGGCGACCACCGTGGTGGTGAACGTGCTCATCACGTCCGGACGGTCGAGGTAATAGGTGATCTTGCGGAAGCCTTCGGCCTCGCACTGGGTGCAGAACATCGTGCCGGACTTGTACAGGCCTTCCAGCGCGGTGTTGGTTTCCGGGTGGATCCTGACGCTGGTATCGACCGTGAATGTAGTGCTGGTCGGCTGCAGGGTCAGGTGATTCTCGGTCAGCTGGTAGTCAGCGATGCCCAGCTCGCGATCGGCCAAGTTCACCGACAGCAATTCCAGCTGCTGGCCATCGAGCACCAGCGGCGGCAGGCCCGGGCCGCGCTCGGGATTGCGGCGCATCACCAGTTGCGCATGGACCAGGCTGTGGTCCTCGAACAACTCGAAGGTCAGGTGCGTTTCGTCGATCAGGTACTCGGGCGCCTGATAGTCCTTGAGGTAGATCATCTTCGGTTGTTCGGTGCGCATGCTGGAGTCCTTAACTATGCACGGCGAGCTGATAAGCCGTGTATTTACGAATGTTGATCACGCCGGTGTCGAAAATCAGGTATTGGCCCTTGATCCCCATCAGCGTGCCTTCGGCAATCGGGTTCTTGTCCAGGTTGAAGCTGACGATTTTCGCCGGATACTGCTCGACCGGAAAGCGGATTTCCAGCGGTTCGACGTCGGCAATAGTCTGGATCGCCTGTAGGCCAAATCGTTCCTGCAAGCCTTGCAGGCCCTCGGCGCAGCTGTCGAACAACTGATCCCGGATCTGTGGCAAATCCACCGATACCGCATCGCCCTTGAGCAAGGCACGCCAATTGGTCTTGTCCGCCACCTGGCTACGAAACAGGTCTTCGACGAAGCCCGATTGCTGGCGGGTCGCAACGCGCATGATCGGCAACGCCTGGCTGGCGCCCTGGTCGATCCAGCGGGTCGGCAGCTGGGTGGCGCGGGTGATCCCGACTTTCACCCCGGAGGAATTCGACAGGTAAACGATGTGATCGGTCATGCAGAACGTCTGGCCCCACTCCGGCTCCCGGCAGGTGCCGGCGTCGAAATGGCAGCGTTCCGGGCTCATGATGCACACGTCACACTGGGCCAGCTTGGTCATGCACGGATAGCAGTAACCCTGGCTGAAACTGGTTTTGGTCTTGCGCCCGCAATGGGTGCAGTGGATCGCCCCCAGGTATTCCAGGCGCACCGTGGTGCCGATCAATGGATTGACCGGAACCTCGACGTCGCCCAGGCGAAAGGCATATTGCACGTTCGGCCCGTCCAGGCGCGCCGACATTTTGCTAATTGAACCGCGGCCAATCTCGATCAATGGATGGCATCCGACTTGAACAGGATATTGGGCACTTGGATCGATTTGGAGCTGCATTCCTGCGGGCCCATGTAGCCAGTACGCTCTTCTTCAGGCAGGTTGTTGATTTCCCAGGCGATCATCGCTTGCAGCGACAGTTCGCGTTGATCGGCGGTGAGCTTGCCACCGTCGGACCATTTACCGATTTCCACCGCCAGTTTCAGGCTTTGGTAGATATCCGGGGTGATGTTCTTGATCATTTCGTTAAAAGAGGACATTGGGTCTCCGCGCTCTTTGAATCACATAACAGTTTTAGGCGGCCAGTTTACGGCGGTTGTACAAACCACCCAACAAACCGGTCAAGCATCCGACGAGCAGCCCGCCGACGTGGGCCGCGTTGGCAATTTCGCCGAAGCCGATCATCGAGACCAGCCCGGACAGGCACAGCAGCAGCCATATCAGCATCATCGCCAACACCCCACGGGGCAGGCGATAGGCGCTGTTGGGTGACAAAACCTGAAAAATCCAGCAGTGCCCGAGCAGGCCGTACAGCACCCCGGACAACCCGCCGAACAGGGTCGGCCCGCTGAACACGAACTGGGCATAGTTGGACACGAGGCTGAACAACAGGGTCAGGCCGATGAGGTTGATACTGCCCTGGCGCGATTCGATACGTCGCCCCAGCTCCCAATACCACATGCCGTTCATAGCCAGGTGCAGGATGCCGAAGTGAATCAGCATCGGGGTCACCAGGCGCCACCACTGCCCCGCCGCCAGGCTGTCGGCCAGTGGCACGAAATGGATGTACTCGCCGACCACGCGAAAATCGAGAAACGTCAGCCAGCGCAGGGTGCTCAGGTTATCGCCCAGCAGCGTCAGCGCGCCGACGGCCAGGGTCAGCAGCAGCACCGCCGCAGTGGCTTTGCCATGGCGAACCTGATCGGCGAAGTTCGGCCGGCGAGTCGACTGTGCGATGGGAATGTCGAGTTTGTGCTCCGGATCGCCTTCGGGATAGCGTTCGTACAACACGCGCACGTCGTCGCTGATGTTGGCCGGCACCCAGAGCACCTGCTCGCCCGCTTCTTCGCTGACCCGATGCGGCACCTGCATGCGTTGCAGCAGCTTGACGAAACCGCTCAGATCCACCGCCAGCGGCAGGCGCAACACTGCGACGCGGCTCATTGCAACACCTCCGGCCGCTCGACATCGACCCAGACGAACTTGTGCGGGTCGAGCCGGGTTTCCTGGTCCAGTCGATAGGCCACCAGTTTTCCGTAAAGCACCGCACTATAGTCCAGGCACGCCAGGTTCGGGCGAATCGGCGCCGGTTTGCCGCTGCGCCAATAATGGCCGACGAACAGCAACGGCTCATCGGCGCCGTAGCGCAGCAAGTTGTTTTTTTCGGTTGACGACAGTGGCGTTCGGGCCACCGGATCGGGCAAGGCGTCGGGCTGGAACACGATGTCTCCGTAGGTTTGCGGATCGTCTTCCCAGAATTTGGTACGGAAGAACGAGCGTGTCAGACCGTCGCCGCTGGTCATGGTCAGGCCATGGGGCAGGCGCATGTCGGTGCCGCGCAACAGGCGGTCGAACACCGTGCAGGCGAAACTGCCGGGTACGGCCGAGGACTGGAGGAAGTGCTCATCGACGCAGCCATCGGGGAACAATGCCCGCAGCGGTTCGATCAACCCGGCATCCCAACAGGCATGTACCACCCGGAAGCGCCCGGCATCGATAAACAACGGCAGTTCATAGAACCACTGCTGGAAGTCATGCCAGTCCGCCGGATGGTGTTCGAACTGGGTCAAGGTCTCATGCAACAGGCGCGCATGGCGCGGGGTGTGCTCGCGCACGTACTGCTTGCCGCTGCCGGGCAATGCCGGGGTCACCCAGCCCAGGGCGTTGAACTCATGGTTACCCATGATGCACAGCGCCTGGCCGGCCTCGACCATGTCGTGGACGATGTGCAGCGCCTCGCGAATCCGTGGGCCGCGGTCGATGATGTCGCCGACGAACACCGCCATGCGCGAGGCATGGCGCCAGACGCCGGCTTGCTTGTGATAACCGAGCCGGTCGAGCAAGTGCTCAAGGGTAAGAGCGCAACCGTGCACGTCACCGATCAGGTCGTAGCTACGCGCGGGATCGAGCATCAGTCGCCTCCACCACCCAACCTGCTGCCCCAACCAAGCTTGGTCCGGCACACTTCATAGTAGTTGTGGTCGAGCGGGTGGATCAGCCGCAACTTCTGGGCTTTCTTGCTGATGGTGATGGTGTCGCCGGGCGCACAGGTAAAGTGGTTCTGCCCGTCACACGAGACTTGCGGGTAAATCTGCATATCCTTGGACACGACGATTTTCAGCTCACTGTTGCCATCGACCACAATCGGCCTGCCTGACAAGGTATGGGGGTACATCGGCACAATCACAATAGCGTCGAGCTTGGGATGCATGATCGGGCCACCGGCAGAGAGCGCATAGGCCGTGGAGCCGGTGGGCGTGGAGACGATCAGGCCGTCGGCCTTCTGGCTGCAGACGAACTGGCCGTCGATGTACAGTTCGAACTCGATCATGCGCGTCGACTTGCCGGGGTGCAGCACCACATCGTTCAGCGCATCGCCCTGGCCAATGGCTTCGGCGTGGCGACGCACTTCCGCTTGCAGCAGAAAGCGGTTTTCCACCAGATAGTGGCCATCGAGCACTTCGGCGACCTTGATTTCCAGCTCATCGGGGCGGATGTCGGTGAGAAAACCCAGGCTACCGCGGTTGATGCCGAGCACCGGGATATTGTGCTTGGCCAGCGCACGGGCAGCGCCAAGCAGACTGCCATCACCGCCGACCACGATGACCATGTCACAGACCTCACCGAGCATCTTGCGCGACGAGGTCTGCAGGCCGTGGCCCGGCAGGACTTCGGCAATGGTGTCTTCGAGGATCACGTGCAGGTGACGATCGAGCAGAAAGCGTTTCAGTCGGCGGACGGTATCCAGCACCTGGGAACTGCCCAGGCGTCCGATGATGCCGATATTGCGAAATTGCTCCATGGGGACCCTAAGCTCAGCGACGGCGAAAAGCACGATTATGGGTGAAAGCGCGGCATAGACAAAATCCTTTCAGCCTCAAGGTGTCCTCACGATTCGGGCTATGCTCGCAAGATGATCCTATTTCCAGATTTGCTGCAGTTACCCCACCAGTTGCGCCACCCCGAAGTGCGTGATCTGGCGTGGGTCATCCTCGCCCCGCCGATGCTCAGCGCCACGCCCTGGCCGCAACGTCATCCGCTGGCCGGCAGCGACTGGGTGCAGGCCCCGGAACACTTGGAAACCTGGCTGCGAAAACTCGACCGGGACAGTTATGGCTTGCTGCACTGGCTGGCTCAGGCCCGGACCCGACGCCTGGGCCTGTATTATGAACGGCTTTGGCAGTTTGCCGTGCAGCATGCGCCCGGTATCGAGTTGATTGCCGCCAACATGCCGATCCGCCGCGAAGGTCACACCCTGGGCGAGCTGGACATGCTATTGCGCGATCGCGACGGCGTGCATCACCTGGAACTGGCGATCAAGCTTTACCTCGGCCCACAAAATGGCGACGGACACGACACCGCGCAGTGGCTCGGCCCGGGTTGCCACGATCGGCTGGACCGCAAACTGGCACACCTGAGCCAGCACCAATTGCCGATCTCCGCGCGCCCGGAGAGCCGCGAAGTGCTGGCGGCGCTGGATATCCGGCAGTTCAGCGCGCATTTGTGGTTGGGCGGCTATTTGCTCTATCCATGGCCCGGGCAGGCCGCAATGCCCAATGGCGCGCATCCACAGCACTTGCGCGGGCGCTGGCTGCATCAAAAGGACTGGACGAAATTCTTCGCGCAGAGTCCGCCCGGCCGCTGGCAACCCCTGCCCCGCCATGCCTGGCTGGCCCCGGCGCACTACCCCGCCGAGCAGACCTGGGACGCTGAACAGCTGGAGACCTGGCTCAGCGATCTGGAACCGCTGGCGCCAGCGCAACTGCTGGTGCGCCTGACGGAAAATGCCCACGGTGATTGGGAAGAAGCGGAGCGTTTGTTTCTGGTGTCGGATCTTTGGCCGAATGTGCCGGGGCAAAGTTGAGTTTCATTGCTGACTGAACTGGCCCCATCGCGGGCAAGCCCGCTCCCACAGGGATCTTCGGTGCAAAGAGATCCTGTGGGAGCGGGCTTGCCCGCGATGGGGTCGATTTGATCTGGATGGATAACCACAATGCCCGAACCGCTAAAGTCACCAAAAAACAACAACACCACAACATCACCCCATCACAACCGAATCACATGCCCCTCCACCGGCGCGACCTGCCCATGGAACAGGCAAGAAATAACTGCCTGAGCCGCTTCATAACCCTGACTTTCCATCACCTTCAGCAACGGCGGTTCATTGGCCGCGACTTTGCGGAAAAACTGCCGCAAACCCTCGCCGATGTGCTGACTGACCCCTTCCGGCCCCCAATCGGCATTGCGCTTGCGGATCTGGATCGGCGCAAAAAAGAACACCGGTTGCGGGCCCTCGATGGCTGTCAATCGGGCCTCATCGGTGCTTTGTGCCGAGCCGGCAAAACAACTGTAGACCAACTGCCCGGCGAAATGCCGGTGCACCTGGTCACGCAATTCAAGGTCGCCGGAAAAATCCACATACAGGGTTGGACGATCATTCGGCAGGTTCGCCAAATCCGCATAAGTCACTGCTCGCTCGTAACAGCCAAGGGCCTCGACAAAGGCTTTGTTGCCGGCTGAGGTCAACGCCACCCGCTCCAGGCCGGGATGATTGCCCAGGCAGACCGCGGTGCCGTAGGCGGTTTTGCTCGAAGCACTGGAGAACACCAGTCGAGTGGCACCGAAGAACTGCTTGTCCTGCAAAAAGTCCGCGAGCATTGAAGAGGTCAGGAACAACGGTTTGAGCAAAATCTGCAGGTTTTCGGTTTCCGCGCTGTAGTACGAATCCCAACTGCAACGGGTGTATTGGTTGTAGGCCGAGGTCAACCCTTGTCGATGCTCGGCCCCGTCGTAGAAACCACGTTCGGTAACCCGTTCCGGACGCATCCACAGATGGCTGGCAATCGGGAAATACCCGTAGAAGCGTTCCCCGACCTTGATGCCAGGCACGTCCGAGGCCACGACATCGGCAAAGCCCCAGGCAGGGACATGACCCCAGTCCGCCAAACCTGTAGGAAAAAAGCCCCAGTAGTTCATCGAATTGCCATAGGCGGCGTAGGTAATGTTATTGGTCGTCAGCGCGCAGCGGTCAATCTTCAAGATTACCTCGCCCGCCGCCGGAATCAGGCTTCGTTGCACCTGTTCGATCTGGCTTTGGTCCAGGGCGTTTTTACGGGTTATCAGCCGTGTTACCGTAAGTGAACTTTGCATCCCTCAGTCTCCTGCTGCGAAAGTGTGGCGGGTAGCACCAGAGTAATGGCAGCCGATGAAGAGCGGGTTCGGAAACACCAAGGGCAGCATCAATCCCCGGGCAAAACCGCTGAAGCGGCCGAGTCAGGCCCGGGCGATTTTCACCGTTGAGGCGATTTACCAGGCTTTTGTTCGGATTTGGCGACGCGATGGCTGGCCCGGTTTGACCACCCGGGAAGTGGCGCTCGAAGCAGGCGTTGCGATCGGCACGCTGTACGATTATTTCCCGAGTAAGGAGGCTTTGCTTTCCGGTTATATCCGGCATCGACTGGATGCCTTGTTACGGCACATCGATGAAGCTGTTGTACAAGCCAACGACCTGGACTGGCCGACCCGGATCAAGCGCCTCATAGGCCTGACCTGCAACCCCGACGACGAGCAACAGCCCTTGTTCAACCATGCGGTGCTGCTCATCGAACACCAGATTGCCGAGCCCAAGCATCATCGAAGGGTGTTCGACGAACTGTCGCAGAAATGGCGCGAAGCGTTCGCCGCCTGCAGCGACTTGCCAGTAGCCCCCTCTGCGGCAACCGTCGATGCCTGGGTCATCATGGCGTGGGGCGGACGGCGTTATTGCGTTACCGCGCAACCAGCGGCGACGCAAACCGCCGCCTGGTTGTCGGAAATGGAAACCATGATCTGTAGCCGATTGGCTAACAGTTAGTAGTCCGAAGCATCAAAGCTTTTTGTGCTGTTCGACCCACTTGCCGTAGGCATCGATGAACTTCTGCAGGAACGGCCTGACGGACTCGGACAGGTTGCCCACCTCGTCGAACGCGGAACCGGCGCCACTTAAGTAGGCTTCCGGTTGCTGCATCATCGGCACATCGAGAAACACCATGGACTGGCGCAAGTGGTGGTTTGCACCGAATCCACCGACCGCACCTGGAGAAACACTGATCACCGCACCCGGTTTGCCACTCCAGGCACTCTTGCCATAGGGGCGCGAACCCACGTCAATGGCGTTTTTCATCGGGGCAGGTACCGATCGGTTGTATTCAGGGGTGACGAACAGCACTGCGTCGGATGAACTGACTTGTTGTCGGAAAGTACTGTAGGCTGCCGGCGGTGAAGCACCATCGATGTCTTCGTTGTAGAGCGGCAGATCGCCGATTTCGACGATGTTGAGCTTGAGATTGGCCGGCGCCAGGTCCGCTAGCGCGAGGGCAACCTTGCGGTTGATCGATGCTTTGCGCAGGCTGCCGACCACTACGGCGATGGTATAGACATTACTCATGGAAGACGCTCGATTGTCCGTGGGAGGAGCCAGTAGTTATAGATGATCAGGCGCCGGTTCAGCCAATGAACACAGGTATATTCGCGCCCTGAACTATTTTTTTTTCGTAGGAAAACTTACCGTACTCGGTAGCGGTCTATCCAACCGCACATTGAGTGATTTATCTCCAGAGGTTCTAAGCAGATGGCAGCAGTACTCGTCGGTCAGTTCCATGCAAGAGACACGGAAGGCCGCATTTATTCCGTACATGAGTTCCAGGAATCCACGCCATCGGCAGACGGTTTCGCAGGCGGGACGCCCGTCACCACCTACAAACTGGCCATTGGCGATCGCGTGAACAAGCTCGATGAAAACGAATTCATGCTGGTGCAATCGGGCGTGACCATTACCCGCGAACCGGTAAACGTCGTTTCATAACTCGATGTTATGAGCAGAGGGCATAGGCGCAGACTTGGGTTAGGATTCAGTCACTGACTCCTTCACCTGCTGAACATGGACTTCACGCATGCGCTTACGCCATATCGAAGTGATCCAGGCGCTCCTGCAGACCGGTCACCTGGGTACCGCCGCCGAATGGCTGCAGTTGCCGGTGGCCGAAGTCGAACGCATTTTGCGCGACGCTGAGGATCAGTTGGGTTTCATGCTGTTCGCAAGCGTTCGCGGACGCTTGCAGGCCACGCGTGAGGCGCGGGCGTTGCAGGTCGAAATCACCCGGGTCTACGATGCGCTCGAACCGGTGCAACGCCTGGCCAGCAGCCTCAGGCAATACCTGGCCCCGCCGTTACGCCTCATCTGCACCCCGCCCCTGGCCCAGCAATTGTTGCCGCAAAGCATCGCAGCGCTGCGCCGCCGCCTGCCCGACGCGCCTTGCACACTCCTGAGCCAGCCTACCCGCGAGATCGTCCGCAGCCTGCTGCTGCGCGAAAGCGATCTGGGCCTGAGCCTGCATGATCCCGATCACGCCGATATTCATTGCCAGCCGATCGCCCAAGGCAAGCTGCAACTGCTCGCCCCCCACGGCTGGCTGCAACCCAAGCAGAAATACATCTCGCTGCAGGACCTGGCTGGCCAGGCGATGGTCGGCCTTGAAGGCCATGATCCGCTCAGCCCGGCGCTGGAAAACAAACTGCATGGGCTGCGGCCGGCGCCGGTCATACAGACCCGGGTGCAAACTCACCAGATGATGCGCAGCATGGTCGAGGCCGGTGAAGGTCTGGCCATTGTCGACCCCTTCACCGCCCTGGGCGCCAAGTCGGCCGGGCTCGATGCCTGCCCGCTGGCACCCGCCGTGCCGGTCACCCTCTACGCCCTGACCCTGAAGAACGGCGAGCCCTCGCCTGCCCTCCAGGCGCTGTTGGCGATCATCACGGAACAAGCCGCGGTGATGTTGGCGAACTGATCGGATTTTCCAGCGGGTTGTCGAACAATCGGTACCAGAACAGCGCTACTTCGGCGGTGTTGGGGTCAATACCCCGATAGCGCAGATGGTCGATGCCACCAATCACGTAGCCGCAACGCTCGTAAAGTCGGCAGGCGCCCAGGTTGTTGTTCTGGGTTTCGAGCATGACGCCGGGCAGTTTCTTCTTGCGACTCCAGAACTGCGCCACATCCAGCAAAGCCTTGGCCACACCGTGTCGCCTGGCCGGAGCATGCACCGCCAACTCGTCGATATGGGCAAAACCGTTCCAGTTGGTGCTGATCACCAGGTGGCCAACGGGTTCGTCGTCCAGGTACGCCATGAAAATCGCACTGTCGGCGGCATCGCGAAAGCTGCTGAACTCTTCCGGATCGATGCCATAACACTTGCGATAAGGGGTGATGGGCGTGACCTGCCACTGCTCCACCGGCTGCCCAATTTCGGGAGCACCATAGGCGGCGACTTCAAAACTGAAATCACTGCCCCATATATAAGCGGCAAAGCCTTCGTCGGCCACGCGCACCGACAGCCCTGGGTAATTCGGATTCATGACCGGTTGCATACTGGGAAAGGTCCTCATTCCTTGATGCAATCGACGGTGTAGTGCCGCCCATTGCCCTCGTCTTCGTGTTGCAATCCGTGCACATCAGCGACGAATCCCGGGAAGCTGCTGTCGAACGTGCGAGCAAACGCCAGGTAGTCGATGATCGAGCGGGTCGCCTCGGTAAAGCGCTCTCCGGGCATGATCAACGGAATGCCCGGCGGGTATGGCACCAGCATGACGGCAGCGATGCGCCCCTCCAGGGCATCGATCGACACGGCTTCGACTTCGCCACGTACCAGATGATCATAGGCGTCAGCCGGCTTCATGGCGATTTGCGGCAGCACCGTGTACATCCGCTTGAGATGTTTGGCCGTGGCATTGCTGCGATAACAGGCGTGCAACTGATCACACAAGTCTCGCAAGCCCATGCCCTGATAGCGCGCGCCATGCTGTTGCGCCACGCAAGGCAGGCAGCTGGCCAGGCTGACGTTGGCGTCATAGCTGCGTTTGAACTCCAGCAGTTCAGTCAGCAACGTGCTCCACTTGCCCTTGGTGATGCCCATCGAGAACAACACCAGGAACGAATACAGCCCGGTCTTTTCAACCACCAGCCCGCGCTCCCAGAGAAACTTGCTGACCACGGCCGCCGGAATCCCGCGATCGCTGAGCGCACCGCCTGCGGTCAGGCCCGGCATCACCAGACTGACCTTGATCGGATCGAGCAAGACATAATCGTCGCTGACCTCGCCAAAGCCGTGCCAGTCATCCGCCGGTTGCAGCAGCCAGTCCTCGGTCACCACCCGGTTAATGCCTTCCACCGACGGCGGCTGCCAGATGGAAAACCACCAATCGTCGGCGGCGATGTGCTGGCGCAGATTGGCCAGCGCCCGGCGAAAGCTCAGGGCTTCGTCGAACATCTCCTGCAACAGCGAACGCCCGGCCCCGCCCTCCATCATCGCCGACGCCACGTCCAGCGAAGCGATGATGCCGTACTGCGGTGACGTAGAGATGTGCATCATGAAGGCTTCGTTGAAACGGTCACGGTCCAGCTGCCGGGCGCCACCGTCCTGCACATGAATCATCGACGCCTGGCTGAACGCCGCCAGCAGTTTGTGCGTGGAATGGGTGGTGAACACCAGCGGGCTGTCTTCACTGCGGGACGTGCCCATGCCGTAGCGCCCGGCGAAAAACTCATGGAACGCCGCATAGGCGTACCAGGCCTCGTCAAAGTGCAAGACCTCGACGCTATTACCCAACTGCTGCTTGATCAGCTCGGCGTTGTAGCAGAGTCCGTCATAGGTCGAATTGGTCACCACCGCCAGCTTGACCTTCGGCGCCCGGCCCTTGGTCAACGGACTGGCGTCGATCTTGGCCTGGATCGATTCGCGGCTGAACTCACTCAGCGGAATCGGCCCGATGATCCCCAGTTCATTGCGTTCCGGGCACAGGTACAAGGGGATGGCACCGGTCATGATGATCGAATGCAACACCGACTTGTGGCAATTGCGGTCCACCAGCACCAGGTCGTCGCGAGCGACCATGGAGTGCCAGACAATCTTGTTCGCCGTCGAGGTGCCGTTGATCACGAAGAAGGTGTGATCGGCGCCAAAGTTTCGCGCCGCCCGCGCTTCCGCCTCTGCCAGGGGCCCGGTGTGATCCAGCAGCGAGCCCAGTTCCGGCACCGAGACCGAAAGATCCGAACGCAGGGTGTTTTCTCCGAAAAACTGGTGGAACGCCTGCCCCACCGGGCTCTTGTGATACGCCACGCCTCCCCCGTGACCGGGGGTGTGCCAGGAATAGTTGGAGTCGGCGGTGTGTTGCACCAATGCCTTGAAGAACGGTGGCAGCAGGCCATCCAGGTATTTGCGCGCGGCCCGCGCCACCTGGCGTGCGAGGAAAGGCACGGTGTCTTCGAACAGGTAGAGAATGCCGCGCAACTGGTTGAGCTCGGCCATGGCATCGGCGGGCGCGTTTTCCAGGGTCACTTGTTCGCCCAGGGCGAAGATAGGCAGGTCCGGCGCACGCACGCGCGCCAGCCCGATCAGCTCGGCCATATTCTGTAACAAATGCGAATGCGCGCTGGCGTCTTCCGCCGCAATCAGCATGCACGAGAGGCCGTGATGGGTCGACGCGACCAGCCGGCCTTCGGTGTAATCCATCGCCGAGACGATACTGAAACCTTCCTGCTCCAGTTCCCGGGCGATACCCCGCACGCGATCGCCAGCGACGGTGTCGGCCTTGATGTCGCGATGGACGATCAGGACCGGGAATTTCAGATCTTTATACATGGGGCTCAGTGTCCTGAGGCGGCAGGCCAGAGCCTGTCAATCACCTCAGGGTAGAGGGTTGGAGCGGATGTGGCGAGTGCGATGCACTGAAGCGGGTCAGTCGCTGCACTTATTTGTAGCGAGAAACGATCCTTTGTAGGAGCAAGCGGTGCGGCGATCCGACTTGCCCGCGATGGCGTCCGTGAGATCGCCATCGCGGGCAAGCCATGCTCCTACAAATCCATGGTGCGTCATGCCTGCACTTCGGCCTCAGCCAATTGCAACCAAAGCGCCGGCCCACCGGCGGATTTGCTGATGATTTCCAGGCGTGCCATGTGCTGGGCCAGCTCGTCTTCAGTGGCGCGAATGATGCGCGCTGGCTGGCGATCGGCCGGCAGGCGGCGGATTTCAGTGGCGGAGTTGTCCGCGCCCTCACCGGAGCCATTGCCATCCGACGCATTACCCGCCAGGGACAGGCTGGTCTGGCCGCCGGTCATGGTCAGGTAGACGTCGGCCAAAATCTCGGAGTCGAGCAAGGCGCCGTGCAGTTCACGGCCGGAGTTGTCGACGCCATAACGTTTGCACAAAGCGTCGAGGCTGTTGCGCTGCCCCGGGTGACGTTCCCGGGCCATCATCAGGGTGTCGAGGATCGAGCAGTGCTGGGTGATGTCCGCACGATCGTGCTGGCCCATCAAGGCAAATTCGTTGTTGATGAAGCCAACGTCGAACGCCGCGTTATGGATGATCAGCTGCGCGCCCTTGATGAACTCGAAGAATTCTTCGGCCACCTCGGCGAAACGCGGCTTGCCCACCAGGAATTCATTGGTGATGCCGTGGACGCCGATGGCGCCTTCGTCACTTTCGCGATCCGGTTGCAGGTAAACGTGAAAATGCCGGCCGGTCAGGCGTCGACCGATCAACTCGACACAACCGATTTCGATAATCCGGTGGCCGTCGGTCACCGGCATGCCGGTGGTTTCGGTATCGAGTACAACGGATCTGGTGGCCATCGGGTGCTCAGCTCTCAATCGGTCAATCGGGCAAAAGCGGGGATGTTAACACGCTTGCCGGGGTCTTCAGATATACCGAGTCGCGGCCATCGCGAGCAGGCTCGCTCCCACACTGGATCGCAGGTGAGCGCAGGATTTGCGCTCAAGAAGATCAAATGTGGGAGCGAGCCTGCTCGCGATGGCCGCGACGCGGTGTGTCGTTGGCGTCGAAATCAGGCCTGTTTGAAGCCTCGCACTTCATCCACGCCACGGTTGGCCAGTTGGTCGGCCCGTTCGTTGCCGTGATGGCCAATGTGTCCGCGCACCCATTTCCAGGTGACGTTATGGCGATTGACCTGCTCGTCGAGCAGTTTCCACAGGTCGGCGTTTTTAACCGGTTCTTTCGCTGCGGTTTTCCAGCCGCGCTTTTTCCAGTTGGCCATCCACTCGTTGATGCCCTTCATCACGTACTGGGAGTCAGTCACCAGCAACACATCGCACGAACGTTTGAGCTCTTCCAGGCCGCGAATCGCGCCCATCAGTTCCATGCGGTTGTTGGTGGTGTTGGCTTCGCCGCCCCACAGTTCTTTCTCCACGCCCTTGCACACCAGCAATGCGCCCCAGCCGCCAGGGCCAGGATTGCCCTTGCAGGCGCCATCGGTGAAGAGTTCTACGCTATCGCTCATGCCAATCTATCCAGAAAATGCAGTGGCCCGCCAATCGTTGATCGACGACGCCCGGGACCGGGGCAACCCCGGTCGGAAAAAGGAAATATCACGGTTCGATGTTGCGGCGATTGACCTTGGCCATCGGCAACGGGATCAGCTTGCCCATCGGCTCGCGACGCTCCTGACGGACAGGCCGCAGGCCGACCACGATCTTGCGTGCCACCAATAAATAGAAGCCGCCACCGGACAATTGCCAGTCACCGGCCTTACGCTCCCAACCGGCCAGACGGGTCTGCCAGGTGGGTGAAGCCAGCGGCGGACGATAGCACCCGAAGCGGCGTTTCTCCAGCGCGAAGCCCAGCAGGTTCAGCCAGTCGGCCACCCGCGACGGGGAAATGCAGCGCGCCTTGCGCAACCCGTCATGGGCAAACACATGACGCAGCCCCCACGTGCTCCAGGGGTTGATGCCGACAATCAGCAAATGCCCGCCGGGCCGCACGCTGCTCGCTGCTTCGCGCAGCAAACCGTGGGGCGACAGGCAGAAATCCAGCCCATGCTGCAGCACCACCACATCGGCGGCATGTTCACTCAACGGCCATGCCTGTTCCTCGCAGACGATCTCGACCCCGGGCAAGGGCGCACCCAGGCGCACATTGCGCTGCACCTGCGGTGCCGACGGCGGTGTCTGGGCCGACGGCCCGTAATGCACCAGGTAGCCACCGAAGAAGCGCCCCAGCTCGTCTTCGAGCATGCGCCGTTCTTCATCCAGCAGGAATTGCCCGAGGGGGCCGGACAGCCAGTCACGTGCTGCGCTGATCAATGCCAGCCAGTCGGGATCAGCTTGAGCGAACGCTTTATCGGTCATTGCATTCTCCAACGCGCCAGGAAGTTCTAAGATGCGCCATTGTTTTCCGCTTGGCGAATCCGACGATGATACAGATCACTGCCCTGCCCGCCTTCACCGACAACTACATCTGGTTGTTACAAGACCCCGACACCCGACGCTGTGCAGTGGTCGATCCGGGCGATGCCGCGCCGGTAAACGCCTGGCTCACGGCCAATCCGGATTGGGTCCTGAGTGATATTTTGATCACTCACCATCACCATGACCATGTCGGCGGCGTCGAACAGCTCAAGAAAGCGACGGACGCCACCGTCTACGGTCCTGCCAGCGAAAGCATCCCCAAGCGGGACATCGCGCTCAAGGATAACGATCGCATCAATGTGCTGGGCCATGACTTCGAGATCATTGCCGTGCCCGGTCATACCCTGGGCCACATTGCCTATTATCACCCCGGCCTGCTGTTCTGTGGCGACACCCTGTTCGCGGCAGGTTGCGGGCGCCTGTTCGAAGGCACGCCCAAGCAAATGTACACCTCGCTGTCGCGCCTCGCCGCACTTCCCGAAGACACCCGGGTGTACTGCACCCATGAGTACACCCTGAGCAATTTGCGCTTCGCTGCTGCCGTCGAACCGGGCAACGCCGATACCCTCGAACGCCTGGCCAGCGTGACCCGTCAGCGAGAAGCCGGGGCCATCACCCTGCCATCCACGGTGGCCCTGGAAAAACGTACAAATCCGTTTTTGCGTTCCGGCGAAACATCCGTTAAAGAAAAAGCGGATGAACGGACCGGCACCGATAACTCCGCGCCCGATATGGTTTTTGCTGCGCTAAGGGCCTGGAAAGATACCTTTTGAACAGTTTGTACCATGGTCCAAAATCTCTGAAAGGTTGACCGCAGAGGGCGTGCTTTCTAGAATCGCCCGACATTTTTGCCCGGAACTTACTTCCAGCCAATGTCGTCATCTATACGCAAAGCCATCAATTCGGACGCACTGACCCGCCTGGCGCAAGCCATAGCGGTGGCTGTGTCCGCGACATTGGCGGGCTGTTCCAGTCATGTGCCGCAGACCGATGCGGCACACGCACCGAATATTGCCGCGCGCGCCAAACAGAAACCCGTCTTCCTCACCGAAAAGCCCAGCCCGCAGATCCCGCAGGATGTCTGGGAGCGTATGCGCCAGGGCTTCCAGCTGCAGGACGGCCTGGGTGTCAACCCGCGCATCGAGCAACAACGACTGTGGTTCGCCAGCAATCCGTCCTTCCTCGAAAACGCCGGCGACCGTGGCAGCCTGTACATTCATTACATCGTCGAGCGCCTGGAAGAGCGAAACATGCCGCTGGAACTGGCGCTGCTGCCAGTGATTGAAAGCGCCTACAACCCGATGGCCTATTCCCGCGCCAATGCGGTGGGCTTGTGGCAATTCATTCCCTCCACCGGGCGTTACTTCAACCTGCGCCAGACCCGTTTCTATGATGGCCGTCGCGACATCACCGCCTCGACCACGGCGGCCATGGACTACCTGACTCGCCTGCACGACATGTTCAACGGTGACTGGCTGCTGGCCCTGGCCGCGTACAACGCCGGTGAAGGCACGGTCAGCCGCGCCATCGAACGCAACGAGCGACTCGGCCTGCCAACCGATTACTGGAACCTGCCGCTGCCCGCCGAGACCCAAGCCTATGTGCCGAAGTTGCTGGCACTCTCGCAAGTGGTGATGGCGCCGGATGCCTACGGTGTGAACCTCAATCCGATCGCCAACGAACCGTATTTCCAGGTCGTCGAAATCAACCAGCGCATGGACCTGTCCAAGGTCGCCGCGGTGGCCAACATCGACGAAGACGAGCTGTTCCAGCTCAACCCCGCCTTCAAGCAACGCACCACCATCGACGGCCCGCAGCACTTGCTGGTACCCACTTCCAAGGCACAGCTGCTGACTACCAGCCTGCAGACCATGCGCCCGGAAGAGTTGATCAGCAAGAAACAGCTCAAACCGGTTTTCGAAGGGTCTGACGATACACAGCTGGCGGGCGTCAAGCGTAGCTATCGGGTCAAGCGCGGCGACAACCTGGGCTCCATAGCCAAGGCCAACAATGTCAACGTCAAGGACCTGCAACGCTGGAACAAATTGAGCGGCAGGAATCTCAAGGCTGGCCAGACGCTGGTCATGCAAGACACCAGCAAGCGTAACTCGGGGCGCATCAATACCGTGGTCGCAGCCAAGTCCAAGAGCAACGCCGAGAAGTCGCAATCCCAGTACAAGGTGCAACGGGGCGATTCGCTGTACATGGTAGCCAAGCGCTTCAACGTTGAAATGCAACACCTCAAGCGCTGGAATCCTCGTGTTGGCCAGGCCTTGAAGCCAGGGCAGATGTTGACGGTTTCCAATCCGCATTAAAAATTGATGTGATGCCGAAAAGATCGCAGCCTGCGGCAGCTCCTACAGGGAAACTCATTCCTCTGTAGGAGCTGCCGCAGGCTGCGATCTTTTTCCTGTCCATACAAGCTGTTACTGTACGATCCATAATGCCCAAGCCGCCCGGATCGGATTCCTTATTTGAAGCGTCCCCTCCTCCTGCTCCTGATCAGCCTGGCCTTGAGCTCCACCGCAAGCGCGACGATCAGCGAAAGCCATGGTTATGCGCAGTTCGGCACGCTCAAGTACCCGGCCAGATTTACCCACTTCGACTGGGTCAACCCGCAAGCGCCCAAGGGCGGTACGTTGCGGGTCATGGCATTTGGCACCTTCGATACGCTCAATCCCTACACCTTCAAGGGCACAAGCCCGGTTGCCACACCCAATTTCCTGCAGTACGGCATCAACGAGCTCAACGAGCCGCTGATGGTCGGCACCGGCCAATACGCGCCGCTAGGTGACGAGCCGACCTCCAGTTACGGCCTGATCGCCCAATCAGTGGAATACAGCGAGGACCGCAGCTGGGTAGTCTTCAACTTGCGCCCGCAAGCACGCTTCCACGACGGCACGCCGATCACCGCCTATGACGTGGCATTCTCCTACCGCCTGCTGCTCAAGGAAGGCCATCCGCAGTACCGCACCAACCTGCAGGAAGTGTCGCGGGTCGACATCCTCAGCCCGCAGCGCATACGGTTCGTGTTCAAGCGTGCCGGAAATCCCCTGCTGATCCTGCGCCTGGGGGAGTTGCCGGTGTTGCCGCAGCATTACTGGAAAGGTCGCGACTTCAAGGCCACCACCTTCGAGCCACCGCTGGGCAGCGGGCCGTATCGCATCACTTCGGTCACGCCAGGGCGGCAGATTGTGTTCGAAAGGGTCAAGGACTATTGGGGCAAGGACCTGCCGGTCAATCGCGGCAAATACAATTTCGACCGCATGGAAGTCGAGTTCTACCGTGACAGTGACGTGGCGTTCGAAGCGTTCAAGGCCGGCGAGTTCGACATCTACATCGAGCACCAGGCGAAGAACTGGGTCACCGGCTACAACTTCCCGGCGATTCGTCGCGGCGAGGTAATCAAGGCGCAGATCCCGCACCAGATCCCGACCCAGACCCAGGGCCTGTTCATGAACAGCCGTCGCCCGACGTTCGCCGAGACCAGGGTTCGTGAAGCACTGGGCCTGATGTTCGACTTCGAGTGGACCAACCGCACGCTGTTCAGCGGCGCCTACCAACGCGCCATGAGTTACTACCCCAACAGCGAGTTCTCCGCCAGCGGGCTGCCGGTCGGCCATGAATGGCTGTTGCTCAAGCCGTATCGCGAGCAACTGCCAGCCAAGCTGTTCACCGAACCTTTCAGCCTGCCGCAGACCCCGGGCCGTGGCATTCCCCGGGACACCCTGCGCAAGGCCTTGGCCCTGCTTGCCGAGGCCGGCTGGAAGCTCAACGGCCAGCGCTTGCAAAACGCGGCCGGTCAACCGCTGCGCCTGGAGATCCTGCTGGTCAACCCGAACCTGGAACGCATCCTGCAACCCTACGTCGAGAATCTCGCCAGCATCGGCATCGACGCCAAACTGCGCACGGTCGATCGCGCACAGTACAAGCAGCGCCTCGATCAGTTCGATTTCGACATGATCCTGATGACCCTCAACCAGACCCTCAGCCCGGGCCTCGAGCAATGGCAGTACTTTCATTCCAGCCAGGCCACGGTCAAGGGCAGCAAGAACTACGCGGGCATTGCCAACCCGGTGGTGGACCACCTGCTCGAACAATTGCTCGCCGCCAAGACCCGCGATGAACAGGTCGCCGCCGGCAAGGCGCTGGACCGCACGTTGTTGTGGCAGCACTACATCATTCCCAACTGGTATCTCAATTATCACCGCCTGGCGTACCGCAACCGGTTCGCCTTCGTCACGACGCCGCCCTACACTCTGGGACTGAGCGCGTGGTGGCTGAAATCTTCGGAGAAAGATCGATGAAATCCGCAAGTGGCCTGCTCGCCCTGTTGTTCGCAGGATGGGCCTTCGCCGCCCCGCAACATGCCCTGACCCTGTACAACGAACCGCCGAAATACCCGGCCGACTTCAAGCATTTCGATTACGTCGACCCGGACGCCCCCAAGGGCGGAAAATTCCGCCAGGCCGGCTTCGGCGGCTTTGACAGCCTCAACCCGTTCATCAGCAAGGGCGTCGCGGCCAACGACATCGACCTGATCTACGACACCCTGGCCCGACAGAGCCTGGACGAGCCTTTCACGGAATATGGCCTGATCGCCGGCAAGATCGAAAAAGCCCCTAACAACGACTGGGTGCGTTTCTACCTGCGACCCGAAGCGCGTTTCCATGATGGTCATCCGGTGCGCGCCGAAGACGTGGTGTTCAGCTTCCAGACCCTGGTCAAGGATGGCGCACCGATGTTTCGCGGCTACTACAGCGACGTCGAAGACGTGGTCGCCGAAGATCCACTCACGGTGCTGTTCAAGTTCAAGCACAGCAACAACCGCGAATTGCCGTTGATCCTCGGCCAGCTGCCGGTGCTGCCCAAGCACTGGTGGGGGAGCCGCGACTTCAACAAGGGCAACCTGGAAGTCCCGCTCGGCAGCGGCCCGTACAAGGTCACCGAAGTGAAGGCCGGGCGCTCGGTGCGCTATGAACGGGTCAAGGATTACTGGGGCAAGGACTTGCCGATCAACCGCGGTTTCTACAACTTCGACGTGATGACCACCGACTACTATCGCGACAACACGGTGGCGCTGGAAGGCCTGAAGGCCGGGCAGTTCGATTACTGGCTTGAGATGACCGCAAAGAACTGGGCCAACGCCTACAATATCCCGGCAGTGACCGAAGGCCGGCTGATCAAGGAACAGATCCCCAACGGCAATCCCACCGGCATGCAGGGCTTCGTGTTCAACCTGCGCCGCCCGCTGTTCCAGGACGTGCGCGTGCGCCAGGCCCTGACCCTGCTGCTGGACTTCGAATGGACCAACAAGCAGTTGTTCAACGGTGCCTACGCAAGGACCCGCAGCTATTTCGAGAACTCGGAAATGGCTGCCACCGGTTTGCCGGATGCCGACCAGTTGGCAATTCTCGATCCGTTCC
The DNA here is from genome assembly GCF_000282475.1 of Pseudomonas sp. GM78. Lineage (GTDB taxonomy): Bacteria > Pseudomonadota > Gammaproteobacteria > Pseudomonadales > Pseudomonadaceae > Aquipseudomonas. The sequence goes on from NZ_AKJF01000130.1 coordinate 22,506, forward strand.
GCGGCAAGATTCCCGAGCAGGTGTTCAGCGAGGCGTTCCAGAATCCCGTGACCGATGCCAGCGGCATGATCCGCACCCAGCAACGCAAGGCTTACCAACTGCTACAAGAGGCCGGCTGGCGCATCGTCGACGACAAGATGGTCGACGCCACCGGCAAACCGGTAAGCATCGAATTCCTGTTGGCCCAGACCGAGTTCGAACGGGTGCTGCTGCCATTCAAGCGCAACCTGAGCGACCTCGGCATCGAACTGGTGATCCGCCGGGTCGACGTTTCGCAATACGTCAACCGTGTGCGCTCGCGGGACTTCGACATGATCGTCGGCAGCTTCCCGCAGTCCAACTCCCCGGGCAACGAACAGCGCGAGTTCTGGATGACCGCGGCCGCAGACAAACCCGGCAGCCGCAACTCCATGGGCCTGAAGGACCCGGTGGTGGACCAGTTGGTGGAGCAATTGATTAACGCCGATTCGCGCAAAAGCCTGGTGGCCCACGCCCGCGCACTGGACCGCGTGCTGCAATGGGGTTATTACGTCATCCCCAACTGGCACATCAAGACTTGGCGCGTGGCGTACTGGAACCACATCGGCCACCCCAAGGTCTCGCCTAAATATGACATCGGTATCAACACCTGGTGGATCAAGCCCGATGCGAAACCGGCCATAGAGATCGAAACCAAATTGCAAGCCGACCCTGCGGGCACGGAGTAATCAGATGCTGGCGTATATTTTTCGGCGACTGCTGCTGATCATCCCGACACTGTTCGGCATCCTGCTGATCAACTTCGTGATCATCCAGGCGGCCCCCGGTGGCCCCGTGGAACAGATGATCGCCAAGCTCGAGGGCTTCGAAGGTGCCACCAGCCGCATCGCCGGTGGCGGTGCCGAGGTGTCGGTGGCAGGCTCCGCCTACCGCGGCGCCCAAGGCCTGGACCCGGCGCTGATCAAGGAAATCGAGCACATGTACGGCTTCGACAAATCGGCGCCGGAACGCTTGTGGATCATGGTCAAGAACTATGCCGCCCTGGATTTCGGCGACAGCTTCTTTCGAGACGCCAAGGTCATCGACCTGATCAAGGAAAAGATGCCGGTGTCGATCTCCCTCGGGCTGTGGAGCACCCTGATCATGTACCTGGTGTCGATCCCCCTGGGGATCGCCAAGGCCACGCGGCACGGCAGCCACTTCGACGTCTGGACCAGTTCGGCAATCATCGTCGGCTACGCGATCCCGGCGTTCCTGTTCGCCATCCTGCTGATCGTGGTGTTTGCCGGCGGCAGTTACCTGGACTGGTTCCCGTTGCGCGGGCTGACCTCGAACAACTTCGACGAGTTGAGCATGGGCGGCAAGATCCTCGACTACTTCTGGCACCTGGCGCTTCCGGTGACCGCCTTGGTGATCGGCAACTTCGCGACCATGACCCTGCTGACCAAAAACAGCTTCCTCGATGAAATCAACAAGCAGTACGTGGTCACCGCCAAGGCCAAGGGCCTGACCAATCACAAGGTTCTGTACGGGCATGTGTTTCGCAACGCCATGCTGCTGGTGATCGCCGGTTTCCCCTCGGCGTTCATCGGCATCTTCTTCACCGGCTCGTTGCTGGTGGAGGTGATCTTCTCCCTCGACGGCCTGGGCCTGATGAGTTTCGAAGCGGCGATCAACCGCGATTACCCGGTGGTCTTCGGAACCCTGTTCATCTTCACCCTGCTGGGGCTGGTGGTGAAACTGATCGGCGACCTCACCTACACCTTCGTCGATCCGCGCATCGACTTCGAAAGCCGGGAGCATTGAGATGAACCTGTCCCCTCTCAATCGCCGACGTTTCGAACTGTTCAAGGCCAACAAACGTGGCTGGTGGTCGATGTGGCTGTTCCTGATCCTGTTCGGCGCCAGCCTCGGCGCCGAGTTGATCGCCAACGACAAGCCGCTGGTGGTGCACTACGACAACGGCTGGTACTTCCCTGCCCTCAAGCGCTACCCGGAAACCATCTTCGGCGGCGAATTCCCGCTGGAAGCCAACTACAAGAGCCCGTACATCCGCGAACTGCTCAAGGCCAAGGACGCCTGGGTGCTGTGGGCGCCGATTCCCTACAGCTACCAGAGCATCAACTACGACTTGAAGGTCCCGGCCCCCGCGCCACCGTCAGCCGATAACCTGCTGGGCACCGATGACCAGGGCCGCGACGTGCTGGCGCGGGTGATCTACGGCTTCCGAATTTCCGTGTTGTTTGCCCTGACGCTGACGTTGCTCAGCTCGCTCATCGGTGTGATCGCCGGCGCGCTTCAGGGTTTCTACGGCGGCTGGGTGGATCTGGCCGGGCAGCGTTTCCTGGAGATCTGGTCCGGGTTGCCGGTGCTGTATCTGCTGATTATCCTCGCCAGCTTCGTCCAGCCGAACTTCTGGTGGCTGCTGGGGATCATGCTGCTGTTTTCCTGGATGAGCCTGGTGGACGTGGTGCGCGCCGAGTTCCTGCGTGGGCGTAATCTTGAATACGTGCGTGCAGCCCGGGCATTGGGCATGCAGAATGGCGCGATCATGTTCCGTCATATCCTGCCCAACGCCATGGTCTCGACCATGACCTTCATGCCGTTCATCCTGACCGGCGCCATCGGCACGCTGACCGCCCTGGACTTCCTCGGCTTCGGCTTGCCGGCTGGCAGTCCGTCGCTGGGCGAGCTTGTGGCCCAGGGCAAATCCAACCTGCAAGCGCCCTGGCTGGGCATGAGCGCGTTTGCGGTGCTGGCGTTGATGTTGAGTTTGCTGGTGTTCATCGGCGAGTCCGCTCGCGATGCCTTCGACCCGAGGAAGTGAAATGAATCAGGACAATCTGATCGAAGTGCGCGACCTGGCCGTCGAATTCGTCGTTGGCGAGCGCTGCCAGCGCGTGGTCGAAGGTGTCAGCTTCGACATCAAGCGCGGCGAAACCCTGGCGCTGGTGGGTGAAAGCGGCTCCGGCAAGTCGGTGACGGCGCATTCGATCCTGCGCCTGCTGCCCTACCCGCTCGCCCGGCACCCGTCGGGGACCATCGAATATTCCGGGCAGAACCTGCTGAACCTGAAAGAGAAAACCATCCGCCACATCCGCGGCAACCGGATCGCGATGATCTTCCAGGAGCCGATGACCTCGCTGAACCCGCTGCACTCGATCGAAAAACAGATCAACGAGGTATTGAGCACCCACAAGGGCCTGATCGGCAAAGTCGCGACCAAGCGCACCCTGGAACTGCTGGAAATGGTCGGTATCCCGGAGCCGGAAAAACGCCTCAAGGCCCTGCCCCACGAATTGTCCGGCGGCCAACGCCAGCGCGTGATGATCGCCATGGCCCTGGCCAACGAGCCGGAACTGTTGATTGCCGACGAGCCGACCACCGCCCTGGACGTGACCGTACAGCTGAAAATCCTCGAGTTGCTCAAGCAATTGCAGGCCCGATTGGGCATGGCGCTGCTACTGATCAGTCACGATTTGAACCTTGTGCGAAGAATTGCGCATCGCGTATGTGTCATGCAGCGCGGTTGCATCGTCGAACAGGCATCGTGCGAAGAATTGTTCCGCGCACCGCAGCATCCGTACACTCGGGAACTGCTGGCAGCGGAGCCCAGCGGCAAGCCTGCGACCAATGTTGTCGGCCCGCCATTGCTTGCAGTCGAGGACCTGAAAGTCTGGTTCCCGATCAAGAAAGGCCTGCTGAAAAAGACCGTGGATTACGTCAAGGCAGTCGATGGCATCAATTTCAGCCTGCCCCAGGGCCAGACCCTGGGGATTGTGGGTGAAAGCGGTTCCGGCAAGTCGACACTGGGGCTGGCGATCCTGCGCTTGATCGGCAGTAAAGGCGGCATCCGTTTTGAAGGCAAGCAGCTGGACGGCCTGACGCAGCAACAGGTACGGCCGCTGCGGCGGGAGATGCAGGTGGTGTTCCAGGACCCCTTCGGCAGCCTGAGCCCGCGGATGTGCGTGAGCCAGATCGTGGGTGAAGGCCTGCGGATCCACAAGATGGGCACCGAGGCCGAACAGGAACAAGCGATCATTGCGGCACTCAAGGAGGTAGGTCTGGACCCGGAAACCCGGCACCGCTACCCCCACGAATTTTCCGGCGGGCAACGGCAGAGAATCGCCATTGCCCGGGCTTTAGTGCTAAAACCGGCGTTGATTCTGCTGGACGAGCCGACTTCGGCCCTCGACCGCACCGTGCAACGCCAAGTGGTCGAGCTTTTACGATCACTGCAAAGCAAGTACAACCTGACGTATCTGTTCATCAGCCATGACCTGGCTGTCGTCAAGGCGCTGAGCCACCAGCTGATGGTGGTCAAGCAGGGCCAAGTGGTCGAACAGGGAGACGCGCAAAGCATTTTTGCCGCCCCCCAACATCCGTATACACAGCAGTTGCTGGAAGCCGCCTTTTTGGCACCAGCCACTGCGCAATAACCTGAAAAGAGGAGCAACACATGGGTTTTCTCGCCGGTAAGCGCGTACTGATCGTCGGTGTCGCCAGCAAGCTGTCCATCGCATCCGGCATCGCTGCCGCCATGCATCGCGAGGGCGCTGAGCTTGCCTTCACTTATCAGAACGACAAACTCAAGGGTCGTGTCGAAGAGTTCGCACAAGGCTGGGGTTCGAGCCCTGAGCTGTGCTTCCCGTGCGACGTGGCCAGCGATGCCGAAATCGCCAAGGTCTTCGAAGAGCTGAGCAAGAAGTGGGACGGCCTGGACTGCATCGTGCACTCCGTGGGCTTCGCCCCGGGCGACCAACTGGACGGCGACTTCACCGAAGCCACCACCCGTGAAGGTTTCCGCATCGCTCACGACATCAGCGCCTACAGCTTCGTGGCCCTGGCCAAGGCCGGCCGCGAAATGATGAAAGGCCGCAACGGCAGCCTGCTGACCCTGTCGTACCTGGGCGCCGAGCGCACCATGCCAAACTACAACGTAATGGGCATGGCCAAGGCTTCCCTGGAAGCCGGCGTTCGTTACCTGGCCGGCTCCCTGGGCCCGGACGGTACTCGCGTGAACTGCGTATCGGCTGGCCCGATCCGCACCCTCGCCGCTTCCGGCATCAAGAACTTCCGCAAGATGCTGGCCGCCAACGAAGCGCAAACCCCGCTGCGTCGCAACGTCACCATCGAAGAAGTCGGCAACGCCGGCGCCTTCCTGTGCTCGGACCTGGCGTCCGGCATCAGCGGCGAAATCATGTACGTGGACGGTGGTTTCAACACCACGGCCATGGGCAACATCGAAGAGTGATCTTCGGTTAGCTATTAAAAAACCCGCCGATACTAGCGGGTTTTTTAATGCATTCTCTCCGCCTCCCACAAACTAATCCGCACTCATACTTCAGCGAGAAGATTAAAGCTGGACGCCCAGAATTTTTGGAACTTTGGCGCCCGCGTTGATGGTTTTGCCCATATTACTGACAACAATCATTCGACTGCTGGCATGCTGGACTATCACGTCTTCCAGCACTCCCTCCGCGTGTAGCGCAATTCCCTCGTTGGCGAATGTAGAATCGAGTGCACCGGTTTCGTCGATACGCATCCAATACAATCGCTGATCGGGGTAATCGTACGTTCCTGCAACAAGGATTTTTTTATCTGCTTGAACAGAAACGATTGGAGTGTCTAAAAAATAAGTATCCATTTGCACAGCCACTGCCCCCCCTCCATTGAACAAAGGATCCGACATGCCGTCATTCAGGAAACGGTGAATCTGGATGTAAGGGTTATCGTCGACGTTGGGGTCCGGGGCTATGGCGACTACAATTTTATTGTTGTCCAATACCATCGATCCAAACACAGTGTACTCGCTATTTTTCCATTGCCCGCCATTTGCGAAAGTCGTGTCCAGCGTCCCATCACGGTGATAACAAGCCAGGGTCGCCCTAGAAAGTCCAATCCCCATAGACGGGCGATCAGAAAGTCCAAATATGATAAAACGCTCGTCCGGCAAGATGGCGATGCTGAAAATCTGGGTTTGTTCGGCGAACCTGACCTCGACCATCCCTGTCCCGTTGAAATTCAGATCGGGGTTCCCCTGACTATCAAAACAGTAGATACGGCCAGCGGAATCGATAAGTGGGCCACCATTCTCATTAACTGCGTAGCTTTCAGCCACCAGCAGGTGACCATCGGACCTCAAGCATGCTGCCGGCGGGTGAGTATTTGAAAACGCTTCCGGGACAACAGGTGGTACGGGCCAGGGCAAAATCTTCGTACCGAAAATCAGATCGGCGCTTCCACCCTCGTTGAACCGGCTGATCGCCGTTTGCCGACCAAATGGCTCCATACCCGTAGTTCCTATGATGTCGAACTTACCGCTATCATGAACCACTACATCGGCTGGGGCATTATAACGAGCTTCGCTAAACCGCCATTCGAATGGCGAGAACTTAGTATCGTTAGTACCTTCAGCATTAATACGACATACCCAGACAGACCCAGTGCCGTTTCTAGACACATACAGAAGGTTTTCAGCGGAGGTTGCGGCAACACACCGGGACGAACGTACGGGAAAGTTGAAAATACCTCGTTCGGCAAAGCTATTATCCAAATCACCCGCCTTTAGTATCGTTTCGCTGGCTATCATGACTAATCCTCTTGATTGGCACTGTTCGTAGATAGGGCCAACATACCGCGGGGCCATAGTGCAGGCTACTGTCAGAAATGACAGTACGATCGAGTAAGGGGCAAGAAAATCAACAGCCAAGCAACAGCCAAAGCGAGGCGGCCTGACAGCCGACCTGATTGCAGGTCCGGCCGCGCTTCACTGTAGGAGCGATGCTTGCTCGCGATGGGAGTCCAGACAACACGATCATCCAGACACGAAGCTTTATCGTTGACGTCCATCGCCAGCGGACTGGCTCCCACAGTGGATTGGAAGATATCTGTAAAAGCCAGGTCGGCTGTCAGGCCGCCTCGCTTTTGTTTTAATCTGGGCGCCCCGGTAAACCACGATGACCGAACGCAGACATTGCGCCGCGGTTCAAGTCCAATCGTAAGCGTCTCCATAATCGAGAAGGAGTTCATCCCCCTTCTTGATGTCTTGCCAGGCCACAAAAAACGTCATGTATCTTCCAACACTAATGGATGCCACGTTTTCAGCGCCCAACGATGGCCTGCCTGGCGCGTTAGGACTATTGATCAAGCTTAAAATATTACCGCTGCCATGTGCGCTGATCGTTCCGTCATTTGAAAACGAGCTAAAGGCGTAACTATTCACAGGTTTATGGCCTTTTTCGGCAATCTCCTCCAGCAGGGTTTTGCTTCCAAAATGCAACTTCCCGGAATAAGGACCCAACACTTCGAATCTTTTAATGTCACGCTTCGCAACGACCGATCGACCACGCGCTGGCCCATTGCTCAGCACTTTGGTTTCCATGAGCTTATCAAACCTTGGTGCGAGGTTATTATCGTTTCGAATCCAGTCTTGCACGTCCCGGGTGATTGTTTCGTGCAATTTCGACTTTGCGGCCGCGGGCGTCACGTTATCGAGTAGCTGATTCCAGTAGGTCACCACAATTTCATCAGCAGTTGCGGGGCGCCCTTTAAGTCCACTAGAACCTTCAGCTCTTAGCGTGAGGCTCTCTTTAACATTCTTCGGGTTCTGCAGAATCGGCAACGAATTGTCTATGTCATGACCCAGGTGAGGTCCAGCCTCAAGATCTGGCCGGGGGCGCTTGCTACTTCCTGGCGCACTCTCTTCTGCCGGACGTTTAGTGCCCAGACTTTTACGTGCGAAGGGCGGCCTGGGAATGGGCTCACCAAAGATAAGAAGCTCTTTTCCGGATTTTGTAAGATCACCTGTTTCGCCCACGTAAGTTTCCCAACGCATTGGATTCAGATTATTTTGCTCAGCAAAATCAACGGCAGTCAGCTTATTGTCTCGTGACTTATATAGCGCCTGCCAAGCACCCAGATGTTCATAGGTGATAGTGGTAAACTCCTCCCCCTTAGCGTGTTACATCAGCACCTTTCCAGCGACTTTAAGCTTGCCGTACTGGTCGATGTGCTCCATGAATGATGCAAGATTGAGGTTATGTCTATTGGCGAATCCCTCTTGTGTCAATTGATCACGTCCCCGTTGAGATTGAGCTTGCCAGTGCCGCAAATGCCTGTCAGTGACCGCTGTCTGAACGCTCCTTGCTCTTTGGAGCATTTGTTGCCCGTCACTCGTGAGTCCGAGGCTCAACTGCGCATACTGCCTGAATTCCCGGGGGTCGAGTCGGTATTTGGCGGCGAATTCGCGCACGGCTGACTCTTCGAGTGAATTATTTAATTGCTGCCATTTCACCAGGTGTTTGTGGGTGATCAAGTCATAGTCATCATGCGCTCCTCCACTCAACCCGATCTTCTGCCACTGACCAGAGTCCGCTGACCATACCCGTAACTCCGTTTGCCGGTTGGTTTTGTAATTGACGATGTTGACGGAAACCAGATCGGCATTGAGATCGAAGTCATTTCGGATTTGATAGACCGCGATATTTCCGCCTTCATCTATGTTGCAGATGTAGTGCCGCTGGCCATCGACGCTTCGATAAATCCCTTTGCCATTGGGGCTGAGCCCCGCTATGCAGACTGCCGGCGCGGCATAATGACGGTAGGCCAGGTTGCTGATGGCTGTTTTCGGCGCCCCGTAACTCGGTCCGAAAATGTGTTGGGTGGATGGATCGATCAGGCGAAAATCGTCGGACACCTGGCTGCCGGTCTTTCGCATAGGGACATTATCGACACCGTCAACTTTGCTAATTAGGTCACCCATTCGCTGCGGTTTCCAGGTCACTGGATTCACTGAAATCAGATGATGAGCGGCGGGGGAAACGATATTCATCGATAATTTGCTGTGTTGAGTGATGCCTCTATTGATTTGCCTCGCGCCTGCCCCCGCTAATTTGAGCGAGACGGTACCTCCCAGCTTGAGCAATGTCAGCGGGCCGGCCAGCGGATTGAGTTCCTTTAGTGTCGAGATCGTCAATTGTTTGGTCAGTACAGTGAATCGAGGTAGTGCAACGCGAATGCCGACTTTCCCGCCCTGAACCGCCAGGCGAGCTAAACCGGAGACGTATTTTCCGACTGGCACACCGAACGATATGACATCGGTAAACAGGGCCAGGCCGCCCCGTTCAATGCTCTGGGGGTCGCCCGATGAAAGATCGTCTATTGCCCCCCAGACAGGCACCACCATTTTCCCCCAGAAAGAGCCCTCCTCCAGCAACGTTTGCACGAGATCCGCTTCTCGAGTGTCTTTTCTGGTTTGCTCCAGGAGCGCCTGTTCGTCACAGAAGAACAGCTCCCTCGTGACCATTTCTGCCAGGTCCTCACTGCGCCGGGAATTGAGCAGGTTGGCGTCGAAGGATTCTTCGCGAGGAGCGGCCTTGATGGGGGGTAGTGTTCGGCCGACTTGCTCAGCGATCAAGGAGCGCCCCTCAGAAGGTTTGCTTCCATCCTTATAGGCCGCCCAGTCGAACCCCAGTTCGGTACCGAATCTGAACGTTGCTCTGCCAGGGCGGGAACTGCTGCCGGTTGACCGCACCTCTACCAAGCCACCAATGAGCAAGTCACGGATGTCTTCGCGGGCGCGGGCCACGCCAGCCCTGGGAAACACCTCCATGTAGTATTTGTGGTTACGGAAAACAGTCTCGATGATGAACCCTGCCCGCCCCCGGACCGCATCAGTGTTGCTTTTGGTTTCATGTTGAATTTGCGTTTGGGGAAGAGGTTCCCTTAAGGAGTACACCCTGACTTCACCATTGGCGATGCTGTGTCGATAGAATGATGGAAGTTGGGTGAGTAGCCCATTGATCAGGGTTCTGTAGGCAGCCTTCGGCGCATCGAGGGACGAGTGGAACGCCTCTGCAAACGCCTCATCCGAAGAGAAACGCCAACGACTGGGTAGGTTCAGGACCAAGTCCTGGACCGCCTCGGTCATATCGCGCTCATGCTGCTCCAGAACCGTTACGGCTCGCTCGACTTCTTCAACCGAGTAACCTTGAGGCTTTATCGCCAGCACCCCGTTGCTGACCGCCCATTGCACTGCCGGAGCCAGTCTGGATGCAGCAACCAGCGTTTGGTGTTCAGGTGAAGCTGCACGAGAATGCTCGACTGGCAAGTTGAGCAACTGCTCGAAAGTCATGTGTTTTGACGAACCGCAAGCCATCGCCTCCGCCAGCAGGAAACCGCTCCTGAAATTGACCCACGCGCTGGAGCCGGTATAGATCAAGTCATCCGCAATATCACGGACCCAAAGCTCGGAAGAAGTATTCGCTTCGACGACGCGCATCATCAGACGCGCGACAGGCTCGAAAGTATCCAGGAGGCGCATCAGATCCTTTACGATGTCATTGCGGATGAAAGAATAGTTGACTCCCTGACCAGTGAACTGCTCCATATCATAGTGTGAATATAAACATTCCGGGCGAGTCGACGGCGCCGCGATGCTCAGCCAAAGTGCGCGCCACACCAGTTTCGCCAATACCGGTTGCGGGCAGGTTTCTCCTTCCTTGCTGCCATACCAGTCCAGTGCCTTGACGAGCCTGCGGCCCAAGGCAAGGCTGTTTTCCGAATTCACCAATTGTTCAAGAACAACCGTAGGTGTATGGGCAACTTGCTGCTCTAACTCGACTGTAAAAAAATGTTGGGTCAAGTAATTGATCAGCGATGTTGAATGCTCCGCTCGAACTTGATGAATAACCTCAAGTATGCACTTATCGTCGTATTCATCCATGATCGGATCAAGATCACTGAATTGACCGTCATGCCCCAGTATGAAAGCGGCGCGAAGCTCCTTCAGACAACCCAGCGCGGCCGTCCATTGAACGGCCGTCTGCGGCGACGATGGCGTAATCAAGTAATATTTCAAGACAAGGTCGAGCCGAATCGTACCGTCGCTTATGATGCCGTCGCCAATGATGCGATGGACGTCCAGGAGTACCGCAATATCGTGCTGCGGGATATCATCCAGCAGTAACTTCATGTTATCGACGGTGAGTACCAGGGCAGGCAAAGGCGTCTCTACCTTGGGGCTGCTCAACAAGGGCACGATAACATGATGCCAGAACCAATCCGTCTCGCTGGGGCGGATGGTTCCGTTTTTCTTGTCTTGCAAGTACTGTTGAAACTCTTCATCTGCGTCAAGTTTTTTCAGAACCGCAAACGCCTCGGCGCAGGCATCGCCCAGTGCGGAGTGGGTCGGCGGCGGGTAAAATAAATGTGTTGCCGCCGACGAAGAATAGCCATGAACACGCAAAGTACCGTTTATGAGCTGTTCAAGGTAACCCATTAAATGATCAATATCCCCCAGGCGCTTTTCTGGCTGTTTGAAATAGAACTCGGACATAGCACTGTTCAAAATACAACCCTCATGAAATTCAATTCTGCTTTAGTATTTTTTATATTTAGCAGACATGAGATCACGACTCACTCTTCAATTCGTGACAATTCATTCACCCCCACAAACCGGTAACATCAAGAGAAAACCCAAGCTTAGGCCAGTTAAAAACTGTTACCTATGTGCTTGAACTTTTTTGTTACCTATATGGGTGAGTTTTACCATGGGCAACATCGAAGAGTGATCTTTGGTTAGCCAACAAAAAACCCGCCTGCTCAGGCGGGGTTTTTATGCCTTGCGCTGCTACCCGCGCATAGATGGCTCGGCTGCAACACGATTGCGCAGGATGTGCCTGTAGACCATCAGGCCTGGATGCCAATAATTTTCGGGGCGCGTACGACGTCATGTCCGCCCAGATCAGCCGCGACTATGATGCGACCGCTGGTACGCTGGACAATGACATCCGACAGGTGCCCCATTTGCTGACGGACCACGCCTGAGTCCCCAAAGGAGGAATCGAGCTCACCGGCTTCGGTAATACGCAACCAATACAAGCGCTCACCAGGGTATTCATAACTTCCCGCAACCACAATTTTTCCATCCGGCTGCACGGCCGGCGATGGAGAGGCCATGAAAAAAGTGTCCAGCTCCAATGACAGTGCCGCCCCGTGATTGAATGACAAATCCACGGTACCGTTGTTTAACAAGCGCGTCACCACCAGATTATACTTGTCGTTGTTTCGCGAGATGGATGTAACAATAACTTTGTCTTTGTCCAGCACCATTTCAGCGTTAACGCTGTATTGGTCGGCTTCCCAGAATCCACCGCTTGCGAAAGTGGTGTCTAGCTTCCCATCTGGGTGATAGCAGGCCAAGACCGTCCTTTGATGTGACTCGCCTTCTATCGGCCGATCAACGAACCCGAATACAATGAAACGCTCATCCGGCAAAACGGCGATATTGATTATCTCTGTACCCGGACCATCAAACCTGACCCCAATCATCCCGGTGCCGTTAAAACCCAGATCAAGATTACCTTGATCATCGAGGCGATATACGCGACCTGCGGATTCAACAAGTGTGCCGCTGGAGTCATGCAAAGTATGACTTTTGGCCGAGTAGGACATGTTTATCTGCGGTGACACAACCCGTGGGCGAATGAGTTCCAAGGGCGTGGTTTGGAGGTACAGGATCCACCGCGAAAGGAAAAATTTTAGTACCGAATACTAAATCAGGACTGCCGCCGGAATTGAATCGACTGATTGCCATCTGACGTACATATGCCTCGCCAGTACTACCAATCATCAGGAATTTGCCGTCATCCCTAACCATCAATTTGCTGAGAGTTTCATACTGGCCTTGACCAAATCGCCATAGGAACGGAGTGAAGGCCGGATCAGCAGATCCATCGGCTCGAGCTCGATACCCCCGAAATGAGTTATTGCCACTTCGAACCACATAAAGAAGCTCTTCATTAACTGTTTCAGCTACACGTCGGGACGATCCACTCCGAACATCGATCATCCCCTGATTTGCAAATCGAGTATCCAGATCACCTGGTTGCTGCAGGGTATTGGCTTGCGCTGTCATGACGTTATCCTTTTCAATTTTTTTCGTTCCATGCGACGCAGAAATGCTCGGCAGATTCCTCGCGGCAACACGGAGCAGGCTGTTTACCAAGCCAACATACTGAAAGGGGACAGGACTAGTAACTGTCAGAAATGACAGTAGCTATGATTTTTTAATGCCGTGAGCACTTACAACCTGCCCTACATATCCTGGCGTTGGGTGGCCAGGAGTTTCCAAGATCAAAAGATCGCAGCCTTCGGCAGCTCCTACAGTGAAATTGTGTCCATCCATGATTATGTATGTGAACCCGACCCGTGTAGGAGCGGCCGAAGGCTGCGATATTCTGATCTTCAAAACAAACATCGGGCAAACAACTGTTGAATCGGCTGCTGTCGCAGGCTATATCGCTGCAACAAGACGATTTCGCGGTAGAAGGTCAGCTCACCCAACCGAATCACCCTGACCTTCGCCCCATGCTCCAGCCACAGCCCCGCCTCCGGCAGCAGTGAAACCCCCAACCCGCATTCGACCATTTTCACAATGGCTTCCAGTTCATCCAGTTCCAGGGCGACCTGCACATCGATCTGCTGTTCCCGCAGAAATCGCGTGACCAGCCGTCCACCGAATGAGTTACGGTCATAGCGCACATGCGGTTGTTCGGCGAGCATCTTGAGCGGCTCGTCGCCTTCAAGGTTCGTCGGCACGATCAGCACGAAGGGTTCGCGGCGGATTACTTGCGCTGACAGCTCTTTGGGCAACTCGAATGGCGGCTTGATCAGGATCGCCAGGTCCACTTCGCCCGTGTCCACCTGGCTCAAAAGACTCAAGGACACGCCCGGCACCAGTTTCGGCTCCAGGTACGGCGCCTGTTGGCGCAATCGCAATAGCGCCTCGGGCAGCAATCCGGTCTGCACTGTAGCCACGGCGCCTATCTTCAACTCGCCCCGGTACTCGCTGACGTCATCACTGACGGCCATTCGATTGAAGATTTCCAGCATTTCCCTGGCCATCGGCAACGCACGCTGCCCCGCCGCATTGAGCAAGGCCTGACGCCCGGTGCGATCGAACAAGCGAATGCCGAGGGCCTGTTCCAGGTTGCGAATCTGCGCACTGACCGCCGACTGCGTCAGGCCGATGTGCATGCCTGCGGCGGCAAACGTCCCATAGCGCGCCACCGCGATGAAGGTTTTCAGCTCTCGAAGCATGGTGGTCACCGATTGATCGAAATAATTTGCGCTTAACGCAAAAACTATCGTCTTTCAATCGAAAAGCACAGGGCTAAACTCTGCCTGAACTCCACACGCAAGCGAGGCAAGCCTGATGCAACTGTCCCCTTTTCACCTGGCCATTCCCGTGTTTGACCTGGCTGCCGCGCGGCACTTCTACGGCAACGTGTTTGGCCTGGAAGAAGGTCGTTCCAGCGACCATTGGGTCGATTTCAACTTTTTCGGCCATCAACTGGTGATCCACCTGGCACCGAAAAACGCCTCGCAAGAAGCCGCCCACACCAACGCCGTCGACGGCCACGACGTTCCAGTGCCGCATTTCGGCGTGGTGTTGGGGATGGCGGAGTGGGAGGCGCTGGCCGAGCGGCTGAAGGCATTGGAGACGCGTTTTGTGATCGAGCCGGGGATTCGTTTTCAGGGGCTGGTGGGTGAACAGGCGACGATGTTTCTGTTCGATCCGTGTGGGAATGCGCTGGAGTTCAAGGCGTTCAGGGATATTGGGCAGTTGTTTGCCAAGTGAAGAGATACATCGCCTGTCAGGACTCCATCGCGGGCAAGCCCGCTCCCACAGTGATCGCTGTCGTACACATTATTTGTATGCACCAGAATACCTGTGGGAGCGGGCTTGCCCGCGATAGGGTCAGTTGATGCACCACACTGCTACCGGCCCAACGCTTTTTCAGCCTCAACCAGCAACTCTTCAACCGACCCATGAACAGCCGGGTCATGCTCGATCTGCCCGATACTGAAACGAATCTCATACCCGCGATGCGCGGTGGCCATGCGTTCATCGAGCATTTCTTCAAGCCGCGCCTTGATCGCCGCGATATCCACACCTGCAGAGCCGGTGAGCAAGGCCACGAACGTGGAACCCTCCAACCGCCCGATCACGTCGCTCTCACGAAAACCGATGCGCAGTACATCGGCAAAGATTTTCAGCGCCTTGTCGCCTTCGGAGCGACCAAACAGGTAGTTGATGCGCTTGAACTCGTCGAGATTGAAGAACAGCAGCGTCGCCGGTCGGCCCAGTTGCTGGCAGGCGTCCAGGCCCAATTGAGCCAGCGCCAGGAAACCGTGCCGGTTGGGCAGCAGTGTCAACTCATCCATGCTCGCCATCTGCACCCCGATCAGCTCTTGCTCTGCCTTGCGGGCCAGATCGCGCAGTAGCTCACGCTCCTGCTGTGGCGTCCCTGCACGTTCACAAGATTTGTGCGGTTTGCCTGAGATCAGCATCACATACTCCATGGGTGGGTATGTTGTTTAGAGTCCTCGATATCGGGTTTGACTCCATGTCGACTCGCCGTTGGTCAGCTACCCACTACCGGACACGGCCCGCCGGCGTCCGCCCAGCGCTTGAACTGCGTGACAAAAATATCGTGCGACACCGGCACCGGCACGCGATCACCGCCCGGATTCCAGCCCCACAGCACCAGTTTGTCTTCGCTGACGTGTTTGACCAGCGCCGCGAAATCGCGGTCACCGTTGCTCGCGCGGTCCTTGATCATGCTGCACAGCTGGTCGGGTGGCAGACCGATCCAGGCCATTTTGTGCGCCGCCGGCGGCAAGCTCCAATGCGGCGCGCCGGGTGGCGCTTTCGGGCCGTAACTGGCCGGAGGATTGGCCTCGGCATGGCAACTGGCACAGGGCAAACCCGCCGCGCCCTTGCCGTCCATGCCGCGCACGACGTTCATCGCATGGGGCGTTCCGGCATCGAATTGCAACGGAGAATCACCGGGAATGTGGCAGTTCTGGCAACGGGGGCTCTGGAACACCTGACGAACCGTGTCGAAGGCCTTCACGGCCTCCTTGTCTTCGGCGAACAGCTCCGTGGCATAGATAAAAAGGCAAATCAGCAGCACCGAGCCGAGCAACCAATGGTGTCGTTTCATCTCACACCCCCGACAGTTGCAACGGCAGCTCACGCAGGCGTTGCCCGGTCAGGGCGTACACCGCGTTGGCCACCGCCGGCGCCGTGGGCGGCACACCCGCCTCGCCAATGCCACCGGGTTTTTCGCTGCTGGGCAGGATATGCACTTCGACCACGGGCATCTCGTTGAGCCGAAGCACCTGGTAATCGTGGTAGTTGGACTGCACAACCCTGCCGTCCTTGATCGTCAGTTTGCTGTGCAAGGTAAAGCCCAGGCCGAAGGCGATGCACGACTCCATTTGCGCCGCGATGCTCTGCGGATTGACCGCAATCCCGCAGTCCACCGCACACACCACCCGGTGCACACGAATCACCAAATTATCCTGGGAGACCTCGGCAACCTGGGCCACGTAGCTGCCAAATGACTCATGCACGGCCACGCCCAAGGCATGGCCGTCCGGCAGCGGCGCCTTCCAGTTGGCCTTCTCCACCGCCAGGTTCAATACACCAAGATGCCGCGGGTGCGCCTTGAGCAAGCTCCGCCGGTACTCCACCGGGTCCTTGCTGGTTGCGGCGGCCAGTTCGTCGATCAGCGACTCCATGACGAAGGCGGTGTGGGTATGCCCCACCGAGCGCAGCCACAACACGCTGATGCCGGTCTTTGGCGAATGCAGGTCCACCTGATGATTGGCCAGCCCCTGCAGATAGGGACTGTCCGCCACGCCTTCCACGGACGTCTTGTCGATGCCGTTCTTGACCATCGAGGCTTCGAGTGAGGTACCGGCCATGATCGACTGTCCGACCAGCACATGCTTCCACGCCAGCGGCAGGCCATCCGCGCCCAGGCCGACGCGCGCCTGATGCAGGAACGCCGAGCGATAATAGCCGCCCCGGATGTCATCCTCCCGCGCCCATACCGTTTTCACCAGCCCGCCCGCGGCCTTGGCGACCTGCACCGCTTCGGCGACAAAGTCCGAGGTCGGGTTGGCCCGCCGGCCAAAACCGCCGCCTAGGAACTCTGTATGGATCACGACCTGCTCGGGCTTGAGCCCTGTGATTTTGCCGGCGATCATCTGGTCCAGGGTCTGGAACTGCGTGCCGGTCCAGATCTCGCATTTGTCCTGGGTGATGCTCACGGTGCAGTTGAGCGGCTCCATGGGCGCGTGGGCCAGGTAGGGCACACTGTACTCGACGTCGATCGTTTTGACCGCTTTGGCCAGTGCAGCCTGGGTATCGCCGGCCTGGCTGGCGGGCAGCCCGGGCGTGGCCGCGAGTTTGCGAAACTCTTCGAGCAATTGCTCACTGTCCAGCTTTGCGTTCGGCCCCAGGTCCCACTCGACGTGCAGCGCATCACGCCCCAGTTTCGCCGCCCAGTAATGATCGGCGATCACCGCCACGCCGGTCGGCACCTGCACCACTTTGTGCACGCCGGGTATCGCCAGCGCCTCGGCGCCTTCAAAGGATTTGACGCTGCCACCGAACACCGGCGAACGCGCGACCATCGCGGTCATCAGGCCGTCGAACTGCACGTCCATGCCGAATTTGGCGCGTCCGGTGATTTTCTCCGGTGTATCCAGGCGCTTGGTGGGTTTGCCGATGATTTTCCAGTCCTTGGCCTCCTTCAGCTTGATGGTCGCGGGGTCCGGCACCGTTAGCTTGCCGGCGTCATCGGCCAGTTCGCCGTAGGTGGCGTGCTGGTCGCCGGCTATCACCACGCCTGACTCGGTGCGAATCCCGGAGGGCGCGACATTGAAGCGCTTGGCCGCGGCCTCGACCAGCAGCAACCGCGCTGCCGCACCGGCCTGGCGGTAGCGGTCGAATTCCATCCAGGTCGAAGTCGAGCCGCCGGTGATCTGCATGCCGCCGAACCCGGCCAGACCGTAGTCGGCGGCTGAAGCCGGTGCGTGCTCGACGCGGATTTTTGACCAATCGGCATCCAGTTCTTCGGCGATCAGCATGGTCAACCCGGTCCAGATGCCCTGGCCCATTTCCGAGTGGCCGAGCAACACGGTGACGCTGTTGTCATTGCCGATGCGCAGGAACGCATTGGGTGCGAACACGTTGCCCTGATTTTCCGCGCCCTGAGCAAAGCGATGGCCACCCGGGATGATGAATGCCACCACCAGCCCGCCGCCCAGTACGGCGCTACCTTTGAGGAAACCTCGACGCGACAGCGGATCGATGCTGTTCATGGCCATCAACCCAATTGGGCGGCGCGTTTGATCGCGGCGCGGATTCTTGGATAGGTACCACAACGACAGATATTGCCCGACAACGCCTGGTCGATGTCGCTGTCGGTCGGTTGCGGGATCTTGGCCAACAAGGCCGCTGCCGACATGATCTGCCCGGACTGGCAGTAGCCGCACTGCACCACGTCGAGTTCGGCCCAAGCTCGTTGCACCGGGTGCGAGCCGTCGGTGGACAGGCCTTCGATGGTGAGGATTTTCTGCCCATGGGCCACGGCTGTGGCCGGCGTGATGCAGGAGCGCAACGGCGTGCCGTCGACGTGCACGGTACAGGCGCCGCACTGGGCCATGCCGCAGCCGAACTTGGTGCCGGTCAGGTGCGCGACATCGCGCAGGACCCAGAGCAGCGGCATGTCTGCAGGGACATCCAGCTCCTGGTCCTTGCCATTGATGTTCAAGGTCAGCATTGCGAAGGTCCTCAGACTCACGGTGTTCTGAAGTTGGCGCCGCTGTGGCGATCAGGAACCTACGCGCGCCTTGGGGTTATCCCTACAGCTAAGCGCAAATTGAACGGCAGGCCGAGGTGTATCGACCACCGGTCACAAAAGCGGCCTGGCCTGCGGGCGAGGGCGACCTGACAGCCGTCCTGTTATTTGATGTCGGAGTACATATCCATTGCTGCGGTAACGACCAATTATGGTTTCGCCCTTACGGCGACTCCCTTTTTCAAACGCCAAAAAGGAAGCAAAAGGCTTTGCC
>NZ_AKJF01000131.1 GCF_000282475.1 Pseudomonas sp. GM78
GGTGGGGCAAAGCCTTTTGCTTCCTTTTTGGCGTTTGAAAAAGGGAGTCGCCGTAAGGGCGAAACCATAGGTGGCCGTTACCGCAGCAACGGATATGTACTCACACAAAAATCTCCCACAGACTTTGACGCGGCATGGATCAACGTTGGTAGAGGCTCCGATGGAGGTCGTCACAAGTTGACGGACAGGCTCCGGGTCTGAGGGGGCAAGAAAAATTGATGTGAATTTCTGTAGGAGCCCGGCTTGCCGGCGAAGGCGCCCGAAAGACCGACGCAGCATTCAAGGCCGCCTTCGCCGGCAAGCCTGGCTCCTACAAATGCATGTCAAACGCCGTATGATGCTGGCTTCATTGTCGATAAGGACGTCGCCATGTCACCCAACAAGGCTTGCCCCGTCATCCTCTCCCGCATTGCCGGGCCCCGCATCCTTCTGTTCCGCCATCCCCTGGCAGGCGTGCAGCTGGTCAAAGGCACCATCCAGCCAGGTGAAACACCCGCCGAGGCCGCTCTTCGGGAGTTGAGCGAGGAGTCCGGCATTGACGACGCCACGGTTCTCAGTGACCTGGGTTGCTGGAACGCCGAACACCTCGAGCAGGTATGGTCCTTTCACCTGTGCCAGGCACAGGGGCCACTGCCGGAGCAATGGACCCACCAGACCCTCGATGACCATGGCCACGCCTTCAGCTTCTTCTGGGCGCCACTTGATGAATTGCCGTTTGCCGATTGTCATCCGGTCTTCCGCCAGGCATTACGGTACCTGACGGCCACGCTTGGGCCTCAAGTACAGGAGAGTTGATGCATGGACACATTCACGATTCGCGAGCTGAAAAGTACAGACGTTCAAGCCTTGCTGGCATTCGAAACCCGCAACCGCGAATGGTTCGAATCGCATATCGATGCGCGCGACCCTTCTTTTTACTCATTGCAAGGTGTCGCCGAACATATCGAAGGCTATTTATCCGGATTTGCCATCGGCACCTGGCACCCGTTCGTTATTGAAGACAGCAGTGAACGGCTCGTAGGGCGAGCAAACTTGAAAGGCATAGACCCATCGACGAGTTCTGCAGAGGTGGGCTATCGGATCGGTCGCGACGCTTGCGGCCAGGGACTGGCGACCCAGGCGCTCAAACACCTGATCGAGGAGGCACAGGCGCGTTGGCAACTGACGCAACTGGTGGCTTATGTGTTCAAGGACAATGTAGGCTCGCGAAAAGTACTGACCCGCTGCGGATTCGTGCTTGAACAACCCTCCAGCAATGAAGCGTCGGAAGCCGAATGCCGATTCGTCCGCGCGCTTGTTCCAGCCCCTAATGCACGGTAATCGCCCAGGTGATGAACCCAGCAATGGCCGTGGTACAGGTCAAGGCGATAAGGAAGAGAACGTCGACCAGTTTTTCCAGAAAATGATTACGGTTAAAGTTGCTAGTGCGCAGCGCCCAGTAGGACAGAAGTGTCGTAATCAAGTACAGGATGGCGTTCATCGCAAGAAAGTCGTCACCCAGGGAGTCTTCACTTCTCAGCGTAGTCACCACCTGGAAAATTCCGATAACCGTAATGCATACGCCCACCATGGCCGCCGAAGCGGTAAAGACATGCACGCAGATATCTTCATTCAAGCTGATCGACGACTTTTTTTCGTTCATGTCATGTTCCGTCAGCCAGCGCGGTGATCACCTGTTGCTCTATGTCCTTCTCATCCATCCCTCGCCCGAAGTGCTTGAGGTAGCGGCCCTGGCTGTCGAGTAAAAACAGGATGGTCGAGTGGTCCATCATGTACTGGTCCGGTTTGTCGCCCGACGGCACTTTCTTGTAATACACGTGGTAGGCATCGGTGATCCGGGCGATCTCTTGCGCCGAGCCGGTCAGGCCGACGAAATCGCTGGCGAAGTATTTCACGTAGGCCTTGAGTTTGCCGGGGGTGTCACGTTCCGGGTCGATGGTGACGAAGACCGGCCGCACCTTGATGCCTTGCCGTTGTTGCAATTGCCGGCTGATGCGGGCCATTTTCGCAAGGTCGGTGGGGCAGATGGCCGGGCAGGTCATGAAGCCGAAGTAGAGCAGCACCGGCTCGCCGAAGCTGCGCTCGTTGACCCGCTGGCCATTTTGATTGGTCAGCTGGAACGGCCCGCCGATGTCGCTGCGAGTTGCGGCACCGGTACTGCTTACCAGCCCCACCAACAGCAGGGCCGCTGCCGCGTATAGCCACCTCATCGATCAATACCCTCCGGAATAGGTCAGCGCCAGGCCGACAAGCTCGGACATCTGGCCATCCTCTTTCTGGGTGCCGGCCGACAGCCCCAGCTTGATCTGCCCTGTGATGTTGTAGGTCAGGCTCAGCTCGTTGAGGTAATCCTGCCGATCGGCGCTCCCCGTCGATTGGCGATGCTTGTCGGTGCGGGTCGCGCCGAAGGACCAGTCACCGAAATCGAACGTCAGCGATGTGGTGAGGTAGCGGGTGTCGTTGCCCTTGATGCCATCTTCATTGTCGACGTCGGCGAATTCGATGAAGGGCACGATATCGAAGTAACGCCCTTCCAGCGTTGGCTCAAGATCCGTGCTCGGTTCATAGGCCCAGATGTAGCGGGCGGACGCGATCTTGATGGTTTCGTCGTCTTCCCCCGGCGGATCAGGTTGCGTCTGGTCCTCGGCCTTTTTGTTGAACATATAGCCGGCCTGCATTTCCAGATAAGGCACCGCCGGGATCGCAATCCAGTTCACCGTCAGCGCCCAGGAGTCGAGCTTGCCGGTATTGGAGGGACCGCCGTCGCTGCGTTGCAGTTTCTCGCCATGGCGCAGATAGGGGCGACCGAGAAACGAATTGTCCGCGGTGTACAGGCTCAGGTTGGGCTCGATCATGCCCAGCTTCTGGTCGAAAAACCGGTACGCCACGGTGCCGCCGAGCATGCCGTCGAGGTCGTAGGTGCTGACGTAATCATTGGTGTAGAGGCCCGGCGCCTGATCCTGCGCACGTCCGAACGGCACGTGGAACTTGCCGACCGAGAACGCCGAGTTTGCGTTGTTCTGGTAGTAGTTCAGGTCGTTGATCACCAGCCCCACGTCTTCGAAAAAGCGCTTTTGCCCGGGCTCGGGTCCGGCGATGGGGTTGATCTCGGTGGACAGCTGGATCTGCTGGTCGTGGGTGAAGCGAAAGTAGAACGTGGTGTTGATGTCCGGGTAGGCGTCCGTGCTGTTGCGATTGCCGCCCTGGGGCGAATCGGCATGCACGTGGTCATATTGAAAGGTCGCGTCGTAATCCATGCCGACGTTGGGGTACTGCCCGTCATCGGCCAGCGTCGCCTCGACGCCGCACACCGATCCCAGCAACAACACAGCCAAGCGATAGTTGCTCATGGCGCCCCCCCTTTATTTGATGAGCGGGCTGGACGCTTTCGAGTCCTGTCCGGTGTTGCGCAGGTAGGAGCACAACTGGTTGTTTTCACCGTACAGGCCACCCAGGGGTTCGAGCTTGACCGCCTGCTCGTAGTCCTCGGGCTTGACCACCTGGATCGCCTGCATCATGCCGCCGTCCTCGTGTTCGAGGATGTGGCAGTGATAGACGAACTTGCCGAGAATCACCGGGTCGCGGAAGGGGATGCGTACGGTGATCGAGCCCGTGGCGGGAATGAACACGTTGTCCCGATAGCCGCTGAACTGCACCGCCTTGCCATTGATCTCGGTGACCTGGAAGTCCACCTGGTGGATATGGAACTGGTGCAACTCCTGGGAGGGGTTGAACAGCCGCCATTCCTCGACGTCACCGAGCTTGACCGTGGTATTGACCCGGTCAAGCTCGAAGCGCGTGCCGTTGATCAGGAACGCATTGGGGTCGGTGTCCGAGTCCTGGAAGGCGAACTGCCGCGTCTTGTTCACCGCGATCTTGCTGAAGTCCTCGGCGGGCGGGTAGGGGCTGGTGATCTGCTTGGTCGCCACCTGTTCACCGCTGGAGCGCAGGACCGCCAGTTTGGCCGAAGGGTAATCATCGCCTGCCGGCCCGGTATTGCCCGAACCCGCTTCAACTTCATAGGTGCCCGCTGGCGGCCCGACAACCAGCACGCTGAAGCGCGCCGATGGCCCGATCAGCACCTGTTTGGTCTCGACCCGGCGGGTTACGGTATTGCCGTCTCGGGACAGCACCTGCATCGTCTGGCCGTTGATGCGGATGCGAAAGTACTGGTTGGCGGCAATGTTGATGAAGTGCCAGAGCTGGGTTTCGCCCGGCTTGATGTCGATGGTGGGGACTTCCTGGCCGTTGATCGTGCGGATCGACGGGGCGCTGGTGATGATCTCGCTGGCGACTTTGCCGGTCAGGGTTTTCTGGAAATTGCGCAGCACCAGCACCTGTTCCTCGATGCCCTTGAGTTCGGGGAACGGATCAAGCATGCCGTCGACCAGGATCGGCCCGGCAATGCCCGCCGACACCTGGCGCTGGGAACCGCCATGGAAATGACTGTGATACCAATAGGCGCCGGGACTATGAGCGAGCGGCAGCTTGACGTTGTACTCACCGACTTGGTGCGGGCGGGTCACGCGGAAAATATTGTCGCCCTGGTCCAGGGGCGAGACCTGCATGCCGTGGAAATGCAGGTTGGTGATCTCGTCCATGCGGTTATCCAGGCGAATCGCCATGGTCCCGCCCGGGCGTGTGCGAATCAGCGGCGAATCGTAGTCGCCGTTGAACACCAGGGACACGTAGCGCTCGTTGCCCACATTGACCGGCTGCTCGGCCGCCGTCAGCGTGGCGTGAGTCACGCCACTGGCATCGTAGGTGAACTCGGGATTCTGTCGCAGGGGCGGGGACGCAGGTTCAGTGGAGCGCTGGGTCGCACAACCGCTCAATGCCAGAGCGAATACGCTCGCGCGGAGTGCAAAGGAACGGACGCTGAGAGCTCTGGGCATGATCGCGACCTTCGTTGGCTTGGCGAGGAACGACCTGTGGGGTCCGCCCGTGCGTTGCCGAAGGTGACGAGGAGACACACCGGGCAATGCGCAAGGCCACGTCCGGTGTGGCGCACAGTGTAATTGCGAACCTTTCGCAGTGTAGAACAGGCCCGGTGGCTCGCAAGTTTTTTGGATCCAGCGTTACGCCGAAGCGATGGAAGGCGATTTTTTACCCAGGAATTACCCTCATTCGGCGATTTTCGACCGTCAGAGATGCTTTTCGATTCTTTATCCGAGCCGATTCGGGGTTCAGCCTTTGGCACGATGACGCAAACGCGAGTAGGAAATCAGCATGCTGGTCAGTTCCTGTGTCACCTGGGTGAAGGGTGACACGCGGCGGCTGATCAGGCACACCTCACTCGATTCCAGAGTCTCGCCAATCGCAATGCTGACCAGCGATGAGGAAAACAGCTTCATGTCGGCAAGCATGCCGGGCTCGATGGTGAGGTAGTCCGTCTCGGAAATGATGTGCAGGATTTCCAGGAGCGATTCGGTCGTGATCGCGATCTTGGGCGGTGGCAAGCCTTGGGCGCTGAACAACTCGAGCAGATGCTTCTCCGCGCTACCAGCAACCCCGGCCGGGCGCACGCTGACCCACTGGCAATCGATCAGGTCGTGCAGCGAGCGAGCATCCGCCAGGGGATGCCCCTTGCGCGCAATGACGCTGGTTTTGCAGCGGTAGAGCCGCTCGATGTGCAGGTCGATATCACAGACGTTGGGCGCCAGGGGGCACATCACGAAGTCGAGTCGGCCAGCGCGAATCATCTCGATCAACATCCTGCTCTTGCCACTGGCGACGTGTAGCCGCACCTGGGGAAACCGACGGGTAAAACTGCTGAAGACCGGCATCAGGCACGCCGCCAAAGGTTCCGCTGTGACGCCCAATGCGATCTGGCCTTCGGGCATGCCATTGCACTGGCGGACGTCTTGTACCGCGCGATCGCAGTCCAGGATGATCGAGCGGGCCCGGGTCAGGAAAACCTTGCCGGCGGATGTCAGGCTGATGCCCTGGTTGGAGCGTACCAACAAGGTTGCTCCCAGTTCTCTTTCCAGGCTTTGAATCGACTCAGTCAACGTGCTTTGGGCCGCGTCCAGTTCGCGCGCCGCCGAACGAAAGCTGCCCATGTCGACCACTGAGCAGAAGGCTCGAAGTTGAACCAGTTTCATGCAGCACCGCCTCCGGGAGTGATCCAGTTGTTACCGTTGTGGCCATGGCAAGCGCGTTCGGTAGGGATAAACAGGTTGTGGCTGGTGCTCATGGCCGAATCTCCAAGGGTTAAAATCGTAAGCGATCAAATCGTATGCGACTAATATTCAAGCAAAGACACAAGGGTGTCAAAGCTAATGTGGCGCCTGCGACAAACGGCGGTGACCGGAAAAGGTGAAGGTGATCGTTTTTTCCGTTCTATTCGCACTGTAGTTGTGCCTATAAAATCAACTTTGTCAGTTAGATAGCTGACTTTATTAAACCTACATCTCATTAAAACCAATCACAGTTGCCAATCAAAAGTTGGCTCTGCGTATCTCTTTGCGCCCAGGAATCTTGACGCTATGACCCCAACTTCAATAGACAGTGATGCCGCTGAAATACGTCCCTTTCATTTTTACGCCCCGCAGGCTGAACTTGCAGAGTTGCGCAGACGTATTGCAGCCACCCGCTGGCCGGACAAGGAAACCGTCGATGACACCTCGCAAGGTGTGCAACTGGCGACAATCCAGAAACTGGCCAGGCACTGGGCAACCGGGTATGACTGGCGAGTCATTGAGTCGAAAATAAACGCAGTTCCAAACTTCATTACCCATATTGATGGCCTGGACATACATTTCATTCATGTGCGCTCAAAACATGAGAACGCGCTGCCACTATTGATGGCGCACGGATGGCCTGGCTCGGTGATCGAGTTGATGAAAGTCATCGGGCCACTCACCGATCCGACGGCGCACGGTGGTAGTGCAGACGATGCGTTCAGCCTGGTGATTCCATCGATGCCTGGTTATGGTTTCTCGCAGAAGCCGACCGAGACCGGCTGGAACCCCGAGCGTATCGCCGATGCCTACATCGAGCTGATGAAGCGTCTGGGCTACGCCCGCTATGGAGCGCAAGGCGGGGATTGGGGTTCGATTGTCGTCGACCTGATGGCTGTCAAGGCGCCAGCCGGCTTGATCGGCATTCACTCGAACATGCCTGGGGTCATCCCGCCTGAAATCGATGCGGCGTTGTTTCGTGGCGAGCCGGTACCCAGCGGTCTTTCCGAGGAGGAGAAGCGCGCGGCGGATCAACTCGCCTTCACCTACAAGCACATCGGCTATGCGATCATGATGGGCGACAGGCCTCAGTCACTGACAGGCCTCACGGATTCCCCGGTCGGCCTGGCGGCCTTCATGCTTGATCACGATCCGAAAAGCTACGAGATGATCGCGCGTTCCATTGACGGGCAAGCGCAAGGGCTGACCCCCGATGACGTCCTCGACAACATCACGCTGTTCTGGCTGACCAACACAGCCATTTCCTCCGCTCGGTTATATTGGGAGAACAGGTCGACCTTCTTCGCGGTCAAGGGCGTGAAGATCCCGGTTGCGGTGAGCGTGTTTCCCGATGAACTGTATGCGGCGCCGAAAAGCTGGTCGCAGCAGGCCTATCCCAACCTCGTGCATTACAATGAAGTGACCACCGGTGGGCACTTTGCCGCATGGGAACAGCCGGCACTGTTCTCACAGGAAGTCCGGGCCGGATTCAAGTCGCTGAGGTAAGCGGCAAGGCCTGTAGGAGCGAAGCTTGCTCGCGATGGTCGTTAACGATAACGCGGGAAATCTGATGCCCCGCGGTGCTTTCAGATTCTTCGCGAGCAGGCTCGCTCCTACAGTAATCGCGGTGAATGCATTCACCGCGATTTTGCCCAGAACTTTGTAGGAGCAGAAAGGAACATACCGCGATGATTCAGTGCAAGAGTGCCTATGCAGACGTGATTGACGGAGACGGAAACCGTGTGCTGGTTGACCGCCTGTGGCCGCGCAACTGTCCAAAGGACAGTCTTCAATTGACGGAATGGCTCCCCGATGTCGCCCCCTCAACGGAATTAAGCAAAGCCTACAACAGCAAAAAAATCATCTTTTCGCAGTTCACCGTTGCCTATCGGCGGGAGCTGGCGGTCAAACCGCAGGGCTGGTGGCAATTGATGCTGCTCGCCGAAAGGGGCACGCTTACCCTGGTTTTTGCGGCCAGGGATCTGCAGGCGAACAATGCAATTGTCCTGGCTCAATGGCTGGAAGATGAGTTGGACCGGTTCGCGGAACCTAGCTCGCCAGTGTGTTATCAGAGCGATTTTCCTGATTATTAGACGGTGTAAGGGAGCGGGTAGCGGTGGTGGATTGCCTGACCCCTAGCAACGATACAAGTGCCGGCATGAGCACCAACGCCCCCACCATGTTCCAGACAAACAGCAGTACCAACAACAGCCCCATGTCCGCCTGGAATTTCAACGACGAGAACGCCCAGGTGCCCACCCCCAGTGCCAGGGTGATGCCGGTAAAGGCCACTGATGTCCCTGTGGTTTTAAGTGTTTCGAAGTAGGCCTGACGCAGTTCCATGCCTTGACGCAGAAAGCTTTCCATGCGGCTGTAGAGGTAGATGCCGTAGTCGACGCCGATACCGACCCCCAGGGCGATCACGGGCAGGGTGGCGATCTTCACCCCCAGGCCCATCTTCGCCATCACCGCTTCGCACAGCACGGTCGAGAGGTACAGGGGCGCCATCAGGGCGAAGGTGACCTTCAGCGATTTGAACTCCCACAACACCACCAGCGAGATGATCACGAACACCAGTACCAGCATCAGCTTTTCGGAATGCTGGATGACGCTGTTGGTCGCGGCTTCGATGCCGGCATTACCGGCGGCCTGGAGCACCTCGAACTGGCTGTCGGGATGGTTACGCCTGAACTGTTCGACGGCGTCGCCGACCCGGTTGAGCGTCTCGGCCTTGTGGTCGCGCAGGTAGAGGCTGATGGGCACCATGCTGCAGTCGCTGTCGACCTGTTCGGCCGGTACGCCCGAGCGGGCATTGTTCATCACGTACGGATCGCGAGAAAGCTCTGCCCATTTCGGGTTGCCCTCGTTACGGGCGACGATGTTGAAACGCATGGTGTCGTATAGCGATTGCACCGACTCCACACCTTCGATCTCACGCAGCTGCTGTTCGAGCTGATGGGCGAGGTCGGCGGCGGCAAAACGTGAACATTGCTCGGCCGCCGTCTTGAACATCAGCACATAGACATCGGTGCTGGTGGTGTAGTGGGCGAGCAGGTAGGCGTTGTCCTGGTTGTAGCGGGCCTGGGGCCGAAACTCCGGGGCTCCGCCGTCGAGGTCGCCGATCTTCAGGTCCTGGCGCGCCTGATAACCCAGGGTCAACAGCACCAGGCTTGCCAGCACCAGCGGCACCGCGAGGCGCGGTTCGACGACCGCGGCAAGGCGTCGGAACACTGGCCATGAAGCCTTGGCCCGAGCGTGCTGGTGGGCCGTGGCAGGAGTGCTGACGCCGACATGGGACATCAACACCGGCAGCAGGAACATCTTGGTGAAGATGGCGACGAACACGCCGATGCTGGCGGTGATCGCGAGCTGCTTGATCACGCCGATATCGATCACCATGAGGGTGATGAAACCCACCGCGTCAGCCAGCAGCGCGGTCGTGCCAGGAATGAACAGCGCCCGGAAGGTGCGCCGCGAGGCTTCCATCGGCCCGTGGCCCATGGCCGATTCACTGACCATCAGGTTGATGTTCTGCACCGCATGGCTGATGCCGATGGCGAAAATCAGGAAGGGCACCAGGATCGAGTAGGGGTCGAGGCCGTAGCCCAGCAGACTGAGGATGCCCAGTTGACACACCACAGTGAGCAGGCAGGTGAAGACGGTGACCAGGGTGCTGCGCCAGCACCGGCAATAGGCATAAAGCAGGGCACTGATCAGCACCACGGTGAGGGCGAAGAACAGGGCAATGTTTGCGGCTGCCGCCAGCAAATCGCCAATGATCTGCGCAAAGCCGATCACCCGGATGGTCACGCCCTGGGCGGCGAAGCGCTCGCGCACCTGCTGGTCCAGGGCCTGGCTGAAGGCGCCGTAGTCAAGGGCCTGGCCGGTTTGTGGATCGGTATCGAGCAACGATACGCGAATGATCGTGGACCGCAGGTCGTTGGCCACCAGGCTGCCCAGCATATTGGCGCGCAGGATGTTCTGCCGCACCTGGGCCAGGGCCTTGGGGCTGCCATCGTAGCCGTCGGGAATGACCCGGCCACTGCGCACGCCCTCGGTGGTGACCTCGGACCACACGGCATTGGGGGTCCACAATGACTTGAGCTTGCCGCGGTCCACCCCGGGAATGTAGAAGACCTTGTCGGTGACCTCGCGCAGGGTCTCCAGGAACGCCGGAGTGAGGATCTCGCCCTCGGGGTTTTCGACGATGATGCGCAGCACATTGCTTTGCGGGCGCAGTATTTCTTCGAAACGCAGGTAGTTCTGGATGTACGGGTGGTGGGTGGGAATCATCCGGGTGAAGCTGGCGTCTGCCTTGAGTGCCAGGGCCTTGTAACCCAGCAGCAGCGAGACCAGCAGGAACAGCAGCAGCACGGCCACGCGGTTGCCGAACAGGGCCTGCTCCAGGGCGCACATCAAGCGTGATTCATGGCTCGAAGGATGTTTGGCTGGGGCGTTCATTGCAGGTACTCCTTGATTTCTTCTCGCCCGAGCAGGCGCAAGCCGCGGCTGCCGACCAGCGCCAGGGTGCCGTCAGGTAAAGTGGCCGCGCCCAGCCAGACGGCCTTGTTGCGCGGTTGCAACACGCGAAAGTGCTGCAGGTCCCTGCTGTGTAGCAGGCCCGCCTGGCCGCTGAGCAACAGGCTGTCGTCGGCCAGTTGCTCGGCGCCATACAGGCTGGTGGCGCTGGGCAGCGTGATGGCCTGCCAGTGCTGTCCGTGGTCCCGGCTGCGCAGCAGTGCGCCACCGAACCCCATGGCCAGGACCTGGCCGTCGTGCAATTGGGTCAGTTTGTACAGCGAGGCCGGGGTCAGCACTTGCGTCGGTTGCCAAAGGCCAGCGGACTGTCGATACAGCCGTCCGCCTTCACCGGCCACCAACAGGTCGCCGTTGTCCAGGCCCATCACGCTGTTCAGGTGCAGGCGGTCGGGGTTGTCCAGACCGGCGACATAGGCCCAGGTGCTGCCGCCATCGGCGGTATGCAGCAAGGTGCCGTAGGCGCCGACCACCCAGCCTTCGCGAGCGTTGCGAAACCACACGTCGAGCAAGGGGCGAGAGGGCCCGGCCTCGGCACCGGCGCCGATGTCATCGAGGGCGAAGCGCGCGCTCTCCAGTGCCTGCTCGTCGACCGAGGCAGCCGCCTGCAGGCGCTCGACTTCGCCTTGCGCCCATTCGAGCATCAGCGCATTTATCACTCTGCCGTCCAGTTGCCGGGTCCAGGTCACACCGCCATCGTCGCTGTGCAGCACCACACCGTCGTGACCTACCGCCCAACCCTGGCGATCATCGACAAAGTGCACGGCGGTCAGCAGCAGATCGACGGGAACCCTGGTTTGCTCGACCTGGCCATCGGCCTTGCGCAACAGGATGTGGCCCTCGGCCCCGACCATGACCAGTTGATCACCCACCCGCTGTACATCGATCAGCGGCGCGAACTGCGCCTTGGCAGTCAATCGGGAAGGCCGTTCGAGCCGGTCCGCCAGTGGCGAGGCAAAGGTGGTCGTCGACAGCAACGCGGCACTGAGGAACAGGGCGCGGCGAGTAAAGGTAGGTGTATTCATCGCAGGTCTCAAAAGCGGCGAGGGATGGTCGCAAGACCACCCCGAAGGCTCGGTGGCGGGTCAGCGACCCGAGCGGCGCAAGGCGGAAGGGCTGAAATCGGTCAGCTTGGCGGTGAGGCCGAAGGTGGCACTGCGCTCTTCGTTTTCCAGCCCGTAGGCCACATATCGGCGCGCTTGCAGGTCGTAGATCACTTCGCTGACATGGATCGCCGAAAGCACGTCGTAGCGTTGCAGGCTGTGGGCTTCCTGGACCCGCCACAGTTCGCCACGACCGTCATAGAGGTCGGCTGCAAGGATGCTCCAGCTGTCCTCGTCGACGTAGAACACCCGTTTGGCGTAGATGTGCCGCTCGCTCGGCTTCAAGGTCGCCTCGACCACCCAGACGCGGTGCATCTCGTAGCGCAGCAGATCCTGGTTGAGATGGTTGGCCTGGATGATGTCCTTGTACTTGAGGCTGCGGCTGGCCAGCTTGTAGGTGTTGTAGGGCACGAGCATTTCCTGCTTGCCGACCAGCTTCCAGTCGTACTTGTCGGTCGCGCCGTTGTACATGTCGATGGTGTCGTAGGTGCGCAGGCCGTCCGAGGTGCCCAGGGGCGAGTCATAGGCTGCTTCCGGCGCGCGCAGCACGCGACGTTGTCCCGGGTTGTAGGTCCAGGCCAGGCGGGGTTCGCGGGTCTGGTCGATGGGTTCGTGGATCAGGGTCTGGCCGCCAGCCACGCTTTCCGGCGACGTTACCTTGCCCAGGTAATAGTAGAGCCGGTTGGGCTCCGGGTTACCCATGGCCGAGGCCATGACGGCTTTGACCTCGCGACGGATCGGGGTGAAGTTGCCGTTGCTTTGCACCACCATCTCGGTGGGGTAGTACTGGTAGCCACCGGTGCGGTAGCGCACGAAATGATTGAACAGCACTTGCACCCCGGTCTTGGGAACAGGGAAGGGCACGCTGCTTTTTTCATAACCGGCCAGTCCGTTGTTGTCAGCGGCGAGGCTGACCCCGGCGGCTTCCTTGCGGATCTGCACGTATTCGCTCTGTGGCAGGGCCGCGGTGCGGTGGCTGGGGTACACGGGCATCGAAAAGTCCGGATACTTCGCCAGCATGGCCTGGTAGCCATGGCTGAGGTGCGCCGCGTGTTGTTTGAAGTTGCTGGCATTGACGGTGTATAGCGGTTTCTCGCCGGCAAACGGGTCGACATAGCCTTGACCTGGGGTGAAACCGGCCGGAGCCTGAGTCAAGCCGCCGGTCCAGGCCGGAATGCTGCCGTCGGCGTTGCCGGCTTTCTCGGCGCCGGTGGGGGTCAGGTCCTGGCCCAGGCGGGCGACCTCGGCGCTGTCGAGTTTGGCCATGGCGCCAACGCTGAAAAGGCTGAGGACACTGCCCAAGGCGGCAGCGCGAAGTAGAGTGATGTTCATGGTAGACCTCACGTTCAGAAACCCATGCGCAGGCTAAGGGAGACAAAATCCTTGTCGGTGGCGGCGAAGGGGGTATTGCCGCTGCCCGACCAGGACAGTTCTGCAGAGTATTTCTGCAGGTAATCGAATTTGGCGCCGACCGAGCCCAGCAGGCGGTCCTCGGAAAACACCCCGTCGTACGACCAACCCTTGATGTCCTGGCCAAACGCGACGTAGGGCGAGACGTTGACCCCGGCCAGCAACCCCGGGTAGTTCAGCTGCGCCCGCAGGCGATAACCCCAGGCAAATTGGCTGGTGTAGCCTTCATTGGAGCAGCCGAGCTTGCGGTATTTGGTTTCGCTCCCCAGTACACAGCCCCTGGCGTTGCCACTGGCCAGGTCGGAACCGAAGGTGTCGGCCCTGGCGTAGCGGCGCTCGTCGAGGCCGGGCAGGTCGTGCATGTATTTCATGCCCACTTCGCCGCTCAGGTTGAAGCTGTCGGCACCCAGCACCTGGGGAATGGACTTGATCGCGCCCAGCGACAACTGCGAGATCTTGCGCCGGTCGTAACCGTTGTAGGCTGAGCCCGGGGTGGCGTTGATGGCGTCCTGGCCGAGGGTGATGTCCTGGCCGATCAACTGGCCGAGCTGGGTGGGGTTGCCGGCGAAGGCCGGTATCAAGTCACCGGTGGCCAGTTGCACGGGTTGGTTGGGACGAAAGCTGTATTCGCCAAACACCGAAGTGCCCCACAGGTTGGTCGAGAAGCTCAGGCCGAAGATGCGGATGTCTTCCGGGAAATCCGCAAAGTAACGGCCATTGGTGGCCTGCTGTCCGGGTAACCAGCCGGCCCCGGGCCCCGGGCGCAAATCGGTGATCAGGCTGGAGTAGGGCGTGCGCGAGTGGATGTTCATGGCGTAGGCACCGAACTCGGTGTCGATGCTGTCGGCGAAGTAGCGCAGGGCCAGGCCGAACTGGCCGGCGTCGGACGGTTCGTTGTCGCCGGCACGCTGGATGATCAGGTCGTTGGCAAAGCTGGCAGGGTCGTTGGCGCCGCCCCGTGGCACACCAAAGCAACCTTGGGGAATGAAGTCGTTGGTCGAGAAGTAGGTACCGCAACCTTCCAGCACGGTGCGGCGCCATTGCAACTGGTAGAAGGTTTCCAGGTTGAGGCTGTCAGTCAGGCCCAGGTTGGCGTAGAGCATCGGTACCGGCAGCAGTCCTTCCTTGACCTGTGAACCTGGACGGCGCAGGGCGGCGACGTCGATCGGGTTGATGGCGTTGATGCCGTTCTGGAAGTACAGGCCTTCGCCCCAGTTGATCACCTGGTTGCCGAGCCGCGCATTCAAGGGGTGATCGCCGATGTTGAAGTCACCGAACACGTAGGCGTCGAGCAGGGCCAGCCCCTGGAACTGGGCCAGTTCGTCGAAGTGACTGTCATCGAGTTTGCTGTTGGCCTTGTAGCCGTTGGACGAATGCCCGAAGTCCACTTCGCGGTTGCTCAAGGTGTAGTCGTACCAGGCCTTGCCGCGAATGAAGGCGCCGTAGTTGCGCCAGTTGAGCTCCATCTCGCCCAGCAGGGTCACGGGTGAAGACACCAGGTTGCGCTTGCGAAAGTTCAGGCGCCCGTCATCGCCGGTACGGCCGCCGCTGGCGTTGAATTCGCCGGGCTTGCCGTAGCCAATCACATCGGCGTTGCCCTGGAAGATGTTGTCGGCACTGGGTTTCTCTGCGCTCCACACGCCGCCGATGCTCAGGCTGCCGTTGTAACGGCCGCTGACTTCGCCCCAGTTGAATTCACCGGCGCTGGCATGACTGCACAGTGCGTAGGCAAGGGGCGTCAGCAGCAAGGTTGCCAAGGGACGCGGGGATGTTTTGTGGCGGGCTCGTTGGGAGCTCATGGTGGCTGCCTCTTGATTATTGTTATAGGAACACCGGGCAGCACGCGGCCCAGCATCGGCCGTGTGCTGTTGAGTCGTCAGGGGTATGGGTAGCGACCGGTCGCCGGACCGGTCGCCGGACCGGTCGCGGAATGCAGCGTTACATCACGGCGGGGAGCAGGGCGCTGACCATGCTGTTGAACGCGGCGGTGGTATCTGCCGCCTGGCGCGTGGTCACCGGTGCCGCGCCGGCACTGGTGGCGCGGGGGGCCATGTCGGGCGCCGAGGACATCTTGACGATCACCAGTTCGCGCTTGGGATTGATGTAGATGCGCTGGCCGAAACGCCCGGCGGCTTCGATCGAACCGTCGCCGTCATTCTTCTGGTACCAGTAATCGCGGTAGGCATAACCGGCGCGGTCCTTGCCTTTGGGGCTCTGGGCAATCAGGTCCTGGTTGTCGTTGGGTTTGAGGGCCAGGTGCACCGCTTGAGTGAAAGGCGATGTGCGCTCGTTTTCGCGCCAGGCCAGGCGAATGGCTTCGGCAAAGCGCGCGGCGTCGCGCAGGGTGCTGCTCAAACCACCGCTGGCCATTTCCGTGCCCAGGGCATCGACCTGGCTGTAGGCATCGTCTTCGGCAAATTGCGACCAGATACGTTCCGAGACCAAGGCCGACCAGCTCATGCCGGTGACCCGGCGCATCGCCCAGGCCACGGCTTCCGGCGAGCCATTCTGGTAGTACCAGATCGGCGTGGCGCTGGCTTGCGCGGGCAGGGTGGCGGCCTGCAGGAAACTGTAGATATTGTCCGGCATGTCCGGCTGGCGCGGCACGATGCCCGCAGCGGCGAACAGGCCGATGTCCGGTGGCACTTTGGCGGGATAGACCGCCTCTACCTGCATGTCCAGGTTCTGCTGCACGGTCGCTTCGCCAAACGGCGTGCCGGCCAGTTCCGACACATAGCTGGAAAGCTTGGCATCCGGCGCCAGCTTGCCTTCGGCGATCAGGCTGGCGGCGAGCAGGCCGGTCACCGACTTGGTCATCGACGCCCAGATATGCGATTGCTCGGGGCCGAACGAATCGAGGTAGCGCTCGTACACCGGTTTGCCGCGATGCAAGACGATAAAACCGTCGGTGAACGTTGCCTGCAGGTACTCGGGCAGCGACAGCGTTTGCTCGCCGACGGTGAATTTCAGCTGGTCGAGTTCGACCGGCGTGCCCGCTTCCAGGACCAGGGGGCTGGGTGCCCGGCGAATACCGGTGGTGGGCGTCAATGCCCGGGCATTGCGCAGGGCCCAGCGCAGGTTAGGCAATTCGAAGGCATTCTGCTTGGTCACGCGCTTGTCGGCAGCAGGCGGAAAACCTTGCATCACGCCCAGGCGGACCGGGTCGCTGGTCTCGGCCGCGGCCAGGCTCTGGGCACTGACCAGGGCCAGCAGCAACGCAGGCAACAGGCGTTTGCAGCTTGGTAGAACTTCGGGTGTGGTGAAACTCATTGTTGTTATCTCCTGGCGGTACAGCTTGAGGGAACGCCTGGCCCCTGCATCGCAGCTCAATGGTGAGCCGACATTGAACTCAGTCTGAGAGCGCGATATACCTGTGCGCAATGCATCAACAGCTATAGATCCATAGCCAAGAGGAATGTCATGGACGTGCGTGACCTGGAATACATCATCGCGGTCCAACAGTACGGGACGGTGGGCAAGGCCGCAGAACAGCTGGGTATCACCCAGCCTTCGCTGACCAAGGCGGTGCGGCGTGTCGAGACGCAGTTGGGGGTCATGTTGTTCGAACGCACCTCCACCGGCATGCGCCTGACCCAGGCCGGCGAGTTGTTTCTCGCCCGGGCCAAGCGCCTGAGCCGCGACTTCGACGATGCCCTGGCCGAGATGCGCAGCATCCGC
Organism: Pseudomonas sp. GM78; assembly: GCF_000282475.1. Taxonomy (GTDB): domain Bacteria; phylum Pseudomonadota; class Gammaproteobacteria; order Pseudomonadales; family Pseudomonadaceae; genus Aquipseudomonas. The sequence goes on from NZ_AKJF01000131.1 coordinate 16,910, forward strand.
AGCGGCGAGCAGGGCGGGGTACGCCTGGGCTATTCGCCGTCGTTGCCCGATGCGCTGGTGGTTGCCAGTTGCCGCCGGCTGCTGCGCGAACGCCCGGCGGCGCGCTTGCGCATGCGCAGGCGCCTGGCCAGTGAACTGCTGGAGCTGCTGCGCAACGGCGAGATCGACGTGGCGGTGATGCCGATCTCGGCCGCCACCGATGGCTTCGACACCCAGGTGCTGTATGAAGATTGCCTGGCGGTGGTGGCCGATGCCCAGCACCCGTTGGTGGCCAGGAAATACGTGCAGCTCAGTGACCTTCACGATCAGCAATGGCTGTTGCCGGAAGGTCACATCAGCATTCGCCAGGCCCTGGATAACGCCTTTATCAAGCAAGGCCTGGCACCGCCGACCCTGCGCATCGAAGCAGATTTCAGCAGCGAAGCCCTGTTCGAATTGATCGTCGGCACGCCGACCCTGACCCTTTCGCGATGCGGGCGGATGACCCAGGCCGCCGGCCTTGCCCCCTTGAACCTGGACCTGGGTGGCCTCGACCTGCGCCGGCGCATTGGCCTGATCACCCGGCCGGGCGGCTACCTGTCGCCGGTGAGCAAGCGGCTGGTCGAACTGTTCCAGGACGAGGCGTGCGAGCGCAACATCCAGGAGTGGTTGTAGGCCATAGCCATCCCATTTTGTTATGGGGGACCGCGCAAGAGTTGTATTGGCGGGCTTTTTTTCTCCACTTGTAAGATCGGCCACCCCGTTCTACTTCGGAGAATAAAAAGTGAACCTTGGAAAGATAGTCAGCCGAAGTGCGCGGTACTGGCCGCATAACGAGGCGGTCGTCGACAGTCGCCAGCGTCTGACCTACGCACAACTTGAAGCGCGCAGCAATCGCTTGGCCTCCGGCTTGTTGAAACTTGGCCTGGAGCCTGGCGCCCATGTGGCGATCCTGGCGATGAACCGCATCGAACTGGTCGAGGCGGAGGTGGCCTTCTACAAGGCCGCCATGGTCAAGGTGCCGATCAACGCACGCTTGTCGCCAGAAGAAATCGTGCGCGTGCTGGATGATTCACGCAGCGTCGCGGTGATTACCGGCAGTGCGGTGGCCAAGGCCCTGGCGGCCAACCGCGCGGCGCTGCCGCACCTGCAATGGATCATCGTGCTGGCCGATGAGGGCGGCGATATTCCCTATCGTGAAGTGCTCGACATGGGCGATGCGTGCGCGTTCAACAGCGACCCGGACGATCAGGCCCTGGCGGTGCTGCACTACACCTCGGGCAGCTCCGGGGTTCTGAAGGCCGCGATGCTGACCTACGGCAATCGCAAGGCGCTGGTGCGCAAGAGCCTGGCCAGCCCCGTGCGCGGCGCCGGCCCCGATGATGTCATGGCCCATGTCGGGCCGATCACCCACGCCAGCGGGATGCAGATCATGCCGCTGCTGGCGGTGGGCGCCTGTAACCTGCTGATCGAGCGCTACGACGACGAACTGCTGTTGCGCACCATCGAACAGGAGCGGGTTACGCGCTTGTTTCTGGTACCAGCGATGGTCAATCGCCTGGTCAATGTCGAGGGCGTCGAACGCTTCGACCTGAGTAGCCTGCGCCTGGTGATGTACGGCGCCGCCCCCATGGCCCCGGCCCTGGTAGAGCGCGCCATCGAGGTGTTCGGGCCCATCCTGGCCCAGGGTTATGGCGCAGGTGAAACCTGCTCGCTGGTGACCGTGCTGACCGAGCAGGACCATCTGGTCAAAGATGGCGACGCGCGCCTGCTGTCCTCTTGTGGGCGCTGCTATTTCGAGACTGACCTGCGGGTGGTCAACGAAGCGTTCGAGGACATCCAGCCCGGTGAAATCGGCGAGATCGTGGTCAAGGGCGACGACATCATGCAGGGGTACTGGCAGGCGCCGGAACTCACCGCCGAGGTCATGAAGGATGGGTACTACCTCACCGGTGACCTGGCCACGGTCGATGAGCTGGGCTACGTGTTCATCGTCGACCGCAAGAAGGAAATGATCATTTCCGGCGGCTTCAATATTTACCCCACCGAAGTCGAACAGGTGCTCTACCGCCTGCCCGAAGTCTTCGAGGCCGCCGTTGTCGGCGTACCGGATGAACAATGGGGCGAGGCGGTGAAAGCCGTGGTGGTGCTCAAGCCAGGCGCGCAGCTCACCGAGGCGCAAGTCATCGACTTCTGCGCGCAGAATCTGGCCGGCTTCAAGAAGCCGCGCAGCGTCGACTTCATCGATGAACTGCCGAAGAACCCCAACGGAAAAGTCGTGCGCCGGGTGGTTCGCGATGGTTACTGGAAAAACACTCAGCGCAAGATCTGACGCCGCAGGAGCAGAACCGAAATGATCGAACCAAGCGAAAAAGCCCAACGAATCATCAGCGACATGCAAGCCTTCATCCGTGATGAAATCATCCCGTTGGAGAAGAGAGAAAACCTGCAATGGGGTGAAGCGCACCCACGTGCGATTCTCGCCGATGTCTGGAAACGTTCCTGCGAACTGGGCTTCTACAACGTCATGCTCCCGGAAAATCTCGGCGGTGCGGGCCTGAGCGTGGTCGACCTGTGCGCGGTCAAGGAGGCGGCAATTTTGACCGGCTCGATGCTGGCGCCTCATGTATTGGGCGAGCTGAGCGGCCCGCCGCGGGTGGGGCATCTGTTCAAGGTGGCCAGCGAAGTGCAGGTCGAGAAGTTCCTGCAGCCTGTGTGCCGTGCCGAGAAGGCGGTGTGTTTCGCCCTGACCGAAGCCGAGGCCGGCTCCGATGCCAGTGCGATCAAGACCAGCGCTCGGCTTGAGGGTGATCACTACGTGCTCAATGGCGCCAAGCGCTACATCTCCGGCGCGCCTTATGCCGACATCGCCGTGTTGCTGGCGGTGACCGGGCCAGGGCAGGGCGCGGCCGGTATCTCGGCGTTCTTCATCGACCTCAAGGGGTCGGGTGTGACCATCGACGCTGACTATCAGGTGATGTCCGGCGCTGGCAGCCACGGCAATATCGAACTTGTGGACGTGCGGGTTCCCGTGCAAAACCGTATCGGCGAGGAGGGCGCGGGTTTCAAGCTGGCCATGGGGCGGATCACCCTCAACCGCCTGCTACATTGCCCGACCATGCTCGGCATGGCCGGCCTGGCACTGAACCTGTCGATCGACTATGCCCGCACCCGCACCCAGTTCGGCAAGCCGATCGCCATGTTCCAGGCGGTCAATCACATGATCGCCGACATGGCCACCGAGTTGCTGGCGGCGCGCAGCATGATGTACGCCACGGCGGCGCTGAACGATGCTGGCGGCGACATTCGCACCCAGGCGCCGATGTGTAAGCTGTATGCCTCTGAGGCGGCGTTTCGCATCGTCGATCGTGCGGTGCAAGTGCATGGAGGCGCCGGTCTGATTCGTGGGAATCCGGTGGAGTGGATGTTCCGTGCCACTCGCATGATGCGTATTCTCACCGGCACCAGCGAGATCCAGCGCAACACCATCGCCAAGGGCATCCTGATGCCGGGTTGAGCCCATGAACCTGCGCCCGCCTATTAGGCGGGCGACCTATAACAATAAACTGAGGTATCCCATGCTCGGCATCGAATCCAGCTACCGCCCGAAAGCCGCCTGGACCATTGCGGCGCTGTTGGCGGTGATGATGTTGGTGAACTTTCTCGACAAGGTGGTCATCGGCCTGGTCGCCGTACCGATGATGGCTGAACTGCAACTGAGCCCGGCAGAGTTCGGCCTGATCGGTGGCGCCTTGCACTGGCTGTTCTCGCTCTCGGCAGTGCTCGGTGGCTTTCTCGCCAACCGCAAACCTACCCGCACCCTGTTGCTCGGCATGGGCCTGTTCTGGGCCCTGGTGCAACTGCCGATGCTGTTTGCCACCTCGCTGTGGACCATTGTTGCCTGCCGGGTCCTGCTTGGCATCGGCGAAGGCCCGGCCTCGCCGGTGGCCACCCACGCCCTCTACAAATGGTTCCCGGATAACAAGCGCAGTCTGCCGGTGGCCTTGCTGCATTCGGGCAGCGCCATGGGCCTGCTGGTGGCCGGCCTGCTGATCCCGTGGATGAGTGTGCATTACGGTTGGCGCAGCAACTTCGGCGTACTGGCGGTGATCGGCCTCGTCTGGTGCGTGGCCTGGTATCGCCTGGGCCAGGAAGGGCAGCTGGACGATATCGCCCCGGCCAATGCTGAAGCCGCCGCGGCGCACGGGCGCATCCCGTATCGGCGACTTCTGAGTGACCCGACGATTATCGGCAACTACGTCGGCCACTTTGCCGCCAACTGGTCGCTGGCGCTGACCCTGACCTGGGTCCCGGCCTATCTGGAGAAAGGTTTGGGCATGCCAGCGTTGAGCGCCGGGCGGATGTTCGTGGTATTCGTGCTGGTGACCACGCCGCTCAGCCTGATCATGGCCTGGTGGTCGCAACGCCTGTTGCGTCGCGGTTTGCCGTCACGGCTGGCCCGGGGTGTGTTCGTCTCCGTGTGCCTGATCCTCAGCGGTCTGCTCGCCGCTTCGCTGATGTTGCCGGGGCTGTCGGTCGTCGAACGCATGGGTTGCCTGACGTTCAGTGGCGGCCTGGCCCTGGTCATGTATTCCATTGGCCCGGCGATGCTGGCCGAAGTGGTGCCCAGCGGCCAGCGTGGCAGCATGCTCGCCATCGGCAATGCCTGCGGCTCCCTGGCCGGTCTGGCGGCGCCGGTGGTCACCGGGTTTCTGCTACAGAATGCCCAAGGCATCGACGGTGACGGGTATGCCCACGGCTTCATGGTCTGTGGCGCGATCCTGGTCAGCGCCGGCCTGATCGGCCTGCTGACCATGAACCCTCAGCGTTCGCGCAACCAGCTCAAGTTGCCTCTGCCCGTCATCGCCCTGCGCGGCTGAACGCTCTCAAGCGTCCTGCGGTTCTTGCTGGCGTTCGATCAACTCACCTTTCCAGCGCCCTGACTGCACCACTTCGATCAGCAGGGCGCGCACCAGATCGCGCATGCACGAGGCGGCAAAGGTCAGGGGCTTGTGGGTCGAGTAGGCGATCGACAAGGTGCGTCGCACGCTCGGCTCGACAATCCGGCGGGCCATTTGCTGCGGGTTCTCTTCCACCGCCGGCCAGTTGCCGATGGTTGCCGCCAGGCCACTGCGCACCAGGCTGCTGACGCCCTGGGCGGTCTGTTGCTCGTATTGCACCTTGAGCTCCAGCCCGGCTTCGATGGCCGCCTGTTCCACCCGCCGGCGCAGGTGCGAACTGGCCCGAGGCGCCATCACCAACGGGCCGCTGATCGCCCGGGCCAGGGTGATGCTGTCGTCGGCGCAGGCCGGTGCCTGCAGGCTCAGCCAATACAACTCTTCGGTAAAGATCGGCTCGGCATGCACATGCTCCAGCTCTTCGGCATTGGGTACCACGCCGAAATCCACTTTACCCAATTCGATGGCTTCACCGCCTTCCTGGCTCAATCCGTCGCGCACGGTCAGCTCGATGCCGGGAAACTTTTCACCGGCGCGGATGATGATCAGCGGCAACAGCAACGCCGAGGCGGTGACCGGTATGGCGATGGCCACCCGTCCCTTGGGGTTGCCCTTGGTCGACTCCAGCTCGTCCTTGACCGAGTCGATGGTCTGCACCACCGAACGGGCGATCTCGTACAGGCGTCGACCAGCGTCGGTGAGGTTGATGCCATCGTGCAGACGCTCGAGCAACTGCATCTCCAGCTCGCTTTCCAGCAGGTTGATTTGCCGGCTCAGCGCCGGTTGCGCGATGTAGGCCCGGCGCGCCGCCGAGGAGAAACTCCCGGCTTCGGCAATCGCAATCAGATAACGCAGTTGTTTGAGAGTCATCGGTTTTTCCGCGGCCATGCCGGCGCGTTATGGGCTGTATTGAAAGACGATATTGGTCCGCCACGCAGCGCCTTACTAGGATGGCGCCAGTGCTTTTTATATGACCTGTTTATCGGTCTGGTTGCAACGCCAGTGTGTTGTTTTTCAATGCCTTGCGACCAGGCACCGTGGAGTGCATTGTATGAAACCGACTGCGTTTTCCTCTGTCCTGAACCGGCTGCTGCTGGGGCAGGGGCAGGACCCGGATCCGCGCTTTACCCTGGCCAACGAGCGCACTTTCCTGGCCTGGATTCGCACGGCCCTGGCGCTGCTGGCCAGTGGCATCGCCGTCGAAACGTTCACCCAGGACGTGTTCAGCCTCGACGCCAAGCGCTTGCTGGTGGTCGGTTTGTTGACCCTGAGCCTGATTGTCAGCTTCAGCGCCTTCTGGCGCTGGCTGGGCATCGAGCGCGCACTGCGCCAGCAGGCTGCGCTGCCGGTGTCGCTGCTGACGCCGCTGCTGTCACTGGCTTGTGCCGTGCTCGTCGCCGCGGTGATGGCGGCGTTCTGGGGGCAGGGATGAACGATGGGGGGCTGCAGGCGGAGCGCACCACCCTGGCCTGGAGGCGCACATGCATTCTGCTGGTGCTGGTGGCTTGCCTGGCCTTGCGTTGCCTGCAGCACCTCGCGCTGTCGATCGCCGCGGTCGTCGCGCTGACCGCGCCGCTGGCGCTGCTGATCCTGGTCGGGCAGGGCGGTTGCTACCGGCGTGCACGCCTCGGCCTGGCCGCACAGGGCACTACCTGCAAGCCGTTGCCACTGTTGATCCTCACGCTGTGCACGGCGTTGTTGGCGGCTCTGGCGTTGATCGCCCAAGCCTGAATTTCCCATTAAAAAGGAGTCGAAACATGAAGCCTGAATGGTCCTGCCTCAAGGATGTAAAGATCATCGATGTCAGCCAACTGCTACCCGGGCCCCATGCCACCTCGCTGTTGTTGCAGCTGGGTGCGGATGTGATCAAGGTCGAGCAACCCGGCACCGGCGATAGCTCGCGGATGCTGGGCGATGCCGTGTTTGCCCAGTTCAACCGTGGCAAACGCTCCATCGCGTTGGACCTCAAGGATCAGACCGACAAAGCCGCCTTTCTTGAGCTGGTGCGCCATTGCGACGCCGTGGTCGAGGGCTTTCGCCCCGGTGTCATGCAGCGCCTGGGCCTGGGTTATGAAGACCTGGCGAAGGTCAACCCGGCCATTGTCCTGTGCTCGATTTCCGGCTTCGGCCAGGACGGTCCTTATGCCGCCCATGCCGGCCACGACCTCAATTACCTGGCCATGGCCGGCTACTGGTCGATCCCGGTGCAGGTCGAGGACAAGATCGCCCGACCCAAGGTGCGCCTGTCCGATTATGCCGCCTCGGGTTACGCCGCGTTGGCGCTGTCGGTGGCAATCATGAGCGCCCGCCAGCAGGGCATCGGCCAGCACCTGGATGTGTCAGTGCACGACGCCATCCTGTCCTGGACAGCGCACATGGCCTGGCTGGCACGCGGTTTCGAGGACAACCCCGTGGCATCGCCGACCGTCCTGCCGGAGAACGATATCTTCCAGACCCGCGACGGTCATTACCTGGCGTTGGGCATTCTCGAAAACAAATTCTGGGTGACCCTGTGCGATGTGCTGGGCGAGGAGTTCCCCAAGCTCAGGGATGAGCGTTTTGCCAATCGTCTGAGTCGGTTTGGGCTCAAACAGGAGGTTAATGGCGTGCTCAAGGAGGTGTTTCTTGCTCGCACACTGGCGCAGTGGACCGAGGCGTTTGCCGGGCATGACCTGCCATTTTCGCCGTTGCTCAGCGCCCGTGAGCTCTTCGACGACCCGCACGTGCAGGCGCGGGGTACTGTTGGCGTGCTGCCGGAAGAACGAGCGATCCACGTCGGTTTTCCGGTGAAGTTCTCCCGTGGTTTACCGGGCAGCGATACAGCGGTTCCTGCGTTGGGTGAGTACAGTGTCGAGGCGTTCAAGGCCGGTGCCTGAGAGTCAAAGTGGTTCGTCGCTGGCAAAGGTCTGATCGACCAAACGTATGCTGTCGCGTCCGCCACGCTTGGACTGGTAGAGCGCCGCATCGCCTTGCTCGATCAATGCCGCCAGGCTGGCTGGCGGATGGTCGAACAGGTTGGCGCCGATGCTCAGGGTCACCGCTGCAGGTGTGGCGAACGCCTGTGCGGCAGCGTGGTGAAACTGCTCACGCAGGGCGTTGCCCAGCCCGACGATTTGCGCATTCGATGCGTTGCTTAGCAGGATCACGAACTCGTCACCCCCCAACCGCGCCGCCAGTGCGCCTTCGGGCAGCACCGATTGGATCAGCCCGCTCAGCGTGACCAGCAGACGGTCGCCTGCGGTATGACCGTACAGGTCGTTGACCTGTTTGAAGTTGTCGATATCGATCAGCAGCAGGGCCCCGGGGCGTGCCGTCGAGACGTCATCGAGCAGGCGCGGTGCCCGCACTTCGAGGGCGCGGCGGTTGTACAGGGCGGTCAACGGATCGCGCGCGGCCAGCCGGGCGATGCGTTTCTCGCGCCTGTAGCGTTCGGTACCGGTCATGGACAGGGCGATCAACATGATTGCCATCGCGCCCTCGACCAGGGAAATCTGAATGATCTCGCCACGAAACGCGGCAAGGTCGATCAGCGTGCCGGGAACGATGGCGGTGATCGACTTGGCCAGATAGAACAGCCCATGGACCAGCAGCACATAGCGCAGTTGCACCGCTCCCACGCTCAACGACTTGCCATGGGGGCGCAGGAGGAAACTGGCCCTGAGTGTCACCAGGGCAACCAGCAGCGAATTGGCCAGCAGCATGACCTTCGACCACGACGGCTCGTCCGGCAGCAACAGCAAGGCCACCCAGGCGACGAAGATCAGGTACCAGGCACGCGACAGTCGCGTCTGCGTGAAGCGCGCGACACCCAGCAGGAAACACCAGTGGGCCACCACCAGCAGGCCATTGGCGAACCAGATGCCGACCAGCAAAAGGCCGGCCCCGCGCAGCAAGGCGAGTGTCGACCCCAGGGTGATGGTTGCGAAACCCGCGCTCCAGAACAGCAGCGAAGGCTCGCGAATGCTCCGCCATTCGATCGCCAGGTACAGCGCGGCGGCGGCTGCGAGGGCGATCGAAATTGTCAACATCGTGGGTGGATCGAGCGCCATGACCGGTAGAACCTTTCTGATTTGCGATGAAAGGCGTGATTGTAAAGGCTGGGCCGGTTTTTCGCAGATCCCGATGCATTGAAAATAGGTCGTACAGGGATCGATCGGGCTGCTCGCTATTGATTCAGCGAGCCTGCCAATCGCGCAACCATTGCAACCCCTCGCTGGTGTTGCCGCGCGGCCGGTACTCGCAACCCACCCAGCCGCTGTAGCCCAGTTGATCGATCAGCTCGAACAGGTAGGGATAATTCAGCTCGTTGTGCAGGTCCGGTTCGTGGCGATCCGGCACGCCAGCGATCTGGATATGCCCGATGCCGGCAAAATCCCGACGCAGCTTCGTCGCCACGTCACCCTCGACGATCTGGCAATGGTAGACGTCGAACTGGACCTTGAGGTTGTCCTTGCCGACGGCTTTGCAGACGGCCTGGGCCTGATCCTGGCGGTTGAGGAAAAACCCCGGCATGTCACGGGTGTTTATTGGCTCCAACAACACGGTGATCCCGACCTTGGCCGCTTGCGTCGCCGCGTGGCTGAGGTTTTCCAGGTAGGTCTCGTGGTGTCGGGCACGGTCTGTTTCGCGCGCCAGCAGTCCGGCCATGACGTGGATGCGGTCATTGCCCAGAATCGCAGCATATTCCAGGGCCTGGTCGAAACCTTCGCGAAATTCCGCTTCGCGGCCAGGCAAGGACACGATGCCTCTTTCGCCTGCCGCCCAATTGCCGGGCGGTGCATTGAACAGGGCCTGGACCAGGCCATTGTCGTCCAGCCGCTGTTTGATTTGTTGCGCGCTGAAGTCGTAGGGGAACAGGTATTCCACCGCCTGGAAACCATCGGCGGCGGCCGCGGCGAAGCGCTCGAGAAAATCGTGTTCCGGGTAGAGCATGCTGAGGTTGGCAGCGAAACGAGGCATGGTGACTCCTGAAATTAAAATACCAGCGTAGGTTCAGTTAAGCGAAAAAGTCCTTGTAGTAGCGTAATTTTTTGACGGAGTGCATATCCATTTCTGCGGTAACGGCCACCTATGGTTTCGCTCTTACAGCGAGTCACTTGGAAAAGCCCCAAGTAACC
>NZ_AKJF01000132.1 GCF_000282475.1 Pseudomonas sp. GM78
TTGCTTCCTTTTTGGCGTTTGAAAAAGGGAGTCGCCGTAAGGGCGAAACCATAAGTGGTCGTTACCGCAGCAATGGATATGTACTCCGACAACAATCGCCCACAAGCTTTGGCTGTCCTAGGCACTGGCATCGGTTTCATGCGCATCGGCAAAGGCCATGAGCACGTCCAGGTCGAGCACGTCCAGCTTGATCCGCGAGATAAAGGCAGAGAAGGCCAGGTTGGCGGCAAGCAGGCGTAAATCCGAGGCCCAGGCCGGCAGATGGACCGGGCCCTGGAGCCAGCCGGACTCGAAGAGCGGGGCCAGGCGAACGGTATCCCCCAGGCTCAGGCGCCCGGCGAACAGGTAACCGACCAGCTCCGGTCGGTTGTCGCGGATCGCGATGCGCAACAGGGTGTGAACGCCGAGCAACCCGGTCAGGTAGGCCGCATCCTTGGTGAACGCCGAACCGCCGCGCAGGTCGGCGCCGCGGAACACCCGCTGGGTTGAACGGAAAGATTCCTCCTGGGTCTGGCCGGCAGCGAGAAAACCTTCGAACACCTGGATGAAATCGGCGCCATCGAGCGCCTGTTGCACCGCCAGCACGCGCAACGCGAGGCGGCGCAGGCGGTTGATGTCCATGCTGCCGGTGAACAGTTCGGCCAGGGTGGCGATACCTTCCTGGGTCTGGGTGGTGCGCGGCGCGCCCAGGCCAAGGCTCTTGAGGTTCGGTTGCAGTGCGCCGTTCTGCGCCGTGGCCACATGCACGAAAGCCTCGTGCTGCAACAGCTGGTTCTTGTCCAGTTGCGAAAACAACGCGCTGGCCCGCAAACGAATGCGGCTCGCCCCGGCGATGGCCTTGGCGGCCAGGGTCGGATCGAGCACCACCGTGATCCGGCCCGGGCCGAAGAAGCGGTCCAGTTCCGGTTGCATCCAGGCGGCGAAGGCCTCGGCCGGGATTTCCGCCGGGCTCGGTGGAATCCGCGCACCGCCCAGAAGGGCGTCGGTGGTCTTGAGGAAGAAGTGGGCCGCGTCCAGCATGCTCAGGTTCAGGTTGGGGTAGTAGAAGTCCGGGCGCCGATACAACGCTGACGAATACTGGGTAAAGGCCGGGGTGCCAATGGCACCAAGCATGTGCCCGGCCGTGGCATAGCTGCGCGCGGTCATGGCCAGGTGGCGCCCGGCGGGATGCCCTTCATCGCAGCGGCCGACAAAGGCCTCGAGCGCGCCAATGTCGGTGCTGTGATCACGCGGGCGCAACGTGACCCCGGGCAATCGGGCTTGCCCGGCGCGCCAACGGGCCAGGAACGTTTCCTCGACCCCCTCCGGCCAGGCCAGGGCATCCAGCACGCGGATCTTGCGTACCAGGCCGGGCAGGGCGGCATCGAGTTCGGACAGGGGAGCGCTGCTCACGTACATCTCCATGGGCAATCAGGTTCAATCGTAAAAGCTTAGTCGGTGTCGCAGCGTCGCGGTACGACTGCGCACGTTCGAATCGCCAGCGAAACAGGCTTTTCAAACTACACTGAAAATTTGTTGAAACCGCCCAGTGATAAAGGACCGCTGCCCTGGCCTGTCTCAAAGGGCCACACGTTGACGCGGCCGTGCGAGGATGACTGCATGCAAGGCACAGCAGAGCAAAAGCGGGCACGGGTACTGGATCCGGTCGATCGGGTGACGGAAGTGATCTTTGGCCTGCTCATGGCCATGACCTTCACCGGAACCATCAGCGTGGCGACCTCTGGCCAGGAGGCGGAACGCACGATGATGTTCGCCGCACTGGGGTGCAACCTGGCTTGGGGACTGGCCGATGCGGTGATGTATCTACTGCGCAGCCTGATCGAACGCACGCGCAAACGTACGCTGTTCGCCGCCCTGAGCGGCGAAGCGGATGCGGCGACCGGGCAAGCGCTGATCGCCGACGCGCTGCCACCGCGGCTGGTCGCGGCGGCCGGCCCCGAAGAACTGGAGTCACTGCGGCTGCGTTTGGTCAAATTTGCCAACACGTCGGTACAGCCGCGCCTGACCTGGGACGACTTCAGGGGCGCGATCGGGGTTTTCCTGTTGGTCGTGGCTTCGACATTCCCCCTTGTGGTGCCGTTTCTGTTGCTCGACCAGACAGCGCTTGCCGTACGCCTGTCCAACCTGGTCGGGCTGGTGGTGCTGTTCATCGCCGGCTGGATACTGGCGCGCTATGCCGGGGCAAAGCCCTGGGTAGGTGGCGTTGCGATGGCGGTCACCGGTGCCGTACTGATCGTCGCGATCATCGCGCTCGGTGGCTGAGCAGCCGGCAATGACACGGCTTACCTGTCGACAATTTGTTTTTCTGAGGTCTTGGTCATGGCAAAGGACAAAAAGAAAGCCGCTAAGGGTTATCCCGCACAAAGCCTGAAACTGAAGAACAAGGATTACCTTGAGCAACTGCGCCTGCTGCACGTCGAGCTGGTCAAATTGCAGGAATGGGTGAAAGCCAAGGGCATCAAGATCTGCATTGTCTTCGAGGGCCGCGACGGCGCCGGCAAGGGCGGGACGATCAAGGCGCTGACCGAGCGCGTGAGCCCGCGGGTGTTTCGCGTGGTGGCGCTACCGGCACCGACCGATCGGGAAAAAAGCCAGATGTACCTGCAACGCTACCTGCCGCATCTGCCCGCCGCCGGCGAGGTGGTGATCTTCGATCGCAGTTGGTACAACCGGGCGGGCGTGGAGCGGGTGATGGGGTTCTGCAGCAAAGAGCAGGTTGCCGGGTTTCTGAAAACGGTGCCCAACGTCGAGCGTGCGATTGTCGATTCGGGCATTATCCTGCTCAAGTATTGGCTGGAAGTCAGTCCGGAAGAACAGACCCGAAGGCTTGAGGAGCGCATCAAGGATGGGCGTAAAATCTGGAAATTGAGCCCCATGGACCTCAAGTCATACAGCCGCTGGTACGACTATTCACGGGCGCGTGACGACATGTTCCAGGCGACCGACACCGAGCACGCCCCCTGGCTGGTGGCCAACTCCAACGACAAGCGGCGCGTGCGCCTGAACATCCTCTCTGATTTTCTCAGTCGCGTCCCCTACGAGGAAGTCGCGCGTGAGAAGGTGGTGCTGCCCAAGCGGCAGAAGCCCGGCGGTTATCGCGAACCGGATTATCCGCTGCGGCGAATTCCCGAAAAATTCTGACGGGCACTTCAAGCAGGCACTTCCAAACAGAGTCATGCGCTGGACAAAAAGGGCCACAGTCCCATGAGCCATTCGGATGCTTCGCCGCCCACCCCGGAACCGGGGCGCATTGCCCCTCGCGATACCGGCGGCGACAGCGGCTGGAGCCGTTGGTTGCCCGGGCTACGAACGCTGCGCGAGTACCAGATAGCCTGGTTGCGCCACGACATCATGGCCGGCCTCGTGCTGACCACCATGCTGGTGCCCGTCGGCATCGCCTACGCCGTGGCATCGGGCGTACCCGGCATCTATGGCCTATATGCGACCATCGTTCCGCTCCTCGCTTATGCGCTGTTCGGCCCCAGCCGGATCCTGGTGCTGGGGCCGGATTCCTCGCTGGCCGCCGTGATCCTCGCCGTCGTGCTGCCATTGTCCGGTGGCGACCCCCATCGCGCCGTCGCCCTGGCGAGCATGATGGCGATCGTGTCGGGCGCGGTGTGCATCCTGGCCGGCATCGCACGCCTGGGTTTTATCACCGAGCTGCTGTCCAAACCGATCCGCTATGGCTACATGAACGGGATCGCGGTGACGGTACTGATCAGTCAATTGCCGAAAATCTTCGGTTTTTCCATCGAGTCCGACGGCCCGTTCAGAAACCTGTGGGCGATCGCCACCGGGGTGATGCAAGGCAAGACCAACTGGACCACTTTCATGGTCGGCGTCGCCACCCTGGCGGTGATCCTGCTGCTCAAAGGCAACAAGCGAATCCCGGGCATCCTGATCGCCGTGGCAGGTGCGACCGTCGCCGTCGGTGTGCTGGACCTTGCCACGGGCGCGGGCGTGTCGGTCCTTGGTGTGCTGCCACAAGGTTTGCCGGCGTTCGCGATCCCCTGGATCACCCGCGCGGATATTGTCCCGGTCATCATCGGCGGTTGCGCCGTTGCCCTGGTCTCGTTCGCCGACACTAGTGTGCTTTCGCGGGTCTACGCCGCGCGTACCCGCACCTATGTCAACCCGAACCAGGAGATGGCGGGGCTGGGCTTCGCCAATCTGGCGGCGGGTTTTTTCCAGGGTTTTCCCATCAGCAGCAGTTCTTCACGGACGCCCGTGGCCGAAGCTGCCGGCTCCAAGACCCAGTTGACAGGCGTGGTCGGCGCAGTGGCGGTGGCCGTGTTGCTGATGGTGGCGCCCAACCTGCTGCAGGACTTACCCAACAGCGCACTGGCAGCCGTGGTGATCGCCTCGGCCATCGGCTTGATCGAAGTGACCGACCTGCGACGCATTTATCGTATCCAGCGCTGGGAGTTCTGGCTGTCGATCGCCTGCACCATTGGCGTCGCCGTGTTCGGTGCGATCGAGGGTATCGCCCTGGCCATCGTGATCGCCGTCATCGAATTCCTGTGGGATGGCTGGCGGCCGTACTCCGCCGTGCTGGGGCAAGCCGAGGGGGTGAAGGGCTACCACGATATCCAACGTTATCCGAACGCGCGCCTGATCCCCGGCCTGGTCCTGTTCCGCTGGGATGCGCCGTTGTTTTTCGCCAACGCCGAACTGTTCAATGAACGGGTGCTGAACGCCGTGGCGGCTTCGCCCACGCCGGTGCGCTGGTTGGTCGTGGCGGCGGAACCGGTCACCAGTGTCGACGTGACCTCTGCCGACATGCTGGCAGAGCTGGACGACACCCTGCACGCGGCGGGTATCAAGTTGTGCGTGGCCGAGATGAAAGACCCGGTCAAGGACAAACTCAAGCGCTTCGGGCTGTTCGCCAGGCTTGGCGAATCGGCGTTTTTTCCCACGATAGGCGAGGCGGTGGACAGCTATCTGGCGGCTCATGGCGAGCAATAGGAAGCGCGTACTTTCAAGGGCGGCCAGCCCAACGTGCTGGCGCCCTTAACTGCCCGGGGACTTACCAGAACTTGAAGGTGTAGGCGATTATCAGTCGATTCTCATCGACGTCGGTCGTGTCGCTACCGCGATACGTCACATTGCGCCAGCGCAGGCTCAGGTTGCGCAACGGTCCACCCTGGATCACGTAGCCGATGTCGGTGTTGCGCTCCCACTCCTTGGCGCCAACGGCACGAATCTCGAAGTCATCGCCGCGCATGTAGCGGGTCATGAAGGTCAGGCCGGGGATGCCCAAAGCGGCAAAATCATAGTCGTAACGCAGTTGCCAGGAGTCTTCCCCGGCCCGCACGAAAGGCTGGTACGTGCCATTGTTCAACGCCCATGGGTCAGCCACCAGCAGGTAGGGCAGGCCAGTGTCGCCACGCTGGTTCTGATAGCCCAGGCCCAGGGAATGGCCGCGGCTGCTCAAGGTCAACATGCCGCCCAGATAGCGGTTGTCGACGTTGGTGCGGCCCTCGTCATCGCTGCCGAAGTAACGCACGTCGGCTTTGAGGTTGACGCTTTCGCTCAATGGCGCCTTGTACAAGAGGCTGGCGGCATTCTGGCTGTAGTTGTCCTTGAGCTCGGCGCGATAAACCGTGGCGCTGAGGCTGGGCAGGAAGGCGTAGGTAAAACCGCCATAGTTGAAGCGGTCAGTGGGCACACCACCGGTGGAACCATCGGCCGCCATGCGCATGTCTTCGTAGTCGGACGAGTCGCGCTGGTGGGCCTGGCGAAATTGCCCGGCGGTGAGGCTCAGGTCCTGGATATCGGTGGAGACCACCTGCCCACCGCGATAGGTCTGTGGCAGCAGGCGCGTGTCATTGCGAAACAGCACCGGCATCACCGGTTCGTGGTTGCCGAGGGTGACGAGGGTCTTGGCGACCTTGAGCTTGGCGGTCGGTGCCAGGAAGCTGTACTCATCGACCGGCTCGCCGGTGCGCTGGTTGCGCTGCAGCACGCCAGTGCCGCTGCTGCCGCCACCCGAGTCGAGCTTGACGCCCACCAGCCCCAGCATGTCCAGGCCCACGCCAATCGTGCCCTCGGTAAACCCCGAGTTGGCGCGCAAAATGAAGCCTTGCGCCCAGTCTTCCGCCTTGCTCTGGGGCTTGCCATCGTGGCGCGGGCCGTCAAACAACCCGGCGTCCCGGTAATCACGGTTCATGTAGAAATTACGGGTTTCCAGGCTCAAGTGACTGTCGGCGATGATGTCTGCGTGGGCCTGTGAAGCGAGCAATAAAGCAGAGACGCAAGGGGCCTTGAAGGAATACCGGGCACGAGTCGGCCCGGCCAGATGCCCGGTGACGGGATTGGCTGTACGCATGATGAGAGGTTCCTGCCTGCTGTGAGTTGTTTTTGTTGTTCAGCCAGCCCCGGGAAGGGGGCTGTTTAGGGTTTCATGAACAATGACGCTTCGGCGAGGGCAGGAAGGTGGGGATCAGCCTATTGCGCCTCGTCGTCTTGCGGCTCGTCGCCGAGCGATATGGCCACCATGTCGCCTTGCAGCTTGTTGAGGTAATGCAACAGGCTGACGCTGTCGTCGAAACTGAAGCCTTTCAACGCCTGCTGGTAAAACGTCTGGATCCGCTCCTGCAACGAGTCCCAGAAGGCCCGGCCGGTATCGGTCAGTTGCACCAGGCGCGCACGTCCGTCATCCGGGTGCGGCACGCGCAACACATGGTTGTCGCGCTCCATGCGCTTGAGCACGCCGTCCAGGCTCTGGCGACTGACGAACAGGTACTCGGTCAGTTCAAAGAACGAGATACCGCCTTCATAACGTTCACGTGACAGGGCGCCGAGCACGGCCCATTGCACCGTGCTGATGCCCATCTCTTTCTGGACTTGCCGCTGCAACACGTTGCCGGTCTGGAACAGCCGGAAAAACAGCGTGTTGGGTACGGATCGGGTATCGCTATTGTTCATTGATGTTCCTTATCGCTCCGTCAGGGTGAGCACAGTTGTATGAGCGCCCGACCTGATGGAGCAGGCAGGGCATCAATTGGGGACAAATTCGCGCGCGATGATATTTTTCATGATCTGCGCGGTGCCGTCACCGATTTGCAGGCCAAGTACATCGCGCAAGCGCTGGGCGAACGGCAGGTCCTCGCCGTAACCGGTGTGCCCATGGGCCAGCAGACACTGCTTGACCACATCGAACGCCAGTTTCGGGCCCCACCACTTGTTCATCGCTGCTTCGGCATTGTGTGGCAGCTTATTATCCTTGAGCCACAGGGCGTAATAACACTGCAGGCGGGCAGCATGCACGTAGGTCTGCAATTCTGCCAGAGGGTGGGTCAAACCCTGGAACGATGACAAGGCCTGGCCGAAGGCCTTGCGCTCGGTCAACCACTGCCAGGTTTCATCCAGCGACTGCTGGGCCAAGGCCAGGCATTGCAGGCCGATCAGGGCGCGGCTGTAGTCAAAGCCCTGCATGACTTGCTTGAAACCCTTGTTCTCATCACCCAGGCGATGGTTGACCGGCACCTGCACATTGTCGAAAAAAATCGAGCCGCGACCGATGGCGCGCTCGCCGGCATCCTCGAAGCGGGTGGTGCTGATGCCGGGCAGGTTCATCGGCACCAGGAACGCGCTGATACCGCTGGCGCGTTGCTCCACGGTGCCGGTGCGGGCGAAGACCACGGCGACGTCGGCCTGGTCGGCCATGGAAATCGACGTCTTCTCGCCGTTGAGCACATAGACGTCGCCCTTGAGCTCGGCCTTCAGGCGCAGGCTGGCGGCATCGGACCCGCCGCTGGGTTCGGTCAGGGCGATACAGGCGACCTTGCGCCCAGCGGTCATTTCACCCAGCCATTCCCGGGCCAGGGAGGAGTCGGCGTAGTGGGCGATGATCTGGCCGTTGAGCGACGTCAGCAGCGGGATGTACGCCACGTTGAAGTCGCCACGGGCCAGTTCTTCGATGATCAGGCCGGCGGTGACGCAGTCCAGGCCGCTGCCGCCGAATTCTTCCGGCAATTCACCGCCGAGCAGGCCCATCTCGCCCATCTGGGCAATGACTTCGCGCTCGATGCGGCCATCGCGATCCCGTTGGCGGTAACCGGGGGCGAGGACGTCGGCGCTGAATCGGGCAACGCTTTCGCGGATGGCATTTTGTTGTTCTGTGAAGGCGAAATTCATGATGCTCTCCAGGCCATTCGGGTGCTGTGCCGGCAGCGCGATGGCCGCCGGCGCAGGGATCATTTGTAGAACTTACGGAACTCGGGCTTGCGCTTTTCCTTGAACGCGGCGACACCTTCTTTGGACTCCTCGGTGTCGTAGTACAGGCTCAGGGCCTGCATGCCGAGGCCGCCAATGCCGCCGATGTTGGCGCTGTCGGCATTGAACGAGCGCTTGGCGATGGACAGCGCGGTCGGGCTCTTCTCGAGAATCTCTTCGCACCACTTCTGTACTTCTTCATCGAGCTGCTCGTGAGGCACCACGGCGTTGACCAGGCCCCAGTCCAGTGCCTGCTGCGCGCTGTACTTGCGGCACAGGTACCAGATCTCGCGGGCGCGTTTCTCGCCGATCAGGCGCGACAGGTAGGCGGTGCCGTAACCCGGGTCGACCGAGCCGACCTTGGGGCCGACCTGGCCGAATACGGCTTTGTCGGAGGCGATGCTAAGGTCGCAGACCACGTGCAGCACATGCCCGCCACCGATGGCAAAGCCGTTGACCCGGGCGATCACCGGCTTGGGCACTTCGCGGATCAGGTTCTGCAGTTCTTCGACCGGCAGGCCGATCAGGCCGCGACCGTCGTACTGGCCTTCATGGGCGCCCTGGTCGCCGCCGGTGCAGAAGGCCTTGTCGCCAGCACCGGTGAAGACGATGACGCCGATGTCCTTGTTCCAGCCGGCACGGTTGAACGCGTCAAGCAGCTCCATGCAGGTCTGGCCGCGGAACGCGTTGTAGCGCTCGGGGCGGTTGATGGTGATGGTCGCGACGCCGTTGAGTTCGTGGTACAGGATGTCTTCGTAGTTCATTGCATGCTCTCCCATTTGAGTGTGGTCTGGCTTAGCCAGCCATCGTCAGGCCGCCGGACACGCTGATCACTTGACCGGTAATGAAATTGGCATCGTCGCTGGCGAGCAGGGCGATGATTCCCGGGTAGTCTTCCGGCTGGCCGAGGCGACGCATCGGCACGGCATTCTTGAAGGCTTCCAGGAGTTTTTCCGGGTTGTTGGAGGTGTCGGCCACGCTCTTGAGCAGCGCGGTGTCGGTGGGGCCCGGGCAAACCACGTTGACGTTAACGCCCTTGGTCGCCAGCTCCCGGGCCAGGGTTTTGCTCAAGCCCACCAGGCCGGCCTTGCAGGCGGCGTACACGGCCTCGCCCGAGGAGCCGACGCGGGCGGCATCGGAGGCGACGTTGATGACTTTGCCACCACCGGCCTCGAGCATTTTCGGCAGCACCACGTGGTGCATGTTCAGGGCGCCGGTCAGGTTGATCGAAATCAACTGTTCCCACTGCTTGGGCTCGGTCTTGAGGAACGGCATGAAACGGTCGAAACCGGCGTTGTTGACCAGTACCGTCGGCACGCCCAGGTCTTTTTCGATGGCGGCCACGGTGTCGGTGATGGCGGCGTAGTCGGTGATGTCGGCGGTGTAGGCGACGGCCTTGCCGCCGGCTTCGCGGATCAGGTCGACGGTGGTTTGTGCAGCATCGCTGTCGCGATCGAGCACGGCCACCAGGCTACCTTCGGCAGCGAAGCGCTGGCACACGGCGCGACCGATGCCGCCGCCACCGCCGGTGATGATGACGGTTTTTCCATTCAGGCCTTTCATAGGGGCATTCTCCAATTCAATTGATTTGCGCGATTTGAGGGGGAGGGTTCAGCGGCGCTTGACCGGGTCGATGCGAATGCTCGCGGCCCGCTCATGCAGCTTGAATTTCTGGATCTTTCCGGAAGGCGTGCGGGGCAGGGCAGGCAGCACTTCCAGGTACTCGGGCAAGTAGTTGCGCGACAGGTTGTGTTCGAGCAGGAAGGTCACCGCCTCATCGAGGCGCAGGTTCGTGTAACCGTCATGCAGGGTGACGTAGGCGCAGACCCGCTCGCCAAGACGCTCGTCGGGGCAACCCACCAGGGCCACCGCCGAAATGGCCGGGTGCTTGTAGAGCAGGTTTTCCACCTCGACCACCGGAATGTTTTCGCCGCCGCGGATCACCACATCCTTGGTTCGCCCGGTGATGCGGATATAGCCCTGGGCATCCATGCGGGCCAGATCGCCGGTGGCGAACCAACCCTGGGCGTCGACGCTGTAGAGGTCGGGACGCTTGAGGTAACCCACGAACAGGCTGGCGCCGCGGACCTGAAGATGGCCTTCGCTGCCGGCAGGGGCTTCAATGCCGGCATCGTCGACCACCCGCACCTCTACCAGTGGCAGGGCCACACCATCGGTGTAGATGGCCCGCTCGGGATCGTCCTGCGGACGGGTCATGGTCGAGGCTCCGGATTCAGTCATGCCCCAGGCCGAGATGATTTTCGCGTTGAGGCTGTTGCCGGCCTTTTCCACCAGGCTTTCCGGAATCGGCGCGCCGGCGGAGACGAAAATCCGCAGGCTCGACAATGCATCGCGGTGCCCAGGGGCAAGCTCGATCAGGTCGGCGAGGAAGGGTGTCGAGGCCATCGTGAACGTCGGGCGCTCGGCGGCGATGATCTTCACGGCGGTGCGCGCATCCCACACGTCTTGCAGAACCGCTGCCGCGCCGAGGTAGATGGGCATCAGCATGCCGTAGAGAAACCCGGTCTGATGGGCCATGGGCGAGGCCATGAAGACAATGTCCTGGCGGCCAAGCCTCAGGCGCTCTGCATAGGGAATGATGTTGCTCAGCAAGGTTTTGCTGGTGTGCAGCACGCCCTTGGGTTCACCGGTGGTGCCGGAGGTGAACAGCAGCTGCACAATGTCATCGGCCTGCGGGCGACGCTCGGCGAACAGCGCCTGGGTATCGCCATTGTTCTCCAATGCCCGGTCCAGCAGTTGCCGTTCGAAGCTGTTGTCGCCTTCGCCACCGATCACCAGTACATGGCGCAGTTCAGGCAAATCAGCGCGCAGGCCCTCGGCCATGCTGGCGTAGTCGAAACCCCGGAAAAGCTTGGGCACGACCAATAGATGACTGCGGGCGTGGCCGAGCATGAAACGCAACTCGCGCTCCCGGAAAATCGGCATCAACGGATTGAACACCGCGCCGATACGGGCGCAGGCCAGGAACAGGGCGGTCATCTGCCAGCCGTTGGGCAACTGGCAGGACACCACGCTGCCTTTTTCCACGCCCAGGGCGGCCAGGCCGGCGCCCATGCGGGTCACCACGGCATCCAGTTCGCCGTAGGTAAACGAGACGGGGGTGTCTTCGCCGCTCTGGTAACTCGACAGGGCGCGGCAGTCGGCGCCCCGGGCAAGCTGCGCATCCCAATAATCTGTAATGATCATGTCACTACTGCTGGGCGTTTCTGGATGACGCTCTGCGGGTGTGCCTGTCCAGTTGTTCATTTGTAGATATCGACTCTTAAGGGTTTGAGTTGTTGTTATCTGGCGATCTGGTGTTGCCCTTTCGATGAGCTGAAGATAAGGCTTTCAAAATTAATATGTCAACATGTTGTCTTTATATTTTTCTGTGGATATATTCGAAGGCATTCCCGCAGAACAAGAGGTAGATGACATGGCTTTCCTGAACATCCTTGTCGAGCAGCGTGCGGCCGTTGGCCTGATCCGCCTTGATCGCCCGACTGTCTATAACGCGCTCAATGACGCCTTGATGACGGAGTTGGGCCAGGCACTGCTGGCCTTCGAGGCCGATGAGCAGATTCGGGCCATCGTCATTACCGGCAACGACAAAGCCTTCGCCGCCGGTGCCGACCTCAGCGAATTGCAGTTCAAGGGTTTTGCCGATGTGTACCTGGAGGACTTCGTCACGGCCAACTGGGAGACCGTGACCCGCTGCCGCAAACCGGTGATTGCAGCGGTTGCCGGCCTGGCGCTGGGCGGTGGCTGCGAGCTGGCGATGATGTGCGACATGGTCATCGCCGCCGACAACGCACGGTTCGGCCAGCCCGAAGTCAAGGTCGGCACGCTGCCCGGCGCCGGCGGCACGCAGCGCCTGACCCGCGCCATCGGCAAGGCCAAGGCCATGGACCTGTGCCTGACCGGGCGTTTCATGGACGTCGATGAAGCCGAGCGCCTGGGCTTGATCAGCCGCGTGGTGCCCCTGGCCAGCCTGCTGGATGAAGCCCTGGCCGTGGCCGCGCAAATCGCCGCTCACCCGGCCATCGCGGTCAAGCTCAATAAGGAAGCGGTCAACCGGGCGTTCGAAACCACCCTGGCCGAGGGCGTGCAGTTCGAGCGGCGCCTGATGCACGCCAGTTTTGCCAGCCAGGACCAGAAGGAGGGCATGCAGGCCTTCGCGCAGAAGCGCCAGCCGGTGTGGACTCACCGCTGACTGGCGCAAGCGATTGGCAAGCCGCATAACAACAAGAAGAGGAACTGTCCGATGACTTCAGTCGTACACATGACCCGCGAGGCAGGCGTGGCCTTGATCCGGGTCGACAACCCGCCGGTCAATGCCCTTGGCCACGCCCTGCGCGCCTGGTTGCTGGAAGCTTTTAGAACGGCCGAACAGGACGCGCAGGTGGAATTGATCATGCTCTATTGCGTGGGCAAGACCTTTATCGCCGGCGCCGATATTCGCGAGTTCGGCCAGCCGGCCCAGGTGCCGATCCTGCAGGAACTGACCCTGGCCATCGAAAACGGCAACAAGCCTTCGTTGGCGGTGTTGCACGGTTCGGTGCTGGGCGGCGGGCTGGAAGTCGCACTGGGTTGTCACTACCGCATTGCCCACAGTGCTACCCGGCTCGGTTTGCCGGAAACCCGCCTGGGGCTGTTGCCCGGTGGTGGCGGCACCCAGCGCTTGCCGCGTCTGGTGGGCGTGGCAACAGCGCTGGAGATGATCATCACGGGCGAACCGATAGAGGCGAGCCAGGCGCTGGAGCTCGGTCTTGTAGACGCGCTATTCGACGACGAGCCTCTGGTCGCAGGCCTGCGGCATGCACGGCAACTCTTGGCCGAGCAGGCCCCAGTGCGGCGCGTCGGCCAGATCGAAATGCCCACGACATCCGTCGAAGCCAGCGCCTTGATTGAGGCCCGACACAGCGAAATCACCCGAACCCAAGCTGATTCATTCTCGGCGCCGCGCTGCCTCGCCGCCGTCGAAGCGGCAACGCAAATGCCATTGAGCGAAGGCCTGCAGCGCGAGCGTGCACTGTTTCTCGAATGCATGGCATCGCCCCAGCGCGCGGCGTTGATCGAAGACTTCTTTGCCCGGCGCCAGGCGGCCAGGCAACGCCAAGGCTGAACTTGCGGCCAGCCTTGGGGTTGGCCTGACCATCGATAGAGGACTTTGCATGGACATCCATTACACACCCGCCGAGCTTGAGTTCCGCGCCGAGGTGCGGGCCTTTCTAAGTGACGCGCTGCCCGCAGACATCGCCAGCAAAGTTCGCCTGGGCAAGCGCTTGAGCAAGGACGACCACCAACGCTGGCAGCGCATCCTCGCGCGGCGCGGCTGGTACGCGGCCAATTGGCCGGTGGCCTTTGGTGGCACCGGTTGGAGCGTGGTGCAAAAGCACCTGTTCGAAGAAGAATGCGCCGCCTTCGGCGCACCGCGCCTGATCTCCTTCGGCGTCAACATGGTTGCCCCGGTGATCATGAAGTTCGGCAGCCCGGCGCAGCAGGCGCATTACCTTCCACGCATTCTCAGCGGCGAAGACTGGTGGTGCCAGGGTTACTCCGAACCGGGCGCGGGCTCGGACCTGGCCAGCCTCAAGACCCGCGCCGTGCGCGAGGGCGAGCACTATGTGGTCAACGGTCAGAAGACCTGGACCACCCTGGGCCAGCACGCCAACATGATTTTCTGCCTGGTGCGCACAGACAGCGAAGCCCAGCAGCAGCGGGGTATTTCCTTCCTGCTGATCGACATGGCCACTCCCGGCATCAGCGTTCGCCCGATCATCACGCTCGAAGGCGAGCATGAGGTCAACGAGGTGTTCTTCGACAACGTCCGCGTACCGGTCGAGAACCTGGTGGGCGAAGAGAATCAGGGCTGGACCTGCGCCAAGTACCTGCTGACCCACGAGCGCACCGGGCAGGCCGGTATCGGCCAGTCCAAGGCGGCACTGGCGCACCTCAAGGAGGTGGCCCGGCAGGAACTGCGCAACGGTTTGCCGCTGCTGGACGATTTGCAGTTTCGCCTGCAGGTCGCCGAGGTTGAGATTCAGCTGCTGGCCATCGAGATGAGCACCTTGCGCATCCTCGCCGCCGCCCAGGCCGGCGGTGTGCCCGGTGCCGAAAGCTCGATCCTGAAGATCAAGGGTTCGGAAATTCGCCAGGCAATCAGCCACTTGCTGCGCAAGGCGCTGGGCACCAAAGCGTTGCCCTTTGTCGAGGCAGAACTGCACGACGACTTCACCGGCACGGTGTTGCACAGCGACTACAGCGCCGCCCCCGCCAGCCAGTATTTCAACCTGCGCAAGCTGTCTATCTACGGCGGCTCCAATGAAATTCAAAAGAACATCATCGCCAAGATGATTCTTGAGCTTTAAGGAGGTACGCAATGGACTTCACACTCAGCGCCGAGCAGCAGATGCTGCAAGACACCGTGGCCCGACTGGCCCGCGATCACTACAGCTTCGAAGCCCGCGAGGGCTACTACCGCAGCGAAGCCGGCATGAGCCCGGCGTTCTGGAACCAGATGGCCGAACTGGGCCTGTGTTCGGTGCCGATTGCCCAGGCACACGGCGGCTTCGGTGGCAGCGGCGTGGACAACCTGCTGATCATGACCGAGCTCGGTCGCAACCTGTGCCTGGAGCCGTTCCTGCAATCGCAGATTCACGCGGCCGGCCTGCTGCAGCAACTGGGTGATGCCAGCCAGCAGGCAGACCTGTTGCCGCAAGTCGCTGCAGGCTCGCTGCAATTGGCGGTAGCTTTGGAAGAACAGCAAAGCCATTACCAACTGCACGATGTGCAAACCCAGGCGCGCGCGGTCGAGGGCGGCTGGTGCCTGTCCGGGCGCAAGATCGCCGTGGTCGGCGCGGCCAGTGCGGGGTTGATCCTGGTGTCGGCGCGTACAGGCGGCGATGCGCTAGGCGAACAGG
Source organism: Pseudomonas sp. GM78 (assembly GCF_000282475.1). GTDB lineage: Bacteria > Pseudomonadota > Gammaproteobacteria > Pseudomonadales > Pseudomonadaceae > Aquipseudomonas. The sequence goes on from NZ_AKJF01000132.1 coordinate 15,141, forward strand.
GGATCAGCCTGTTCCTGGTCGATTCCCAGGCGGACGGCTTGCAGCGTTGCGATTACCCCTGCATCGACGGCCCGCGTGCCAGCGACCTGATCCTCGACGAGGTCTTTGTAGGTCGCAGCGCGTTACTTGGCAACGTTGGCGAGGCCTTGCCAGCCTTGCGTTATCAGCAGGGTCGCGCGATTGCCGGGCAGTGCGCCGAAGCCATCGGCGGTATGGAGGAGGCGTTTCGCCTGACCCTCGACTACCTCAAGACGCGCAAGCAGTTCGGCGCCCCCATCGGCAAGTTCCAGGTGTTGCAGCATCGCATGGCCGACATGCGCGGCGAGCTCGAATTGGCCACCTCGATGGCCATCCTGGCCGCCTGCGTGGCCGATCAGGCCGACAGTGACGACCGCAGCCGGCAACTGGCCGCCGCCAAATTCGTGGTGGTGCGCGCCGCACGCCTGATCGCCGAGCAAGCGATCCAGTTGCACGGCGGCATCGGCATGACCTGGGAATACAGCCTGGCCCATCACGCCAAAAGACTGGTGATGCTCAGCCACCAGTTGGGCGATGACGACCACCATTTGCAGGCCTATGCCGCGCTGCTGCGCAGCGCCTGATCCATCACTGCACTCACACGGGAACACACTATGAAAGTACTGGTTGCGGTAAAGCGCGTGGTCGATTTCAACGTCAAGGTTCGCGTCAAGGCGGACCATTCCGGCGTTGACCTGGCCAACGTCAAGATGGCGATGAACCCCTTTTGCGAGATCGCCGTGGAAGAAGCGGTGCGCCTGAAAGAGCAGGGGGTTGCCACCGAGGTGGTGGTCGTCAGCATCGGCAGCAGCGCGGCTCAGGAGCAACTGCGCACCGCGCTGGCTCTGGGCGCCGACCGTGCCATTCTGGTCGAGACCGGTGAAGACCTGGGTTCCCTGGCCGTGGCCAAGCTGTTGAAGGCGGTGGTCGACAAGGAACAGCCTCGGCTGGTGATCCTCGGCAAACAGTCCATCGACAGCGACAACAACCAGACCGGCCAGATGCTCGCGGCACTGAGCGGCTACGGTCAGGGCACCTTCGCCTCCAAAGTCGAAATCAGCGGCGACAGCGTGGCCGTGACCCGCGAAATCGACGGCGGCGCACAGACGGTCGCGCTGACACTGCCGGCCATCGTCACCACCGACCTGCGCCTGAACGAGCCGCGCTACGCGTCGCTACCCAACATCATGAAAGCCAAGAAAAAGCCGCTGGAGGTGCTCACCCCGAGCGCCCTGGACGTGAGCTGCGCGGGCACCGTGCAGACTTTGAAAGTCGAAGCGCCGGCCGCGCGCAGCGCGGGTATCAAGGTCAAGTCGGTGGCCGAACTGGTCGAGAAACTCAAGAACGAGGCGAAGGTAATCTAATGGCTATCCTGGTTATCGCTGAACACAACAATGCGGCACTGGCGGCCGCTACCCTCAATACCGTGACCGCCGCGCAGCAGATCGGTGGCGACATTCATCTGCTGGTCGCAGGCCATGGCGCTGGCGCCGTGGCTGAAGCGGCGGCGCAGGTTGCTGGCGTGGCGAAAGTGCTGCTGGCCGACAACGCCGCGTATGCTCACCAATTGCCGGAAAACGTGGCGCCTCTGGTTGCCGAGCTTGGCAAGGGCTACAGCCACATCCTCGCCGCCGCCACCAGTAACGGCAAGAACATCCTGCCACGGGTTGCCGCGCAACTGGATGTCGACCAGATCTCGGAGATCATCGCGGTCGAAAGTGCCGATACCTTCAAGCGCCCGATCTATGCGGGCAATGCCATCGCGACGGTGCAGTCATCTGCCGCCGTCAAGGTGATCACTGTGCGCAGTACCGGGTTCGACGCCGCTGCCGCCGAAGGGGGCAATGCCGCCATCGAAGCGCTGAGCCTGGTCACCGACAGTGGCCGGTCGGCGTTCGTCAGTGAAGCACTGGCCAAGTCCGACCGCCCGGAGCTGACCGCGGCGAAGATCGTCGTGTCGGGCGGCCGTGGCATGCAGAACGGTGACAACTTCAAGCACCTCTATGCACTGGCCGACAAGCTCGGTGCGGGCGTGGGGGCGTCGCGCGCCGCGGTCGATGCCGGCTTCGTGCCCAACGACATGCAGGTCGGCCAGACCGGCAAGATCGTCGCGCCGCAGTTGTACATCGCGGTGGGCATCTCCGGCGCCATCCAGCACCTGGCTGGCATGAAGGATTCCAAGGTGATCGTGGCGATCAACAAGGACGAAGAGGCGCCGATTTTCCAGGTGGCCGACTACGGCCTGGTGGCGGATCTGTTCGAGGCCGTGCCGGAGCTGGAACGGGCAATCTGAGGAGGTGCATGTGAATACGTTCAGACAGATCGGTGTGATCGGCAGCGGTGCCATGGGCCGGGGGATCGCCCAGTTGTTCGCCTCCGCGGGCGTTCCGGTGTTGCTGTATGACAGCCGTAGCGAAGCAACGGAAGAAGCGCTGCAAGCCAATCGGGCCTTGCTAGAGCGATCCACCGCCAAGGGCAAGTTGAGCAGTGAAGCACTGGCGACTGCACTGGCTTGCATGCGCCCGGCCATCAGCCTTGAGGCCTTGGCCGATTGTGATGTGTTAATCGAGGCGATCGTGGAAAACCTCGAGGCCAAGCAGTCGTTGTTCCGCGCGTTGGAGGAAGTCGTCAGGCCCGATGCAGTGCTGGCGACCAACACCTCATCCTTATCGGTGAGCCTGATTGCCAGTGCTTGCAAGCATCCCGAACGGGTGGCCGGGTTGCACTTCTTCAACCCGGTGCCACTGATGAAAATCGTCGAGGTGGTCCGTGGCGAACTGACCGACCCGCAGGTGGTTCAGCGCCTGGCGGCGCTGGCCGGGAACGCGGGTCATTTTGCCGCGACGACGCCCGACTCACCGGGCTTCCTGGTCAATCATGCCGGGCGGGCCTTCGGTCCGGAGGCCTTGCGCATCCTCGGCGAAGGGATCGCTACCCCGGCGCAGATCGATCGCATCCTCAAGGACAGCCTCGGCTTTCGCATGGGGCCGTTCGAGCTGTTCGACCTTACCGGCCTGGACATCTCCCATGCGGTGATGGAGTCGATTCACACCCAGTTTTACCAGGACCCGCGCTACACCCCCTCGGCGTTGGTGCCACCGCGTCTGGCCAGTGGTTTGCTCGGGCGCAAGACCGGGCAGGGTTTTTATCGTTATCAGGACGGTAGCGTGGTCGAGCAAGCAGAGCAGGCGCATCCGCAGGTGGCGATCACCCAGCCGTTCTGGCTGGACTGCGACGACTCGGCCATGCGCGAGCGGATCGCCGCAGTGTTGTCGGTTGCCGGCTTGGCCCTGGAGCAGGCCGATCAACCGAGTGCGAACGCCATCTGCCTGGTCACGCCTTTGGGCGAGGATGCCAGCAGCGTGATCGCCCGCAAGCGACTGCCGCCGTGCCGTAGCCTGGCGCTGGAGACCTTCGTCGGTTTCGACACGCGCCGCGTGCTGATGCGCCAACCGGCGCTCGATCCACAGGTCCTGGCCCAGGCACGCCAGGCCTTGGGGGCCGATGGTGTACCGGTGGAAGTCATCAATGACTCGCCGGGCTTCATCGCCCAGCGCGTGCTCGCCGGCATCGTCAACCTGGGTTGCGAAATTGCCCAGCGGCGCATCGCCGAACCCGCGATCCTCGACCGTGCGGTGCAGTTGGCCCTCGGTTACCCCCATGGTCCGCTGGGTTTTGGCGACCATTACGGTGCTTTGCAGATCCAGCAGATCCTGCACCGACTGCATGAGCTGTATCAGGAGCCGCGCTACCGGGTCAGCTCCTGGCTGCGGCGTCGTGTGCAGCTCGGCCTGCCCCTGACCACCCCCGAGGAGCAAGCATGAGCGCCTATATCTACGATGGCCTGCGTTCGCCTTTCGCTCGTCACGCTGGCGCCCTGGCCGCTGTGCGCCCGGATGACCTGCTGGCCAGTGTGGTGTGTGCCCTGGTGGCGCGTAACCCGTTCGACGTGCGCGACTATGAAGACTTGATCGCCGGCTGCAGCAGTCAGGCCGGTGAGGACGGGCGCAACCTGGCGCGTCATGTTGCACTGCTGTCCGGCCTGCCGACGGCCGTTGCCGGCTTGACCGTCAATCGCCTGTGCGGTTCGGGCCTGGCCGCCGTGCTGGATGCTGCGCGTGCCGTGCGCTCGGGCGAGGGCGAATTGTTTATTGCTGGTGGCGCTGAGAGCATGAGTCGTGCGCCGTTTGTGGTGGCCAAGGCGCAAAGCGCATGGTCCCGTGATTTTCATGTGTACGACAGCTCAATCGGCGCACGCTTTCCCAACCCGAAGGTAGAGTCCGGGTTCGGTGCCGATTCGATGCCGCAGACGGCGGACAACGTCGCCCGTGAACTGGGCATCACTCGCGAGGACGCCGACCGCTATGCCGCGCGCAGTCAGGCGTTGTTCGACGCGTCCGTGCGCGAGGGGTTCCAGGCCGGTGAAATCCTGCCGATCGAAGTGCCGCAAGGGCGCAAGCAGCCAGCGAAGATCGTCGACCGTGACGAGCATCCGCGCCCGCAAAGTAACTTCGAAGCACTGTCGGACCTGCAACCGCTGTTTAACGGCGGCGTTGTCACCGCGGGCAACGCTTCGGGCATCAACGATGGTGCGGCAGCGCTGCTGATTGGTTCGCGGGCCATGGGTGAGAAGGCCGGGCTCAGGCCTCGTGCGCGCATCCTGGCCGGCGCCGTGGCCGGGGTCGAACCGCGCCTGATGGGCCTGGGCCCGGTGCCGGCCTGCGCCAAGGCCTTGCAGCGCGCAGGCTTGACGCTTGCCGACATGGACCTGATCGAAATCAACGAAGCGTTCGCCGCACAAGTACTCGGCTGTGCCCGGCAACTCGGCGTGGCCTTCGATGATCCGCGCCTGAACCCCAACGGTGGTGCCATTGCCATCGGCCACCCGCTGGGTGCTTCCGGCGCTCGCCTGGCCTACAGCGCGGTGCGCCAACTGGAACGCAGCAACGGCCGCTACGCCCTGGTCAGCCTGTGCATTGGCCTGGGGCAGGGCATTGCCTGCGTGATCGAACGCCTCGACTGACCAACATTACAAGAACCCAACCGGAGAACTACACATGGCCAACAAGGCAAGCTTCAACTGGATCGACCCGCTGCTGCTCGATCAGCAACTCACCGAAGAAGAGCGCATGGTGCGCGACAGTGCCCAGCAGTTCGCCGCCGACAAGCTGGCGCCTCGGGTGCTGGAGGCTTTTCGTCACGAGCAGACCGACCCTGCGATCTTTCGCGAGATGGGCGAGACCGGCCTGCTCGGCGCGACCATTCCTGAAAGCTATGGCGGCAGCGGCCTGAACTATGTGTGTTATGGCCTGATCGCCCGGGAAGTCGAGCGCGTGGACTCGGGCTATCGCTCGATGATGAGCGTGCAGTCCTCCCTGGTAATGGTGCCGATCAATGAATTCGGCAATGAAGCCACCAAACAGAAGTACCTGCCCAAGCTGGCCAGCGGTCATTACATCGGCTGCTTCGGCCTGACCGAACCGAACCACGGCTCCGATCCGGGCTCGATGATCACCCGGGCACGAAAAGTCGACGGCGGCTACCGCCTGACCGGCAGCAAGATGTGGATCACCAACAGCCCGATCGCCGACGTGTTCGTGGTCTGGGCCAAGGACGATGAAGGGCAGATTCGCGGCTTCGTCCTGGAGAAGGGCTGGCAGGGCCTGAGCGCGCCGGTCATCCACGGCAAGGTCGGACTGCGCGCGTCGATTACCGGCGAAATCGTCATGGATAACGTGTTTTGTCCCGAAGAGAACGCCTTCCCGGATGTGCGTGGCCTGCGCGGCCCGTTCACCTGCCTGAATTCGGCGCGCTATGGCATCGCCTGGGGCGCACTGGGCGCGGCCGAGGACTGCTGGCACACCGCGCGCCAGTACGTACTGGACCGCAACCAGTTCGGTCGCCCGCTGGCTGCCAGCCAGTTGATCCAGAAGAAGCTAGCGGACATGCAGACGGAAATAACCCTGGCCCTGCAAGGTTGCCTGCGCCTGGGGCGGATGAAGGACGAAGGCACGGCCGCGGTGGAAATTACCTCGATCATGAAGCGCAACAGCTGCGGCAAGTCGCTGGATATCGCACGCCTGGCGCGGGACATGCTGGGTGGCAATGGCATCAGCGACGAGTTTGGCGTGGCCCGTCACCTGGTCAACCTGGAAGTGGTCAACACCTACGAAGGCACCCACGACGTGCATGCGTTGATCCTCGGTCGGGCGCAGACTGGAATCCAGGCGTTTTTCTGATGTTTGCCTGCCCGGTCTGAAGCCGGCGACAAAGCCCAAGAAAAAGGCGATGGTCATATACCATCGCCTTTTTCATTGGGGCTACCCGGTTACCCCGGCACGTGCTCGGTGAAACCATGGAAGGACGTGAAAGCCGCGACCGGCTCGCGCTGTGTCTGCAGGCTGTTTTCCGGTGCGTCGCGGTCCTCATGCCCGAGCGCGATGCCGCAGACCAGGATGTCCTCATCCGCCAGGGGTACATGCCGGCGGACGATCTGGTGATACCAGGCGAACGCGGCCTGGGGGCAGGTGTGCAGGCCCTGGCCGCGAGCGGCGAGCATGATGTTCTGGATGAACATGCCCAGGTCGATGTAACTGCCGGTATTGAGTCGGCGATCGAGGCTGATCAACAGGCCGACCGGCGCGTCGAAGAAGTGAAAGTTGCGCAGGTTCTGGTGCTCGCGGGCCTCCCGGTCGTTGCGGTCGATGCCGAGCGCTTCATACAGTCCATAACCGGAGGCGCGACGCCGGCCCTGATAGGGTTCGAACCAGTTGTCCGGGTAGTACTGGTATTCAGGATCATGCTGGCCGGCTTCGCTAGTGGACGCCAGGATCTCGGCACACAGCGCTTGCTTGGCATCGCCGGTCAGCACATGGACATGCCACGGCTGCACGTTGTTGCCGCTGGGCGCCCGGGAGGCCACCTTGAGGATATGTTCAATCACCGGCCTGGAAATGCCCATGGGCAGGAAGCGGCGGACCGATTTGCGGGAGCGTATGGCGTTGTCTACATGCATGGATCTTCTCCGATTATGCGCGGTTCAGTCGAGTTCGGCGTAGCCTCTGATGCGAATGCGGTTGTTCTCGTTGGCCAGTATCAGGTTGCGGCGGGTGCCGCCTGACAGGTACAGCCTCGGGTGATCGCCCAGGGCAATGGGCGACAGAAAGCGCACGCCAAAACGGCGCAGGCGCGAGCCGGGCAGCAGGCTGCCGAGCAAACCCATGCCGAGCATGCCCTGGGCAAACACGTCCGGGTGCCCGGCCTTCTGCGCAATGGCCGGTTCCAGGTGGACGCGGTTGTGATCCCCCGAGGCGCTGGCAAATGCCTGGATCTGCTCCCGACTGATCTCGGGGGCGATGCGTGCCGGCGAATCGTGTGTCTCGAGCGCAGGTCCGGCGTTGGGCGCGCCCGGTTTCGGGACGGCGACATAAATACTGAGCATCTCGCACGCCAGGGAACCATCCGTGGCGAACAACCGGGTGTGCTTGTGCAACAGGCTGAAACGCGGCTTGTTGATGACCTCGCTCAGGTGCGCGCTGCTGCGGTACACATGGCCTGGCCGCAATGGCTGGTGATAGTGAAAGTGTTGCTCGCCATGCAGCAGTTGATGGGCCTCAAGACCGGTCAGAGTGAACAGCTGCTCGACCACGCCCTGGTCCATGTCGGCACTGTAGGCGAGAGTTGGCGGCAGATTGATGTAAGGGGGCATGCCAATGGCCTGATTCAGGGCCGAAACGCGTTCGGCTTCGAACGACCATTGGCATTGCGCGAACCGGTGGCCGGCAAGCGCGGCGAGATCCATGCCGGTCACCAGCCGCCGGCCACGCTGAGCGACTCGCCGGTAATGGCGCGCGCAGCGTGGGAGGCGAGGTACACGGCGCTGTCGCCGATCTCGCTCGGTTCCAGCAGACGCTTGAGCGGTTGGCGCGCCAGGATGTGGCGTTGCAGCGCTTCTTCTTCGCTGATGCAGTCCTGGGCCGCCAGTTGCGGCAGCTGGTTTTCCACCAGGGAAGTGCGCACGGCGCCGGGCAAAATGGCGTTGGCGGTGATCCCTCGATTCACGGTTTCAAGGGCCAGGGTTCGGGTCAGGCCGATCAGGCCGTGTTTGGCGGCAACGTAGGCGCTCTTGTAGGGCGAGGCCAGTTTGCCGTGCACCGAAGCGATGTTGATGATGCGCCCGCTCTGCTGTTCGAGCATGCCCGGCAGGGCGTGTTTGCACATCAGGAATGGCCCCGTCAGCATCACGGCCAACAGGGTGTTCCATTGGCTCAGCGGGAAGTCCTGCACGGGCGCGATGTGCTGCAACCCGGCGTTGTTCACCAGCACATCCACGGCGCCGTGCTCTGCTAGCAATTGCTCATGAAAGGCGACGATCTGCGCCTCGCTGGTGACGTCCAGCGCATAGGCGCGAGCGTTGGGCAGGCTGCTCGCGGCCTGCTCGGCGGCCGCCAGGTTGACGTCGCACAAGGCCACGAAATCACCCTGGGCGGCGAAGGCCCGGGCAATCGCCAGGCCGATGCCCTGGGCGGCGCCGGTGACCACCACGGTACGTTGCGTCGGGTTCATGTTCAGGCTCCCGATGATACAGGCTGCAGGTGGCAGCGACTGATGACTTCAAGGGCGGCAGGATTTTCCATCGACGTCAGGTCGCCCGCGTCCTGGCCCAGGTAAGCGGCGCGAATCACCCGGCGCATGACCTTGCCATTGCGGGTCTTGGGCAACTCGCTGACGTAGTGCAGATGCTTGGGACGCATCGCCTTGCCCAACCGGGTGCCGATCAGGCCAAGCAGTTCGGTTTCCAGCGCGGGGGTCGGTTCGCTGCCTGGATGGAGCACCACGAAACACACCGGGGCTTCACCCTTGATCTCGTCGGGAACGCCGATGGCCCCGGCCTCAAGCACCTGGGCGTGGCTGACCAGGATCGACTCCATTTCCGCAGGGCCGATCCGCTTGCCGGCCACGTTCAGGGTGTCGTCGGAGCGACCGGTGATGGTCCAGAAACCTTCGCCATCGATGATCGCCCAGTCGCCGTGCACCCAGGTTTCAGGGAAACGGTTGAAGTATGAGTCTGCATAGCGCTGCGGTTCCTGCCAGAAGCTTTGGGTCATGCCGATCCACGGCTGGCGAAGCACCAGCTCGCCCAGTGCCTGGCGCACCGGTTGGCCCTGGGTATCGCAGACGTCAGCCGCCATGCCCGGCATGCGACTGTTGAATGTTACCGGGGCGATCGGCTTGATCAGCACATTGGTCAGGATGCCGCCGCCAATCTCGGTGCCGCCAGCGTAGTTGATGATCGGATAACGGCCCCGGCCTACGGTATTGAATAGCCACAGCCAGGGCTCCGGGTTCCACGGCTCGCCGGTTGAAGTGAAGGTACGCAGGGCGCTGAGGTCATGGCCTTGGGCAATGGCTTCGCCATGCTGCATTAGCGAGCGGACAAGGGTGGGGGATACGCCGATGTGCGTGGCGTGGTGACGTGCGCCGAGCTTCCAGACACGATCTGCTTGTGGGTAGTCCGGCGAGCCTTCATAGATCACGGCGCAGGCACCGTTGATCAGGCTGCCGAAGACTACCACCGGGCCGGTCAGCCAGCCCATGTCGGTGATCCAGAACAGCCGGTCGTTCTGCCCGACATCCATGCACAAACCGACATCCAGCGCCGCCTTGAGCGGGAATCCGCCGTGGGTATGCACCGCGCCCTTGGGCTTGCCGGTGGTGCCGGAGGTGTAGATGATCATCATCGGTGCCTGGCTGTCCATGACCGCTGTCGGGCACTGGCTGCCGTCGCAGGCTTGCAGCGTGGCAAAGTCCAGGTCGCGGGTCGGGTGCCAGGGGATGTCCCGTCCCAGGCGTCGCACCACCACGACTTTTTCCAGGGACGGGCTCAGTGCGGCGGCCTTGTCGGCCTCTTCCTTCATGGCGATCACCCTGCCGCGGCGCATGAAGCCGTCGGCGGTGATCAGCAGCTTGGCCCCGCAAGCTTCGATGCGCGTGGCCAGGGCTTCGGCGCCATAGCCGGAGAAGGCGGGCGTGAAGATCGCGCCGAGCTTGACCACCGCCAACAGTGCAACCACGGTCTCGATCAGCATCGGCATGAAGATGGCGACGCGGTCACCGCTGACCACGCCCAGTTCACTCATGCCCTGGGCAACGTTGTTGACCCGCCGCGCCAGCTCGCCGTAGCTCACTTCAAGGCACTGGCCGTCTTCGCCTTCCCAAATCAACGCGGCTTTCTGGGCGTGCTCCGGGTCGACAGCCCAGCGTTCCAGCGCGGTGCGCAGGATGTTGAGTCGGCCACCCTCGTACCAGCGCGGATGCTTGATGCCGCCCGCGGCATTGAGCGGCGTTTGATAAGGCTGGTCCCAGACGATGCCCAGGGCCTTCTCCAGGGCGCTGGCGAACCATTGCGGATCGTTGGTGGAACGCTCGATGAAGGCGTCATAGTCAGGCTCGCCCACTGCCTGCATCCACTGATGCAGGCGCGTGCGACCAATGAAATCGGCGGACGGCGTCCAGACGGCGGAGGTATTCATGGTCATGTCCTTATCGCTGATCAATGGGATCACTTGAAATTCTTCTTCACAAGCAGCTTGATCGATCCGACGACACCGGAACGGAAGCAGAGTACGCAGAGCACGAAAATGCAGCCAAGGATCGGCGTACCCCAGGTACCCAGTGGCGATTGCGCCAGCAGGTGTTGCAGCGAGATCACGATGCCGGCGCCGACAAACGGGCCGAGCAGGGTGCCGACGCCGCCGAGCAAGGTCATCAGCACCACTTCGCCGGACATGTGCCAGTGTGCATCCGACAAGGTTGCCAGTTGAAACACCACGGCCTTGGTGGAACCGGCAAGGCCGGCAATGCCCGATGAAATGACAAAGGCCAGCCATTTATACCGCGTGACGTTGTAGCCCAGCGACGTGGCGCGGTCTTCGTTCTCGCGGATGGCCTGCAGAATCTGCCCGAAAGGCGAGTGCACCACGCGCTTGGCCAGGGCGAAGCCCAGCACGGTGATGGCCAACACGAAGTAGTACATGGCGTGGTTGTCCGCCAGGTCGATGAACCCCAGCAGCTTGCCGCGACTGATGCCGTGCAGGCCGTCTTCGCCACCGGTGAAGGGGGCCTTGAGGAACAGGAAGTACAGCAATTGCGCGAGGGCCAGGGTGATCATCGCGAAATAGATGCCCTGCCTGCGAATGGCCAGCGCGCCAAACAACGCACCGACCAGCGCGGCAGCGGCAGTCCCGCCGATGATCGCCAGTTCCGGTCCGATGCCCGGGTGTTGGCTCAACAGATAACCGGTGCTGTAGCCGCCCGCGGCGAGGAACGCGGCATGCCCGAAGGACAGCAGGCCGGTATAGCCCAGCAGCAGGTTGAACGAGCAGGCAAACAGGCCGAAGCACAACAGTTTCATCAGGAACACGGGGTAAGCGACCCAGGGGGCGATCAAGCCGATCGCGATCAGGGCGATGTACAGCGTGTTGAGCTGGCGTCGCTCACGGATCCCGCGCTGTTGCGCGAATGTCAGCAGAGATTGAGTGTTCATGGGCTTACGTCTCCTTTCCGAACAGACCGTTGGGGCGTACCAGCAGTACCAGGATCATCACCAGGAAAATCACCGTGCCGGATGATTCGGGCCAGAACACCTTGGTCAGGCCTTCGATCAGACCCATGGCGAGCCCGGTGAGGATCGCCCCCATGATCGAACCCATGCCGCCGATGACCACCACCGCGAACACCACGATCAACAGGTTGGAGCCCATGGTCGGCGACACCGAGTAGATCGGCGCTGCCAACACACCGGCGAAAGCCGCCAAGGCCACGCTGAAACCGTAGGTGAGGGTGGTCAGCAACGGCACGTTGACCCCGAAAGCCTGCATCAGCGCCGGCTTTTCGGTGCCAGCGCGCAGGTAGGCACCCAGGCGCGTTTTCTCGATCACGTACCAGGTGAACAGGCACATCCCCAGACCGGCCGCCAGCACCCAGGCGCGGTAGGCCGGCAGGAACATGAAGTCCAGCTTGAAACCGCCTTGCAGCGCCGGCGGAATCGGGTAATTGCTGCCGGACACGCCGAACAGGTTGATGAAGCTGCCTTCGATAATCATCGCCAGGCCGAAGGTCAGCAGCAGGCCATAGAGATGATCCAGGTGCGCGATGCGCCGCAGCAGCAGGCGCTCGATCAAAATGCCCAGGGCGCCGACCAGCAGCGGCACCAGGAACAGCGCCGCCCAATAGTTCACGTTCAGGTACTTGAGCAACAGCAGCGCGGCGAAGGCGCCCAGCATGTATTGCGCGCCGTGGGCGAAGTTGATGATGCGCAGCAAGCCAAAGATCACCGCCAGGCCCAGGCTCAACAGCGCGTAGAACGCGCCGTTGATCAGGCCGAGCAACAATTGGCCGAACAGGGCTGCCAGGGGTACCCCCAATAGCATGGTCATGTCAGTCGTCCTCGGGCTTGGTCAGGGGCGTAACGTGCTGGCGACTTTCTGATCGGCCGTCACGAGCTTGCACTTGCTTTGTGAAAGCGGCAGGAAAGCTTCGTCCGCCGGGATCGTGCCGAGGATCTTGAACAGATCCCACTCACCCGTGGATTCCTCGGGTGCCTTGACCTGGGCCAGGTACATGTCATGCACCATGCGGCCATCGACCCGAACCCGACCGTTTTTAGTGAACATGTCGTTGATCGGCGTCTTGATCATGTACTCGCGCACGGTCTGCGGGTCGTCGGAGCCGGTGGCTTGCACCGCCTTGAGGTACTGGTAAGTGCTGGAGTACATGCCCGCCTGAACCATGGTCGGCATGCGCTGGGTGCGCTCGAAGTAGCGCCTGGCCCAGGCGCGGGACTCATCGTTCATGTCCCAGTACCAGCCGGACACGAACTTGGTGCCCTGGGCCGTCGGCAGGCCGATGGCCTTGATGTCGGTGATGAACACCATGAGGCTGGCCAGGGTCTGGCCGGATTCCATCAGGCCGAATTGCTTGGCGGTGGAGATGGCATTGACCAGGTCGGAGCCGGCGCTGGCCAGGCCGATGATCTTGGCGCCCGAGGCTTGGGCTTGCAGGATGTACGAGGAAAAATCGCTGGTCTGGAACGGGTGGTTGGCCTTGCCGATGATTGTACCGCCGTTCTCGACCACCGCCTTCGACACTTGCGCCTCCATGGCGTGGCCGAAGGCGTAGTCGGCGCTGAGCATGTACCAGGTGTCACCGCCGCTGGCGACGATGGCCTTGGCCGCACCGTTGGAGACCGAGTAGGTGTCGTACACGTAATGCAGGTGGTTGGGCGTGCAATATTCGTTGGTCAGGCTGGCAGCGGCGGCGGTGGAGACGATGGCGAAGCGTTTCTTTTCCTCGACCAGGCGGGTGACGGCGATGGCCACCGGTGAGGCGTTGAGCCCGGCGATCAGGTCGACATTGCGCTGGTCGATCCACTCGCGGCTGATGTTCGCGCCCAGGTCGGCGTTGTTCTTGTGGTCGGCGGAAAACAGCTCGATTTTGTCCTGGCCGATCTTGCCGCCCATGTCCTCGATGGCCATGCGTATGGCTTCCAGTCCTCCGGGACCGGCGAGATCGCTGTAGGGGCCGCTGAGGTCATCGAGGTAGCCGATGCGAATTTCATTGTCACTGATACTGGCCTGCGCGGTGCTGGCGAGCAGGCCACAAAACAGGCTGGCGCTGATCGCCCGGGCGATCTGGGCGGTACTGAAGTTGAATGCTGCAGACATGCGAATCTCCACGGCTTGAGAGCGCGCTAATTGTTGTTATGGGTCGTTTACAGCAGGGTCAGACGCCAAGCATGGCGTTCAGTTGATCGCGTTTGCCGTCCAGTTCCCCGGCGCTGAAGTGTTCGACGACCTGACCGTGTTCGATCAGGTAATGACGATCGGCCAGGGGCGCGGCGAAGCGGAAGTTCTGCTCCACCAGGACGATGGTGATGCCCCGGCGCTTGAGCGCCACCAGCACTTCGCCCAGGCGCTCGACGATCACCGGGGCCAGGCCTTCGGTGATCTCGTCGAGCAGCAACAGGTTCGCCCCGGTGCGCAGGATCCGGGCCATGGCCAGCATCTGCTGTTCGCCGCCGGACAGGCGCGTGCCCTGGCTTTTGCGGCGCTCGTGGAGGTTGGGGAACATGTCGAAGATTTCCTCCAGCGACATGCCGCCCGTGGCCACGGTTGGCGGCAGCATGAGGTTCTCTTCCACGTTCAGGCTGGCGAAGATGCCGCGCTCTTCCGGGCAGAACCCAACGCCGAGGCGGGCGATCTGGTGCGCGGCGGTCTTCACGGTCTCCTGGCCGTTGATGCAGATCGAGCCGCTGCGGCGGCCGACCATGCCCATGATCGATTTCAGGATGGTGCTGCGGCCGGCGCCGTTGCGGCCGAGCAGGGTAACCAGCTCACCGCGATTGACCGTCATGTCGACGCCGTGAAGGATGTGCGACTCGCCGTAGAAGGCATGCACGTTGGCCAGGCGCAGTTGTTCGCGTGGTGGATTCTGTACGTCAGACATGCCTAGCCTCCTTGCCCATGTAGGCTTCACGCACCTGCGGGTTGGCCGATACGCTGGCGTAGTCGCCTTCGGCCAACACGCTGCCGCGGGCCAGGACGGTGATGCGATGGCACAGGCTGCTGACGACGCGCAGATTGTGCTCGACCATCAACACCGTACGGCCCACCGCGACCTTGCGGATCAGTTCGACCACCCGCTCGACGTCCTCGTGACCCATGCCCTGGGTTGGTTCATCGAGCAACATCACCTTGGGTTCCAGGGCCAGGGTCGTGGCCAGTTCCAGTGCGCGCTTGCGCCCATAGGGCAGCTCAGCGGTCTTGTGCAGGGCGAAGTCCTGCAGGTCGACTTGTTCAAGCAGGTGCATGGCGCGCTGGTTGAGGTGGTCGAGGGAGTTGGCGGCTTTCCAGAAGTGAAAGGAAGTGCCGAGTTCCCGCTGCAGGGCAACGCGGACGTTTTCCAGCACGCTCATCTGGCCGAACACCGCCGATATCTGGAAGGAGCGCACCAGCCCCAGGCGGGCGATCCTGTTGGGCGCGAGCTTGCCGATGGCTTTTCCTTGATAGAGCACCGTGCCGCGGGTGGCTGGCAGGAAGTGGGTCAGCAGGTTGAATACCGTGGATTTGCCGGCGCCGTTGGGGCCGATCAGGGCATGGATATGCCCCTCCTGCACTTGAAGATCGACCGAGTCCACGGCCGTGAAGCCATTGAACGCCTTGGTCAGCCCCCGGGTTTCGAGAATGACATTGCTCATCGCTGTTCTTCCTGCCTGGTGATGGTTTGCTTGGCTGGACAGTGCACATGCCGCCTGTGCACGGGTCAGCCTTGATCGCTGGACGCACGCGCAACGGCCGAACGGTCTGGCAGGAATTTACGAGAGATATAAGTCATCATATTGTCATTAATGGCGTCGAGCCAAATTTTTGCAGGATGGATCGCTGACGTCATTTGCGTGGTCTGTCTCATTGCAAGCACCTGATTCACTGAATCTGATTGTTTTTATGGTGATGTGAATGCTTTGTCGATGGAGCAGACAATACGCTCGACGATTTATTAATGTCAACATGTTGTCTTTAAATGAAGGCGGCATGCAGGCGTCATCGTCCTTGCTACCTCAACGGTGAGGCCGCAGTGGTCAGTTCCTGCACTCAGGTGTCCAATAAGGGGGGAGGTGACACGTTGAAAGCGGCCAGTCGACCTTGCGCCGTCTGGCCGTGCTGATTTTTGCGGGGGCATCCGGACGTCGATAACGCCGTTTACAGCTCTTCAGCCCAGATCAGCAGCCTGATGCCGTTCAGGCACCTGGCTTGCCTCATCGCCCCACGTCCGGTTGACGCGCTGGCCGCGCAGGACCGCAGGCCGATCGGCGATTTCCTGCGCCCAGCGCTGCACGTGGGTGTATTGGTGGGCCGATAGAAACTCGGCAGCCGAATACACGTTGTTGCGCACCAACTGCCCGTACCAGGGCCAGACCGCGATGTCGGCGATGGTGTAACGGTCACCGGCCAGGTAAGGGCTTTGCGCAAGCCGGCGGTCGAGAACGTCCAGTTGCCGCTTGGTCTCCATCGTGAAGCGGTTGATCGGGTATTCGTACTTCTGCGGCGCATAGGCGTAGAAATGCCCGAAGCCGCCGCCCAGGTAGGGCGCCGAACCCATTTGCCAGAATAGCCAGTTGAGGGTTTCGGTGCGTCCTGCGGGGTCGGTGGGCAGGAATTCGCCGAATTTCTCCGCCAGGTAGAGCAGGATCGAACCGGATTCGAAGACGCGGATTGGCGGCTCCACACTGCGGTCCAGTAGCGCCGGAATCTTCGAGTTCGGGTTGATCTCGACAAAACCGCTGGAGAACTGTTCGCCCTCGCCGATGCGGATCAGCCAGGCGTCGTATTCGGCGTCGGTATGCCCAAGTGCCAACAGTTCTTCCAGCAGGATGGTCACCTTCACGCCATTGGGCGTGGCCAGAGAATACAGCTGCAATGGGTGCTTGCCTGTCGGCAGCGTCTT
The DNA here is from genome assembly GCF_000282475.1 of Pseudomonas sp. GM78. GTDB lineage: Bacteria > Pseudomonadota > Gammaproteobacteria > Pseudomonadales > Pseudomonadaceae > Aquipseudomonas. The sequence goes on from NZ_AKJF01000132.1 coordinate 31,662, forward strand.
GTCATGGGTCGGGCCGGCAACAGGGCGGTTGATATTGGCAAACTCGCCGCCAGAGGGCGCATTGTGTTTCCAGACCTTGGGAGGAACATAAGACGCTTTGCTCACGAGATGGACCCCATAGTGTGTAGTGATGGCGTTGAACGCTTACGATCGCGCAGGGTTAAAACAGTAAGTCGCGCGAGCGCTATGAGCAACTGCTGTCGATTTCGCAGAGTCTCGTTCGACTATGGGTCAGGGACAGCATCAGGAGAAACCTATGCGCAAGCTCATCGTTGCCGCTTTCATCAGCCTGGATGGCATCATTCAAGCGCCCGGCGGGCCGGATGAAGACACCAGCGGCCAATTCCGTTTCGGTGGCTGGATAGTGCCTTACTCGGATGAGGTTTCTGGCCAGGCCATACGGGATTTGTTCTCACAACCCTTCGAGTTGCTGCTGGGGCGTCGTACCTACGACATATTCGCGGCGTACTGGCCGCAGATAAACACTGAGGCGCACAACTACATCGCCGACCTGTTCAACGCGGTGCCCAAGCAGGTGGCCACCCATCACCCCGATACGCTCGATTGGCACAATAGCCATGCACTGCAGGGCAACCTCGTCGACGCGATACGTGCACTCAAGCAACAGGACGGCGCCCACCTGTTGACCCAGGGCAGCGCCGACCTGGTGCGCCAATTGCTGGCAGCGGGGTTGGTGGACGAGCTCCGGCTGATAACTTTTCCCGTCGTCCTCGGGCACGGCAAGCGTCTGTTCGATGACAACGCACAAGCTTGCGCCTTCACGTTGGAGCATTCGACCAGCACCCCTGGCGGAGTATTGATCAGCCGTTACGTGCGCAGCGGCGAGGTGCGCACGGGATCGTTCAACGATGTTGAAACCTAGCGAATACCGCTCCCCGCCATGGACTCCGGCACCCACTGCGCCGTCGACAACGGCTCGATGTAGCGAATCCCGCCATGTGGGCCCACCACGCCGTTGATGTTGTAGGTGCCACGCGACAGGTCGTACGTCATGAACGGAGTGGCGTCCGGGACTTGCTGGTCATAGCTCTGGCTGAAGAACGCGAAAGAGCCACGATACAGCTGGCCACTGGTGTCGTACTGGTCGGAGGCCACCGCGGCCCAGGTATCTTCATCCAGGTAAAAGCGGCGCTTCTGATAGATATGCTTGGCGCCGGGCTTGAGATTGCCCTCGACAACGTAGACCCGGTGTTTTTCCCAGCGTACGTAATCCGGGGAAATGAAGTTGGGGGTCGTCAGCGATTTGGCTTCGCGGGCGTAGGTGAGTTTGTAGGTGTTGTAGGGCACGATCATTTCCCGCTTGCCCACCAGCGTCCAGTCGTACAGCTCGAGTGCACGAGCGGTGCCGGGGTTGGGCGTGTCGTAGGCCAGGATTGAAATCTGTTTGACCCGGCGCTGGGCCGGCATGTACTGCCAGGCGCGGCCAGGAAACTCCGTGGCATTGGTGGCGTTCTTGAGCATGATCGACTCGCCGGCTCGGCGCGCAGGCCCGGTATAGGACAGTTTCAACTGATAATAAATGTCCGAGCTGCTGAACGGCTTCGACATGTTCTCGTAGATCGGGAAGGACACGTAGGCCTCGCCGGTGACCGCCAGGCTCGGCACGCCCGCCGTGTCGACGCTCCAGGAGTCGTACTTGGAGTGGATGTTGACGCCCTGGTAGCGCAGCAGGAAATTCCACATCGCTTCGGCGCCCGACTGCGGGATCGGGAACGGCACCCCGGGCATCACATTGTCGATGGCGGTTCCGCCGTCGAGGGCGCGGGCGTTGGTGGCATTCGTGCGGCTGTTGTCCAGTACCGCCTGTGGCAGTGATGCGGTGCGGTGGGTCGGATACACGTCGACGCGAAAGCCGGGGTAGCGCCGGGCCAACGCGACGGTGGTGGCGGTGAGCATGCCTTTGTACGCATCGACGTTCTTGCCGTTGATCACCAGCAGCGGTTTTTCGTGGGCAAAGGGGTCAGGGCGCATGCTGTCGCCGGCCTTGAAACTGGAAGGGGCTGTGGTCAGGCCACCGCTGTAGGGCGGAATGGAACCGTCGGCGTTGCCGGCCTGTTCGGCACCCACTCCCGTCAGGCTGGTGCCCAGCCGGGCGGCTTCCTGGCTCGATACATAGGCGTGGGCATCGATGGCCAGCCCCATGACGGGGATGGCGGCCAGAAGACTTTTCACGAATTTCATCTTGTTATGCTCCTGCCAGGCGTACCAGGCAACTCGTGACTCAGAGGCCACGGTCGCATCCGTCGGCGCAATTGCCAGAGTTTGTAGCTCCATTAAAAAGCCTGTGCTGGGGGGGGCGCTTCGCATTTGACGACAGTTACTTGGCTATTGATGACAGTGCCGGTTGCTCGGCGAGGGATGTGGAGAGGATCTACTAGCATTCCGCCAAAGGACGGTGGCTGCCAGGTGCTGACGGAGAGACTGAGCGCACAGGAAAAAAAGGCACCGTGATACAGTCGTTGTGGCCGAAAAATGGGCACATCCCGTTGCCGTAAGATGCTTTGTCCCTTTTTCCTGTCGTTAACGCGTAAAGGCGGCATGATTTAAGCAGGATGTACCAGAGCAACAATTTGTACGGAGATGCCCGATGATTGTGGAAGCTAAAAAGCTCTCGGACCAGGAAATAGATGTTCTTGAGCGCGCGGTACCTGATCAAGCCAAGATGGCTACCATGAATGCTTATGCTCGTGCATTGCTGGTAAGCAGTAGCGTGCTTCGTGTGGATTCCGGGGATTTGGTACGGGTGTCACCGGATGGGAACAAAATTTTTGTTGCCAAAGCAAAGCCGCGTCGAAAGGTTAAAGTGGGCGAGGTAATTACAGTGCGCCGCGTAGAAGGTAAAGCGGCAGGTGGTCGTGCCTAGACTCCGAGTTTTTGCGGGGCCCAACGGCTCAGGTAAGAGCACAATCAAGGATGTGATCGATCCCGCTCTAATTAAAATTTAGGTGAACGCCGATGAGCTCGAAAAAGAAGCGAAAGCTACTGGGTTTATCGATTTGACTGCATTTGACGTCCTGACGACTTTAGCCGAGCTGCTATTTTTTCATGCTGAGCACTACCTGATCAGAGACAAAAAACTGAACGACCAGGCCGAAAAAATAGGACTGCAAGGTTCGAAAGTTGATTATCGAAATGTGGCTGTCAACTCCTACTTCGCATCCGTAATCTCTGATTTTCTGCGACAGCGTCTGTTGGAAAAAGGGATAAGTTTTACCTTTGAGACGGTAATGTCCCACCGCAGCAAGGTCGACTTCATGAAGTCGGCACAAGATCTTGGGTATCGGATATATCTGTACTTTGTATCTACTGAAAACCCCGAAATCAATATTGATCGTGTGGGCATCAGGGTGCGAGAGGGTGGCCATCCCGTAGCTCCTGACAAGGTTAGAGAGCGGTACCAAAAGTCTCTTGCATTGCTCCCAGAAGCCATCGCTGTAAGCAATAGAGCGTATATCTTCGATAACTCTGGTACTAACGCCGTTTTACTCGCGCAAGTAACTGATGGGATCAGCCTTGAATTCAGTACCGAAGAAATTCCAGATTGGTTCTTTGAATCGTACGTTGACAAAGTGGAAGGCTGATCGGGCTGCATAGTGTGCAGGTGCGCCAAAATCCACCTTCCGTAGAAAGGAAAAACCAGTCACGTCCAATGACCCACTCCACACGGGTGGGGGCGTGGCCGTGAAGGCGGATTATCCTTCAGGCCTCATAAAACCCGCACGTTCTGCAACGGTGGGGCGAATTCAAAGAGGTGTCTGTCGTGAACCGTTGTTTATCCACTCTGGCCGGTAGTAGTCGCAAGCTTGATGGTGGCGTGATGTTCGGCAATACGCCGCGGCAATTGTGGGCTGACTGGATCAAGCCCGACCAGGACAACCTGGTGGACCTGGCCTCGCGAGGCCTGTTGGTGCAGCAAGGGGGCAAGAATATCCTGGTGCTGGCCGGTGCCAGCGCCTTGCTTGCGCCACCGCGACGGACCTGCAGCTGCCAGAAACATCCCCCGGGATTGCTGGACAGCCTGGCGCAGCAGGGCCTGGCCGAAGGCGACATCAGCGCGGTGGTGCTGACGCACTTGCATGCGCAATTGACACCCGAACTGAGTGCGGCGATCGAAGAGGGCAATACACCGCGCTTGCTGTTTCCAGCTGCGCAGTACATTACCGGGGAGCGCCATTGGTCCCGTGCACTTCACAACCATCCCCATGATCGCGCCTTATTCGTCCGCCAGATCGTGCGCAGGCTGCAGGGCAGTGGTCGGCTGGTGCTGGTCGATGACGCCCGCTGCAAAGAGCTCGGCGATGGTTGGCAGTTCCACTTCAGCGATGGTTACACGCCAGGGCAATTGATCCCGGAAATCGCCATGCCCGGCGGGCCGGTGGTGTTTGCCGGCGACCTGATTCCCGGTACCCACTGGTTGCGCCTGGACGTGACGACGGCCAACGATCGCAATCCGGAAGGGTTGGTGGGCGAGAAAGAAAGGTTGTTGGACCACCTGGTGGCCAGCGGTGGACGCCTGGTGTTCTCCAGTGATCCGCAGATTGCGATGATCAAGATCATGCGTGATCGTCATTCGCGTTACCAGGCGTTTGACACGTACACCACCTTGAGCCGTTTTGAGTGTTGATGCATTCCCTTGTAGGAGCGAGCCTGCTCGCGAAAAACGTCCAGGTAACGCGGGTATTCAGGCAGCCCGCGTCACCGTTGACGACCATCGCGTTCAGGCTCGCTCCCACAATTGCTCCCAACCATGGAATCTCCCATAGAGACCTGTGGGAGCTGTCCATCACACCACCTCAAACAACCCGGCCGCTCCCATGCCGCCACCCACGCACATGGTCACGACCACGTACTTCACGCCACGGCGCTTACCCTCCAGCAAGGCATGACCGACCATGCGCGAACCACTCATGCCGTACGGGTGACCGATGGAGATCGCGCCGCCGTTGACGTTGAGCCTGTCGTTGTCGATGCCCAGTTTGTCGCGGCAATACAGCACCTGGCAGGCAAATGCTTCGTTGAGTTCCCAGAGGCCGATGTCATCGACTTTCAGCCCGTGCTGCTTCAGTAGTTTTGGCACGGCCAGCACCGGACCAATGCCCATTTCCTCGGGTGCCAGGCCCGCCACCGCGATGCCCCGATACACACCCAGCGGTTGCAGGTTACGCTGTTCGGCCAGGCGCGCGTCCATCAACACGCAGGCACTGGCGCCATCGGACAATTGGCTGGCGTTGCCGGCGGTGATACAGCCGCCTTCGATCACCGGTTTGAGGTTGCTTAGGTCTTCAAGGCTCGTTTGTGGGCGATTACCTTCGTCCAGGCTCAAATTGATCTGTTCCTGGCGCACCTCGCCGCTGGTTTTGTCCAGCACCTGCCTGGTCACTTTGACCGGCACAATTTCCTGGCTGAACACACCAGCCTGTTGCGCAGCGAAGGTGCGCTGTTGCGATTGCAGGCTATAGAGGTCCTGTGCTTCGCGGCTGATGCCGTAGCGCCTGGCCACCCATTCGGCGGTTTGCAGCATCGGCATGTAGGCCAAGGGAACGTTGCGCAGGACACTTTCGTCGTGCTGGCTGCCGACCCATTCCATATGACGGTTTTGCACCAGGCTGATGTGTTCCTGGCCCGCGCCGACGGTCACCTGCATGCCGTCGACCATGATTTGCTTGGCGGCGGTGGCGATGGCCATCAAGCCCGAAGCGCACTGGCGATCCAGGGTCTGGCCGCTGACGGTCAGCGGCAGGCCCGCGGCCAATGCGCTCATGCGCCCCAGGTTCCAGCCGGCAGTGCCGGCGGGCATGCCGGTGCCCATCACCAGGTCTTCGATTTCACCCGCCTCGATTCCGGCGCGCTCGACCGCGGCGCGAATGGCGAAACTGGCCATGGTCGGGGCAGTGGTGACATTGAAGGCACCGCGAAACGCCTTGCCGATCGGCGTACGGGCAGTGGAAAGGATGACGGCTTCTTTCATCGTATTGTTCCTGTTGGGGGGAGGGGCGGCCCACTGTTGAGCCATGCCTCGATCTCGGGCAGCGAGTAAAACTGAAAGCGCGCCCACGATAGTGAGGTGCTCCGGGCATTTACCCCCCCTCCTTTGGGGTGGACGGAGCACAGCCGTTTCGTGGGGTTGCTTGGGACCCGCCGGAGTCCATTCTTCACTGTGGCGTGTGCTGACTTCTCAGGAAGTCCTGCACCAGGTTCGATCGGTCGAACGACTTGGCCGCCTGCACCGGCGGGTACTCGGCCAGCGTCTTCAGGTGTGCGCCGATCAGCTCGCTCATCGGCGCCGAGATCCACGACGACTTCTGGATCATGTGGCCGTAGGAATCGTTGCTGTCGTAGCTTTCGAACGGGTCGCTGCGCAGGTTGAACATCAGCGGTGCAAACAGCGCCTTGATCGGTGCGTAGTAGTCCTCCTTGGTTGAGAAGTGCAGCTTCCACGGGCCGATGCGCACGGCGGTCAACTTGCTCTCGATGTAGTAGAAGAGGCTGGTACGCGCGCTGTCTGGCGCCTTGCCGGTCCAGTAGTCGAGGTTGTTGATGCCATCGACGTACTGCTTTTTCTGCACTTTCATGCGCTCGACCACATCCGGCACACCTGCCGCCGCGGCCAGGGTGGTGAACATGTCCTGGTGCGCCTGGATGCCATTCTTGATCTGGCCGGGCTTGATCACACCCGGCCAGCGCAGCATCGAGGGCACGCGCACACCACCTTCGTAGGTGGTCATCTTCTCGCCACGGAAGGGCGTCGTGGCGCCATGGGGCCAGGAAGAATGCTCCGGGCCATTGTCGGTGGAGTACCAGACGATGGTGTTTTCATCCAGGCCGTTGCGCTTGAGGAAGTCGAGCACCTGGCCGATGTCATGGTCGTGCTGCAGCATGCCGCTGCCTTGCATGTCGTCTTCGTGGGTGTACGGGGCGGCGGCATGACGCCACTTGTCGTTGAGGTGGGTGTACAGGTGCATGCGGCTGGTGTTGAGCCAGACGAAGAACGGCTTGTCGTCGCTCTTGGCTTTGCGCATGAAGTCCAGCGCATGGGGGATCACTTCGGCCCCGTCGAAATCTTCCATGCGCTGGGTCGTCAGCGGCCCGGTGTCCTCGATGGTCTGTTTGCCGACCAAGCCAAATCGCGGGTCTGACGTCGTGTCGTCCTTGTCGCTGGCGAAGCTGTGCAGCACGCCACGGGTGGCGAATTTTGTGGCGTAGGCCTGCGGACCGCCGGGATACGCCTTGGCGAAATTCTGGTAGTCCGCGTATTCACGCTGTTCCTCGGTATTGAGGTGGTACAGGTTGCCGAAAAACTCGTCGAAGCCATGCACCGTCGGCAGGTTGGGATTGTTGTCGCCCAGGTGGTTCTTGCCGAACTGGCCGGTGCGGTAACCGGCCTCTTTCAATACTTCGGCCAGGCTCGGCGAAGCGGCCTGCAGGCCGAGTTTGTCGCCCGGCTGCCCCACGGTGGTCATCCCGGAGCGAATCGGATACTGGCCGGTGATGAACGCCGCGCGACCGGCCGTGCAGGAGGGCTGCCCGTAGTGATCGGTGAAGCGGATGCCCTCCATGCCGATCTGGTCGATATTCGGCGTGGTGTAGCCCATGGTGCCCATGCCGTACGCACTCACGTTCTGCCAGCCAATGTCATCGCCCCAGATCACCAGGATGTTGGGTTTGGCCGACTGCGCCTGCACCAGTGGAGCGGCAAGCGCAACGCAGGCCAGGACAAGCTTGGACAAAGTCTTCATGACGCCACCTCGATGCTCTCCAGCGCGCGGCGCAAGGATTCAGGTAGCGCCACTGGCCGGCGCGTCACGCGGTCAACATAGACGTGGATGAAGTGGCCCTGCGCCGAAGCCTCGTTGTTGCCATTGGCGAACAGCCCCACCTCATAGCGAACGCTCGAAGTGCCCAGGCTCGCCACGCGCAGCCCGGCGCGCACCAGGTCGGGGAAAGCGATGGACGAAAAGTAGCTGCAATGGGTATCGACCACCAGGCCGACCGCAGGACTGCACTCGAAGTCGAGTACGTTCTGCTCCAGCAACCAGCCGTTGACCACGGTGTCGAACCAGCTGTAGTAGATGACGTTGTTCACGTGGCCGTAGACGTCGTTGTCCATCCAGCGCGTGGTGATGTCGCGCAGGTACGGATAGGCGTTGCGTTCGTGCGGTACGGGTTTGCCCATGACTTCAAGCCTCCTGCTTCATGCGGCGCACGCGGATATCCGCCTGCTCCTTGTGGCCGGACATTTGCTCGTAGCCGCACAGCCGTGAGCAGTACTCGCCGATCATCACGCTGGCCTCGTTCGTCAGCACGCGCTGGTAGGTGTGGGTCTTGATGAACTTGCCCACCCACAGCCCACCGGTGTAACGCCCCGCGCCCATGGTCGGCAGCGTGTGGTTGGTGCCGATGACCTTGTCGCCATAGCTGACATTGGTGCGGTGGCCGAGGAACAAGGCGCCGTAACGCGTCATGCGATCGTGGTACCAGGCCGGATCCTGGGTCATCACCTGCACGTGTTCGGAGCACAGGCGCTCGGCGACTTCCAGGGCCTCTTCGTCGGTGTCGCACAGGTAGATCTCACCGAAGTCGTTCCAGGCCACGCTCGCCACAGGCGCGGTGTCCAGCCGCGAAAGCACAAGATCGATGGCGGCCGGCAGCTGTTCGGCGATTGTTTTGCTGGTGGTCACGCAATAGGCGGGGGAGGTCGGGCCGTGTTCGGCCTGGCCCAGCAAGTCGACGGCGACCAGTTCGGCATCCACCGTGTCATCGCAGATCACCAGGGTTTCGGTCGGCCCGGCGAACAGGTCGATGCCAACGCGGCCGAACAGCTGGCGCTTGGCTTCGGCGACATAGGCATTGCCCGGGCCGACGATCATGTCGACGCCGACGATGCTCTCGGTGCCGATGGCCATGGCCGCCACGGCCTGCACACCACCCAGGCAGTAGATTTCGTCAGCCCCGGCCAGGTGCATCGCCGCGACGATCTCCGGGCACGGCCGGCCTTCGAACGGCGGGGCACTGGCGATCACGCGCTTGACGCCGGCGACCTTGGCGGTGAGCACGCTCATGTGGGCGCTGGCGATCAGCGGGTACTTGCCGCCGGGAATGTAGCAGCCCACCGAATTCACCGGAATGTTGCGATGACCCAGGACCACGCCGGGCAAGGTTTCGACCTCGACATCGTGCATCGAATCCTTCTGGATCTGGGCGAAGCGGCGAATCTGCGCCTGGGCGAACCTGATGTCGTCGAGCGTCTGGGCGGGCAGGCTGGCGATGCACGCGTCGATCTGTTCCTGGGTCAGGCGCATGTCTTGCGGCGCCCAGTGGTCGAACTTTTCGGAGTAGTCGCGCACCGCAGCATCACCGCGTTGCTCGATGTCCGCGAGGATAGCTTCCACGGTGGCGCGCACCTGGGCCTGATCGCTCGCTTTCGCCTGGGCCGATTGGCCTTTTTTGAGTTGTTGAATCACCGGATATTTCCTCTGGATTGTTTTTGTTTTAGCGGTTGGGGGGCTATGCGGAAGTGCGCAACACCAGATGCCCCGGCATCTCGTGCAGCGCCGGGTCGACGCCGTCGCCGGGGCGACCCTTGCCCAGCAAGCGAATGGCGCAATCGATCATCTGGCTCAGGGGCTGGTGCACGGTGGTCAGTGAGTTTTCGGGCCAGGCGGCGGCGCGGACGTCGTCGAAGCCGACCACGGCGACATCCTCGGGGACGCGCAGGGTCGTGTTCATCCGCAGGTAACTCAGTACGCCGAAGGCCATCACGTCGTTGGCGCAGAACACCGCGTCGATGGCCGGTTGCCCGGCGCTGAACAGTCGGGCCGCCGCCTCGCGCCCGCCTTCGTAGGTGTATCCACCCTCAACGCAGGCAACCAGGCGTTGACCGTGCGCGACCAGGCCCCGCTCGAAGCCGCGCAAGCGGTCGGCCGTGGTGGAGATGCCCGCATCGCCGGACACGAAGGCGCAAGCCTGGCGTCGTTGTCCTACCAGATAGTCGGCCACCTCGGCGGACATGCGCTCGTTATCGCAGCACACCGACCAAACGCTCGCGTCCTCGACACGGCGGTTCATGAACACCAGGCCGACACCCTGGCGTGCGCACAGGTCCGCCAGGTGTGAAGACAACTTCGCGGCGGTCACCACGATCCCATCGACCTGGAACTGCAGCAGTTGCGGCATCAGTTCGTCCGCATCGCCCCCCGGTGGCACCACGAACAGCAGCAGTTGCCGGCCTGCCTGGCGCAGTTGCAGGGAAAGCTCCTCGACCAGCGCCGGATAGAAGGGATTGGCCATGTCGCCAACCACCAGCGCAACGATGCCGGTCTTGCGCTGGTTCAAGGAGCGGGCGATGGCATTGGGTCGATAGCCCAATTCTTCGGCCATGGCGAGGATGCGCGCGCGCAGCTTGGCCGAGATGCGCGACTGCGCATCGAAGGCGCGAGTGACCGTGGAGGTGGCGACCCCTATGCGTTGGGCGAGGTCCCTGGCGGTGACGCGCACGACGGGCGTCGGGTTTTGCAGGGCCGGTAAACCCTGCGCGGTGCTGTCGTGCTGCATGTCGTTGGCTCCGGCCGCTTATCAGTCTTGTGCAAACGTGTGCACTCATGGACCGGATGCTATCGGCGCAAAGCCGATTCAGACTCCCCCCGAAGAGAGGGGGGAGCGGACAGCGTCGCAAACCACCCCTTGCGCAAGGCAACTAACGTGGCCTACCCGCTTCGAGGGGGCAGGGCGAGCGTGAGCCGCCAGGCGGGCGACAGGGTCCTCGATATCCGTGCGCAGGGGGAAGGTGAGCATCGACACGGTGTTGCCGGCGGCGACGCTTTCATTGCCCTGGCGGGTGTTGACCGGTGCCAGGGTCACCAACGACTTCTCCGGCAGTTCATCCTTGGCGATCAGGTAGCGCCGCATCGCGCCGCCGACCATGGCCAGTACCGCATCGTTGACCGTGGCCCCGGGCACCAGGTTCTTGATCTGTTTGACGACGCCCAGATCGAGGGTGACCGAATCCCAGACTCGACTGGACGTCACGTTGCTGTTGAAGCGGGTGCGCGGCGCGCCGCCTTCGGAGCTGAGTACCGAACGCGCCATTTTGCGCAGGCTCGCCACGGTCAGCTTGGGCAGCACGCGCGCCAGGGGCAAAGCCATGCGCGCGGAGGCCATGACATTGTCGGTCAGCATGCGGCTGACCGTGTCCAGCGGGCCCCATCGCAGCGGTAAACTCGCCGCCGGGGGTGTCTTATCCACCACGGCGACGGGCTTGCCCTGCGCCCCGGCCAGGTCGTGCAAGGCCCAGGTCAGTTCCGCGGCGGCGGCGCCATCCATCGCGGCATGGTGGGTCTTGGTGAGGATGGCGAAGCTGCCCTTGGGGATGCCCTCGATGTTGTCGAGGCCCTCGATCACGTACATCTCCCAGGGTGCCCGGGAAAGATCCACGGAGCGGGCATGGATGCGCGACACCATGATGCAGAACTGGCGCCAGTCGCCCGGTTTGGGCAGCGCGAAATGGCGAACGTGGAAGTCGATGTCGAACAGGTCGTCTTCCACCCAATAGGGATAACCGAGACCGAAGGGCACCTGGACGATCTTGCGCTTGAACACCGGTGAGACATCGAGGCGCTCGTTGATATGCTCGACGATCTGCCGAAAGCCGAGGCGTTGCCCCTCTACCGTGGACTGATCGTAGATGTAGATCATGGTGCAATGCGACGCGGCATGTGGTCGATCGACTTTCAGGAACAGGGCGTCTTGCCCGCTCAGTTTGCTCATCGTTGAGGCTCTCGCTGGGTGGTGGATGTGGATTGCCCGAGAGCTGTCCAGCGAGCTCGCCCGGGCCTGGTCAATACGACGAAGGTCGATGGCGAGCAGATTCGTCGATCTGCCGTTGACCCGTCCCCCTGCAAATGGGGGGGAGTACGTGGCTGGTGCGGTATTTATTCTGGCGGCTGTCGCAGGGTCCTGTGCGTGTCGCCGGGATGCGCAAGTTGACCCTCGGCCACAGAGGAGTTTTGTGTGTCGAGTCAAGAGCGCTGCATGAGTGAGCAAGGGCCAGGCGATTCACAGGGTCCCTGGTGGGAACGTTTGTCCGAAGACTTCTGGCGGCAGGCCGATGGCACGGAACTGGATGCCCGGCACCCGTTGAAGATCCACGGCACCGCCGCCGTCGAGCGAGTGATGCGCACCGCCCTGTCGACGACGGTCGCGGCGAGCGCTTTGGCGACGTTATCCAGGCGTGGGCGTCTGCAGCGCGAATTCGAGGCACTGCGTTTCTACGAACCGCTGGCGCGCGCCGCAGACGCCTCGCGTGTATTCCTGCCGCCACCGAAGGGCATTGTCGTTGCCGAGCGCGAGCTTTCCGGCAAGGACATCCGCCGCCTGCAGTTGCGTTTCGCAAGCTCGTTCAAACCACTCAATCCGTTCGCCCGCCCGCAGTTCGAAGCCATGCAGCGCAACACCTGCGCCCATGCCCAGTACTGGTGCCATGGCGACCGGCCGCGACCGACGCTGATCGTCATCCATGGTTTCGCCGCCGACCCGCACTGGCTCAATGCGCACGCGCTGTCGCTGGCCGGTTTCTACCGGCGCGGCTACGACATCCTGCTGTTCACCTATCCGCACCACGGCCTGCGCGCCGAACGCGGCAACTGGTTCAGCGGCCAGGGGCTGTTCGGCAGTGGGTTGGCGGCTTTCAACGAGGCGCCGCTGCATGCGATCCACGACCTGCGGGTGTTCATCGACTATCTACAAAGGCGTGGTGTCGAGCAGATCGGTGTCACGGGCATTTCCCTCGGCGGGTACACCGCAGCGGCGCTGGCGGCCGTTGACGAGCGTCTGGCCTGGTGCGTCCCGATTGTGCCCGCGGTCAGCCCGGTCGATGCGTTCCTCGAGTGGCAACCTACGGGTCTGCTGCTCTCGCGGTTGATGCGCAGCCAGGGCATTGGCGTGGCCGAAATGCGCGGATTACTGGCCGTGCACAACCCGCTGACCTATGCCCCGTGCCTGGACGGCGAGCGCATGCTGATCATCGGTGGCGCGGGGGACCGGGTCACCCTGCCACGCCATGTGCGCCTGCTGCACCGGCACTGGCCGGGCAGCGAGCTGCACTGGTTTGCGGGCAACCACATCCTGCACCTGGGCCGGGGTGAGTACCTGACACGCATGGGCCAATTGATGGATCGATACGCCGGCTCCTTGTAGGAGCGAGCCTGCTCGCGATGGACTCAAGAACACCGCGGGGAATCAGATTCCCCGCGTTATCGTTAACGACCATCGCGAGCAGGCTCGCTCCTACAGTTTCCTGGTATTGGGTTATGCCCGGGAATCTCGTCGATCCTTCAGGCAGTGAGCCGGTATCCCGATCAGCAACACCAGCGCCCCAAGCACCATCACGATCGCCATCACATCGAACGCCAGGTACAGGCTGCCGGTGGCGGACTTGATTGCCCCGACAGCGGCCTGGCTCAGCACGCCGGCCAGGTTGCCCAGGCTGCTGATGATCGCAATGCCGCCTGCCGCGCCTGCCTTGTTCAGCAACGCCGGCGGGATCGTCCAGAACAGCGGGATGGCCGACAGCGCCGCGGCGGAGCCCAGGCTCATGAGGAAGATCGACAGCACCACATTGCCGTGCACCAGGCCCAGCAGGGCAAAGCTGCCCGCACCCACCAGCATGGTCAGCCCCAAATGCCAGCGGCGTTCCATATGCCGGTCGGAACTGCGCCCCAGCAGGTACATGGCACACACCGCGACGATAAAGGGCAGGGCGGCCAGCATGCCGATCAGTTTCAGGTCTTCCAGGCCGAAGCCGCGGATCAGCGTCGGAATCCAGTAGGTCACCGTGTTTGAGCCGCTGTAGATGCAGAAGTAGACGAGTCCGGCGATGTACATTCGAGGTTCGCGCAGCACGCCGCCGAAGTGACTGCTCACGGCTCCCGGCTCACTGCAAGTGTCCTGGGCGATCTGGTGCTTTTCTTCGTCGGTCAGCCAGTTGGACTGCTCGGGACGATCCGTCAGCCAGAACCAGCCGAAGAGGCCCAGCAGCAGGGTGGGTGCGCCGGTCAGGATGAACAGCATTTGCCAGTCCTTGAAACCCAGCCAGCCATCGAGATGGGCCATGATCACGCCGGACAGCGGCCCGCAGATGATCCCGGCCACCATCCCCGCCATCAACAACCCGGCCGTGACTCGCCCGCGCAAGGACGCCGGCAACCAGTAAGTCATGTAGAGGATTATCCCGGGAAAGAACCCGGCCTCGGCCACGCCCAGCAGGAATCGCGCGGCGATCAATTGGTTGGCCGTGGTGACGAAGGCCGTCGCCACGGTGACCATGCCCCACAGCAGCATGATGCGGGTGATGGTGCGGCGCGCGCCGACCCGCTGCATGTACAGGTTGCTGGGGATCTCGAAGAGGATATAGCCGAGGTAGAAGATCCCGGCGCCGATGCCGTAGGCGGCGTCGCTCAGCAAAATGTCCTCGGCCATGCGCAGCTTGGCGAACGACAGGTTGATCCGGTCGATGGCATTGACGATGAAGGCCAGCACCAGGAAGGGCATCAACCGCCACAGCACCTTGGCGTAGACGCGTCTGGTGGCAGGGGGTGCGCAAGCGATATCCGGAAACTGCGAAAGGGTGTCATTCATGTGTCGTTGCTCATCGTGTTTTCCTCTTGGACTTGTTGTTGTAGGCGAGGTCGTTCGTAGGGCGAGTATAGAGTTCGGGCGGGGGCGTTCGTTCCGGATTCGAGTGGTCCCTGAAGTGCGTCTAACCCTCTGAAAACACGTGGGTTATTTGGTTATTTCGGAAAGCGTATCCGCGACACCTCCGGATAAGGTGGCACCCACTCCGAAGGAGGGGGGTGAGGGACCAAGTCGAGCCTCTACGGTATGGGCCTGGAGCCTCACGCCAAACAAGCGGAGGTCGTCAAAACCAATACCTGGAGAACCCTTGCGATGCTATCGATGGCCTTCAATACCACCCGCTCGATCATCATCGAGCGCGGTGCCGCCACCCGTCTTGCCCCTCAGGTGCTGAACCTGGGGGCCAGCTCCGTGCTGCTGGTGACCGACGCGGGCGTCGTGGCCGCCGGGTTGCTCGACCCGGTGCTGAGCGGTTTTGCTGCAGCGGGCGTGCCGGTGCGGGTATTTGCCGAAGTACTGGCCGACCCGCCGGAGTCGGTGATCCTCGCGGCGGTTGAAGCGGGCAGAGAATGTGGCGCCGATTGCGTGGTGGGATTTGGCGGCGGCAGTTCGCTGGATGCCGCCAAGCTGGCGGCGTTGCTGTTGCGCGGTGGCGAGCAGCTGGCGCAGATCTATGGCATCAACCAGAGCAAGGGCGCACGCCTGCCGCTGATCCTGGTGCCCACCACCGCCGGCACCGGCTCCGAGGTCACCGCGGTTTCGGTGGTGACCACCGGTGCCGGCGAGAAGAACGTGGTGATCTCGCCAACCCTGTTGCCGGATCTGGCGGTGCTGGATGCCGAGCTGACGCTGGGATTACCAGCACCTATCACTGCCGCGACCGGTATCGATGCCATGGTCCATGCGGTCGAGGCCTACACCAGCCGGCACCTGAAAAATCCGCTCTCCGACTGCCTGGCCAAAGATGCCTTGCGCCTGCTCTGCGGTAGCCTGTATCAAGCCTGCCACGAGGGTTCGGACCTGGTCGCCCGGGAAAACATGTTGCTGGGGGCGTGCCTGGCCGGCATGGCCTTTGCCAATTCGCCGGTGGCTGCTGTGCACGCGTTGGCCTACCCGATCGGCGCACGTTTCCATGTGCCGCACGGGGTGTCCAACGCGCTGGTGCTGGGTGCCGTGATGCGTTTCAACCTGGAAGCGGCAGCGCCGCTCTACGCGCAGCTGGCCGAGATCGTGCTGCCAAACGTGACGGGAAGCGAACGCCAGAGAGCACGCGCCCTGGCCGATCATCTGGGGGGCCTGGCCGGTGAGCTGAAATTGCCAACCCGTTTGCGTGACGTGGGCATCGGCGAGGGCGATATCCAGGCCCTGGCCGAAGATGCGATGAAGCAAGCGCGCCTGCTCGGCAACAACCCGCGCCCGGTCAGCCTGGCCGACGTCCTGGCCATTTACCGGGAGGTGCTATGAGCAGCAAGGCCTACCGTCCCCGACGCGAAGATTTCCGGCGCTTTTACACCCTCGGCACACGCTGGGGACCACGACTCCTATGGGCATGTGCAGAACATCGTCTACTACTCGTTCTTCGATTCGGCGATCAGTCATTTCCTGGTGGAGCAGGGCACCTTGGACATCGACAGCAGCCCGGTCATCGGCCTGATCGTCGAGTCGAGCTGTACCTTCTTTTCACCCATCACCTTTCCCGACGTGGTGATGGTGGGGTTGCGCATCAGCCATCTGGGCAACAGCAGTGCGCGTTACGAGCTGGGCATTTTCCGTAACGACGAGTACGAGGTGTCGGCGCTGGGCTATGTCGTCTATGTGTACGTGGATCGTGCGAGCAATGTCTCGGTCGCCATGCCTGAGGGGGTGCGGGAGGCGTTGCGCCGGCTGGCCGACTGATCCTTCAGGCGGTAGTGCGTGACAGGTCGATCCCCCTCGACAGGAGGGGGCGGCCCTTTGCCGGTGCGGGTGACCATCGTTGCAATCTACAACGACAGACCGAAAACGCCGCCTGGGACATTATCCATCTACGGCTGGCTGGGCTTTTCTATCAGGCAAGCAGCTGACAGTTGAACTCAATACTTCGAACAGATTCACAGTTCAATAAAGCAGCATATTTTTCCTGCGCTGGATTATGGAAGTGATTCTCCATGTCTGACGGGGTCAGCCAGTGCCCGGTAACAATCCAGAGGTTGGAGTTGCAATGGCTTTGTACCGCTGAGTATGAGAGACAGCCTGAGGAATCGCGCAGGGAGCCTATCATTTCGCGCAGCATGAGGCCGACAGCCTCTACCTGGCCAGGGGCAGCATGAATGGTTACCGTGTTGGTTGCTGCTATAAACATGGTTTATTGCTCCACGCAAAATAGATACGGTGCACGGCCATAAAGGGGTCTTGGATACATTGCGCACTAGACACATGGGCAGGTTAGTGCGCTGAGTGATAAAGCTCGACATCCAATAAATAAAAAAAGTAGAAGTCCAATGTATGAAATTCATCTGATTGGGCCCTTTATTCTTGAAGTCGGACTCGTGGGATGCCGGCCAATGCACGCATGACCGTACATCCAGAGGATCAACGAAAAAGGAAGCCATGAGGGCTGGTGGCACCACTCTGCCGAAAGGTAGTGCCATTTCGCGCCGACGCCGCCTATACTTCATTTGACGGAATAAATCCTTCAAGTGACGGAGGCATGATGAGCACTTCAGCAGTGGAGAGGCGCCACGAGAAACAGAAAGAAGCGTTACGTAGCGTAGGCGCCAACGAGTTTTGGGCTTTCAGCGCCTGCCGTTACTCACTCAACGAATCAGAACGACTGCGCCAGATCAAGAGCGGATTTCCTGCCCATCTCTTCCTGGCCATGCGCCATACCTTCAACCTGCAAGATACCGGTTTGGCGCTTCTACTCAATGCGTCGATCTCCACGCTTGAGCGGCGGGTTCGGGAGCATCAATCCCTTGATACCGTTGCGTCCGAGCGCCTGGATCGCATTGCTTCCGTTTCCCTACAGGCTGAAGAGGTCTTCGAGGACCGGGTTGCAGCTGCGCAATGGTTGTCGAAGCGGAACAAAGCCCTTGGTAACAATGCACCGATTCTGCTCTGCGAAACTGAAATCGGTGCCAAGCAAGTTCGCCGTGTCCTGTACGCATTAGAGTGGGGCGGGGTCGCTTGATGCGGGCGTGGCGAATAGCGAAGGAGAAGCGAGCGACTGACCTGTCCGGCAAGGGCGCGGCAATCGAGGGTGGGCGATGGAACGATCAGGACGTGCCTGTCGTATACATGGGCATGACACCGGCCATCTGTTGCCTGGAAACCTTTGTGCATGCGGTTGGTGAGCCGACCTTTCCATTGAAAATCACCTGTTTTGAGTTGCCTGCCGAGGTCTCGCTGTACCTGGAAGTTGAAGCGCTGAATCTACCTGATGGGTGGGCGAGTCTGCCTGCCGACCGCCCAAGCATGGACTTCGGTACCGCCTGGCTGAAATCGAACACGCACCTGGGCTTGATCGTTCCCTCTGCCATTTTGCCATTGGAACGCAACATTGTGATTAACCCAAATCACCACGCGGCGAGCCAGATCAAAGTGGTTGAGGTTTACGATTTCATGTACGACCCGCGAATGTTCCAAGTCGGTAAGTAGTCAGATGAAGCTGGGAAAAGTCCGTTGAAACAGAGGGCGCTACTCAGGTCGACTTGCCTGCTGCTTGTGCTACAAGCAGCCGTGTCGGCGGAAGATGCCTGCCTGCTGTCAATCGACCGCTTTCAATTGCACCACGCCGTTGTTTATACAACTGACCAGCTCATACCGTATTGATTGAAACGCAGCTCTCTTGATACTCCGCAAGAGCTGCACACCACAGTCAGGGGCTGATGGAATAATTATAGCTAGCTGCTTTTAGCATTGGGCTCTATATTAGATTTCGCAGTATTCTGGTTTTCGGTTTTTGTTTTTTCTTGCGCGGAAAGCGCTTGTTGTACGCGAGCTTCATTTCTCTCGAATACTCTGTCCGCGCCACCCTCAGCGAAGGCCGTGGAACTTAACGCGGACAAGAACAAAGTGCATGCAATGATAAGCTTTTTCATGAGAGCGCCTTCCCGGTAGTGCCACGGCATGTGGCTTGAGGTTTTAGGCTATTGGAATGAAAACCACCGTTAAATATCCAATGCTCAAAAAAAATTGCTGACCAATTTTTTATTGGGGGGCGTATCTTGAGAGTACCGGTATAGCGATTTTAAGGGGAATTGGATGTTTCGTGCAGGTATACAATAATCTATTGTAGCGGCGTGAATATAATAGAACACTTCATAAGCCGGCGCTAAAAAATACTGATAACCAGAGGAGTGCGTCAATGAAGCTGCTGCACGTCGATGCCAGTCCAAAAAGCGCGCGTTCCAATTCGCGAGCCCTGGCCCGCCACTTCGTAGCGTGCCTGCGCGAGCAAAATGTAGCGCTCGATATCGATTACCTGGATGTGGCGCAAAATCCCCCAGCGCACATCGACGAATCGTTCACCATCGCCGCGTACACGCCTACTGTAAAGCGCACGGCCCTAATGGAGCAGGCTCTGGCTGCGTCCACAGCGTTATGTCAACGCGTGCTGGATGCCGATGCCTTCCTGTTTGCCATGCCCATGCATAATTTCTCTTACCCTTCGGTTTTCAAAGCGTTCATAGACAACATCATTCGAGCCGAATTGACTTACGTCGTCGGCAGTTCAGGCCACTACATCGGTCTATTGACCCGACAGAAAACCCTGTTCATCACGACCCGAGGCACCGACATGCGCGCGGGAATGCCGCTGTCGCACATGGATGCACTGACCCCATCGCTCAAGGCAGCATTCGGCTTCATAGGTATTCAAAACCCTGAATTCGTCAATGCACAACCTACGCAATTTGCAGCAACCGAAGAACGTGAAAAAGCGTTGCAAAGAGCCCGTATCCAATTGTCGGACGTGGCTCGCAAGTGGGCGAAAGAACAGATGTCGAGTTGAGCACGAAAAAAGCTGCGCAGCACCGGTAAATAAATCGGCGCCACCATCGGCCAATACTGCACCACCCACTTCATTGCCGTTGACGGATGGCTCAACACCTCTCGTACTTGCGGGCTTTCACTTTTCCCGAAGAGGCTCCAATAGCAGAAGTGTTCGCAATTATTGGTAAGAAGTCGATAACGCCTTTCACCTACCCGGGAGAGTGCACGCTGTAGAACCCGCTCTGGCTTGAAGCCGGGTTGCATTTGCCTTCTGACACGAACCTGTCTCCCGTTGGCAAAACCGGTCAACTGTATGATTTCAATGGGACCCGTCTCAAAGCCCCCACACATCCCGGCGTAGTGGATCACCTGCCGTTCTCCAAGATAAATTCCATGGTGAACATATCCATTGCGAGCGGTAATCAAGTGACTACCTGGCGCAACATCGATCAACGAAGACCAGTCGTCATCGTGCCACAGTGCATCTGGATATCGTCCATGTGAAGAACCGCTGACAGTGTTCATGGTCGAGTACGCTTTTGTGTTGAGTCCCATACTGTGACAGGCACAAATCGCGCCATCCGCTCAACCCACCAATAGACGGTCTAACGGCGTAGCCAGGCAATTTTATTGACTAAAAGATCAAATGAGACGTTCGCCATTTGATCAAATGCGTGACAAACGCAATGAGGGGCAGATCCACGAACCTATGGAAAGGACTGAGGTATCGTATTCGCAGTGCTCCGTTTCGACGTACGAACCTCAGCTCAATGCTTAACCCTCAGCCAACTTCTTCAATCGATAGGCCAGCGCTGGTCGCGTTATGCCAAGAAGGCGGGCTGCTTCGGAGACGTTCTGATTCGCTCGATCCATGGCACCCTGTAGCAGTTGTTGTTCCACATCATCCAGACTCACTCCCAGGTCGAGGAGCCTGTCCACCCACTCATCTGCAGGTTCAAGCTTCTGGCTGACCAGATTGCCATCGCTCGACAGCCCGATGCTGAGTGCTTCTACCGACATGTGCGGGAAGAGCGCCTCTACCGAGATGGTTTTGTTGTTGTCAGTGATGATCACGCCACGCTCTATCAGGTTTTCCAGCTCACGGATATTGCCCGGCCAGTCATAGCGCAGGCACGCCTCGTTGGCACGATCGGATAGCCCAAGGGTCTTTTTTCCGTAGCTCAGGTGCAGCTTTTCCAGGAAGTGCTCGATCAAGAGCGGGATGTCTTCGCGACGATCACGTAATGCCGGAATTCGAACCGGATAAACATTGAGGCGGTAGTAGAGGTCGGCTCGGAATCTTCCATCCTTAACCGCCTGGCCAAGGTCTTCGTGTGTCGCTCCGATCACACGCACGTCGACACGTCGAGTCTGGCTATCGCCCACCCGTTCGAGCTCACCCTCCTGCAGCACCCGCAACAAACTCGCCTGGGCGCGTGGCGTGAGCTCGATAATTTCATCAAGAAACAGCGTGCCCCCATGAGCTCGCTCGAAACGGCCCATACGCGATTGTTGTGCACCGGTATACGCACCTCTTTCAACGCCAAACAGCTCGGCTTCTATCAAGTCCGGGCTGATAGCTGCGCAGTTCAAGGCAATGAAAGGGCCTCCCGCACGCTCACTGCGCAAATGCAGGCTACGGGCGATGACTTCCTTTCCGACGCCCGTTTCACCCAGAAGCAACACGGATGCTTTTCCGGGCGCGACCTTGTCGATCAGATCACAGGTCTTGCGGTAATTGGCCGATTGACCAATCCCATAAAACTGCCCAGCACGCAGCTGCAGGCGTTGATTCATGTTGTCGACTTGAAGCTGCAGGGTGCGCAACTCATCGATGATGGGATCACTCTGGAAGTAGCGCATGAATGAATCGGCATCCTCCCACTCTTCAGCGGGCTTGCCGATGATGCGACACACGCTGTCTCCACAACCGCGGCAGCTGACTTCCTTGTAGATGATCTGGCGGCCGATGAAAAATGACGAATAGCTGATCGCGTACCCGAGCAAGGTCCAGCAAACGGGTTGTTCGGAATGCAGTTGCTCGCTCTGGTGGTTCTCGACCTCGAACGAGTCGATCCATTCGATATCGGCGTAGAAGGTTCCTGCCTCGATATCAATATCCATGACCACCGGACGCACCTTGACCATACCCTTGAGCGAATGCAGCTGAGGGCCTATCAGGAACATGTCGATGTCACTGCCATTGGGGCGTAATTTGCGCGCCAATTCGGCATCTTTCAGTCCGGACTGGTAGCCCAGTCGAAGGAAAAAACCCTTCGCACGCTCTTCGCCAATCGTCTCGATCAGCTCTCGACGAAACGACGCCATCGATGAAGCCTGCATCAGCAGCATCCGCTGTTCATCAAGCCAGATTTTCCCTTCACTGCCGAGGAAGTGAATGCGATCGGTCAGATCCTTGAGCAGCACTGAGTGCTCCGAGGCTCGATATTTCATGGTCATGCAAACGCACCCCTAAGTCTTTTTTGTTGGTGGGGATGATTCGGCCCCTACGCCAGGGCTGGGGCGTTGGGGGGCCAGAAGCAGAACTCTAGCAATTTGCGTTCCGCAAAAAACTCAGTTCCAGAGCGTTCCTGGAACCTGCCTGGAAGTCACCTCCAGAGCGCTTGATCACAGGGTTAAGGATAACCCTCCACGTGCTCGACATGACGAGCGCTGATTGGTTATTTGCTCAAATCGCAGGGGTGCAGAGTGATCAAATGATCAAATCGTGGAAATCGCCAGTCCCTCAAAAATAACCTCAAGCCTAAGCAATGGAACGCCAAAGAACATCTTAACCTGATGTTTTATAACGTTTTTGCTCATCTGTTCATTTCTCGCAGGTTGGGCTGGCACCGTTGTTGCTCTGTCCCTCTCCATAACAACAGGGGAGCACCCGAGCATGAACCTACCTGGTAGCACGTTCGATCAAATGCCGCGCTACATCCGCGTGCGCAGCAAGCCAGAAGATGCCTTTGTCGAATTCGATTTCGCAATTGGCTACCCGGAGCTGTTTGTCGAGCTGGTGCTGCCGCATCAAGCGTTCAAGCAGTTTTGCGAGAACCACCATGTGCAACACATGGACGCCCGAATGTCCGACGCCCTGGACGCCGATGCACGCAAGTGGCGTTACGGCGAAACCCGCGACGCTGAATGACCCGCACACCACCACCTAAAACAACAACTACAGGAGACCACTCCATGAGTGTCGAGATCAAGACGACGACTGTCGAGACGATCCGCAACACCTTCAGCCATACGCGTCGCCGTTTTGGCGACAAGGTTGCCAGCCGTTATCAGGAAGCCAGTTTCGACCTGGAGTCGGCGACCAACTTTCATTACCGGCCGCTGTGGCAACCCGACAAGCTGCTCAACGATGCCACACGTACTGCTGTGGTCATGGCCGACTGGTATGCAGTCAGCGATCCGCGCCAGTACTACTACGGTGCCTATGTCCAGGCCCGGGCCAAGATGCAGGAAAACGCCGAGCACGATTACGCCTTCTGTGAAAAGCGCGACATGCTCGGCGGTTTGTCAGCAGAGAATATCCAGCTGATCAGTACGCTGTTGCTGCCTCTTCGCCATGCGGAGCTGGGCGCCAACATGAACAACAGCAACATCGCCGCCGATGGCTTCGGCACCAGCGTCACGCAAATGCATATGTTCCAGGCCATGGATCGACTGGGCATTGCCCAATACCTTTCGCGCATCGGCTTGATGCTCGATGACGGCGATGTCCTGCTTCTCGCGCAAGCCAAACAGCTGTGGCTGAACGATGCTGCCTGGCAAGGAATGCGCCGCTACGTCGAAGACACCCTGGTCATACGTGACTGGTTCGAATTGACCGTGGCGCAGAACGTCGTCAGCGATGGTCTGGTTTACCCCCTGATGTTCCACAAGCTCGACGAGCATCTCTCGGCCAATGGGGCTGGCCAGGTCGGCATGCTGACCGAGTTCATGCGCCTGTGGTTCGCCGAAAGTCAACGCTGGGTAGACGCACTGCTCAAGACGGTCATCAACGAAAGCCCTGAAAACAAATCGATGGTGCAAGGCTGGGTCGATCGCTGGAGCCAGCGCTCGCTTGAAGCCTTGGCCCCATTGGCCGCCAAAGGTCTGGGTGCTGCCGCACTCGAATCAGTACACGCGGAGTTCACCGCGCGCCTGAAAAAAATTGGCCTGACAGGAGCTGCCGTATGACTTCCCTCGTTTACATCAACCTGCAAGACACGGATTACGCACGCTCGATCGTCGAAGCAATCAGGGCCGACAACCCCCACGCGGTTGTCCAGCATCAGCCATCGATGATCCGCATCGAGGCCAGTAGTCGCCTGGAAATTCGTCGCGAAACCATAGAGCAGATCACAGGTACCCCATGGGATATCCAGGAAATGCTGATGTACGTGATCACCCTGGGCGGCAACGTCGAGGAAGAGGACGACAGTTTTTCCCTGCACTGGAACAGCTGAGCGCTGCCATCGCGCCGTTAGCGTTTGTTCGATAACAAGAATTTGGGAGAGCCATCATGGCCGTGAAAAAACGCCTCAATGCCAAAGAAAAATACCGCTGCATGACCCGTGACCTGGACTGGGAACCCAGCTACCAGACCCATGAAGACATCTATCCACACGAGCGTTTCGAAGGGATCAAGATTACCGATTGGGACAAGTGGGAAGACCCGTTCCGCCTGACCATGGACACCTACTGGAAATACCAGGCTGAAAAGGAGAAAAAGCTCTACGCGATCTTCGATGCGTTCTCGCAGAACAACGGCCATACCACGCTGTCAGACGCCCGTTATGTCAACGCGCTGAAATTGTTCCTGTCGGGCGTTACACCACTGGAATACCAGGCCTATCAGGGGTTCGCACGGGTTGGTCGGCAGTTCAGCGGCGCCGGTGCACGCATCGCTTGCCAGATGCAGGCTATCGACGAACTGCGTCACGTACAGACTCAGATTCACGCCATGAGCCACTACAACAAGCACTTCAATGGCCTGCATGATTTTGCCCATATGCATGACCGCGTGTGGTTCCTCTCGGTGCCCAAATCGTTCTTCGAAGACGCACGCACGGCGGGCCCGTTCGAGTTCCTGACCGCGATTTCGTTCTCCTTCGAGTACGTGCTGACCAACCTGCTGTTCGTACCGTTCATGTCCGGTGCTGCGTTCAACGGCGACATGGCCACGGTCACCTTCGGGTTCTCCGCACAGTCCGACGAAGCCCGGCACATGACCCTGGGTCTTGAAGTGATCAAGTTCCTGCTGGAGCAGCACGAGGACAACGTGCCCATCATCCAGCGCTGGATCGACAAGTGGTTCTGGCGCGGGTACCGCCTGCTGACGCTGGTCGGCATGATGATGGACTACATGCTGCCGAACAAAGTCATGTCCTGGTCCGAAGCCTGGGGCGTGTACTTCGAAGAAGCCGGTGGTGCACTGTTCAAGGACCTGGAGCGCTATGGCATCCGTCCTCCAAAGCATGTCGAGGAAGCCAACATTGGTAAGGATCACATCAGCCACCAGGCCTGGTCGATCTTCTATCAGTACAGCCAGGCGACCAACTTCCACACCTGGATGCCGACCGACGAAGAGTTGGATTGGCTGTCTGCCAAATATCCAGACACCTTCGACAAGATCTACCGCCCACGCTTCGAACACTGGCGTGCGCTGCAAGAGAAGGGCGAGCGCTTCTACAACCCGACGCTGCCGATGCTCTGCCAGATCTGCCAGATCCCGCTGTCGTTTACCGAACCCGATGAGCTCACGACCTTGAGTCATCGCAGCGCCACGCATGAGGGCGAGCGTTATCACTTCTGCTCCCAGGGTTGCTGCGACATTTTCGAGTACGAACCCACCAAGTACATCCAGGCCTGGTTGCCGGTGCACCAGATCCTCCAGGGCAACTGTGGGGCTGGCGATGTCGAGGGGGTTGTACGCGATTACTACAACATCAATTCCGGCGAGGACAACTTCGAGTACCTGGGCTCCGCTGAGCATCGTCGCTGGCAGGACTGGCACCCGAATGATCGAAACAGCGCACCGGCTACCCCCGTCGACCCGGATCTGCGCAAGACCGGTTGAGGCCTGGCGCTGAGCGACGAAGCGGGTGCCCGCGCCCGCGCCCGCTTCCAAATGACCTGACAAGAAAAAGGACAACATCATGCCCGTGACTGCTATTGGCGCCTACTGCGCCAACCCCCTGGATAGCCAGGACAACTTCAATGGCCTGCAGCTGGTGTACCTGTGCTGGGAAAAACACCTGATGTTCTGCGCGCCGTTCACCTTTCCATTGCCACCGAGCATGCCGTTCGGGGCGTTCATCGAGCAGGTGGTGAAATCGTCCATTGCGCAACACCCGGACGCCCCTCGCGTCGACTTTAGCCAGGCGCTGTGGCGATTGAACGATCAGCCTTTCACCCCGGACTACGCAGCCAGCCTGATCGATAACGGCATAGACCATAAAAGCCTGCTGCATATGAACACACCAGGCTTGAACGGCATTGCCGGCACTTTCAACTGAGGAACCGGCCATGAGCTACCAAGTAACCATCGAACCCACCGGCGAGCAAATCGAGGTGGAGGAGGGCCAGACCATCCTGCAGGCTGCCTTGCGCCAGGGTGTCTGGCTGCCATTCGCCTGTGGCCACGGCACCTGCGCCACCTGCAAGGTTCAGGTGCTCGAAGGTGAGGCAGACCTGGGTGCGGCATCGTCATTCGCCTTGATGGACATGGAGCGGGATGAAGGCAAGGTGCTCGCCTGTTGTGCAATGCCTCAAAGCGACATGGTGATCGAAGCGGATATCGACGCCGACCCGGACTTCCTCGGACATCCTGTCGAGGACTATCAAGCTGTTGTCACCAGGCTTGTGGATCTGTCGCCCACCATCAAGGGCGTCCACCTGAAACTCGACCGGCCAATGGCGTTCCAGGCAGGCCAGTACATCAACCTGCAATTGCCGGGGGTTGAAGGGACGAGGGCGTTCTCGCTCGCCAATACCCCGAGGCAGGCGGATGAAGTCGAATTGCATGTGCGACGTGTAGACGGCGGACTGGCTACGAGCATGATCCACGATGAACTTCACGTCGGTGATGCGGTAGAACTTTCCGGACCTTACGGCCAGTTCTTCGTGCGTACGTCGCAAAGCGGCGACTTGATTTTCATTGCCGGTGGCTCGGGGTTGTCGAGCCCTCAATCGATGATTCTCGATCTATTGGAGACCGGCGATACCCGCCAGATTGTGCTGTTCCAAGGTGCACGCAATCGAGCTGAACTCTACAACCGCGGGTTATTTGAAGAACTGGAGCGCGAGTTTACCAACTTCACCTACGTACCTGCGCTCAGCCAGGCGGCAGACGACGAAGAATGGACAGGATTCAAGGGCTACGTGCATGACGCTGCGAAACAACACTTCGAGGGACGATTCAGCAACCGCAAGGCGTACCTGTGCGGGCCGCCTGTGATGATTGATTCAGCCATCAACTGCTTGATGCAGGGGCGGTTGTTCGAGCGTGACATTTTCATGGAGCGTTTCTATAGCGCTGCCGATGGAGCCTCCGAAAGCACCAGATCGGCACTGTTCAAAAGAATCTGATTTCACCGCAAAGATAACCGCCAATCCTGCTGGTTTCCCGACGACCAGCAGGGTTGCGGCTGACTATAAAAACAACAAAAGGTCATCAACCATGAAAGCAGCAGCAAAGAAGACTTGCGCGCGTCAACTGTGCCACACCGGTTTAAGTATTCTAGCCGCCAGCAGTATTGGGGTTCAGGCCACCGAGAATGGTGGCTCGTCTTATCCCATGGGTTCGGAAAACTATATGTCCGGCGCAATGCCCCCACCGGGCTTGTATTCGCAGTTTTTCGCCAATCACTACGAAGCCGATTCATTGCGTGACAACAGCGGCGACAAAGTGCCGGTGGATTTTCGCGTGCGGGCCAACGCCATTGCACCGCGGTTGATCTGGGTAACTGAGCAGCAAGTGTTCGGGGGGAGCCTGGCTTTCCATGCAATCGCTCCACTGGTGGATTTGAAAGTAGAGCTCAACGGGCAATCGCAAAGCAAACAGGGCCTGGGCGATATGATTTTTGGTCCGGCACTGGGTTTCCATCACAGCGAGAAACTTCACAGTATCCTCGCCCTGGACTTTATCGCCCCCACAGGCGAGTACGACAAGAATGACCTGGCCAATCTCGGACGTAACTACTGGGTGATCGAGCCTGTTTTAGCGGTGTCCTATATCGATCCGGACGGACTGAACATAGATGCCAAGACCATGTACGACTTCAACCTGCGCAATAAAGATACCGACTACCGCTCAGGTCAGGAGCTGCATATGGATTACGCGGTAGGTTGGGGGTTGGGTAATGGCTGGGTCGTGGGGGTAGGGGGTTACATTTACCACCAGACCACGGATGACCGACAAGATGGCGAGACGATAAAAAACAACAAAGGCAAGGTATTCGCTATCGGGCCTTCGGTGAAATACACCAGTGATAAGGGCTGGTTTCTGACGGCTAAATGGCAGCAGGAGTCTCAGGTACGTAACAGGGCAGAGGGGGACGCTTACTGGGTGAAACTGACTGTACCTTTCTAAATGACCTGGGCCTCGCTATACCGGCAGGTACCGGTATAGCGAAACCGTGCAACAGCCGTCAGTGCGAATGACGCGGCTCGCCACCACTTCGGGCGATAACCCGCAAATGCAGGGTGGCCGGCTCCAGGCAGCCGCCCGTGGACAGCTGTCCTACCAATTGCCGGTACAGCTCTTGCCAAGGGGTTTGCGAGGCCGGGATGTTGGGCGTCCACTCGGCGCGGCGGCGGGCCATTTCGGCTTCGTCGACCAGCAGGTTCACCGATCTGGCGTTGAGGTCCACGCGCAGACGGTCGTTGGTTTTCAGTAACGCCAGGCCACCTCCCACGGCCGCCTCCGGCGACATGTTGAGGATCGAAGGGCTGGCCGAAGTGCCGCTCTGGCGACCGTCGCCCAGGCAGGGCAGGGAGTCGATGCCCTGCTTGATCAGCGCTGCCGGGGGCGCCATGTTCACGACTTCGGCACTGCCCGGGTAGCCCACGGTGCCTGCACCGCGGATGACCAGGATGCAGCGCTCATCGATCTCCAGCGACGGGTCGTCGATCCTGGCGTGATAATCCTCCGGTCCTTCGAACACGATCGCCCGCGCTTCGAAGCTGTTTTCCGCGCCAGGCTCGGACAGGTAGGTCTTGCGAAAGGCTTCGCCCACCACCGACATCTTCATGATCGCACTGTCGAAGAAGTTGCCGCTGAGCACAATGAAACCGGCGCGGTGCTTGAGCGGCGTTTCAAAGGGGTAGATCACGTCGGCGTTGCTGGTCAGCGTGCTGCTGACGATCTCGCCGATGCTCTTGCCACTGACCGTGGCGCAGTCTTCGTGCAGGCGCCCGGCTTTTTGCAGCTCGTGCATCACTGCTGGAACGCCGCCCGCGCGATGGAAACCTTCGCCCAGGTACTTGCCTGCCGGCATGCAGTTGACCAGCAAGGGCACGTCTTCGCCAATGCGTTGCCAGTCGTCCAGGCTCAGCTCGACGCCCATGTGCCGGGCGATGGCGATCAGGTGAGGAGGGCAGTTGCTCGATGCCCCCAGTGCCGAGGCCACGGCGATGGCATTTTCGAAAGCCTCACGGGTCATGATCTGCGAGGGCCGCACATCCTGCATCACCAGCTCGCAAATGCGCTTGCCGGTGGCGTAGGCCATTTGCCCGCGCTCGCGATACGGCGCCGGAATACTCGCGCAACCCGGTAACGACATGCCCAGCGCTTCGGCCAGGGCGTTCATCGACAAGGCCGTGCCCATGGTGTTGCAGTGACCCACCGAGGGCGATGCCGCGGTGGTCATTTCCATGAAGCCTTCGTAGTCGATTTCCCCGGCGGCCATCAGGTTGCGCGCATGCCAGAGCACGGTGCCGGAGCCGATCAGTTCACCTTTGTGGTGACCGTCGAGCATCGGCCCGCCGGACAGGACGATGGCCGGAAGATCCGTGGTCGCGGCGGCCATCAGGCAGGCCGGGGTGGTCTTGTCGCAACCGGTGGTGAGTACCACGCCATCGAGTGGATAGCCGTGGAGAATCTCCACCAGCCCCAGATAGGCCAGGTTACGGTCCAGTGCGGCGGTCGGTCTGCGTGACTGTTCGGCGATCGGATGGACAGGGAATTCCATGGGGATCCCGCCGGCATCACGAATGCCGGCCTTGACCCGCTGCGCGAGTTCCAGGTGGTGACGGTTGCACGGTGTCAGGTCGCTGCCAGTCTGGGCGATACCAATGATCGGGCGGCCCGATTGCAGCTCTTCACGGGTCATGCCGTAGTTCATGTAGCGTTCGACATACAGGGCAGTCATGTCGGCGTGGGCAGGGTCGTTGAACCATTGCTCGCTGCGCAGGCGACGTCGAGGCGTATCACTCATGATGCATTTCTCTCTTGTAATTGGATGAGCCGGCAATCTCGTGGGGCATTAGCGTGCAAGCAGTCCACGGGCGGCCAGGTTACGCAGCAAGGCACTCACGCCAAAGGTCCAGGGCGTTGCGTCAGAACTGTTGGTCACCTGGTTGTGCAAACCGCCAAGCAATGGGCTGCTGATACTGACCCGGTCACCCAGCTTGTGGGTGAAACCGCTGCCGACATGATCGCGATCTTCGGTCGGGGCGAACAGGGTACCGAGAAACAGCAGGAAACCATCGGGATATTGATGATTGGCGTTGAGGGTCTGGCCGGCCAGGTCCTGCGGGTCACGGCTGATCTGGCTCATGGAGCTCGATCCGTGCATGCGGTAGCCGTCCTCGCCTTGCACCTCAAGGTCGACCACGCAGGCGCGGACATCGTCCAGGCTGAAGTGCTCGTCGAACAGGCGGATGAAAGGCCCGATCGAGCAGGATGCATTGTTGTCCTTGGCCTTGCTCAGCAACAGCGCGCTACGGCCTTCGAAGTCCCGCAGGTTGACGTCGTTACCCAGGGTGGCGCCGTGAATCTGCCCGCGGCTGTTCACCGCCAGCACCACTTCCGGTTCCGGGTTGTTCCACTGTGAACCCGGGTGAATGCCGATTTTACTGCCGCTGCCAACTGAGGCCAGGACCGGTGCCTTGGTGAAGATTTCCGCGTCCGGACCGATACCCACTTCCAGATACTGCGACCACATGTCCTGTTCGATCAACAAGGCTTTCAAGCGCATGGCCTGCTCCGAGCCCGGTACGATCGAGCGCAGGTTGTCGCCGATCACACCGTGCACGGTGGCGCGCACGGCTTCGGCCCTGGCGGCGTCACCACCGGCCTGCTCCTCGATCACACGCTCGATCATGCTGGCGGCGAAGGTCACGCCGGCCGCCTTGATCACTTGCAGATCCAGGGGCGCCAGCAGGTAAGGCCTGGTCGGGTCGGCGTCGGGTCCGGTGTTAGCCAGCAGGTCTTCAACACTGGCAATGAACATACCGGGGGTCTGGCGTACCGCCGCGAGCGGGGCATCGGATTCGAGCAAGTCACTCAAGGTCGCGAAGCGCTCCGACAGGTCGAACACGCCGTCGGCGCGCAGGACGATCGGCGACGGCCCGGCGATTCGCCCTGGTACCCAGGCGCGGCCGATCAAGGTACCGGCCACGCCATCGACCGGCAGGGTGTTTTCGGGAGTAAGCATCAGCGACATGGCAATTTTCCTGGTTCGTAAAGGCTTCACGCTAGGGCGCACAGCCGATAAACTCCAATGAGATAATTTCAGTATTCGATAACGTACAGTTATTGCTTGGCGCGGGGTGCCCATGTCGGAACTTTCATTCTCCAGCTTTTGCGGATGGCTCAAATTCAGGCATTTGCAGTTGATCGACACGCTCGGGCGCACGCGCAACATGCACCTGGCGGCGCAACAGATGAATCTCAGCCAGCCGGCCATCAGCAAGATGCTCAAGGAAATCGAAAACCTGCTCGGCTTTGCCTTGTTCGAACGCCTGCCGCGCAGCATGCCGCCCACGGCACTGGGGGAGCATGTGCTGCGTTATGCGCAGATTGCCCTGAACGACGCGCGCTCGTTCGTCGAACAAATCAGCAGTCTGCGCGAGGGAGGGCACGGCCACCTGAGGATCGGCGGTATCTTCGCCGCCGCCGCCGTCGCATTGCCCGAGGCCATTTTGCAGATCAAGGAACGCTGGCCATTGCTGTCGATCGAGGTGGTGGAGCAGACCAGTAATTACCTGATGAAAATGCTCGAAGAAAAAAAACTCGACCTGGCCGTCGCCCGTTTCACCGACCAAGGCCAGCAGCAACGCTACGACTTCCAGCCGTTGGCGCCCGAACCGTTCTGCATCGTGGTCAACCACCGTAACCCGCTGGCCGGTGCCGGCCCCATCTCATTGCAGCAGTTGGTGGACTTGCCGTGGATTCTCTACCCGGTGGGCACCCCCATTCGCGGCCGTATGGAACTGGCGTTCGCCGAGGCCGGCGTGGGAATGCCGCGAAACACCGTCGATACCATTTCCATGCAGACCTTCCTGCAGGTGCTGCAACGCGGGCCCATGATCGGCATGCTGCCCCATGCCATGGTCGACCCGCTGCTCGAGAGCGGCCAGCTGAAAATCCTGGATACGCCGTTGCACCTGGTGCCCCAGGACTACGGCATCCTTACGCGCAAGGGTGAGCAATTGGTGGGGCCAGCGTTGGAGTTTGCCGAGATATTGAAGGAGAACGCGCGGCTGGCCAGGGAATCGGCGGGTTGTGTTTAAGAACTTGGGGTGTACATATCCATTCCTGCGGTAACGGCCACTAATGGTTTCGCCCTTACGGCGAGTCCCTTTTTCAAACGCCTGTACGGACCGGAC
>NZ_AKJF01000133.1 GCF_000282475.1 Pseudomonas sp. GM78
TTGCTTCCTTTTTGGCGTTTGAAAAAGGGACTCGCCGTAAGGGCGAAACCATAAGTGGCCGTTACCGCAGCAACGGATATACACCCAATCCAAATATGCACCCTTAAGCCTTCGATATCCGCCACTTACTTCGAAGCCTCAACAACACCACTCTGACGCTGCTTGAGGTTCTTGTCCGATTTATACTGCAAGGCCGCAGAAGCCACGTTCGCGCTCTTGCCGGTTTCGACCCAATTGCGTATGCGCGCAGCATCGGCGAAGTGCGTGTACTTGCCATAGGCGTCAAGCAACACCAGGGCAACCGGTCGATTACTCATCCGCGTCACCAACACCAGGCAGTGACCTGCTTCGTTGGTAAAACCGGTCTTGGTCAGCTGGATGTCCCAGTCCGGCTTGCGCACCAAATGGTCGGTATTGCGGAAACCCAGGCTATACACGGGTTTACGGAAGGTGACGGTTTTTTCCTTGGTGGTGCTCAGCTCTGTCAGCAACGGGTATTTGTGCGCGGCAATCAACAGTTTGCTCAGGTCGCGCGCGGTGGAAACGTTGCGCGGGGAGAGGCCGGTCGGCTCGACGAAATGGGTGTTGGTCATGCCCAGGGCCCGGGCCTTGGCGTTCATCGCGGCAATGAACGCCGCATAGCCGCCTGGATAGTGGTGGGCCAGGCTGGCGGCGGCACGGTTTTCGGAAGACATCAGGGCGATCAGCAACATTTCCCGACGCGGAAGTTCGCTCTTGAGCTTCACTCGGGAGTACACACCTTTCATTTCCGGTGTGTCGCTGATGTTGATGTTGATGTATTCGTCCATGTTCTGCCGGGCTTCAACCACGACCAGGCCGGTCATCAGCTTGCTGACGGAAGCGATGGGGACGACGACGTCCGGATTGCTGGCATAGATGATTTTGTTGGTCTGCATGTCCAGCAGCAACGAACTGCCGGATGCGAGCTTGAGTTGCGAGGTGTCTCGGGGCGCTGCGGTGGTGGTGTCGCCCGCGCTGGCGATTGGCGTGATGAAAGTCCCTGTAACTGCAAAAAATAGGCTCAGGATGGAAAGACGGATTTTCACGCTGGCAGACTCAATAATGTGTTGATAAGCCGTTCTGTAACGGGCTATTACTTAAAAAGCGCGACATTCTGGAGTATGGCTGAATAACTGTCGATGGTTGTTCGAGGGCGGGGTGAAAGACCCCGGAAACATGAAAAAAAAGTCACTTTCCGGCGGATGGTCGATCAGTTTCCGCAGGCACAAAAAACCCCGTCAGTGGCGGGGTTTCTTGTGTCGCTGGCTACCGCTGCGTTGAGCCTCAGCTGTGCAGGGTTTCGGCCGCGTACAGGGTGTTTTCCAGCAGGCAGGCGCGGGTCATCGGGCCGACGCCACCCGGCACCGGAGTGATCCAGCTGGCACGGGGCAGGGCGGTTTCGTAGATCACGTCACCCACCAGCTTGCCGTCTTCCTGACGGTTGATGCCGACGTCGATCACGATCGCGCCTTCCTTGATCCACTCACCTTTTACCAGGCCCGGCTTGCCGGCGGCGACCACCACCAGGTCGGCGCGGCCGACATGGCCGGCCAGGTCCTTGGTGAAGCGGTGAGTGACGGTCACGGTGCAACCGGCCAGCAACAGTTCCATCGCCATCGGGCGACCGACGATATTGGAAGCGCCAACTACCACCGCGTTCATGCCGTAGAGATCGGCACCGGTGCTTTCCAGCAGGGTCATGATGCCTTTCGGCGTGCATGGACGCAGCAGCGGGATGCGTTGGGCCAGGCGGCCGACGTTATAAGGATGGAAACCATCGACGTCTTTATCCGGACGAATGCGTTCCAGCAATTTGGAAGCGTCCAGGTGTTCAGGGAGAGGCAACTGAAGCAGAACGCCGTCAATCGCCGGATCGTCATTGAGGCGATCGATCAGGTCGGCCAGCGCTTGTTGAGTGGTGTCGGAAGGCAGGTCATAGGCCTGGGACAGGAAGCCGACCTCTTCACAGTCTTTACGCTTGTGCGAGACATAAACCTGAGAGGCAGGATCGCTGCCGACCAGGATCACCGCGAGGCCGGGCGTGCGCAGGCCTTGCTGGCGACGCTCGTTGACGCGTTGGGCGATCTGCTGGCGCAGGCTGGCGGCGATCGATTTGCCGTCGATAAGTTGTGCAGTCATTGCGCGTGATTAACCATCGAGAGGGGAAAAAAAGAGAGCGCATTCTCGCATGTCATGCGGTGAGGGCAAAGGCGCTTGGTCTGCAAATTCCGCTAACCCCTTTAATTAAATGAATTTTTTTCAAAAAGGATTTGACGACCTGCGGGGGGCTCTATACTATTCGTCGCACTTGTCGGGCACAGCCTAGCACTGGTTGAGAAGGTTGAGCGGGATTACGGTTCTGCAAGACTGAAAAGCACTTAGTTTGTAGTCCTCCAAGAGTACAGATTAACAAGGCGCCCGTAGCTCAGCTGGATAGAGCATCCGCCTTCTAAGCGGATGGTCGCAGGTTCGAGTCCTGCCGGGTGCGCCATTAGGCAGCTTTGGCACAAGTAACGCGATATGGTGGGCGTAGCTCAGTTGGTAGAGCACGGGATTGTGACTCCCGTTGTCGTGGGTTCGATCCCCATCGTCCACCCCATATTTCGAAGGGCGCCAGATTAACAGTCTGGCGCCTTTGCTTTAAAGGCTTCATCTCGCGGATGTGGTGGAATTGGTAGACACACTGGATTTAGGTTCCAGCGCCGCGAGGCGTAAGAGTTCGAGTCTCTTCATCCGCACCAAACAAGACTTCAATCATGCCGCCTGGTATGGTCGAGGTTCAACAAAGAAGTGATTTGGCTTCTTTGGCACGCAATATGGTGGGCGTAGCTCAGTTGGTAGAGCACGGGATTGTGACTCCCGTTGTCGTGGGTTCGATCCCCATCGTCCACCCCATATTTCGAAAAGGCGCCAGATTAATAGTCTGGCGCCTTTTTTGTTTCAGCGGTTTCGGCGACCGCGGGTTCCGGGTCGCAAGGGCAGGGCGTTTCGTCGTTTTTATGTTTCGCGATGATGCCGTGCTGCCCGCCGGCCTTGCTCGCAAGATCGGCTGTCAGGGAGATGATTGGCAACCTCATCCATATAAGGAAGGGTTGGCGCAGAGCCTTGGCGTGATTGGCTGTATTTGCCACCGGGGCGAGGTGCACCCGTGCATTCGCACCTATAAATTGCCTGCTGCTTTTTTACCCGTTTTCAGTAGGGTGACTTCTTGAGTTTGACCCACTAGAATGCATGCCCTTGATTCTGGGGTCGGAAACGGCCGGCTAACGTCTGTGCAACGAGGAATATCCATGCAAGTTTCTGTTGAAAATACTTCTGCTCTTGAGCGCCGCATGAGCATCACCGTGCCGGCTGAGCGCATCGAGACTCAGGTCAACAAGCGTCTGCAGCAGACTGCCCAAAAGGCCAAGATTGCTGGCTTCCGTCCAGGCAAAGTGCCAATGAGCGAAATCAAGCGTCGTTTCGGCGCTGAAGCTCGCCAGGAAGCGGTAGGCGACGTCATCCAGTCTTCCTTCTACGAAGCTGTGGTTGAGCAGAAGCTGAACCCGGCGGGTTCCCCTTCGATCGAGCCTAAATCCCTGGAAGCAGGCAAGGACCTGGAATACGTCGCTGTATTCGAAGTGTTCCCTGAGTTCACCGTTGCCGGTTTCGAAGGTATCAACGTAGAGCGCCTGAGCGCCGACGTGGCTGATGCCGATCTGGACAAGATGCTGGACATCCTGCGCAAGCAGAACACCCGTTTCGAAGTGGCCGATCGCGCTGCCCAGAACGAAGACCAGCTGAACATCGATTTCGAAGGCAAGGTCGACGGTGAAGTGTTCGCTGGCGGTTCCGCCAAGGGCACTCAGCTGGTGCTGGGTTCCGGCCGCATGATCCCGGGCTTCGAAGAAGGCCTGGTTGGCGCTAAAGCCGGTGAAGTGCGCGTTCTGAACCTGACTTTCCCTGAGGATTATCAGAACCTGGACCTGGCTGGCAAAACCGCCGAGTTCACCGTGACCGTCAACAGCGTTTCCGAGCCAAAACTGCCTGAGCTGAACGAAGAATTCTTCGCCCAATTCGGCATCAAGGAAACCGGTCTGGAAGGCTTCCGCACCGAAGTTCGCAAGAACATGGAGCGCGAACTGCGCCAGGCGATCAAATCCAAGGTGAAAAATCAGGTCATGGACGGTCTGCTGGCCACCAACCCGATCGAAGTGCCGAAGGCTTTGCTGTCCAACGAAGTTGACCGTCTGCGTGTGCAGGCTGTTCAGCAGTTCGGTGGCAACATCAAGCCAGACCAACTGCCGGCCGAGCTGTTCGAAGAGCAAGCCAAGCGTCGCGTTGTCCTGGGCCTGATCGTGGCTGAAGTGGTCAAGCAGTTCGACCTCAAGCCTGACGAAGCCCGCGTTCGCGAGATGATCCAGGAAATGGCTTCGGCTTACCAAGAGCCTGAGCAAGTTGTGTCCTGGTACTACAAAAACGACCAGCAACTGAACGAAGTTCGTTCGGTTGTGCTGGAAGAGCAAGTTGTGGATACTGTTCTGCAGAAAGCTAGCGTGACCGACAAATCGGTCTCTTACGAAGAAGCGGTCAAGCCGGTAGAAGCTCCACAAGCCGACTGATCATTTTTGCGCTAAGAAGCACACACCATAAGCCAGCTCTCGAGCTGGCTTATGCGTATTCAAGACATAACTATTTGGGAGTGACTGCAGAGCATGTTCCGTAATTCGTATATTCAGCAGAACTCTGATATCCAGGCCGCAGGCGGCCTGGTCCCGATGGTTGTCGAGCAGTCCGCTCGTGGCGAGCGCGCCTACGACATCTACTCGCGCCTCCTCAAGGAGCGAGTGATCTTTCTGGTGGGCCCGGTAGAGGACTACATGGCCAACCTGATCTGTGCGCAACTGCTGTTCCTTGAAGCGGAAAACCCGGACAAGGACATCCATCTCTATATCAACTCCCCGGGCGGTTCGGTGACGGCGGGCATGTCGATCTACGACACCATGCAGTTCATCAAACCCAACGTGTCGACCACCTGTATCGGTCAGGCGTGCAGCATGGGCGCGTTCCTGCTGACGGCCGGTGCCAAAGGCAAACGTTACTGCCTGCCGAACTCGCGCGTGATGATTCACCAGCCACTGGGCGGTTTCCAGGGCCAGGCCTCGGATATCGAAATCCATGCCAAGGAAATCCTCTTCATTCGCGAGCGTCTCAACACGCTGATGGCCAAGCACAGCGGGCGCACCCTTGAAGAAATCGAGCGCGATACCAACCGCGATAATTTCATGAGTGCAGAAGCTGCGCGTGAGTACGGGTTGATCGATGAAGTGATCAACCAGCGCCCCGCTTAAATAAGCAGCTCAAAATAAGGCTGGTCGGCACGTCCGATCACCTGCGGGCTTGAAAAAGCCCGCAATAGCCTTCATCTTGTGTTGCAAGCCTATCGGATTTGGATCGAACGAATGACTGACACCCGCAACGGCGAGGACAACGGCAAGCTGCTCTATTGCTCCTTCTGTGGCAAAAGCCAGCATGAAGTGCGCAAATTGATTGCCGGCCCCTCGGTCTTTATCTGCGACGAGTGCGTCGACCTGTGCAATGACATCATCCGTGAGGAGGTGCAGGAAGCCCAGGCCGAAAGCAGCGCGCATAAATTGCCTTCGCCCAAAGAAATCAGCGGCATCCTTGATCAATACGTGATTGGTCAGGAGCGTGCGAAAAAGGTTCTGGCCGTAGCGGTGTACAACCACTACAAGCGCCTGAACCAGCGTGACAAGAAGAATGACGACGTCGAACTCGGCAAGAGCAACATCCTGCTGATCGGCCCGACAGGCTCGGGTAAGACCCTGCTTGCCGAAACACTGGCCCGCTTGCTGAACGTTCCGTTCACCATCGCCGACGCAACCACCCTCACCGAGGCGGGTTATGTGGGTGAAGATGTCGAGAACATCATTCAGAAGCTGCTGCAGAAGTGCGATTACGACGTGGAAAAAGCCCAGATGGGCATTGTCTACATCGATGAAATCGACAAGATTTCGCGCAAGTCTGACAACCCGTCGATCACCCGGGACGTTTCCGGTGAAGGCGTGCAGCAGGCCCTGCTCAAGTTGATCGAAGGCACGGTCGCTTCCGTTCCACCCCAAGGTGGTCGCAAGCATCCGCAGCAGGAGTTCCTTCAGGTCGACACCCGTAACATCCTGTTCATCTGCGGTGGTGCGTTCTCCGGTCTGGAAAAGGTTATTCAAAACCGTTCCACCAAGGGCGGCATCGGTTTCAACGCGGAAGTTCGCAGCAAGGAAGAAGGCAAGAAAGTCGGTGAATCCCTGCGTGAAGTCGAGCCTGACGATCTGGTCAAGTTCGGTCTGATCCCGGAATTTGTCGGTCGTCTGCCGGTCCTGGCGACGCTGGACGAGCTTGATGAAGCTGCCTTGATGCAGATCCTCACCGAGCCGAAAAACGCGCTGACCAAGCAATACGCCAAGCTGTTCGAGATGGAAGGCGTGGACCTGGAATTCCGGGCCGACGCACTGAAATCGGTCGCCAAACGCGCGCTGGAACGCAAGACCGGTGCCCGTGGCCTGCGTTCGATTCTCGAAGGTGTGTTGCTCGACACCATGTACGAAATCCCCTCGCAGTCCGAGGTGAGTAAAGTAGTGATCGACGAAAGCGTTATAGAAGGCAAGTCCAAGCCACTGTATATCTACGAAAACAGTGAGCCTGCTGCCAAGGCCGCGCCAGACGCCTAAGCGTCACGCAGCCGGTACAAAGAAGGGGCCTTCGGGCCCCTTTGCTTTTTCCGGGTTTTAACGCTGTCTTTGTGCTTGTTTTTTTTTAAGGCAGCCCCCATCTTGGTTTCAAGCTTACTTCCATCTGTTTCCGGCCTTATGGCCGCCGTAGAGGCGAAATCATGAAGACAACCATCGAATTGCCTCTCCTGCCATTGCGTGATGTCGTGGTTTATCCGCACATGGTTATCCCGCTGTTCGTGGGGCGCGAGAAATCCATCGAAGCCCTCGAGGCAGCGATGACGGGCGACAAGCAGATCCTTCTGCTGGCCCAGAGAAACCCTGCTGACGACGATCCCGGTGAAGACGCACTTTATCGCGTAGGTACGATTGCGACCGTCCTGCAGCTGCTCAAGCTGCCTGACGGCACGGTCAAGGTTCTGGTCGAGGGCGAGCAGCGCGGCGCCGTGGAGCGCTTCAGCGAAGTGGATGGCCATTGCCGCGCCGAAGTTTCGTTGATCGACGAAGTCGATGCACCGGAGCGCGAGTCGGAAGTGTTTGTCCGCAGCCTGCTGTCGCAGTTTGAACAATACGTGCAGTTGGGCAAGAAAGTCCCTGCCGAGGTCCTGTCGTCGCTCAACAGCATCGATGAGCCAGGCCGCCTGGTCGACACCATGGCTGCGCACATGGCGCTGAAAATCGAGCAGAAGCAGGAAATCCTCGAAATCATCGATTTGTCGGCCCGTGTCGAGCACGTGCTGGCCTTGCTGGATGCCGAGATCGACCTGCTGCAGGTCGAAAAACGCATTCGCGGGCGTGTTAAAAAGCAAATGGAGCGCAGTCAGCGCGAGTACTACCTGAATGAGCAGATGAAGGCCATTCAGAAAGAGCTCGGCGACAGCGACGAAGGGCATAACGAAGTCGAAGAGCTGAAAAAGCGCATCGATGCCGCCGGCCTGCCCAAGGACGCGCTCGCCAAGGCGACCGCCGAACTGAACAAGCTCAAGCAAATGTCGCCGATGTCCGCCGAAGCGACGGTGGTTCGTTCCTACATCGACTGGCTGGTCCAGGTGCCGTGGAAGGCCCAGAGCAAGGTGCGCCTTGATCTGGCTCGCGCAGAAGACATTCTCGACGCCGATCACTACGGCCTCGAAGAGGTCAAGGAACGGATTCTCGAATACCTCGCCGTGCAGAAGCGCGTGAAAAAGATCCGTGGTCCGGTGTTGTGCCTGGTCGGTCCTCCTGGCGTGGGTAAAACCTCGCTGGCGGAGTCCATTGCACACGCCACCAACCGTAAATTCGTGCGCATGGCCCTCGGCGGCGTGCGCGATGAAGCGGAAATTCGTGGTCATCGCCGTACTTACATCGGTTCGATGCCAGGAAGATTGATTCAAAAGATGACAAAGGTGGGTGTGCGCAACCCGCTGTTCCTGCTCGATGAAATCGACAAGATGGGCAGCGACATGCGTGGCGATCCGGCGTCGGCGTTGCTGGAAGTGCTCGATCCCGAGCAGAACCACAACTTCAACGATCACTATCTGGAAGTCGATTACGACCTGTCCGATGTGATGTTCCTGTGCACCTCCAACTCCATGAACATTCCGCCAGCGCTGCTGGACCGGATGGAAGTCATTCGCCTGCCCGGTTACACGGAAGACGAGAAGATCAACATCGCCGTCAAATACCTCTCGCCCAAACAGATCACGGCCAACGGCCTGAAGAAAGGCGAGCTGGAATTCGACGCCGAAGCGATCCGCGACATCATCCGCTACTACACCCGCGAAGCCGGTGTACGGGGTCTGGAGCGCCAGATTGCCAAGGTTTGCCGCAAGGCCGTGAAAGAGCATGCGCTGGAAAAACGCTTCTCGGTGAAGGTCACTGCGGACGATCTGGAACACTTCCTGGGCGTGCGTAAATTCCGCTACGGCCTGGCAGAACAGCAGGACCAGATCGGTCAGGTGACCGGCCTGGCGTGGACTCAGGTGGGCGGTGAATTGCTGACCATCGAAGCCGCCGTCGTTCCGGGCAAGGGCCAGCTGATCAAGACCGGGTCTTTGGGTGATGTGATGGTCGAATCGATCACCGCAGCCCTGACCGTTGTCCGCAGCCGTGCCAAGAGCCTGGGGATCCCCCTGGACTTCCACGAGAAGCGCGACACGCACATCCACATGCCGGAAGGGGCGACCCCGAAAGACGGCCCGAGCGCCGGCGTAGGCATGTGCACGGCGTTGGTGTCGGCACTGACCAGCATTCCCGTACGCGCGGATGTTGCCATGACGGGTGAAATTACCCTGCGTGGCCAGGTATTGGCGATCGGTGGCTTGAAAGAAAAACTGCTCGCCGCACATCGTGGCGGAATCAAGACCGTGATCATTCCTGAAGAGAATGTTCGCGATTTGAAGGAGATTCCGGACAATATCAAGCAAGATCTTCAGATTAAACCAGTTAAATGGATTGACGAGGTCCTGCAAATTGCGCTGCAATACGCCCCGGAGCCCTTGCCGGATGTGGCTCCGGAGATAGTCGCGAAGGATGAAAAACGCGAGTCGGATTCTAAGGAAAGAATTAGCACGCATTAGTACGTATTTGCCTGGGGGGCTTCCTTGACAGCTTTTTAGAGCCCTTGTTATAAAGCGGCTCTTAAGTGTCTGTAGGCCATTCAGCACTCGTTTTTGCTTTCACCAAAAAACTTAGAATCATACTCAAATAGATATAAGGGGACTTAGAGTGAACAAGTCGGAACTGATTGATGCTATCGCTGCATCCGCTGATATCCCGAAAGCTGCTGCTGGCCGTGCGCTGGACGCTGTAATCGAATCCGTCACTGGCGCTCTCAAGGCCGGCGACTCCGTGGTTCTGGTTGGTTTCGGTACTTTCTCCGTCACTGATCGTCCAGCTCGCATCGGTCGTAACCCACAGACCGGTAAGACGCTGGAAATCGCAGCTGCCAAAAAACCAGGTTTCAAAGCTGGTAAAGCACTGAAAGAAGCTGTCAACTAAGTTCCATTCAGGTTTTTGCCTATCCGGGTCGGGGTCATGCCTGACCTGGCAGCGGAGCGGTAGTCCAGTCGGCAGTTCGCCGGTCCGAGACACCGAGGCTCGCAAGGTCGAGTCATCGGTCCGTTCCGCCAGTTACGAGAAGGCGCATCCTCGGATGCGCCTTTCTTCTATCCGGATTCTACCCACGCTCCACGGTTGCCTAATTTGAAGTTCAACCGTTTATGGGGGACGCATGCTGCAAAATATCAGGGACAATTCACAAGGCTGGATTGCCAAGACCATTATCGGGGTCATCGTTGCACTGATGGCTTTGACCGGTTTCGACGCCATTTTCCAGGCTACGACGCACAAAAATGAGGCGGCGAAGGTCAATGGTGAAGAAATCAGCCAGAACGAGCTGAGCCAGGCGGTCGATATGCAACGCCGTCAACTCATGCAACAGCTGGGCAAGGATTTCGACGCTTCCTTGCTCGACGAAAAAATGCTGCGTGAATCGGCCCTCAAAGGCCTGATCGACCGCAAGCTGCTGTTGCAAGGCGCAGAAAACTCCAAATTCGCTTTCTCCGAAGCGGCGCTGGACCAGGTCATCCTGCAAAC
Source organism: Pseudomonas sp. GM78 (assembly GCF_000282475.1). Taxonomy (GTDB): domain Bacteria; phylum Pseudomonadota; class Gammaproteobacteria; order Pseudomonadales; family Pseudomonadaceae; genus Aquipseudomonas. Next base: position 10,323 of record NZ_AKJF01000133.1, read on the forward strand.
GCCTGAATTCCAGGTCGATGGCAAGTTCAGTCCTGAGCGTTTCGACCAGGTGATTCGTCAACTCGGCTACAGCCGTATGCAGTTCCGCCAGATGCTGGCCCAGGAAATGCTGATCGGTCAGCTGCGCGCCGGTGTGGCGGGTAGCGGTTTCGTTACCGATGCCCAGGTTCTGGCCTTTGCCCGTCTGGAAAAACAGACCCGCGATTTCGCGTCCTTGAGCATCAAGGTCGACCCGGCAGCCGTGAAGCTGACCGACGAAGAGGTCAAGGCCTATTACGACGAGCACGCCAAGGAATTCATGACGCCGGATCAGGTGGTCATCGATTACCTGGAGTTGAAGAAGGCTTCCTTCTTTGATCAGGTCAGCGTCAAGGACGAAGACCTGCAAGCGGCGTATCAGAAAGAGACGGCGAACCTGTCCGAACAACGCCAGGCTGCGCACATCCTGATCGAAGTGAACGACAAGACTACCGAAGCGCAGGCCAAGGCCAAGATCGAAGAGATCCAGGCCCGCCTGAACAAGGGCGAGACGTTCGAAGCCCTGGCCAAGGAATTCTCCCAGGATCCGGGTTCGGCGAACAACGGCGGCGACCTGGGCTACGCAGGTCCTGGCGTGTATGACCCGGCGTTCGAGAAAGCCCTGTATTCGCTGGCCAAGGATCAGGTTTCCGAGCCGGTTCGCACCGACTTCGGTTTCCACCTGATCAAGCTGCTGGGCGTGGAAGCGCCTGAAGTGCCGACGTTCGCCAGCCTGAAAGACAAGCTGACCCGCGAATTGAAGGCCCAGCAGGTCGAGCAGCGTTTCGTCGAGGCGACCAAGCAACTGGAAGACGCCTCGTTCGAAGCGTCCGACCTGGTCCAGCCTGCGCAGGACTTGAAGCTGACCGTTCACACCTCCAAGCCGTTCGGCCGTGAAGGTGGTGAAGGCATCGCGGCCAACCGTGCCGTGATCACCGCAGCGTTCAGCCCGGAAGTGCTGGAAGAGAATGCCAACAGCACCGCCATCGAGCTCGACCCCGAGACCGTGATCGTGTTGCGCGCCAAGGAACACCTCAAGCCTGCGCAACTGCCATTGGAAAAGGTCGAGGGCCCGATCCGTGCGCAATTGGCCAAGGAGCACGCCAGTGCCGCCGCCAAGACCAAGGCTGACGAGCTGATTGCCAGCCTGCGCGATGGCAAGACGCCACTGGATAGCCCGGTCGACGGTCAGAACTGGAAGGTCACCGAAGCCGCGACCCGCGCTCAGGAAGGGCTGGACCCGACTGTGCTGCAGGCACTGTTCCGCATGCCCAAGCCAGCCGCCAAGGACAAGCCGACCTTCAGCAGTGTCACCTTGCCTGATGGAAGCCTGATGATCGTGCGTCTGAACGGCGTGAACGAGGCCTCCACGCCAACCGAAGAAGAGAAGGCTCAATACCGTCGCTTCCTCGCTTCGCGCGTTGGCCAGCAAGACTTCGCTGCTTACCGCAAGCAGCTGGAAAGCCAGGCCGAGATCGAGCGTTTCTGATCCGGGTACGAGCTTTTTGCATGAAACGAAGACCCCGGCCGCAAGGCCGGGGTTTTTTTTCGGCTGTATAACACAACGCGGGCAATTTTCTCCCGACCATCGGGTCAACAGTTTTGTAACTGTTTTAAGACACAATCGGTGCGACGCTAAGCATCGATCTGTTGCACAATACGCCCCAAACCGTTTCTCTCAGGATGTTCAATGTTTAAATCAATTCCCATGCGGGTTGTCGGGCTGGCCTTGGTGCTGGCTGCTGCTGCCGGTTGTTCGTCGAAGAAAGCCGCCATCTACGAGCATGAGAACTTCGATGATTCCGGAACGTTTTCCCGTAACTATCCGGTGACCGATTCGGCCTCCTGTGAAGCAGCTCGTCGAGCCTTGCTGAGCCAGGGCTATATCATCACCAGCAGCGATCCTAAACTGGTCAGTGGGCACAAGAGCTTCCAGCAGACCGGTGAAACCCACATGGAAATCAGTTTCAGTGTGGTCTGTGCCGAAGACGGCACCTCGGCGCACCATGCCACCGTGTTCGCCAACGCCCTGCAGGACAAGTACGCGCTGAAGAAAACCAACAACTCGGCAAGCCTCGGTGTCGGCGTGCTGGGCTCGGTGTCGATGCCGATCGGCTCGTCCGACGACTCGATGGTCAAGGTCGCCAGTGAGACCGTCACGTCTGCCAAGTTCTACGAGCGTTTCTTCGCCTTGGTCGAGCTGTTCCTGCCCAAGGAAGTGAAAGAAGCGGCGCACATCCCCGACAAGCCGAAAACCGACCTGGGCGTGCCCGAGCCCAAGCCGGCAGCGGCGCCCTTGGCTCCGGAATCCGCGGCACAGCCGGCGGCAGCGCCAGAGGCCGCCAAGGCCGCTGAAGTGGCGCCTGCCGCTTCCGAGCCGGTAGCACCGCCGCCTGAGGCCGCACCGATTACCTCGACCCCAGCCGCCGAGCCAACGCCTGCCACCGAAGAAGTGATAACGCCACCGGCCAACCCGAGCGACATGGCGCCACCTTCGGAGCCGATCCGGGCGATGCCCATCACTGGCCAGTGATGGCGTTACGGGGCCAGGCAACTTCGCGTGCCGGCCCCGTCCCCGCAACAAAGATTGATCCGCGTCAAACAGGCCGTCGTCCTGCGGCCTGCAGCGAAAAAAACCTGTGATAAATTCCCCATCGCCTGCTACGTTTTATCTGTAAGCGACGAAGTGTCGTGTCCGCGTCATTTTTATTTCATGCGGGCACTTTAGGCTCAAGGCGCTGGTCATTTATTCAGACGTTTTTCAATGGGCTGTGGGGGATTCGAAAATGGACGATTATCAAGAAGAGCTGCTCGAGTATCAGGCGTTTGAACTGGACCCACTGGAGCCGGCCGAAGACGCCACCGAGCTCTAACTTAAAGCTTGCTGCTGGTGGCTGTTTCCCTGCGACTGCGACGAAAGTCGCCAGGTGTCTGGGCGGTCCAGCGCTTGAAGGCGCGTTGAAAGGCTTCGGCTGAAGCAAAACCCAGCAGATAGGCGATTTCTCCGAACGCCAGTTCTGTGTCGCGAATGTAGGTCATGGCCAGGTCGCGACGGGTGTCGTTGAGAATCGCGCGAAATTGCGTGCCTTCTTCGGCGAGTTTGCGGCGCAAGGTCCACACCGGCAGTTTCAGGCGTGCCGCCACTTCTTCCAGGTCGGGTTCCCGGCCACCATTGAGCAATGGCCCCAGCAGCTGGGTGATGCGTTCACGCAGGCTACGGGTGCGGGTCAATTGCTCCAGCTCCCGCTCGCACAATTGCAGCAGATGCCGCCAGGTGCTGGGGCAGTGCTCGGGGTTGCGCTGGGCAAGGCTGGCCAGGCTCAGGCGCAACTGATTGTGCTCGGCGCCAAACTGGATCGGGCAGTCGCCCAGCACCTCGTAGGCCGTGCGGTAATCGGGCGCGTCGAACTCGATGTCGATGCGTTCGGCGCGCAGCCGGGCAGGGCTGACGCTGGACAATTGCTGCAACCAGCCGCCGATGATCGAGTCCACCACGAAGCGGTTATAGCTGTTGTAGGGGCTGATGGAATAGAAGCGCAACCAGGCACCCTGAGGGTCCTCGTGGAAGCTCGATTGGCCGCGATAGTTGGAGCCATACAAGGCTTCGAAGCGAATCAGGCAGCGCGCCGCCTCACGCACCGTCGGTGCCTGGGCGGCCGTGACGCCGGCAAGGCCGGCCTGGCTCAGGCGGCTGAGCTGGCCCATCCGCAAGCCGAGTGCCGGGTTGCCGGTCAACTGGATGGCTGCGTGACCCAGGCGCATGTAGCGCGGGATCGAGAGACGGGCACCGGCTTCACCCAGTCGGGCCGCATCAAGGCCGTATTGCTCGAGCAGTGGCTGCGGATCTGTCCCGTGGCTGCGCACGGCGTCGGCCAGGCTGTGGACAAAGCCCACCGATAGATCTCCCAGGCGCATGGGGACGGGTTTCATGCCCTACAGCCAAAGGTTCAGCAAGCGCGCGCCCCGGGCCTTGCCATCGGCGAAATGCCGGCCGTTGCTGCTGAGAAAACTCTGTCCGGCACTGCCCTGATCCCAGAACTGTCCACGCAGGAATACGCTCATGCCGGCGATGGCCTGGCTGGCGGGGGCTTGGGTGCTCAGGTTGAGGCGTTGCCAGGCCTGGCCTTCACTGACTTCCCCGGCCTTGAGGCTGACGGAGCCGGGTGTCGATGAGTCCCTGTAGCCGCGCCACGGCTGGTCCCAGCTACCGCGGCCGGCAACGAACGCCGGGACGGCGACCAGCTGTGCCTGTTGAGTGTCGAGTTTGCGGTAGTTGTCCGGGTACCAGCTGTCGCTGCCGATCAGCACGCCCAGGCGCCCGGCCGGAGTATCGACGACATTGAGGGTGTGTTCGCCGTTGGCCTTGATCGCCTCCTGCTGCTCGAAAACCGGATGCATCTGGCGCTGGGGCTGGCCGATGGGCAGCCCATCGCGGCCAAACACCACGCTGCTGTTGAATAACGCACCACGACCGATTTTCAGCGTACCGTCGATGACACTGGGTTCTGGGAGCACGATGGAGCCTGCCACCAGGGTGACGTGAAACTCCTTGGCCAGCCCGCCGAACAACGCCTGGTAATCCCTGGCCATGCCTTTGGCTTTCATGCGCAGGTGCGCGTCTTCGATACGGCTGTCGCCCTCGGCACCGATCAGCGCGCGGAGGAACTTCAAAGGATTGCTCACGGCCAGCCAGTTCATGGCCTCCTTGAACGTGGTGGCCTGGTACAACTCGTCCTTTTCGCCGCTGACCATCAGCCAGGTGCCAACATGTTCCGGCAATACGACGATGGTTTTTTCATTCAGCAGGCCCTGATCCCGGGCCGTCTGCAAGTAGGCGGCGAGTTTGCGGTGCAAGCGTTCGGGGCTTTGGTAGTCGGTGGGAAACAGCTCGGGCTGGATGCCCAGCAAATTGCCACGGTCAGCAGGTGTGCCCTGGTCGACGGCGACATCGATCCGCAGATCCGAGAGGTAAAGGCCCGGCGGGCGATCCGCGGCCCACATTGCGTAGGTCGCAAGAGCGGCGACCAGCGCCATGGAGAAAGTCAGGTACAGAAGTTTGCGCATGGGGAACAGTCAACGGTCATGAGCAGGGCATGACTTTTCACTAGGATTTGCACCGAGGATAAAGGGAATCAACGCCTTAGTGGGCAATTTCGTTTTTTTTCTGATTTTTTTCTTTTGCGACAGCGAGTCCCACAATGAAATGTGTTCGGGTACAACGTCTGGCCAACCGAGCGCGTCGAAGTGGATCGCCTCGTATTTCTTGAGCATGTCGAACCCGTCACCCGGCATCACTTCCTGCCGATACCGGCCCAAGGGATGACGGCGATGTTGTAGTGGTTTGGTTCAGTGTCAAATGCTGATAGGTCCGCCAGAGCAGAATGATCGCAATGACGAGGGTGCAACTGACCAGCAGCAAGGCGTAACGCAACGACTCTCCAGCGAACATCGGCATCAGGGCATCGCTGAGCAAGCCGGTGGCCAGCGGGCCGATGCCGACGCCACACAGGGTCGAGATGATGGTCTGCAGCGCTACACCGGTCGCGCGACGGTGCGCCGGTACCAGCTGGGTCAGGAGCGAAAACGAGGGGCCAACCCACCAGACGGAGAAGAAGCTGGTCAGGGCGCACCAGAGCATGGCGGTGGGCACCGGTACTGTGCCTGCGTACAGGAGGATGTCGCGGGGCCAGATCAGGTAGATGACCATCGCGCAGCCACCGAGCAAATGACCGATGACCGGGATGCCGATTTGCCAGTGCGGGTTCTTCACCGCCAGGCGGTCGGTCAGCCAGCCGCTGAACAGCGCGCCGAGTCCGGCGCAAGTGCCGCCGACCAGGCCGGCGAGGATGCCGGCGTATTGCAGGGGCATGTCGTGGGAGCGCACCAGGAAACTGGCGTTCCACATGGCGTAGGCATAGGCGCTGAAGCTGGTGATGCCGCAAGCCAGCACCAGGCAGCGGTAGGCCGGTTGGGCCAGCAGCGCGCGGGCGCTGCCCAGCAGGCTTTGCACCGGGTGCGCGGTGTGCGTGTGGCTGAGGTCAAACCGACCTCGTGCCGGATCGCGCATCACGAAGGCGAATACCGCACTGATCACCAGGGCCGGCAGCGCGACGGCAACGAAGGCGCTTCGCCAACCATGGTTGTCGACCACCCAGGCGCCGACGCTGAGGGCGATGATCGTCGAAAAAGTCGGTGCTGCGGTGTAGCAACTGATGGCAAACGAGCGCCGGTGCGGCGGGTAGACATCGGCGATGATCGACATGGAGGTGGAGGTGCTCGGAGACTCGAACACGGCCACGGCCATGCGCGCGATCACCAGCATCGCAAAGCTTGTGGACAGGCCGCAGGCCACGGTGGCCAAGGCCCACAACAGGCAGGACACGGCGAGCAGGCGCGTGCGCGGCAGGTGGTCGGCCAGGCGCCCGGCGGGCAAGCCCAGCAGCACGTAGACCGCCGCAAAGGCCAGGCCGGAGACCAGGCCCATGGCGGTGTCGCTGGCGCCGAACTCCCGTTTGATCGGTTCGATCATCACGGCAATGATCTGCCGCCCGACAAAGCTGTCGGCGTACATCATCGCGAGCAGAAACAGCAGGCCATGGCTGCGCCAGCCAGTGGGTTGAGGGTGCGTACTGCTCATGGGTGACTCCTGGCCAGGCGATGTATCCGGGGCAGGGGGCCAGGCGGTGCCTGGGCCCCTGTAGTGCGCTCAGGCTTTGCTCAGGCGCTGGCTTGGCGTTGCCTGGCCAGGGTCATGGCGGTGTCTTCGATCATGTCTTCCTGGCCACCGACCATGCCGCGCCGGCCCATCTCCACCAAAATTTCCCGCGCGGAGACGCCGTACTTTTTCTCGGCACGCTTGGCGAACAGCAGGAACGAGCCGTAGACACCGGCATAACCCATGGTCAGTGCATCGCGGTCACTACGGATCGGGAAGTCCATGATCGGCACCACCAGATCCTCGGCAACGTCCTGGATGCCAAAGACGCTGACTCCGGTTTCGATACCCATGCGGTCGCAGACGGCAACCAGCACTTCCATCGGTGTATTGCCCGCGCCAGCGCCCAGACCTGCGCAAGCGGCGTCGATGCGAGTGGCGCCCGCGGCGATCGCCGCGATCGAGTTGGACACGCCCATCGACAGGTTGTGGTGGCCATGAAAGCCAATTTCGGTGTCGGGCTTGAGCGCCGCGCGCAATGCGCTCACTCGCGCGCTGACATCATGGGGCAACAGGTAGCCCGCCGAATCTGTAATGTAGATGCAATTGGCGCCGTAGCTTTCCATCAGCTTGCCCTGGTCGACCAGGCCTTGCGGGCTGTTCATATGGGCCATCATCAGAAAGCCGACGGTGTCCATGCCCAGCTTGCGGGCCGCGGCAATGTGCTGCTCGGAAACGTCAGCTTCGGTGCAGTGGGTAGCGACGCGAATGGTGTTGACGCCCAGTTCGTAAGCCATGTGCAGGTGATCGACCGTGCCGATACCCGGCAACAGCAGCGCCGAGACCTTGGCGTTTTTCATCAGCCCGATGACGGCCGATAAATATTCCTCGTCACTGTGCGCTGGAAACCCGTAGTTCACCGAGCTGCCGCCCAGGCCATCGCCATGGGTGACTTCGATCAAGGGTACGCCGGCGGCGTCCAGGCCACAGGCAATGTCTTTCATTTGCTGCAAGGTGATCTGGTGGCGTTTGGGGTGCATGCCGTCACGCAGGCACATGTCGTGGACGGTGATTTTTTTGCCGTGAAGGTCCATGGCGCGCTCCTTAGACGGTGGCAGGTTGTGGGGTGCTGGTGGCGCCGAGAGTCAGCGCGCCCTTGAGCATTTCTTCGGCAAACATTTCGGCAGTGCGCGCCGCAGCGGCGGTCATGATGTCGAGGTTGCCGGCATAGGTGGGCAGGTAGTCACCCAGGCCTTCGACTTCCATGTAGATCGACACCCGATTGCCGTCGAACACTGGACCGTTGACCAGTTTGTAGCCGGGCACATAGCGCTGGACCTCCTCGATCATGGCCGCGATCGAGGCGCTGATGGCCGCCTGGTCGGGCTCGGTTTCGGTCAGGCAATGCACGGTGTCACGCATGATCAACGGTGGTTCGGCGGGGTTGACGATGATGATCGCCTTGCCTTTTTTCGCGCCGCCGACCTGTTCCACGGCGGCGGCGGTGGTGCGGGTGAACTCATCGATGTTCTTGCGTGTGCCCGGGCCCACCGATTTGGAGGCCGCGGTGGCAATGATTTCGGCATAGGCCACCGGTTGCACGCGGGACACAGCGGCTACCAGTGGAATGGTCGCCTGGCCGCCGCACGTGACCATATTGACGTTCATCGCGCCGAGGCCGAGGTTGTGCTTGAGGTTGACGGGAGGCACGCAGTAGGGACCGATGGCTGCCGGGGTCAGGTCGATCATCAATACGCCCAAGGCGTTGAGCTTGCGGCTGTTCTCGGCATGCACGTACGCGGAGGTCGCATCGAAGGCGATCTGGATACCGTCTTGCAGTACATGCGGCAGCAGACCGTCGACGCCTCCGCTGGTGGTCTTCAGACCCATTGCTGCGGCGCGGGCCAGACCTTCGGAGGTGGCATCGATACCCACCATCCAGACCGGCTCCAGTACTTCGCTGCGCTTGAGTTTGTACAACAGGTCGGTGCCGATGTTGCCTGGCCCGATGAGGGCGCATTTGATCTTTTTGCTCATGGCATTGTTCTCGATCAGAAGAAGAGTGGGCGACGATTCAGGGCACGAAATTCAAGTGCATCTCGCCCAGGCCGCTCAGCGACAGGCTGATGATGTCTCCCGGGGCGACCGGGACCAGCGGTGCCAATGCACCGGACAGAATGATTTCACCCTTGCGAAAGGGGATGCCCAGCTTGCCCAGGGTATTGGCCAGCCAGGCCACGGCGGCGCAGGGGTGGCCTTGTACCGCCGAGCCCAGGCCGCTGCCCACGTGGTAGCCGTTCTTGAACATCTCTAACCGGACCTTGGCCAGGTCCAGCTCACGGGGATTGACGCGTTGCTGGCCGAGGGCGAACACGCCGCAGGAGGCATTGTCGGCAACGGTGTCCTGAATGCGGATCTGCCAGTTCTCGATCCGCGAATCGACAATTTCGAAGCACGGCAGTACCCACTCGCTGGCCGACAGCACATCGTCGGCGCTGATGTCGGTACCTTGCAGGTCTTCGCCAAGTACAAAGGCGATCTCGCCTTCGGCCCGCGGCTGTACCAGGCGGTGTGCGGCAAAGCTGATGTCGCTGCCATCGGCGACCTGCATACGGTCGGTCAGAAAGCCGAAATCCGGTTGATGGACATCCAGCATTTCTTGCACGGCGCGGCTGGTAACGCCGATCTTCTTGCCGATCACCTGCTCACCCAGGGCTTCACGCCGGGCCAGGAAGCGCAGGGAAATTCGGTAGGCCTCATCGAGGCTGATGGCCGGGTAGCGCTGGGTCAGCGGCGTCAGGCTTTGGCGTGCTTGAAGGGCGTTGAACAGTTCGTCGCCCAAGGATTCAATCAGGTGCGCATCCATGGAAAGGTCGCTCTGTGGCAAGTGAATGAAATGCCGGACGACTTGCAGCAGCGCCCGGCAACAAGGCCTCAACCCGGCCAGACGCTGGAATCGGCACCGCCATCGACATCAATGATTTTGCCGGTGACCCACGCGGAGGCGGGGCAGGCCAAATACAGGGCGGCGGCAGCGATATCTTCCGGCTGGCCCAGGCACTTGAGCGGGGTGTTGGCTTCCATCGTGCTGCGCATGCTGTCGGGCATGACCCCGGCCAGGGCGTCGGTGAGGATCGGTCCCGGTGCCACCGCATTGACCCTGATCTGCGGCGCGAACTCTTGTGCCAGCAGGCGTGTCAAGTGGGTCAGCGCAGCCTTGGCAGTGCCATAGGCGCTGAAATGGCGCTGGGCATAGCGGGCCGCGACCGAGGTGATATTGATGATGTTGCCGCCCCCGGCTTCGCGCATCAGCGGGACGCACTGCTGCGCCAGGGCGTAGGCGGCGGTGACGTTGAAGTTCATCACCTGCTCGAAATCTTCCGGGCTCATCGTCAGCGGGTCGTTCGGGCCACCACCGCCGGCGTTATTGACCAGGTGGGTAATGCGACCCATCTGTTCGCGGGCGTTGCTGACCAGTGCAATGCGCTGTTCGCTGTCGGTGACATCGCAGCTCAAGGCCAGGGCGCGACGCCCACGGCTTCGCACTTCTTCAGCGACGGCCTCAATATCTTCCAGCGAGCGGGCGCTGCAGACCACATCGGCACCGGCATCGGCGTAGGCCAGGGCAATGGCGCGACCGATGCCACGGCCGCTGCCGGTGACAATGGCGACACTGCCAGCAAGGTTGAAGCGTTGCAGAATGCTCATGGCTGTCCTTGTTGTTCCAATGAATCGGTTGCTGTCTCAAGCGTTGCGACGCAGGTCGCACTCAGCGCGGTGCCCACAGGTCCGGCAGGCCTGGGTCGGAGGTGGCGATCAGGCGCTTGAGCAGCACCTTGAGTGCCTGGGCATCACCGGCACCCAGGCGCGTGGAAATATCTTCCTCGACGGCTTTGGCCAAGGCGACTTCCTGCATCGATGCCTCACGCCCATCGGCGGTCAGCACATAGCGCACCTCCTCGCCGTCAATCTCCCGGGCCACCAGGTTCTGGCGTTCGAGAAAGCGCATGCTCGAAGCACTGACCACATGACCGGTGTAGCCGACGAATGTGTTGATCTCATCCAGGGTCAAGTTGTCGCGAATGCACAGGGTCGAAAGGATGAAAAAAGCGTGCTCATCGAGCTGCTGGTTTTTCAGCAGGCGTCGCAACGCAAACAGCATCTGGTAGTGCGAGCGGCCGAGCAGGTAACCGAGCAAGTCTTCGGTGTAGCTGCATTCGGGCGGCGGCGGGGTGGTTGCCAGGCGCAGCTCGCTGCGTGGCTTGCGCATCGCCAGGGCGTATTGGCCGCTCTGGAAGGCCAGCGGCGCACGGTCGCTGTGGTCGAAGGCGAGCACTTCGCCGACGAAGATCACATGGTCGCCACCTTCATACTGGAACGCCGTGCGGCACTGGAAGCGCGCCGTGCAGTCCTGCAGCAAGGGTGCACCACTGATCCCGGTGTCGAGCTGGATTTCGGAAAACTTGTCTTCGCCCTGGCGGGCAAAGCGTCCGGACAATGACTCTTGCTCGGTCGACAGGACGTGCACGTTCCAGTGGCCGCCGCTGCTGAAGACCGGCAGACTGCGGGCGGTCTTGGACAAACTCCAGAGCACCAGCGGCGGATTGAGCGAGACCGAATTGAAGCTGTTGGCGGTGATACCAACCGGTGAGCCATCTTCGGCCTGGGTGGTGACGATCGTCACCCCTGTTGTAAAGGTGCCGAGCGCGGCGCGAAACGCTTGAGGGTCGAAACTGGCGGGCGTTGCCATGATGTGCCTCATGGAAAGAGTGTGCGTGGTGGCAGTATTCCTCGCGAAACGGGGATTCACATCGTCTCAACGGACTAACGTTTTTGGCCCACTCGTCCACTTGGACGAGGCGGCTGGCGGGGGCTGGGGCTAGTTTGCAGTTCGGGGCGTTGTGCAATGACGGCCATGGTGGGTGCAGAGGTGTAGCGCTGGCCCTTGTAAAGTTGAGGAGGCACCAATGAGTTGTGCAATTTCATCCGTCGACGGTCTGTCGGCCCTGTTGCTTGATCAAAAAACCGCGTTCAACGCCCAGGGTGCCGTCAGTGCGCCGCAACGGCGTGAACGAATCCAGCGCGTGATCGACATGCTGGTGGCGCACCACCAGGCGCTGGCAGAGGCCATGGATAGCGATTTCGGCGGTCGCCCCCAGGGGTTCTCGTTAATGAATGATGTGCTGGGCTCTTTGGGCTCGCTCAAACACGCGCGCGACCATCTGGAAGGCTGGATGCAGGACGAGCCTCGGCAAGTCTTCAGTCCCTACGATCATCTCGGCGCCCGCGCCTGGGTGATGTATCAGCCCAAGGGCACGGTGGGTATCCTGGGCACCTGGAACGCGCCGCTGTACACCTTGCTCAGCCCTTTGGCTTCGGCGCTGGCGGCGGGTAACCGGGCGATTCTCAAGCCTTCGGAAGTGGTGCCGCGGACGGCCGCGCTGGTGGCGAAACTGTTCAGCGAGCTGTTCGACCCGCTCGAAGTGGCCGTGGTCACCGGCGGTGCGGACCTGGCCCAGGCCTTCACGGCGCAGCCATTCGATCATCTGGTGTTTACCGGCAGCACCGCCGTGGCCAAATCGGTGATGCGAAATGCAGCCGATAACCTGGTGCCCGTGACCCTGGAGCTGGGCGGGAAGTCGCCGGTCATTATCGGGCGCAGCGCCGAGCTGGGGACCGCGGCCTTTCGTATTGCCCTGTCCAAGACCACCAACAGCGGCCAGGTCTGCATCAACCCGGACCTGGTCTACGTGCCGCGTGAGCAACTGGAAAGCTTCCTCGACGTGTTCGCCAGCGTTTACCGCGAATTGATCCCCGAGGTGAGTGACAACCCGGATGTGGTGGCGGTGGTCAACGCCCAGCACCTGGCCCGGGTTGAAAACCTGGTCGAGCAAGCCCGGCACGCTGGCGCCAGGGTCGAGAGCCTGCCTCACGCACAACCGGTCGATCCGCAAAACCGCCGTCGTCCGCTGCAGCTGGTGATCGACCCGCCTCAAGACAGCCTGATCATGCACGAAGAAATTTTCGGGCCGGCGATGGTGGTATTGCCCTACGACGACGTCGAGCAGGTCATTGCCCATATAAACGGCCGCCCGCGACCGCTGGCCCTTTACTACTTTGGCAATGATGCCCGGGAGCAGGACCATGTGCTGACGCACACCTTGTCGGGCGGCGTCACCCTCAATGACGTGATGATGCATGCCGCCTTGCATGACGCGCCCTTTGGCGGTGTCGGCGCGTCGGGCATGGGGCACTATCACGGCCGCGAAGGCTTTATCGAGTTCAGCCATCTGCGCACGGTACTCAAGGCCCCGGAACACGATCCACGCCGCGAATGGGGTTTGCTGCCGCCCTACAGTGAGCACTTTCTCGCCGCGATGGTGGCGCAGATCACCCCGGACTGACCGGGGTTGCCGGCGTGAGTTATCCGACATGAAAAACACAATAAAAAACGGAATTCAGCACATGGAACACAACACTTTGCCACATGGCGACACTGCTGCTGCACCCTGCGCCGATGCCGTTGACGGTTGGCCGCGACGCCAGGTTCTCAAGGCCGGCGCTGTAGCGCTGGGCGTAGGGCTTCTGGGGCGTTTTGCCGATGTCCGTGCTGCCAGCGGGTTGTCGGCCAGCGACTATCAGAACCTGGATGCCTGGGCGATGGTCAAGGGCCTGCAGGCCGGCCACTTCAGCGCCGAGGACTTGCTGGCCGCGGCGATTGCCCGCTGTGAGCTGGTCAATCCGCAAATCAATGCGGTCAACATGCGCCATGACGATTATGCCCATGCGCTGCTGGCGGCCAGGCGCAAGGCCGCCACCCAGGCCCAGGGTTCGCTGGCGGGCGTGCCGATCCTGCTCAAGGATCTCAACACGTACCTGCAAGGTACGACCACCAGCAACGGCAGCCGTCTGTTCAAGGATGCGCCGCCGGCGAGCCTGACCAGCACCTTGATCCGCCGTTATGAACTGGCCGGGGCAGTACCTTTCGGCAAGGCCGCCAGCCCGGAATTCGGCCTGACCACGACCACCGAGTCGCTGGCCTGGGGGCAAACCCGCAATCCCTGGAACCTGGCGTTGAGCGCTGGTGGATCTTCCGGTGGCTCCGCCGCGGCGGTGGCTGCCGGCATCGTGCCGGTCGCCCATGCCACCGACGGCGGTGGCTCGATTCGCATTCCAGCCTCCTATTGCGGGCTGGTCGGGCTTAAACCGACGCGCTACCGCACCCCAAGCGGGCCGACGCGCCTTGAAGGCTCGTTCGGTGCCAGTGTCGCCAACGTGGTCTCGCGCAGCGTGCGCGATACCGCCTTGTTCCTCGACGCCGGGCAGGGCCATGAGCCCGGTAGCCCGTATTGGACCCAGCCGTTGCCACGGTCCTATGTCGAGGAAACCGGCCGCGAACCCGGTCGTCTGCGGGTGGGCCTGGTGCGTGAGTCGCTGACCGGTGCGCCGTTGGACCCGGCCATTGCCAAGGTCCTGGATGAGACAGTCAAGCAGTTGCTCGGCCTTGGTCACGAGGTGGATGAACTGCGCTTGCCGATTCAGGCCCAGCAGTTGTTCGGCGCTCATGGAGTGGCGATCGGCAATTCCTTGCTGGCGATGGTCGATGACCGTGAAAAGGCACTGGGGCGCACATTGGGGCCGCAGGATCTGGAAATCATCACCTTTGGTGTGCTGGAGCGAGCGAGCAAGGCCACGGGTGAGGGCGTCGTCCGCGCACGGCATGCGTTTGAAGACATCAGCATGGCCATGGAACAGCAGTTCGAGCGTTTTGATGTGATCCTCTCACCGGTCACCTCCAGCCTGACACCGGCATTGGGCGAACTCTCGCTCAACCAGCCCTACGAAAGCTACGCACGCAAGGCCATGGGCAGCGCCGGTTTCACCGTGCTGGCCAACGTCAGCGGGCAACCGGCCATTTCATTGCCGCTGGGCATGAGTGACAGCGGTCTGCCAGTGGGCATGATGTTCACCGCTCGCCTGGGCGCCGAAGACGTGCTGCTGCGATTGGCTTCGCAACTGGAGCAGGACCGTCCCTGGGCCGCCAGGCGCGCAGCGATTTAAGCCTGTAACGGCACCAGGGATGGCGCCGCGCAACTGTTCTCTAGTCCGCTTTGACGATGAATAATCGTTTGCTGCGTTCGATCATCAACCAAGGCTCGCGCAACCGCGCAACGAGATTGGGAGAACGAACGGATGGACAGCATGCGAGTAAAAACGCGGGAAGAAATCCAACTGCTGGAACAGGCTCGGCGCCTGGTGCCGGCACTCAAGAACCGCACCGCGCGAGCTGATCGCGAGTTCCGGGTTCCTGACGAAACGATATACGAGCTGCAGCAGGCCGGTCTGTTGCGAGCGCTGCAGCCCCGGGCATTCGGCGGCTACGAGGTCGACCCGCGAACCTTTTTCGAAATCCAGATGATCCTCGCCGAAGGCTGCATGTCCACGGCATGGATCTACGGTGTGATGGGCGTACACCCCTGGCAGCTGGCGCGTTACCCGATCGAAGCCCAGCGCGACGTCTGGGGCCAGGATCAATCGACGCTGATTTCCTCCACCTACATGCCGGTGGCCAAGGTCACCGTGGTTGAAGGCGGCTACCGCATCAGCGGGCGCTGGGGATTTTCCAGCGGCAGCGAACACTGTCAATGGTGCTTGCTGGGTGGCGTACTGCCGGCCGATGGCGACCAGGCGGCTGAGCACGGTACCTTCCTGATCCCGCGCAGCGACTACCGTATCGAGCATAACTGGGACGTCCTGGGGCTGCGCGGCACCGGCAGCCACGACATCGTGGTCGAGGATGCCTTCGTGCCGGCACACCGGGTGCAACGCACCAACAACAACACAATCGACGCAACGCCGGGACGCCTGGTCAACACCAACCCGATCTACGCCATTCCCTTTGCCCAGGTGTTCACCCGGGCGGTGTCCTCATCGGCCATCGGCGCCTTGCAGGGGGCGATCAACGAGTTTCGCGCCAGCGCCGCCGCGCACATCGGCAAACACGGGATGAAAACCGCCGATGATCCGGTGGCACAAACCACGGTGGCGGAGGCCACGATCACCGTCGACAGCCTGAGGCTGGTGCTTGAGCGCAACTACGCGCACCTGATGCAACTGGCCGAGGCGGGCGAGTACCCGGACGTGGAAACCCGTTTGCTGTACCGCTACCAATCCTCTTATGTCACCAACATCTGCGCCGAGAAGGTCAACGAACTGCTGCGCTGCATGGCCGCCTCGGGGTTGTACAACACCAATCCGGTGGCACGCCTGTTCCGCGACCTGCACCAGGCGCGCGGGCATATCGCCAACAACTACATGGCCTTCAGTCGCAGCCTCGGAGCCGTGCAGATGGGCTTGCCCAACCCCGACCCGTACGTATGAGTCGTACCCGGGCCTGCACGCAGGCCCGGGCCTGCCAACCCCTGGCCGGCATGCCGGGATCTTTGCGAATACAGCCAAGGCACAAGAACAATGACAGCTAAAGCTCAGCCTGTTTCTCACTATGACGTGATCGTCGTCGGCTCCGGCGCAGGGGCAATGACCTCGGCGCTGTTTGCCGCCGACCAGGGTCTGTCGGTATTGGTTGTGGAAAAAAGCGACAAGTTCGGCGGCACGTCGGCGATCTCCGGCGGCGGCATCTGGATTCCCAACAACCATTATTTTGCTGCCAAGGGTGGTCAAGACAGTTTTGAACTGGCGCTGCGCTACCTCAAAGCGGCCACGGGTGAGCATGGCGATGAAAAGCGCTTGCGCGCCTACCTCAAACACGCGCCGCAGATGATCCAGGCCCTGGAACACACCAGCCACGTGCGCTACGCCGTGGCGCAGAAATATCCCGATTATTACCCGCAACTGCCAGGCTCCCTGGCGGGCGGGCGCACCCTGGACCCGGAGTTGTTCGACACCAGTCTGTTGGGTGACGAACTGGTGAACCTGCGCGCACCTTCACCTTCGACCCTGCTGATGGGGCGTATTGCCTGGACTGCCCGGCATGCGCACAAGGCCATGTCCCGCTCGTTCGGCTGGCGCTTGCTGATCCTCGGCCTGATGCTGCGCTACAAGCTGGATTTCAAGTGGCGTCGCAAGAGCCGTCGCGATCGCCGCGCCGCCCTGGGCAGTTCCCTGGTTGCCTCCCTGCGCCGTTCCCTGATGGACCGCAACATCCCGTTGTGGCTCAACACCGACTTCCAGTCGCTGCTGACCGAGGATGGCCGCGTCAGTGGCGTGCAGGTCTGCCGGAACGGTGAGACGTTGCATCTGCATGCCCGGCGTGGGGTGATCTTCGGCTCTGGCGGCTTCGAGCAGAACCAGGCGCTGCGCGAGCGCTACCTGCCGCAGCCGACCCAGCGGGACTGGAGCGCCACGCCGCCGGGCAACAACACCGGCGCCGCGCTGGAGGCCGGAGTTGCGCTGGGGGCGGCAACGGCCCTGATGGACTGGGCCTGGTGGGCGCCGACCATTGCCGTGCCGGGCGAAGACAAGCCACGGGGCGTGTTTGCCGAGCGGGCATTCCCGGGGGCCCTGGTGGTCAACAGCCTGGGCCGGCGTTTCGTCAACGAGGCGGCCCCGTACCTGGAATTTGTCGACGCCATGTACCGCGACAACCAGAACACCGGTGGGCAGTCGATACCGGCCTGGGTGATCTTCGATGGGCACTTTCGCTTCAACTACGCCATGGGGCCGTTGATGCCGGCCCAGGTCATGCCCGACAGCCGCCTGCGCAAGCAATGGCTCAATTCCCTGTACTTCAAGGCGGACAGCCTGTCGGCGCTGGCGGCGCAGATTGGCGTCGACGGTGCGGGGCTTGCGCAGACCGTGGCACGCATGAACGAGTTCGCCCGCAGTGGCGTCGATACCGACTTCGGCCGTGGCGGCAACATTTTCGACCGTTACTACGGCGACATGAATGTGAAGCCCAACCCGTGCCTGGCGCCGCTGAGCAAGGGACCGTATTACGCCATGCGCCTGGATGCTGGCGACATCGGCACCAAGGGCGGGCTGCTGACCAACGAGCACGCCCAGGTCGTCAGTCAGGACGGCGAAGCGATTCCCGGCCTGTATGCCATTGGCAACTGCTCGGCGTCCGTGATGGGCACCAGCTATCCCGGCGCGGGCGGGACCCTCGGGCCAGCCATGACCTTTGGCTACATCGCGGCCAACCACATTGCCGCGCAACGCTGAGGAGCTGCCATGCCTGCCGCTGTGAACTCAACCTGTACCCCGATCCAGCCGGCCTTGCAGGTGGCCGACGCCGACGCCGTGCACTGGGATGATCAGTGCGACGTGCTGGTCATCGGCTGGGGGGCGGCGGGTGCCTGCGCCGCCCTCGAAGCCCGTGCCAACGGCGCCGATGTGCTGGTGGCCGATCGTTTTACCGGCGGTGGTGCCAGCGCCAAGAGCGGCGGCGTCGTCTACGCCGGCGGTGGCACCCGCCAGCAAACGGCCGCAGGCTTTGCCGACACGCCCGAGGCGATGTTCACCTACCTGCGGCACGAGACCCAGGGTGTGGTAACTGATGCCACCTTGCGGCGCTTTTGCCAAGACAGCGTGGCCAACCTGGCCTGGCTGGAAGGCCATGGCGTGCCCTATGCCCACAGCATGCCGCCGGGCGGCAAGACTTCGTACCCCTCGGACGGCCACTTTCTCTACTACTCCGGCAACGAGCTGGTGCCATCGCACCGCAATGAGCTGCCACCAGCCCCCCGCGGCCATCGCACCGTGGGCAAGGGCCAATGCGGCGCGGTGCTGTACTCGCACCTCAAGGCTGCCTGCCTGCGCAACGGTGTACGCCCCAAGCTCCAGGCGGCTGCCCGGCGCCTGGTGATTGACCCCACGGGGCAGGTGTTGGGCGCCGAACTCTGGTGCCTGCCGGCCGGCAGTGCACAGGCGCAGTTGCATGCCAGATGGGCCACACGGGCCGAGCGCCTGCAGAACTTCGCCCCACGGTACTGCGACAAGTTGCGCCAGCGCGTGCATCAACTGGAGTGTGATTTCGCCCGTCCGCAGCTGGTACGTGCCCGACGTGGGGTGGTGCTGAGTACCGGCGGGTTCATCTTCAACCGTGAGCTGATCAGCCAGCATGCGCCAAAGTTTCGTCGCAACTTCAAGGTCGGGGCGACCGGCTGCGATGGCAGCGGCCTGCGCCTGGGGCTCAGTGCCGGCGCGGTGGGGGATCGACTGCAGCGGGTCTCGGCCTGGCGCTTCATCAACCCGCCGCTGTGCTGGCCCAAGGGCATTGTGGTCAATACCCTCGGCCAGCGTTTCGTCAACGAAGAAGTCTACGGGGCGACGCTGGGCCAACCCCTGTGCGAAGAGCAGGGTGGCAAGGCGTGGCTGGTGCTGGATGCGCGCTTGCGCGGCCAGTCGATCAAGCAGGCGCTGTTCGCCGGTTACTGGTGGTTCCAGAGCCTGCCGGCACTGTTGCTGATGCTGCGCGGGGTGCGCAAGGGCCAGAGCATCGAGCAGTTGGCCCAGGTCACGGGCATGCGTGCCGATGTGCTGCGTGGCTCCTTGCTTGCCTACAACGCCGCCGCACGGGGTGACGCCGAAGATGCCTTCGGCAAATCCCGCGACAGCCGCCAGGTGCTCGATCAGGGGCCGTTCTACGCCTGCGATATTTCGGTCGGCAACCCCGTTTTTCCCTTGGGCGCGCTGACCCTGGGCGGGCTCAAGGTCGATGAAGCCAGTGGCGCGGTGGTGGACGACCAGGGGCAGCCGATCCCCGGCCTCTACGCGGCCGGGCGCACCGCCATCGGCATTCCTTCGCACCTGTACGTCAGCGGCCTGTCGCTGGCCGATTGTGTGTTTTCCGGGCGGCGTGCCGGGCGGTCGCTGACGACTGCCGGGACCCGCGTCGAAGTCGAACCCAGCGAGCAATTGATATGAGCCTGGACTACCTGACAGTGCGCGTGGCGCGCGTGATTGAAGAGACCGCCGACAGCCGCTCCCTGGAGTTCGAGCTGCCAGAGGCGCTGGCGCAACGTTTCCGTTATCGCCCCGGGCAATTCCTGACCCTGCGGGTGCCGCACCAGGGCGGCTGGCTGCCACGCTGCTATTCGCTGTCGAGCACACCGCTGCTCGATGAGCCGCTGCGCGTCACGATCAAGCGGGTGCGCGACGGGCGCGCCTCGAACTGGCTGTGCGACGCCGTGCAGGCGGGTGACAGCCTGCAGGTGCTGGTGCCGGCCGGGGTCTTTGTACCGCGCCAGCTGGACACTGACCTGCTGTTGTTCGGCGGCGGCAGCGGCGTGACCCCGTTGCTGTCGATCTTGCGTTCGGCGCTGTTGACGGGTTCCGGGCGGATCCTGCTGATCTACGCCAACCGTGACGAAGCCTCGGTGATCTTTCGCGACTCGCTCAAGGCCCTGGCCAGTGCGCACCCGCAGCGCTTGCAGGTGGTGCACTGGCTCGACTCGGTGCAAGGCATTCCGGCGGTGAGCCAGCTGGCGGAACTGGCCCGGCCGTTTGCGCGAGCCGAAGCGTTTATCTGCGGTCCCGGACCGTTCATGGATGCCGCCGTCAGCGCCTTGCAGAGCCTGGATATGCCCACCGCGCAGATCCATGTCGAACGTTTCGTTTCCCTGCCCGAAGAGGGCGCGGTCACGGCGCCGGTCATCGTCGATACCAACCAGCCGGCCAGCCAGCTTTCGGTGCGCCTGGACGGTGAAGAATTCGAGGTGCCTTGCGCCGAAGGCGAAACCCTGCTCGATGCCATGCGCCGGGCGGGTCTGAAACCGCCAAGTTCCTGCCTGGTCGGCTCCTGCGCCACCTGCATGTGTACCGTCGAAAGTGGCGAAGTGCAGATGCTGCGCAACGATGCCCTTGATCAACAGGAAATGGACCAGGGCTGGACGCTGGCGTGCCAGTCCCTGGCCCGCAGCGAGCACCTGCGGGTGCTCTTTCCCGAATAACCCGATAGCCGAGTTTGTCACTATGACCGCATGTTCCGCATTACCGGGCACCTTGACTGCCTGGAACCCGTTGCCCTTGTCGATTCCCGCCTTGCTGTTCGCCAGTGCCGAACGCTTCGCCGGCCGGGCGGCCATCGAGCAAGACGGTATAGCCACCGATTACCGTGATTTACCGGCATTGGCGCTCGGTGTCTGCCGCAGCCTGATGGCACTGGGAATCGAGGCGGGCGACCGCGTGGCGATCTGGGCACCGAACTGCCGCGATTGGGTGATCGCAGCCTTGGGCGTGCATTGCGCAGGGGCGGTACTGGTACCGATCAACACCCGCATGAAAGGTGCGGAGGCCGCCGACATCCTGACCCGCAGCCAGGCGCGTGTGTTGTTGATGCAGGGCGAGTTTCTCGGCCTGGACTACCAGGCGATGCTGGCGCCGCTACGCCCGGCCAGCCTGGAGCAACTGGTGGTCATGGGGCTGGCGCAACCGCGGTTGACCACCGACCTTGGCTGGGACGGTTTTCTCGCCAGGGGCGAGCCGGTCAGTGAGGTGCAAGCCCGCCAGCGTGCGGTGGCGGTCGGTCCGCGGCACTTGTCGGACTTGCTGTTCACCTCAGGCACCACGGGCAAACCCAAGGGGGTGATGAGCGCCCATGGGCAAACCCTGCGCGCGTACAACGAATACGTCAGGGTGATTGGCCTGCAGCCCGGTGACCGTTACCTGATCATCAACCCGTTTTTCCATGCCTTTGGCTACAAGGCCGGCTGGCTGACCTGCCTGCTGGCCGGTGCGACCATCCTGCCCCATGCGGTGTTCGACGCCGAAGCGGTGTTCCAGCGCATCGCCGCCGAGCGCATCAGCGTACTGCCGGGGCCCCCGACGCTGTACCTGTCGATGCTGGCGCACCCGCGCCTGGCCGAGACCGACCTGTCGAGCCTGCGCATTGCCGTGACCGGATCATCGACCATCCCGCCGGTGCTGATCGAACGCATGCGCAAGGAACTGGGAGTCGCCGTGGTGACCACTGCCTACGGCCTGACCGAATGTGGCGGCCTGGCAACCATCTGCAACCCGGATGATCCCGCCGACATCGTCGCCGCCACCAGCGGGCGGGCGATCGAAGGCACCGAAGTGTGCATCCGTTCGGCTGACAACCAGCCCGTGGCGGCGGGGGAGTCGGGGGAAATCTGCCTGCGCGGTTTCCACGTGATGCAGGGTTACTTCAACGACCCCGAGGCCACGGCCCAGGCCATCGATGCCGACGGCTGGCTGCACACCGGTGATATCGGCAACCTGGATGCCGAGGGTAACCTGCAGATCACCGACCGGCTCAAGGACATGTTCATCGTCGGCGGCTTCAACTGTTACCCGGCAGAGATCGAGGCGGGGCTGATCGAACACTCGGCCATCGCCCAGGTGGCGGTGATCGGGGTGGCGGATGAGCGCATGGGAGAAGTGGGTTGCGCCTGCGTGGTGTTGCGCCAGGGCCGGGAACTGGACGAGCCATCGCTGATCGCCTGGGCGAGGGAGCGCATGGCCAACTACAAGGTGCCGCGCCAGGTGCGGTTCTTCGAGGCGCTGCCGGTGAACGCCTCGAACAAGGTGGTCAAGAGCGAGTTGCGCGCAGCAGTGGCGGGCCAGGCCCGCTCCTGCCCTTAGCGGCCCTCGAACTGCGCAGGCCTTTTCTCGATAAAGGCCTGCATCCCTTCCTTCTGGTCCCGCGAGGCGAACAGCAAGGCATTGGCCTTGCGCTCCAGCGCGAGGCCGGTCTCCAGCGGAGCATCCATGCCCGCGAGTATGACTTCCTTGATCTGTTCGGCGGCCAGCGGCGGCATGGCGGCAATCAGCTGGGCCAGTTTCAGGGCATGGGTTTGTACCTGATCGTCATCCACCACCTCGCTGACCAGGCCGCTGACCCAGGCTTCTTCGGCGGTAATCGGCTGCCCGGTCAGGGCCATGCGCATGGCCTTGGCCTTGCCTACCGCGCGTACCAGGCGCTGGGTGCCACCAATGCCGGGCATGATGCCGATGCGGATCTCCGGTTGGCAAAACCGCGCGCTGCGCCCGGCCACGATGATGTCGGCGAGCATGGCCAGCTCGCAGCCACCGCCATAGGCGTAGCCGCACACGGCCGCTATCACGGGCTTGGGGCAATGCTGGATGGGTGCCCAGACCCGCTCGGTATGGCGCTGGTAGATATCGATCGGGCCGACCCCGGCCAGGCTGTTGATATCGCCACCGGCGGCGAACACCTTGTCGCCTCCGGTCAAGAGGATGCAGCGCACCTCGGGATTGTCCCCCAGTTCGCTGAAGTACTGCGACAGCAGGGCCTGCAGCTCAAGGCTCAGGGCGTTGGTGGCGTGTGGGCGGTTAAGCCGCAGCAGGGCGACACCGGGGGTCGGGTACTCCAGCAGTACCGGCGCGGGCAGTGAGTCGGACATGGTCAACCTCAGGTCATGGGCACCAGCGGGCGGGCGCCGTTTGGCGGATTGTTGCGAGCGCGGCGCGCCGCTTCATCGTCCGTTCAGACGACGTGGCCGGGCGACTTTGTCCCTAGAGTGATCCTCAACACAAGCATGAGGAGCGTGCCATGAGTGGTCACTCGGGGCTGGATTACAACGGCAAGGTGGTATTGGTCACCGGCGGAACCAAAGGCATAGGTGCGGGCATTGCCCGTAGCTTTCTCGCCGCGGGTGCCAGGGTGATCGTGTGTGGGCGCAACGCGCCGGAACAATTGCCAGGCGTGGAGGGCGCACGGGCGGACTTCATCGCCGCCGACGTGCGAGACCAGGTCTCCCTGCAATGCCTGTTCGACACTATCCGCAGCGACTACGGGCGCCTCGACGTGCTGATCAACAACGCCGGTGGCAGCCCGTCAGCCGACGCCGCGAGCGCCTCGCCGCGGTTTCATGAGGGGATCATCCGCCTCAACCTGATTGCCCCGCTCAACGTCGCCCAGCAAGCCAACCTGATGATGCAAACCCAGGACGAGGGCGGTTGCATCGTCTTTATCGGCAGCATCAGCGGGCTGCGCGCCTCGCCGGGCACCGCGGCCTATGGTGCGGCCAAGGCCGGGGTACTGGCGCTGGTGCAATCGCTGGCAGCGGAATGGGCGCCCAAGGTGCGGGTTGTGGCCGTGAGCCCGGGGCTGGTGCGTACCGAACTTTCACACGTGCACTACGGCGATGAAGCCGGTATCGCCGCCGTCAGTGCCGGTATCCCGGCAGGACGCATGGCCCTGCCGGAGGATATCGGCAATGCCTGTCTGTACATCGCGTCCAGGCTGGCTGGTTACGCCAGTGGATGCAATTTGTTGCTACATGGCGGCGGTGAACGCCCGGCTTATCTCAGTGCGGCGCAGGTCGCGCCGCACTGATCGACCCACGTCGGCGTTGCAGTACCGGGCGCCGCTTTGAACACGCAGGAGACGAACTTGGCTGATCCAGAATTGCTATCCAAAGTACGCGCCCTGGTTGGGCGCCAATACGGTCGCGTGAACGCCTGGGATGAAGTGAACGCACCGATGATTCGCCAGTGGTGCGAAGTCATCGGCCTTGAAAATCCGCTCTACACCGACCCCTTGACGGCAGCCAGCAGCTGCAACGACGGGATTATCGCGCCGCCACCCATGCTGCAGATCTGGTGCATGGAAGGCTTCCACATCAACAACTACGCCCCGGGCTCGACCACCGAGAACCCGTATGAAGTGCTTGGACTGATGGATGCCTACGGCTATCCGTCGGTGGTGGCGGTGAACTCCGAGCTGACCTTCGAACGCAACCTGCGCCTGGGTGAAAAGCTCTACTACACCACGCGCCTGGAGTCGGTCGGCGATGAAAAGACCACGGGCCTTGGCACCGGCTTTTTCGTCACCCTGGTCATGACCTACTTCTCGCAACAGGCCGCTGGCGACGAAAAGGTCGGCGAGCTGTTGTTCCGGGTCTTCAAGTTCCGCCCGGCCAGCGTGGAAAAGGTCGAGGCGCAGCCCCAGGCGAGCGTCGAACCGGTGGTGGCCAAGCGGCCGACCCCCGGCATGAGCGACGACACGCGGTTTTTCTGGGAAGGCTGCAAGCAAGGCCAGCTGTTGATCCAGCGCTGCACCCAGTGCGCCACCTTGCGGCATCCGCCGGCACCGGTGTGTATCGAGTGTCACTCGTTCGACTGGGACACCCTGCAAGCCAGCGGCAAGGGGCGGTTGTATTCCTTTGTGGTGATGCACTACCCGCAAGTGGCGCCATTCGATCATCCCAATCCGATCGGCCTGATCGAGCTGGACGAAGGCGTGCGCCTGATCGCCGGCCTGGTGGGCGTCAAGCGTGAAGACATCAGCATCGGCCAGCGTTTGCAGGTCGAATTCCAGACCTTCGACGACGATCTGGCGTTGCCGATGTTCCGGCCGTTGGCAGAGTAGGGGGCGGTATGGATTTTGAACTCAATGAAGACCAGCGTGCCATTGCCGAAATGGCGGGCAGCCTGATGAGCGACTACTGCACCGACGAGCGCCTGCGTGACTGGGATCTGTCGGGGCAAGCCTACATGCATGAACTGTGGTCCGGTTGTGTGGAAACCGGCCTGCATGCCTTGGCCATCCCCGAAGCGGCCGGTGGCAGCGGGCTGGGCATGACCGAGCTGATGCAGATCCTCGATGCCCAGGGTGGCGCTTTGGCGCAAGTGCCGCTGTGGCGTCACCAGCTGGCGGCGGCCACCCTGGCCGAATTCGGCGGTGCGCCACTGGCGCCCTGGGTTGAACAGGCCGTGACAGCTACGGGGTTGCTGACCCTGAGCCTCGATGGCCTGAGCAACGTGCGCGGCATTGAACTTCAGGCCAGCGCCGAGGCTGACGGCTGGCGGCTGGACGGGCGGGTCGCGGCGCTGGCCCTGGCCGAACAATCGGTGGCGGCGCTGGTGCTGGCCCTGGTCTCAGGGCTGCCACGGCTGGTGCTGGTAGACCTGGGCCAGGCGGGTATCAGCAGCGTGGCAGGGGTCATGACCCACGGCGAAGCCCTGGCCGACCTGAACTTCGAAGGCGTCACCCTGGGCAAGCATCAAGTGCTGCCCGAGGCCGCGCTGGACTGGCTGGCACCGCGCTCGATTGCCGCCCTGGCGGCGTTGCAGCTGGGCGTCAGCGCCGAGCAGGTGCATCGCACCGTGGCTTATGTCAGCGAGCGTGAGCAGTTCGACCGCAGCATCGGCAGCTTCCAGGCCGTGCAGATGAGTATGGCCGACACCCATGTGCACCTTGAGGTGCTGCGCAGCGCGCTGTGGCAACTGTGCTACCGCCTGGACGCCGGCCTGCCGGCACCTGCCGAGGCCCTGGCCACGGCGTACCTGGCCTGCGAGGCCGGGCACCGCATCGGGCACACCGCACAGCATGTGCACGGCGGTATCGGCGTCGACCTGACGTACCCGATCCACCGGTTCCTCTATTGGAGCCGGGCGCTGAGCAGTGCATTGGGAGGATCGTCGGTGATCCTGGAACGCCTCGGCGACTGGCTGAGCGATAACGACACCTTGGGATGGAAATATGACCTCGATGAACACCAAGCGCTTTGAAGACGTGCACACCGGCGAACAACTGCCCGAGCTGACGATTCCGATCACGGTCGGCCTGATTGCCGGCGGTGCGATTGCCACCCGCGACTACTTTCCCGGCCACCATGACCTGGAGGCGGCTCGTGCGCTGGGTTCGTCGCATATCTTCATGAACATCCTGACCACCAACGGCCTGGTGCAACGCTTCATCGAGCAGTGGAGCGGCCCGCAGGTGCAGTTCCGTTCGCTGAAAATCAAGCTAGGCGCGCCGAACTACCCCGGTGACAGCATGATCTTCAGCGGCGAAGTGACCCATCAGGATGCTGCTACACGCACCCTGGAAGTGACCCTCAAGGGCAAAAACTCCATGGGCAATCACGTGACCGGTACGGTCGCGCTGGTTCTGCCCTAATTCGCGGGAGACATCACAGATGACGAATTCGTCGATTTCCGGGCGCGCCGCCATTGTCGGGCTGGGCGCGACCGAGTTTTCCAAGAATTCCGGGCGCACCGAACTGCGCCTGGCCATGGAAGCGACCCTGGCGGCGCTCAAGGACGCCGGCATCGATCCCTCCGAGGTCGAGGGCTTCAGTTCCTATTCGGTAGACAAGGTTCCGGAGTATGAAATTGCCCGCCTGCTGGGCTGCAAGGACGTCAAGTTCTTCTCCCAAGTGCCCCACGGTGGTGGCGCCGCCTGCGGGCCGGTGATGCATGCGGCGATGGCGGTGGCCACAGGCGTGGCCAAGGTGGTGGTGGTCTATCGGGCGATGAACGAACGCTCCTGGTACCGCTTCGGCACCGGCAGTTACGGCTTTGCCTCGACGCCGACCTTCGAGAACGTCAATTACGGCTGGTACATGCCTCACGGCTTCCACACCCCGGCGGCCTGGGTCGGGATGTTTGCCCAGCGCTACATGCACACCTACGGCGCCACCTCCGAGGACTTCGGCCGGGTCGCGGTAGCGGTACGCGATTTCGCCGCCACCAACCCCCAGGCGTTTTTCTACGGCAAGCCGATTACCCTCGAAGAGCACCAGGCTTCGCGCTGGATCTGCGAGCCGCTGCACTTGCTTGACTGCTGCCAGGAATCCGATGGCGCGGTGGCCATGGTCATCACCTCGGCGGAGCGCGCCCGCGACCTGCCGCAAAAGCCGGTGATCATCAAGGCCGGGGCCCAGGGCATCGCCGCGGGGCAGCAAGTGATGACCTCCTACTACCGTGACGACATCACCGGCTTGCCGGAGATGGGCGTGGTCGCCAGGGAGCTGTACAGCCAGTCGCGCCTGGGCCCGCAAGACTTGCAGACGGCGGTCATCTACGACCACTTCACGCCTTTCGTGTTGCCGCAACTGGAAGAATTCGGCCTGGCCAAGCGCGGCGAGGCCAAGGAATTCATTCGCGCCGGGCACCATGCCCGTGGCGGTAAATTCCCGATCAACACCCATGGCGGTCAGTTGGGCGAGGCCTACATCCACGGCATGAACGGTATCGCCGAAGCGGTGCGACAGGTCCGTGGCACGGCGGTCAACCAGGTGGACAGTGTGGAAAACGTGCTGGTGACCGCCGGGACCGGCGTGCCTACCAGCGGCCTGATTCTCGGCGCGGTATAAGGAGCGTCTCATGTTCGTCGATCTCACCCCCGAACAACGTGCTCTGAGGCTCAAGGTCCGGGACTATTTCCAGAACCTGATGACCCCCGAGCTCCGCCAGCAAATGCGTGGCACCGAAGGCGGCGAGCTGTTTCGCCGCACCATCGCCCAGATCGGCCGTGATGGCTGGCTGGCCGTCGGCTGGCCCAAGGCTTACGGCGGCCAGGGCTACGCGGCCACCGAGCAGTTGATCTTCTTCGAAGAAGCCAACATTGCCGGCGCGCCGCTGCCGTTCGTGACCATCAGCACTGTCGGCCCGGCCCTGATGGCGCATGGTTCGGCGCTGCAGAAGGAAAAATTCCTGCCCGGCATTGCCGCCGGCGAAATCAACTTCGCCATTGGTTACTCCGAAGCCAGCGCCGGCAGTGACCTGGCAGTCCTCAAGACCACTGCCCGCGAAGATGCCGAAGGCTTTGTGGTCAATGGCAGTAAACTCTGGACGTCTGGCGCCGACTCGGCCGATTACATCTGGCTGGCGGCGCGTACCGACCCTGAGCAGGCGCGGCACAAGGGTATCTCGATCCTGATTCTCGATACCCGGGCCGAAGGATTTTCCAGCACCCTGATTCCGACTTCCGGCAACCCCACGGCCGCCACGTATTACGATAACGTACGGGTGCCGCGGAACATGCTGGTGGGCGAGTTGCACGGTGGCTGGAAACTCATCACCGCGCAGCTCAACCACGAACGCCTGGGGCTGGGAGCATGGTCCGACAAAGTCGTCAGCCTGTTCAGCCGGGTCTACTTGTGGGCACGTTGTGCCGATGAACAGGGCCACCGCGCCACCGATCATGCGTGGGTACGGCGCGACCTGGCCGAGTGTTATGCAAGGCTTGAAGCCATGCGCCTGATCAACTTTCGCATCGCCGCCGACCTTGAGCGCGATCGGGTCGACGTAGCGCTGGCCTCCACGACCAAGGTCTATGGCTCGGAGTCGGCGATCGAGATCCTGCGCAAGTTGTCGGCCATTGTCGGTGCCAGCGGGCTGACCCGGGCAGGTTCTGCGGCAGCTTATCTGCTCGGCGAGCTGGAGTATGAAGTGCGGGCGTCGGTCAACCTGACCTTTGGCGGCGGCACCAATGAAATCCAGCGCGAGTTGATCGCCCAGTTTGGCCTGGGGATGCCGCGCACCAGGCGCTGAGTCAGGCTGTACCCTTGATGCGAATAACAATAACGTCCCTTTCAGGTGAACGAATGAGCGCAATCGAACAATTCAGGCAAGCGACGCGCGACTGGCTGGAGGCCAATTGCCCAGCGTCGCTGCGCACCGCCACTCCCGAGGGCGAGATGGTCTGGGGTGGTCGTCATGTAGCCTTTCCCAATGAAGACGCCCGCCTCTGGTTCGAGCGTATGCGCGACAAAGGCTGGTTCTGTCCGCAATGGCCCAGCGAGTATGGCGGTGGTGGACTGAGCGCCGAATACAACGCGGTACTGGAAAGCGAACTGCGTCGGCTCAAATGTCGACCGGCGCAAATCAACCTGGGTATCTGGATGCTCGGTCCGGTGCTGCTGGAGTTCGGCAGCGAAGCGCAGAAGCAGGCGCTGTTGCCACCCATGTGCCGCGGTGAGGTGCGCTGGTGCCAGGGCTTTTCCGAGCCCAATGCCGGTTCCGACCTGGCCAGTTTGAAAACCTCGGCCATCGCCGATGGCGATGACTTCGTGGTCAATGGCACCAAGATCTGGACCTCCTACGGCGACAAATCCGACTGGATGTACGCCTTGGTGCGCACCGATCCCAAGGCGCCCAAGCACCAGGGCATCAGCCTGATCGTGCTGGACATGAAAAGCCCGGGAGTCAGCGTTTCGCCGATTGACCTGATCAGCGGCAAGTCGGCGTTTTGCCAGGTGTTCTTCGACAATGTGCGGGTCCCGCAGAGCCAGTTGATCGGGCCGCTAAACGGTGGCTGGAACCTGGGCAAGAGCCTGTTGCAGCACGAGCGCAGGGCCATGTCCAAGTTTGGCGAATTCAGCCTGCCGACACACTTTCATCTGCTGCCGTTGATCGAACGTTACCTGCCAGACAGCCAGTCGCCCGCTGACCAGGCCCTGCGCGCCCGCGCCCAGGCCTGCGCAATGGACGAACATGCCTACAACCTCACCGTGCAGCGCATGGGCGAGGAGGCCAGGGCTGGCCTGGACACCAGCGCGATCATGGCGATCATGAAGCTGGTGCATACCGAGCAGGAGCGCGACAAGTTCGAGATCCTCCTCGATGCCCTCGGCTACCGCGCGTTGGGCCTTGAAGGCGAGCCGTTCAGCAGCGAGGAACTGGCCGTCACCCGAGGCTGGCTCAACAGCTTTGCCCTGACCATCTCTGGCGGTTCGTCGGAAGTGCAGTTGAATGTCATCGCCAAGCGGGTCTTGAACCTGCCGAGTGTTTAAGGGGAGTGTGACCATGAGTCTGGTGTATAGCGAAGAGCAACGCCTGTTGGCGGACAGTGCTCGCGAGTTCCTGGCGGCGCGCAGCCCGGTAGCGGCGCAGCGGCGCCTGCGAGACGAGGCCTGCGAACCCGGTTACGACCCGCAACTGTGGCAGGAGACAGTTGGCCTGGGCTGGAGCGCGATACCGTTTCCCGAGGCGCTGGGTGGACTGAATTTTGGATGCATGGGCCTGGGGCCGATTTTCGAGGCCATGGGTAGAAACCTGTCGGCCTCACCGCTGTTGTCCAGTGTGGTGCTCGGTGGTTCGCTGATTCATCTGGCAGGCTCTGCGGCGCAGCAGGATCAGTGGCTGACGGCGTTGATCAGCGGCGAACGGCGCCTGGCCCTGGCCCTGGATGAAAAACCGCGCCATGGGCCTGTGCACACGGCGCTGACGGCCACCGCCGAGTCCGGTGGCTATCGTCTGGACGGCGAGAAGTTCTTCGTGATCGATGGCCTGGGTGTCGATGCCTACCTGGTCACTGCACGAACCGACGGCCAGGCGGGTGAAGAGCAGGGCATCAGCGTGTTCCTGGTGCCGGCAGACACGCCGGGGCTGCAGGTCAGTGCACTGTCGTTGATCGACTCGCGCAATTACGCGCAGCTGCGTTTCAGTGCGGTGCAACTGGGCAGCGAAACCTTGCTCGGTACCGTTGGGGCAGCGTGGCCAGCCCTGGATGAAGCGCTGGATCGGGGGCGTGCGTGCCTGGCTGCGGAGTTGCTTGGCGCCGCCGAGCAGTTGTTCGCCCTGACCCTGGATTACCTCAAGACCCGCGTGCAGTTTGATGCCTTGATCGGCTCGTTCCAGGCCTTGCAGCATCGTGCGGCGCGCTTGCACGTGGAACTGCAACTGGCCCGCAGCGCCGTGATGGCGGCGTTGTCAGCGCTCGACGACAGCGCCTTGAGCGCGGCTGAACGTGGGCGCCTGGTGAGCCTGGGCAAATGGAAAGCGGGCGAAGCCGCTGCCCGGATCAGCAATGAAGCGGTGCAGATGCACGGCGGTATCGGTGTCACCGACGAACTGGATGTGGGCCTTTATCTCAAGCGAATTCGCGTGGTCCAGGCGTGTCTGGGTGACAGTGATTTCCAGTGTGCGCGCTACGCCGCTTTCGAGTCTTTGGAGAAGTGAAAACATGAAGCTGGAACAGTGGCGCAACGCCTGGCAGCAGTTGATCGGCCCGGGATCGCCGTACGAGGTGGTGACTTCGCCCAACGGTAACCTGCGGTATTTTCGCCATGCACCACCCAACCTGCTCGATGCCATCGATGCAGGTCGCGTGCACGGTGACCGTGAGTTTCTGGTGTGGGAGCAGGAGCGGCTGACGTTCGCCGGATTTTTCGACCAGGTCGATCGGCTGGCCGCACAACTGTCCCAACGTTTTTCGGTGAAGCAGGGCGATCGGGTGGCTATCGCCATGCGCAACCAGCCGGCCTGGCTGGTGGCCTTTGTCGCGGTGCAACGGTGCGGCGCGGTGTGTGTGCCCCTGAACAGTTGGGGCCTGCGCGACGAGCTGTTCCATGGCCTGCAGGACAGTGGCGCCCAGGTGCTGGTGTGTGACGAGCAGCGCCTGCGCCTGCTGGCGGGCGACGTGCTCAACGAGGGCCTGGTCAGCATTGTGGTCGGTGTACAGGAAGGGCAAGCGCTTGCGCCCAACTGCCAGCGTTTTGAGGCATTGATCCAGGCCCCGGTGCTGGCGTTGCCGGCCATCACCATCGACCCCGATGACCCGGCGCTGATCCTCTATACCTCCGGTACCACCAGTCGGGCCAAGGGTGTGCTGTCAAGCCACCGCGCCATTTGCCAGGCGCTGACGGCCCTGGAGTTCCAGTCAGCGTTCTGCGCTGTGAGTTCGCCCGAGCGCATCCAGGCGGTGATCGACAGCGGCCTGGCGCCGACCAACCTGATGGCGGTGCCGCTGTTCCATGTCAGCGGCCTGCACGCGCAGTTTCTGCTGGCCCTGCGCAGCGGACGACGCTTGTTGCTGATGTACAAGTGGGACGTCGACAAGGCCTTTGACCTGATTCGCGACGAGCGCTGTACCCAGTTCAACGGTGCACCGGTGATGATGCAGCAATTGCTCGGCTCGCCACGCTTTGACAGCACCGACAGCGACAGCCTCTACGGCCTCGGCCTGGGAGGGGCGCTGGCGCCGAGCCGGCTGCTGGCGCAGATCAGCAAGCGCAAGCCCAAGGCGATTGGCGGCAGTGGTTACGGCCTGACCGAGAGCAACGGCATCGGCGCGGCGGTGGGTGGCGACCAGTTCGTGTACAAACCCGATTCGGTGGGCTGGCCGCTGCCGATCGTTGATGTGTGTATCGGTCCCGACCCGTATTCGCCGCTGCCAGCAGGGCAAAGCGGCCTGATCTGGCTGCGTTCGCCAACGCTGATGAGCGCCTACTGGCGCTTGCCCGAAGCCAGTGCCCAGACGTTGCAGGACGGCTGGCTGGACACCGGTGACATCGGCCTGCTGGATGACGAGGGCTTCCTCTACATCACCGACCGGGCGAAGGACCTGATCAACCGTGCGGGGGAAAAGATTTCCGCCAGTGAAGTGGAGTCCTGTATCTGCGAAATGCCCGGGGTCGTTGAAGCGGCCGCCTTTGCGGTGGCCGATGAGGAGTTGGGTGAGCGCCTGGTGCTGGTATTGCGCAGCGAACTTGATCCGGCGCCGACCCGGGAGCAGGTGTGTGCCTTTATCGGCCAGCGCCTTGCCGCCTACAAGGTACCAGCCGAGGTACATGGTTTTCAGGAGCCGCTGCCACGTAATGCGTCGGGCAAATTGATCAAGGCACAGATCCGTGAATTATTGGTCAGTGCCTGACTGATTAGTCTTTCCGGACGATGTTCTCCCCAGCAGATCAGGAACAATGGAGTACCCCAGTAGTCCTGGTCTGCGAAGGAGCCAATCGATGAAAATAACAACAAGAGGCGTGATGTTCGTAGCTGCAGTGGCCGCCAATGTCGGCCTGCAAGGCAACGTACTTGCGCAGGTATCGCCGCAAGAGGCTGCCAAACTCGGCAAGGAACTGACCTGTGTCGGTGCCGAGAAAGCCGGCAACGCCGAAGGCACCATCCCGCCCTACACCGGCAAGTACCTCGGCGAGGTACCAGGCTGGAATCACGTGAAGTTTTCCGGCAGCCAGCCGGTCGACCCCTACGCTTCCGAAAAGCCGATCCTGGTGATCACCGCGCAGAATATGAGCCAGTACGAAAGCCATTTGACCGAAGGTCAGAAGGCCCTGCTCAAGCGCTACCCAACCACCTACAAGATGAACATCTACCCAGGTCA
Organism: Pseudomonas sp. GM78; assembly: GCF_000282475.1. Classification (GTDB taxonomy): domain Bacteria; phylum Pseudomonadota; class Gammaproteobacteria; order Pseudomonadales; family Pseudomonadaceae; genus Aquipseudomonas. The sequence goes on from NZ_AKJF01000133.1 coordinate 43,793, forward strand.
TCGTGACTTCCGCTACCCGGACTATGTTTGCGAACGGGCGATGAAAAACGCCTTGAACGCCAAGCTGGCCGACGACGGCATGGGCATCGAAGGGATCGGCCAGATACCGTTTCCGATCCCGAAAAACGGCATGGAGCTGCTGTGGAACCACCAGCTGCCGGCGCGTGCCTACACCGAAGAAAAGGTCAGCGATTTGGCGTCAGTCCTGCCTAACGGCAGCATCGGCTGGGGTCGTGCCCATGCGCGAAATCTCTCGCAAGCCAACTCGCCGACAGTCGAGCCCAAGACTGAAGGCGCGATACAGGCCATGAGCTGGAACACCACGCTAAAACCGGCGCGCGACAACGGTGTAGTGAGTATTTCCCAAGAACCCTACAACTTCCTCACCAACCCGCGTCAGGCCTGGAGCTACAGCCCGTCCACCCGGCGTGTACGGCAGTTGCCTGGCTACGGTTACGATCAGCCCATGATCGGTACCAACGGCACCATGACTGTCGACGAAGACCGTCTTTACAACGGCTCGCCCGAGCGTTTCAACTGGACGCTGATCGGCAAGCGTGAAGTCTACGTTCCGGCCAACGCTTTCAAGCCGAACACCGGTGCCGTCAAGTACGCCGACATCCTCACCCCCAACCACCCCAACCCTGACTACATGCGCTATGAGCTGCGCCGTGTCTGGGTGCTTGAGGCCAAGTTGAAAGAGGGCTACCGCCATGTCTACGGCAAGCGTGTGCTGTTTATTGACGAAGACACCTGGAACTCGGTGGTTTCGGACAACTACGACAGCCGTGGTGCACTGTGGAAGCATGCGATGATCAACTACTACTACCACCCGGACATGAGCGCCTGGCAGGCCGGTTCGCAGTTCTTCATGGACCTGAACTCAGGGCAGTACACCGGCTACGCCATGACCAACGAGTCCAAGAAGGGGCCGATTCTCAACGAAGCCAAGTTCACCCCGGACATGTACACCGCGGATGCGGCACGAGCGATGGGGCGCTAACGGCACTGATCATGTGAAGATAAAAAAACCCAGGTGAAAATCTGGGTTTTTTTTTGGCTTGAGCGACCTCATTGCAGGGCTGTTCGAGGTCCATTGTGGGAGCGAGGCTGCTCCGGGCGGCGTTCCGACGAAAAACGTCTAGACACCGCGACCATTCAGACAGTGCGCGTTATCGTTGACGTCCATCGTCGGAACGCCGCCCGGAGCCGGCTCGCTCCTACAGTCGTAGTACTGCTCACTTTAGGTTGGAGGGCTCCAGGTGCATATTTGGAATGGGTGTATATCCGTTGCTGCGGTAACGGCCACTTAGGGTTTCGCCCTTACGGCGAGTCACTTGGAAAAGCCCCAAGTAACCAAGGGCTCTTGCCCCT
>NZ_AKJF01000134.1 GCF_000282475.1 Pseudomonas sp. GM78
CGGCTAAACCGGCATCCATGCCGGTTTACCCACTGCGCAGAACCGGAACGAAGCCTCTCGATGGGGCAAGAAAATCAAAAGCCAAAGCAGATCAAAAGCGCGCGAGGCGGCGTGACAGCCGACCTGATTGCTGGTCTGTCCGCATTCCCCTGTAGGAGCGAGCCTGCTCGCGATGGTCGTCAACGATAACGAGGGAAACCTGTCTCACCCCGCTGCCGCCCGATCACCTGCACTCCGACAACACCACCTGGCACGTACTGGGCGTACCCCCCGAGCGGCCGGCATACCGTATGCAGTTATTCAGCGATTTCTGCCGCGCGATGCTCAAGGTGGAGCCAAAGGCGAGGCCGCCTTCGCCAGCGGTGGGCAGCGCTTTGGCATAGCAGCTTGAGCCTGAGCTCGAGGCCGAGTAGCGAGCCGTGGCGTTCTGGCCTGCACAGCCCGCTGTCAGCACCAGGTTGATGGCGAGGAGGGAAGGCAGGACCCATGACGAGCAGTGGCGCACTGTGATTGCGGTCATCCCGTTTCCCCTGGCTCAAGCGGTTGGCAACCGATGGTGTGCCTGATCAGTCTAGTCGGCCCGGGGCCTGGGTGAACGTGCTGCCGATCAACAGTCATGGCGCCCTTGTCGCATAAATTTGAAATGCACGGCGTTACTCGACAGAATCGCCCCCCCGATTGGGCCAAAGGTGCCCCAGGGTCGGGGTGAAAAGGGGTTGCAGTTGAACGAACAGACATTGTCCATGCGCCTGGAGCGTGTGGCGGCGCAGGTGCCAGCCGGTGCGCGCCTGGCCGATATCGGCTCCGATCACGGCTACCTGCCGGTGGCGTTGATGCGCCGTGGCGCGATCAGCGCGGCAGTGGCCGGCGAGGTGGCGTTGACGCCGTTTCGCGCGGCTGAACGCACCGTGCGCGAGAGCGGCCAAGACATGCGGATCAAGGTACGCCTGGCTAATGGCCTGGCGGCGATCGAGCCGGCAGACGGGATTACGGCGATCAGCCTCTGTGGTATGGGTGGCGAAACCATTCGCGACATCCTCGACAGCGGCAAGGCGCGCCTGAGCGGCCAGGAGCGCCTGATCCTGCAGCCCAACGGCGGCGAACAGCCCCTGCGCCAATGGCTGATGGACAATGGCTACCGCATCCTCTTTGAGGAAGTGCTGCGGGAAAATCGCTTCTTTTACGAAATCATCGTCGCCGAGCGCGCCGGGCCTGCTCAGTATTGCGCCCAGGAGCTGTACTTCGGCCCACTGCAGATGCAGGCCCGCAGCCCGGCGTTCCTGGCCAAGTGGCAGCGAATGCTGCGCCTCAAGCACAAGACCCTGAGTCATTTCGCCCGGGCGCGGCAGCCCGTTCCCGAAGATAAGGTCCTGGAGATCGCCCGCCAAGCCCGGTGGATCACCGAGTTACTGGCTTAACCCCGGCCACCACGCAACTGCGCCGGGCTCACGCCAAGACGTTGCCTGAAGGTAGTCGTCATGTGCGCCTGGGAGTTGAAACCGCAGGCGTGGGCGATGTCCGCCAGCCGCGCTGTCGAATCGCGCATCAGGGCACGGGCCTTGGCAAGGCGCCGGTCGATCAGGTAACTGTGCGGGCTTTGCCCGGTCGCGTGCTTGAATGCACGCAGGAAATAGCCCTCGGACAACCCGAGCAACTGCGCCATCGCCTGCACACCCAGCGGGCTGCAGAGGCCGGCGTCGATGAACTCATCGAGCAAGCGCATCCGGCTGGCGGTTATCGAGCCTTGATACGGTGCCAGCACCCCTTCGTTCCCTTGGGCTCGTTCGGCCAATGCGAGTGCCCAGGCCTCCCAATCATCCGTCACGCTCGCCTGCAACAGCGCACCGCGCATTCGCAGGGCAAGGGCGGTCGCCTGGGGATCGATGCGGTTGTTGAAGGCTCGATCCCCGGTCAGTAACTTACCGTCAGTGCGCATCAGCCGCAGGTATTCACCGCCCTTGGGCGATTCGGACAATACATCACACCCGGCAGGCACGAACGCCAGCCCGTTAGGCACGGCAATGAAGGGTTGCACCCGATCGCTGCCGATGGCGTGCAGGCCGCGCTGGCTGTCGAAGGCAAAGCCGATCGCCGCCTGGCTCGCGACATATCGGGTCGCGTAGGCGCTGCCGGGTAGCAGTTCGATCGCCCACGGCCCGGCCTCGACACGGCGCACCGGTTCAGGCGGGAAGGGCGGTTGCAGGCGGTTGGGACGGTTCATGAGCACCATAGTAGTCAAGGAGGGGCGCAAAAGTCAGGTCGGTTTTTTGAAAGCCGGCCAATGGCGAGCGTGTCTAGACTGGGCCAAACCCCTGGGAGCCTCCTCATGTACACACTGACTCGCGACGATATCGAACAAGCCGCTCGCCTGGTTTACCAAGTGATGCCCGCTACCGCGCAGTACCCTTGGCCCTTGCTGGCTGAGCGCCTGGGTTGCACGGTGTGGGTCAAGCACGAAAACCACACACCCACAGGTGCGTTCAAGGTGCGTGGCGGCATTACCTTCATGCACTGGCTCAAGCGCATGCACCCGGACGCGCGGGGCATTGTCACCGCCACCCGCGGCAACCACGGTCAGAGCCTGGCGCTGGCGGCCAGCGCGCTGGGTTTGAAGTCGCTGATTGTCGTACCGCAAGGCAACTCGCTGGAAAAGAACAATGCCATGCGCGGCTTTGGCGGCGAAGTGGTCGAACATGGCCGCGATTTCGATGAGGCCCGCGAGGAGGCCGCTCGCCTGGCGCAGGCCCACGACCTCTACCTGGTTCCGCCGTTCCACACCGAACTGGTCAAGGGCGTAGCCACCTATGCCCTCGAACTGTTCAAGGCGGCGCCGGACCTGGATACCGTCTACGTGCCGATTGGCTGTGGCTCTGGAATTTGCGCCGTGATCGCCGCCCGCGACGCGCTGGGCCTCAAAACCCAAGTGGTGGGTGTGGTGTCCACTGAGGCGGCGGCCGCGAAATTATCCTTTGAAGCGGGTGCAATACGTGAGACCGCCTCGGCCGACACCTTTGCCGACGGCCTGGCCGTGCGCAAGCCCATTGCCGAAGCCTTCGCCGTTTATGCGGCAGGTGCGGCGCGGATCGTGTCGGTCAGCGAGGCGCAGATTGCCGAGGCCATGTGCGTGTATTACACCGATACCCACAACCTCGCTGAAGGGGCAGGTGCCGCCGCCCTGGCAGCGCTCATCCAGGAGCGTGAAGCAATGCGGGGCAAAAAAGTCGGGGTGATCCTGTCCGGTGGCAATGTCGACAGATCGGTGTATGCACGCGTGATCGGGTGACGGGTTTGACCCTCAGTCAGAAACCGGCGCACTCGACTATCATGAAATCAACCCCAATGGGCAGTGGGCGTGGCTGGCCAACATAGCCGGCGCGCCTATACCCGCGCCATTGTCGATGAACTCCAAGGCATTGGCCGCCATGAACCTCAAAGAGTTGACCTGGCCCCGGTTGCAAACGTTCAACCAGCAAGAGCTCCAGCAACAAGAGGCCGGGCATGAGCAAGACAACACCAGTATCAGGGCGGCCAACTGGGACGTTGACACCGATGCGGCGCTTGAAGAAGCGCGACGCCTCGATGATGCCGACTCGGGTCGCCGAAAATCCGCAGACGCCAAGGCCAGCCTCTATCTGGCAGCCGTCACGGCGCTTGCACCGGTTTTAGCCTCTTTACTTGCGGGCATCTGGAGCGACCCATCAACGGTCGGCTACAGCATTGTCGCCCTGGCCATCTTCTTTCTGGGCACCTTGTATCTGTTCCGGGCGGGCCTCTGGGCATTCGAAACGCTCAAGGTCTCAACCTCAAGCCGGGTCGACGCCAGCGACCTGGCCAGTCTGTGGTGCAAGACCGATCCCAAGCCCGAGCTGGTGGAGAAGCTGCTGCTTGCCGTGAGATACAACCACACCGGGACCCAGCGCAAGCTGTCATGCATAAAGATGACCCACGCCTATCTGCTCAGGGCATTCCTGGCCTTTATCCTGTCGCTGATCGTCCAGGTCGCCTGGCACCTGTTTGTCAGTTGATTGCGCTGGGGATCAGCACGATCCGTTGAACCTGGTAGTTAGATGAGCTGCTGTTGTACCGATCGCTCATCATTCCATTGGAACTCCCCCTCACGCTGCCCCGTCATCTGAAATGAGGGGGGCTGCGGGTATTTCGTGGCGAACCCTGATAACGCTTTTCTTCACTCAGAAGGCGAGGGACGACATGAATACTACAGACAGCACGACCGGTAGCCAGCCGGACAAGCGCAATGCCGCAGGGCCAGGCCAGGACTTTGAACACCTCAAGGAAAGCGTCACAGAGACGCTTGGCGGTGCAAGACAACAGGTGGATGAGCAGTTTGGCCAGTACCGTGACACGGCAGCCGATCAGATCGAGGCACTGGCCCAAGGGGCAAAATCTTTCGTTTCGGAATTGGAGGACAAGGACAAACTCGGCATGTCCGACTACCTCGCGGACATGGCGGAGTCCATGAGCGGGCTGGCGGGGAATTTGCGTGGCAAAAGCGCGGAGCAGCTGCTTCACGACGCCGCCGAACTGGCGCGCAATAATCCGGGATTGTTCATTGCCGGCAGCATTGCGCTGGGCTTCGGCCTGTCGCGCTTTCTCAAGGCTGGTGCCGCGCCTGCGGCGACATTCGCCGATGCCGACGATCAGGCAGCAGGGTATTCCAGGCCGCCGTCCGGGGGCTTTGGTGCTCAACGACCCTTTGATACCTCCGTGCCACCGCGCACCGATCAAGGCCCTGGCCTGGCCACCGGCATCACGCCGGCCGCGCCCAATGACCAGGATCATCCATCAGACTTTGCGGCGAATTCGACACCCGGGTCCACATCCTACAAGGGAGCGCTGTGATGAACAGAGAAGATCAAGATCTGCCGGGCGTAAGACCGATGCCCACACCTGAGCCTGACGCTTCGGTCGTCGGGTTGTTGCGCCAGCTGACGCGCGAAGTGCCCTCGCTGTTCACCAAGGAACTGGCGTTGGCCAAGGCTGAGCTGCAGGCCAGCCTCACGACGCTCAAGGCAGGCATTGCCGGCGTCGCCGGGGGGGCAATTGTGCTGCTGGCGGGGTTCATCATCCTGTTGATGTCCGTGGTCTACGGCTTGAGCATGGTCATGGCGCCGTGGCTGGCCGCGCTGATTGTCGGTGTCGTAGTGATGATCGTCGGGTTTGCCATGCTGCAGTCCGGAAAAAAACAGTTCGAACCGTCCCACTTCAAGCCTGATCGCACCTTGGACGCCTTGAACAAAGACCAGGAAGCGCTGCGCAGGAGAGTGTCATGAACAGTGAATTCGAAATCGAATCGCAAAAAAGCCCCGAGACCATCGAGCGTGAAATCGATGCGCAGCGTGCAAGCATTGGCAACATCGTCGACGCACTGGAAAGCAAATTCACCCCAGGGCAGGTCATCGACCAGGCGTTGTCGTTCATGCAAAGCAACGGCACCACGTTCCTGAGCAACCTTGGCACCAGCGTTCGCAATAATCCCGTTCCTGCGGTGGTGACCTCGGTGGGCCTGTTGTGGCTGATGATGAGCCAGAACCGTCCGCCGATTCCTCGTCCCGTTTATCGGGCGGACCCGCAGCAGAACAAGGTAGGGGAGTGGACCGATGGCCTGGCGGATGGCCTCGACAGTGCGCGCGAGCATTTGCACCAGACTGCCGACACCCTGAAGGAGGGTTACCAGACGGTCAAAGGCAAGGCGGCGCACCTGGGCGAAAACCTGGGCGCTACCAGCGAAAACATCAGCCATGCCATGCATGACGCCAGCGACCGCCTGGTGCGCAGTACCCAGCAGATGAGCAACCAGGTCAATCATTTGCTCAAGGAACAGCCGCTGGTCGTTGCCGCCGCGGGCATTGCCCTGGGCGCCATGCTGGGGGCGGCATTACCCACGACATCGACCGAACAGCGCTACATGGGCAAGACCAGCGCAGGGCTGGCCGACAAGGTCAAGCAGCAGGCACGGGAGGGATTCGAAGCGGTGCGCGACACGGTGACCAAAACCACAGAGCACGTGGACATGGACGTGGAAAAGCCCGAAGGGGATCGCCCCGCGGTAGCCAGTCAACCGGCCGATCTGTCGCGCGGACTGGGAACGTCGTAGGGCGTGGTATGCAAAACGGGAGGTCAGAGGCTGGCCTCCCTACGGCATTGGGCAAGTCAGTCGCACGGAAAATGGCATTGGGGGGCGTTGCACGACAGCACCGCGAATGTTGCCGTGGCAACCACGCCGAGAAAACCCGAGCTTCAGCATTTTTAGCGGCAAGGTTCTGCCTTCGCGGATGACAAGGAACGTACTGGAGATTTGCGGAATTTGCATTTGCCGGTCGGCGCATGCGGGGTAAGCAGGTCAACACCCGTTTGCTTGTAGCCTGCCCCCGATTTTTCGCTGCCCAAGGTGTCAGCGCAACAAAAGGCCCGCGGCCCTGGCTCGCAATGCCATCACCAGATTGGCTGGCATTTTTTTGATTTCTTCAGGCCAGAGCGCCAGGTGCCCGCGAAATTCTCTCGACTCATCGTCGTATCTTGAAATATCAGCGAGCACAAAGCTGTACCGGCTGAGGTAAGCCGCAGACAAATCATCGGCCAACGCCCGCGCAGGCTCACCGGCTAACGCCAGGCACCATTGGGCGATTTCAACGATTCGTTCACTTGGCGTTCGCGGGGCCACACCGTGGAGGAAACTCAGGATGTATTGGTTATAGAGCAGGGCGCCTTGCTCGGGCTCTTCCGTGGGGTTTCCCGGGCAATGTCGTCGTTCCCAGGGAAGCATATAGACCATTTTGTCCAGCGCAGTCTGAAGAACATAATCCGACGGTTTCACCAATCGATGCATCATCTTCTCCCGATAAAAAAACGGTTTAGCTATGGTAGCTCATTCTTGGAAGTCAATAGATTTCATGAAGAAAAAACCACAAGGGGATGTGTTCCTGGCTCGACGAATCCCGGACTGCATCGGTCATGGCGTTGCCATATTTTGCATAGCGAGCCTGCTCGCGATGGACGTCCAGACAACGCGATCGTTCAGACAGGGCGCGATATCGTTGACGATCATCGCGAGCAGGCTCGCTCCTACAGGGAGATCGCGGACAGGCCTGCAATCAGGTCCCGCATTGACCCCTCGTACCTCGAAATCAACGTCTATGCTGGGCTAACCGATTGCTTACCTCCACAGTGAACTGTCAGGAGACATCCATGGTACCCATGCCGCTGTCAGAGAAGGCCTTGTCCCGCGGGTTGCTCGATACCTTGATCCGCGCCGGCCTGATTGTCGTGCTGGTGCTGTTCTGCTTCGAAATTTTCCGCCCGTTTCGCGACTTGATGCTGTGGTCGATCATCCTGGCGATCACGCTTTACCCGTTGCAAGAGCGGCTGCGGGGCCCGCTGGGGCGAAAAGAAGGCCGCATTGCGACGTTGATCGTGCTGGTGGCCGTCATCATCCTCATGGTGCCTATCTACCTGTTGGGCACCTCGATTGCCGATTCGGTGGAAAACGCCATGACCGTGGTCCGGGACGAAGGCATCCGCATTCCGCCTCCGTCCGACTCCGTCGCCACATGGCCACTGGTGGGTAAACCATTGTCGGCGCTGTGGCTGCAGGCAGCCACCGACCTGCCGGGCCTGACGGCGAAGTACATACCGCAAATCAAGGATGTCAGCCTGTCGTTGCTGGGCAAGCTCGCCGGCGTCGGCATGGGTTTCCTGATGTTTATTTTCGCGCTGATCATCGCCGGGATCTTCATGGCTTACGGCGAATCGGGTAGTCGCGCCTCGGTGCAGATCGCCTCGCGGATCAGCGGACCGGAAAGAGGGCCCCAGGTGGCTACCTTGTGTACCGCAACCATCCGCGCCGTGGCGCTCGGGGTGGTCGGCATCGCGTTCATCCAGATGCTGCTGGTGGGGCTCGGGTTTGTGTTCAAAGGGGTTCCTGGTGCCGGGCTGCTGGCATTGGCGGTGCTGCTGCTGGGCATCATGCAGTTGCCGGCAACCTTGATCACAGTACCGGTCATTGCCTATGTGTTCGCCACCGAAGGGGCCAGCACCGCGACCATCGTCTTCGCCATCTACGTCTTCGTCGCGGGCCTGGTGGACAACGTGCTCAAGCCCTTGTTGCTGGGGCGCGGCGTCGATGTGCCGATGCCGGTGATATTGATCGGAGCCCTGGGCGGGATGGTTACCAGCGGGATTCTTGGCCTGTTCATCGGCCCGGTGGTGCTGGCGGTCGGTTATCAGTTGTTCTGGCAGTGGGTGCAGGATCCGCCGCCGCCCGCGGTATAGGAGCAGAGGCGGGTATTGCCTTATCCGCAGGATCGAGCGTACAGGGACCTGCCGGCAGTTGGCGGTTCCTGGTTCAAAGCCCGAGGTAGCCGCAGTAGACAAGGGCCAGCGTGGCAGCGATCCCGAAGGCCCCCAGCGCCTTGATGGTCGAAGGGTGTGCTGACAGGGGATTGATCAAGCGCGGCAGGCGCGGATCCGAATAGGCAACCGGTTGATAGCGTCCGCGCATGATTGCCAGGTAGGTATAGCGAAAGCCGATCAACAGGAACAGGCTCGCCAGGCTGAGGAGCAGGGTGGCAAAGGTGGTCGGTCCAGCCACCGCTACCGGGTGCTCTATATCGCAGGCAGCGCTATCGACTTGCGCTACAGTGATTTGCCCATGGTCCTTCGAAGCCGGTGTTCCTTCATTGAGCAGCCTGGCCTGTTGCACCAGGTCCAGGGTCTGGTATTGCCAGAGTGTCGACGAGCCTTCCCGGCAGTAGGTGAACGATCCAGGGTTTTGGGCGGCGATGATGCACGCGTCGTCGATCCCGCGTTTTTTGAGGGTTTCCATGGCGGTTCTGGTGAAATCCAGATCGAGGACAGGAGCAATCCCTGTGGCTGAAACCGCGCCCGAGACCAGCAGACTCCCCACAACACCGATAGTTGAAGTTTTCAAGGCTGGATTTCCTGGTTTTTTATTGGCTTTATGTCAGGGACGCGGAGCTTGAATGAACCTGCCGTAGTGGAGTCTAGAACGCGTTAGTCACTTTGATAAGCATGCGCATTTAAAAAAGTTGCGCTGCAGATTATTCACAGTCATCGGCAACAGCCTTCTCGGCACGCTGGATTTCCTGTTTTATATCGGTGGTGATTTTCTGCTCCTTGCGTTCCTGACCGAGGAATTTTTGCTCGCCCCGGGACTTGACCTCCGCATCTTCAGCATGGATCTGCGCTTCGATGGCGGCAGAATGCTGATCGATCACGGCATCGACCTCGGCTTCGTTCTTTGCGGTATCGAGCGCCGAAACCAGCTTGCCGGCCTCGGCCTTTTCGGCTTCGGCATAGGCCTCGACCGACAACCCGGCGGCCAGGGCCCGTGCCTGTACTTCCAGCTCCTTGAGGTGCTGGCGCGCTAACGCACATACCGCTTCCTGGCGCTGACTCTGCTGCTCTTTCCAGTTGTTGAGTCCATAGACAGCAGTACCGATGATGACGATCGTTGCAGCGACCCCCAGTAATTGGACTTTCACATTCCATCCCCTCAAAAACAGCTTTTGGCAATGATTGCCCGAATCCATTCGGGGAATGAAAAGCGTAGCAGACTGGGTGGCACTCAAGGTCCGTCCAGTTTGCTGGAAAGGATTTTCAAGAGAGCACTCGGGCCTACAGTGGACGACTTTCGCTCGACTCGTTAGCGCAGCACCAGCGATTTCGTCCTTGTCGTTTGGCCACGTAGAGCAGGGCGTCAGCGGCTTTGATCAAGGTGGCCGGCGTCACCTCCTCGAAGCTCGGGTGGCTGGTGGTGATGCCCGCGCTGGCCGTGACCCTGCCCAAGGGATGAGCGCAATGTTCGATGCCCAGTGATCGGATGGCTTGCAGAATCTCTTCGGCAACCTGTGCCGCACCCGCACCATCCGTGTTGGGCAGCAGCACCGTGAACTCCTCGCCACCGTACCGGACAGCCAGATCCCCGGGTCGTTTGACCGCCTGTTGGATCGCGGCCCCTACCGCGCCCAGGCAATCATCGCCGGCAGCGTGCCCATAGCTGTCGTTGTAGCGTTTGAAGTAATCGACATCGAGCATGATCAGCGACAGCGTGGATCCCTGGCGCGCAGCCAGGCGAATCTCCTCCGGCAGCGCCGTATCCAGGCGTCGACGGTTGCCCAGGCCCGTCAGGCTGTCGGTCAACGCCATGTCGCGCATGGCCTGGTGTGCGTGACGCAACTTTCTTTCCGTCACCATTCTCTGGCGCAACTGACTCAAGACGATGAGGCCGAACACCGCTAGCACTCCGATCAGGACCACCAGCACCCACCCGGTTTTAAATAGATCACGGCGCCAGGGAGCGATGATGGATTCACGGGAAAGCCCGGCTTCCACCACCAGCGGATAGGTGGCCAACGCCCGGTAGCCGTAAAGGCGTTCGGTGTCGTCCACCACGGCCTTGACTTCGGCGACGCCTTGGCTGGCGTTGGGCAGATAGCGCTTGAAAATCTCGCTGTCCGCCAGGCTTTTGCCCACCACGGAGGCAATGAAGGGGCGCCGAACCAGGATGGTTCCGTTGCGCATGGCCAGCACCAGGGCGCCCTTGTCATCGATCTTGAAGTCGCCGTAGTAGTCGACGAAGTAGCTGACCTTGATGGTCCCGAGGAGCACGCCGGCGAAGGTGCCATCCAGATTGTTCAAGCGACGGGAGATGGGGATGATCAGATCGTGGGTGGATCTGCTCTGAACCACTTCGCCGATGCGCACGTTCTTATCGTCGTGCGTGCGGTGGTACTGGAAGTAATCACGATCGGCGTTATTCGCGGGTTCCGGCGTGGTCTGCTTGTCCGTCACGATCCATTGCCCGTCCGCGCCGTAGATGAACAGGCCGTGCAGTTGCGGCATGATTTTCGATTGCTGGACCAGCAGCTTGTGAATGCGCGGGACGTTGATGTTCTGCAAGCCGTCGCCTTCCACCCGTTCCCCGAGCGCGGCGGTCAGTACATCCACTTGCCGAATGGCATCTTCGGCGTGTTGCGCCGTGGCTCGCGCCAGGTTGGTCACGGAGTCGCGGGCTGTGTCGAAGGCTGACCGGTAATCGCGCCACGTTCGCCAACCCTCGACCGCGAGAAACGCCAGGACCACCACCAGCATGAAGCTCACCGTGAGGCGAAACACCGCTCCCGCGCGCACGGTTGTCGCAGAGACAGGTTCAACGTCGCCATCCACCCTGGGCGGTGGCTGCTTGCGTCCGGGCATCAACAACTCCTTTTGCTCGCGGTCTGGGCACGCTGCTCGCCATCTTCAGCTGTCCAGTTTCGCCGAAGGGCAGCCTGGACTAGACAAGACCGACAAATGACAGAATCACCAGGACGATCACGACGGCACCGACGATGTAGATAATATTGTTCATGAGGCCACCTCTGTCTCTGAAGGGGTTGCGACACCATGGTGTCTAGTACAAATGACACCTGGGTGCGCACTTGCGTTCCGCAACCCGCTCGCAGAGATCGCGCAAAAAACGGTGACTCGTGGGTGCATCGACCAGTCCCACTCACAATAGCAGTCGATAATGCCCCGAAAGACCTGGCATTTATCGTAAGCGCCAAAAACAACTCCAAGATGGCCTCACCACATGCACCCGTTACGACAAAGCCTGCACAACGAACTGCACGCGCGCCCGTCACTGTACTTCGATGAGCCGGCCCATGTGTTTCACCTGGCATTCCTCGGCAGCGAACAGCTGTGCAATACCTTTCTTCAGGACTGCTGCCCGGGCTCTCTGGATCTGAACGCCGCCCAAGGCATTACCCGGCTCGATGGCCACGCCCTGAAATGGGAGCGCCATGCCGAATTTTTCACCCTGACCCTGGTGGTCACGTCCTCCTGCGATGAGTTGTCCTGGGCGGCACTGCCCGAAGTACTGGCGCAAAAAATCCAGGTGCATTTGCCGACGCTGATCAACTCGGTGCAGATCGTGGTGCGCGGTGAAGCTCAACTGGATCTCTCGCGCTACGGTTTCAAGGATCCGTGCGGTTCCTGCGTGGGCGGTGGCGATGCAGTGGTCTGGAGCGATTTTCGTATCAACGAGGATGGCAACAACCACATATTGTTCATCAACCGGCGCCTGAATGCGTACCGCCAGGGGCGAATGATTCGTCGCCTCCTGGAAATCGAGACCTACCGCATGATGGCCTCGTTATCCTTGACCATGGCCAAGGACTTGAGTGCGCAGCTCGATGTTTTTGACAAGACCCTGGTCACGCTCTCCGAACGCAACGCCGACCCCGCAGGCAGTCATGCCAAAGCCCTGTTGGCGGATATCTCCAACCTGTCCGCCCAGGTGGTCAGCAGTACTGCGAAAACCCGCCACCGCTTCAGTGCCACACAGGCCTATGCGCAATTGGTGTTCGAGCGTCTGGGTGAATTGCGGGAAAGCCACGTCGGTGATTGCCAGCGCCTGGGCGTGTTTATCGAACGCCGCTTCAAACCCACCGTCAGGTACTGCACGGCCACCGAACAACGACTGGAGCATCTGGCCGAAAGCGTGGCCAACCTCGGTGACCTGTTGCAGGCACGGGTCCAGGTGGAAATGGAAGAACAGAACTCGGAAATCCTCAAAAGCCTGAACGCCCGCGCCGATGCCCAGATCAAGATCCAGCGGGCCGTGGAAGGTCTTTCGATCATTGCCATCAGCTACTACCTGCTGAGCCTGCTCAAGCTGGGTTACTCGGGGCTGCACGTGCTCGGCGTGGCGCTGACCCCGCGCGAGGCCATGCTGGCCATGGCGCCGCTTGCGATCGGGATTCTTGCGTGGATCATTCTTCATATCAAGAAGGTCAAAGAGCATTGAGGCGATGAGGTGAATGCGCTCTTTTCAATGTAATGCGGTTCACTTCATATTTGGATTGGGTGTATATGCATTCCTGCGGTAACGGCCAGCTTTGGTTTCGCGGCGGGTGAAAACTTGTAGGAGCCAGGCTTGCCGGCGAAGGCGTCCTGGCAGACGATGATTGTTTTTCAGGTGTACATATCCATTCCTGCGGTAACGGCCACCTATGGTTTCGCCCTTACGGCGAGTCACTTGGAAAAGCCCCAAGTAACCAAGGGCTC
>NZ_AKJF01000135.1 GCF_000282475.1 Pseudomonas sp. GM78
ACCGTGAACAGAGTATCTACAGACTCAGCATTGTATACAAAACATGCATACATATAGAGCAAACCATCTCGTAAAATGCTACCGTTGCCGCCACACACAGGTCGGAGAAGTGCGCGTGTTGATGCTCAAACTGCTGGTGATTCCAGGCTTTCTGCTGCTCATTTCCCTGGCGGGCAAACGCTGGGGACCAAGCGTGGCGGGTTGGTTGTCGGGGTTGCCGGTGGTGGTCGGGCCTATTCTGTTGTTCCTCGCCATCGAACAAGGCCAGGCGTTCGCCGCTCAGTCGGCCATGGCAGCGCTGTCGGCGATGTTCGCGATGATTGCCTTCTGCGTGACCTATGCGCAGGTCGCGCAACGCGCAAAATGGCCGCTGGCACTGACGATCTCGCTACTGGTATGGGCCCTGGTTGCCGTGGTCCTGTCGTTGCTCCCGCCGTCGCTGCCACTCTCGGTGATAGCCGCCGCCACTGCGCTGCTGGCCGCACCGCACTTGTTCCCGGCAGTGCAGCCGATCGTTTCAGGGCCGGCGCCCAAGTCTGACAAATTGCTGCTGCGAATGGTTGCCGGCGCCTTGCTGACCCTGGCTGTCACCTGGCTCGCCAGCACCGTCGGCGACCGCTGGAGTGGCCTGCTCGCCGTGTTCCCGGTGCTTGGCAGTGTGATGGCGGTGTTCTCCCAGCAAACCCGAGGCCCGGCGTTTACCGCCGCGTTATTGCGGGCAACGGCCACCGGGATGTATTCGTTTTCCGCCTTCTGCCTGGTCGTGACGCTGACCTTGCCCAGCATGGGCATGCTGGGTTTCGGTGTTGGCGTCGCCGTCTCGGTGGCCATGCTCGGGGTCACCCGGCGGTTGCTGGCAAAACCCGCTCCTGTGGCAACACGTTCAACTATTTCGAACGAGTAGCGCAACATCCTCGTACGTCAATCGAACAGGTTTGCCCCACCATCAGCCTCAGTTCCAAACCACTCCCGACTGAGGCCTACACCATGAAATTCTTTTTCCATCCTTCGCCGAACCCGATGAAAGTCGCCCTGTTGCTCGAAGAACTGCAAACGCCCTATGAGTTGATCGGCGTCGACACCTTCAAGGGCGAGCAACACTTGCCAGCCTTCCTCGCGATCAACCCGAACGCCAAGGTTCCGGCCCTCGTCGATGGCGACGCGACGGTTTTCGACTCCCAGGCCATCCTGCTGCACCTGGCGCAAAAGCATCAGCGTTTCCTGCCCGACAGCGCTGCCGGCAACGCCGAACTGCTGTCGTGGCTGATGCTCATCGCCACCGGCCTGTCGCCGTTCTCTGGCCAGGCCGTGCATTTCCTGCATCACGCGCCAGAGGACCTGCCCTACGCGAAGAATCGCTACCTCAAGGAAGTCGAACGCCACTATCGCGTACTCGACCAGCGCCTGGCCGACCATCAGTACCTGGCTGGCGACAGCTACAGCATCGCCGACATGGCCCTTTGGGGCTGGGCCAACTACGCGCCCTACATCCTCGGCGAAAACGGCTTGGCGGCCTACCCGAACGTCAAGCGCCTGTTCGATGAAATCAGCGCTCGTCCAGCAGCCCAGCGTGCTCTGGGCCTGAAAGAGAAGCTCGTGCTCAAGGCCGAATTCGACGAAGAAACCCGCCGCAACCTGTTCCCGCAGAACCAGGCCCAGTAAGCCGTTCCCGACATTCGGAGGTGATGAAATGAGTGATCAAGTCGCGTTTATCGTGTACCTGCCGGCCAAACCTGAACGATTCGCCGAAACCCGGGAACGACTGCTGGACGTCGTGCACCAGATGTCGGCCGAGCCGGACTTCGTCAATACCTGGGTGCACCAGTTGCAGGACGAGCCGAACACTCTGGTGCTGTACGAAACCTGGAACTGCAGCAAGGAAGACTTCATCGCTCGTCACCTGAGCAAACCCTATCGCCAGCAGTACGAAAAACTGCTGCCGCAGCTGCTGGCCAGCGAACGGCGGATCGAGTTTCTGGATGTGATCGAGAGCTATCCGGTGCGTCGAGAGGTGTGACTGCATCTCTCCTCTGTGGTGACCTGCCGTCGCCACAGAGTATCGGCTACTCGTTTTTTGAGATCCTACACGCGGCAACGAAAATCAAAAAATCGACCATATGTCCTACATGTTTTTCCGGTTGGCCGTCGGACGCCAGGTGATTACGATTTGTCGATGGAGTGAACACCTCGGTGGTACTTCATCCAGACAACGACGACAACGAGCCATACACCCATTAAACTGCTGGCATCGATCGCGGAGATCACCATGAACGTCCGACTTTCCTCCATTTCAGAATTTGAAACCGAAGAGCAGGCTACCCGCTACGACCGTTGGTTCCGTGCCAAGGTACAGGCATCTCTGGATGATCCGCGCCCAAGCATCCCGCATGATCAAGTGATGGCTGAAATGCGAGCCCTCCTGGAGTCAAAGCGCAACAAGCGCGATGCGGGTTGAGTGGCGTCCCGAGGCACGATCCGATCTGTTGCAAATTCTCAGTTACATTGGTGACCGTAACCTCGTAGCGGCTCTGGAGCTCAACCAGGCCATTGAAACAGCTACATCAACTCTCCCCGAACATCCCTACCTCTATCGATGCGGCCGACTTCCCGATACCCGAGAAATTGTTGTGCATCCCAATTACCTGGTGGTCTATCGGGTGGCGGATCAAATCCAGATCCTGAGCGTGTTACATGCCAGGCAGGAATACCCCTGATACCGAAGCTTCAACGACCGTCCGTTAGCTCATGCTGGAACATCTCACAGCCCCCATGGGATGATCGCCCCCCACCGCGCGACCATCCCTGGAGTTTTTCGAATGTCACTGTTGAGTAAAAAAGCCGTTGTCCTGTTGCTGGCAGCGGCTGCCAGCCTGGGGGCTTTGAATGTGCAGGCGGCCAAGGCCCCTGCCAAAGAGACGGTGCAGGGTCAGAAAGTCTCGATGCTCGATGGCAAGTTCACCTTCACCCTGCCCAAGGGTTTCATTGCCAACCCGTTGCCCGCCAGCCCCACTGGCGCAAGCGGCACCATGTACTCCAACGAAACCACCAAGACCGTGGTGATCGCCGCGCAGAACAGCCTGCCCGAGGGCGTCAAGGTCAAGGACAACGACGGTGAATTTCTCGACGGCACCGCCGCCGACTTCGACGCGGCGCAACACAAGGCCCTGGCGGACTACAACAAGCTCAGCGAAAAAAGCCTGACCCTGAAGGCGACAGGCCTGGGCGTGCGCCAGGTCGACAGCACCGCCACCCAGGGCGGCGGCATGACCCTCAACACCACGTTGATGGCGGCATCGGGCAGCCACATGACCGTGATTCAGGTCATTTCCCGCCCCGGCGACATGGCGGCCCACGAAACCCTGATCAAGCAGATCGTCAGCGGCAAGTAAGCCTCAGGGGTTGCGGCGCTGCAGCCAGGCGCTCAAGTCCTGCAGTTCTTCGGCGCTGATGCTGTGGCCGACACCCTGGTAGGCGTGGAACTCGGGTTCCAGCGACACGCTTTGCAGCAGGCTGTTGGCCTCGGTGCCATCGCTCAACGGAAGGCGTTGGTCCGCCGTGCCATGACCGATGAAAATCGCCAGTGACTGGCGTTTTTCATCCGGCTTGAGCTCGGACCGGAGCACCGGCAGAATCCGCCCGCTCAACGCGGCAATCCCGCCCACCGCCTCGGGATGACGCAGGGCGACTTCGTAGGACATGATCGCGCCCTGGCTGAAACCCACCAGGAACACCTTCTCCGGTTGCGTGTGATATTTCTTCGCCGCCTGTGCGACGAAATCCAGCAACAACTGGCCGCTGGCTTTCAGATCATCGGTTTCGCCGTTGTAGGCACCCTCGCCTTTCTTGCGAAACCACTGGTAACTCCCCTCTTGCATCACCATCGGCGCCCGCACCGACAGGTAGTTGTACTCCCTGGGCAACTCATCCTTGATGCCGAACAGATCCTGCTCGTTACTGCCGTAGCCGTGGAGAAAAATCACCAGCGGCTGCTCGCGGGAGTCAGGGTTGGCCTGCTCCAGGTACTTGAGTGGGAGGTCGGTTTGCAGGGGGGATTGAGCGTGGACAGCGGCGGATGCCAGCAGCGTGAACAGAGCGAGAAACTTCAGCATAAACCTTCCTTCACCGTGTGCAGGGTTCGGGAGAGAGCCTAGCACCTTCGTTGGAGCGACTCCCACTGGATCCGATTGCGGAATCGGCCTACAGCAGACAAGGAAACGTCTGATTTACGCCCGACAGCCTTGTATAGAACCCTGTGACCGGCACTTTGCCACTCCTCCCCTTCATTGGGAGCAGGAGCAATTTGATAGTCATCAGACAAGGAGCTCAAGCAATGGCAACGGGATATTTTATTCGCAAGGGCGACAAGACCAGTTGCGGTGGCGAGGTGCTGGACGCCGATACCCGTATCACGATGTTTGGCTTCGCTCATGCTCGCGCAGGGGATCCGGTTTCCTGTGGCAAGAACGACGAAACCTACAAGATTGTCGGTGGTATTTCGTCCTTTGACAGTCACGGCAGGCTGGCAGCTGGCTCGCTGGATAGCCGCAGCAGCTGTCCCTGCAAGGCCGAGCTCCTCCCCTCGTTTACCAACGTCAGCTATGAGTCCACCCAGAGTTCAGCGGCGCAAGCCGTGAGGAGTGCCCCTCAACAGGCGGCCGCGCCCGTTGCGCCCAACAACCCGGTCGCGCCGCGACAATCCGGTTTCACTTCAGCGCGGGCACCCTCACCGACGCTCAGCGAACGGCCAGGGACGGTCTGCGAGAACCTCTGGCGCGGCTACCAACAAAGGGTCGAAAACGTCGTAGCACCCGGCGGCAAGCTGATCGCCGATCCGAAGGCGCGCAACAAGGCGATCAATGCCGCCTACGCCCAGCTGTGGCGTCACGATCCGCGTTTCCAGTGGGCCGGGCTGGCGGCCTTCGCCTCGAAACAGGTGGGTTGTGGTCTGCTGCACGCGGCGGATTCGGTCGAGAAGATTCAGGCGGAAGAAGAGGCGATACAGCAATTGAGGGACAATGCCAGACAAGGGCTGAGAGGCTTGCTCAGTCCCAGTGAGCGGGAAAAGCGCGCGACCATTCGGGCGTTTGAGCAGCGCCAACGCGAGTATGAAGAGGCCAACCGGAACAACCCGGTGTGGGGCTTCACCCATTGGGGTGCCGACCTTCCCTTGTCGCTCTCGCAACGGATGTACCGGTTTGTGTACGAGATGCTGGCGATGGGCAATACCACGCTGTTCCTGGATGTGTATCCGCTGCATGTGTTCTACCAGGAGCGGGGGTTGGAAGCGCTGAAGGATTGTCTGGCTTCGCGGAAAAACATCTATGGCAGTAGTCAGCATCCGGTGCTGTGGCCAGTTGGGCAGAAAACACTGAAGTTCGGGATTGAGCATGATGAAATCCTCCTGGCCTTCGAGGCGATCGAGGAGGGTCATATTGCCAAAAGTGTTGAGTTTCTAGCCAAGCACGAACAGGTCAACATCCTGCAACCGGCGATGTACGACGACAGCGGTCTGAAATGGTTATTGCGCGGTAACCATGCCTCCTACGTCACTAACATCCCCTCCGGTGCCGCCCAGGCTATCGAGCTTACCCTGGCCAGCCAGTGCCGTCCCATCGAGGACCGACGCACCATTGGTTTTGGCAGCAATCCCTTTGCCAACCTGGCTGACATCGAACGGCGCATGGCCTTTGTGCTCAACGCCGCGGCGCAGTTTAATGATTTGCTGCACAGCGACCAGCGCGACCAGATTGAGCAATCGATTCGGGATATCGCCTGGGGTGGAGGCGTGCGGTGAACCTGCTGCAACGCATGGGCTGGCGACGCGGTGTGCTGGCACTGGCGATCGCGGCCCTCCTGACGCTGGTGGCGATTGAGGTCCTGTCGGACGATCCTGAAATCGCCCTGCTGATTGGCGAGCCCTACGAGTCTATGCGCCAGCGCTCCAGCGCTAGCATTGGACCAGCCATTCCGGGGCGCTCATGGTTCAGTGTTCCGAAATCAGATGCACGCCTGCGTTTCATTGATCCCACGTACGGTTTTGTAACCCCTCTGGCCCGTTTTTTTACGGTGATGTTTGATGATGAACATATCCACGGTGTCCGCATGTCTCCACAAATCGAGCCGCTATTGCTCGACGACACCCTCAAGGTCGTATTGGATCTGCAGGAGCAATGGCGCAACGCGGGCTGGGTACCCATTCGGGTGAAGGACTTCCCTTCGTTCGCCGACACCCCGCAATGGCGCGCCCAATTGCGCGATGAGAACAAAGGCGGATCAGCTTACTGGCGAGCAGGCGACAAGTACCAACTGATGTTGGTGGTGAGCCGTTTCGAGGACGTCAAGCGTCCCACGGAAGAACGCTACCTCATCACCTTGGGCATCCACCGATCACGGGGTGTGCAATGAACCTCCCCCCCTCAATCGTTAATCAACTTCCCAACCCGAATCGGCTCGCGCCCGGCCACTTTCGCCTGCCAAGTGCCCGGTTGCGTATAGCGACCACGATCGATCGCAAACAACACGCCACTGGTGCCCGCGCGCACGGTGGTGACCTTGTCGTTCAACGGGTCGACCACTTCAAACAGCGCATCGCCCTGCTCCACCCATTCACCGGCGTCGCGCAGGAAGCTGACCACGCCGTGGTGCGGCGCGAACAGGTATTGGGTGCCTTCGAACGGCATGCCCTCGCAGCACTCGCCCGGTGCCGCCGGCCAGGTGCCCTTGATGAAACCCTGTTCGGCAAGAAAGCCCAGGATCGCCTCGCAATTGGCTTGGGCCTGATCGACACGGGTGTCGCCCATGCTGCCAAGTTCCAGCGTGGTTGCCAGGTTGGCCGGTGGGATGGCCGCTTCGGGGAAAGCCCTGGCCAGGCGTAACCAGGGCGAAGAGCAGGACTCGTCGAAAGAACTGCCACCGGAATCTTCGCATAGCAACGCCACCCCGGCTTTCAGGCGCGCCGCCAGCGATTGCCACTGCGGCCAGTGTTGCGGCAAGGCGTAGAGGTGAATCGCCGCGTCGAAGTCGCAATGCAGGTCGAGGGTGATGTCGGCGTCGCAGGCGTGGCGTAGCAACAGGCGGTGCATCGCTTCCAGTTGCGACGCCGGGGCCGGCAGGTCGTCGAGCACCTGGCCCATGGCCTGGCGAATCAAGGCGATGTTGGCCTCGGCATCGCTGCCCAGACGATCACCTACCCGCTGCGCCACCGGTGCGCTCAGTTCGACGAACGAGCGGTTGAAGTTCTTGCCGCTGCCCAGTTCGAAGCGGCCCATGTGGCTGCCTTGCAGGTGCTGGTCGAGACCGATGGGGTTGGCCACCGGCACCAGTTCGATCAGGCCTTGCAGTTGTCCCTGGCTTTCCAGTTCGGCCAGGCGCTGCTTGAGCTCCCAGGCCGTGCGCATGCCTGGCAGTTCATCGGCGTGCAGGCTGGCCTGGATATAGACCTTGCGCGGGCCTGCGCCATATCGAAACACGCTGAGGGTGCGCTCTGTACCCAGGTGGCTCCAGGGCAGTGGATGGTCGATGCGTTGCATGGCAGAACTCCGATTCGCCCACGGTTGGGAAATGTATTGGGCAGGATAAAACATGAGCATAAAAAAATGGCAGCCGCGTCAACGGCTGCCATTTTTTGAACCGCTCGCTTACTCGCCGTAAACGTCAAACTTGAAGTACTTGTCCTGCACTTGCTTGTACTTGCCGTTGGCGCGGATCTCGGTAATGGCCTTGTTGAACTGCTCGGCGAGGGCGGTATCGCCCTTGCGCACGGCAATCCCGGCGCCACCGCCGAAGTATTTCGGATCGTTGTACTCAGGCCCCACGAAAGCGAAACCTTTACCGGCGTCGGTCTTCAGGAAACCGTCGTCCAGGTTGACCGAGTCGGCCAGCAGCGCGTCAACGCGGCCGGAGACCATGTCCAGGTTGGCTTCCTGTTGCGAGCCATAACGCACCAGCTCGATGCCCGCAGGCACCAACACTTCCGTGGCGAAGCGGTCGTGGGTACTGGCGCGCAGCACACCGACTTTCTTGCCTTTGAGCTCGGTCAGCGGGTCCTTGATGGCGGTACCTTCCTTCATCACGAAACGTGCTGGGGTGTGGTAGTACTTGATGGTGAAATCGACGTTTTTCTTGCGATCGTCGGTGATGGTCATGGACGACAGGATGGCGTCGATTTTCTTGACCTTCAGTGCCGGAATCAGGCCGTCGAACTCTTGCTCGACCCAGGTGCACTTGACCTTCATCTGCTCGCACAGGGCGTCGCCGATGTCCACGTCGAAACCGGTGAGTTTGCCGTCAGGGGTCTTCATCGAGAACGGCGGGTAACCGGCTTCGATGCCGATGCGGATGGGCTTGGTATCCGCGGCCACGGCGGTCAGGGACAACATCGACAGTGCCAGGGCACCGAACATCACTAGCTTGTTCATTTATAACTCCTGTGTGCGGAGACTTTTATTGGCAGCTTTCGGTCGATAGCTTGTGGCTGGGGACCGAAGTGGCCGGCAGTCTAGAGCGGCTTTCACAGGGCAAATTATTTCAATGCGACAAATGTTTATAGAAAGTGGTCGGCGCCTTGTAGGAGCGAGCATGCTCGCGATGGAGGTCAACGATGACGCGGGGAGCCTGACACCCCGCGGTGCTCTCAGGTTTTTCGCGAGCATGCTCGCTCCTACAGGGGGGATTCAGCACGCGCAGCCGATAGCGACACCCGTTGCACTCAACTCAAACCCTTCATCCAGCCATCCGGTCACCCCGCCAATCATTTCCTTGACCGGATACCCCAGCGCCGCCAGCTTCACCGCCGCCTTGTTCGCGCCATTGCAGTGGGGGCCGGCGCAATAGACCACGAACAGGCTGGTTTTCGTGTAAGCGCGCAAGCCATCGGCGGTGAGCAATCGCCCGGGGATGTTGATCGCGCCGGGTACATGCCCCCGGTCGAACGCCAACGGCCCCCGCACATCCACCAGGACAAAATCGACTTCGCCGGCCTGTTGGCTGGCGTAGACGTCGGAACAGTCGGTTTCGAATGTCAGGCGGTTGCTGAAATGCATCAAGGCGATGGCCGAAGGGGCGGCGGGAATGTCGCGCACGAGGCTGGTCATGGGCAGGGCTCCTGGAAGTGAGTGGGTGTGAACAGACTTTATCTGCCCGCCCACAGCGGCTAAAGTGGCGCATAAGACACCCACCGGGAACTTTCCGCCAAATGCATTCCTCTCCAGGGCTGGTCGCAATCCTGGCCTACGACGGCCTGTGTACTTTCGAATTCGGCATCGCCGTGGAGATCTTTGGCCTGGCGCGGCCAGAGTTCGATTTCCCTTGGTACAGCCATCAGATTGCGGCCGTCGATCAAGGCCCGATGCGCGCCATGGGCGGCATCCGGGTACTGGCCGATGGGGGCCTGAAATTGCTGGAACAGGCCCGGACCGTGATCATTCCCGGCTGGCGCGATCGTCAGGCAGACGTGCCCGAGGCATTGCTGACGGCCCTGCGCCAGGCCCATGCGCGGGGCGCGCGGTTGCTGTCGATCTGCTCTGGGGTGTTCGTGCTGGCCGCCACCGGTTTGCTCGACGGCCGTGGCGCCACCACTCACTGGCGCTACACCGCGGAACTGGCCGAACGCTTCCCGAACATCCTGGTGGACCCGGACGTGCTCTACGTCGATTCGGGCCAGTTGATCACCTCGGCCGGCAGCGCCGCCGGCATCGACGCCTGCCTGCATCTGGTGGCGCGGGACTTTGGTACCCAGGTCGCCAACTCGGTGGCGCGGCGCCTGGTGATGTCACCGCAACGCACCGGGGGCCAGGCGCAGTTCATCCCGACGCCGGTGAGCCCTACGCCGCGCAGCGATCTTTCACGCGTGATGCAGTGGGCACGGGAGCGTTTGCACCAACCGCTGGAGGTGCGCGACCTGGCCAGCGAAGCCGCGATGAGCGAGCGCACCTTCCTGCGCCGTTTCACCGAAGCCAGCGGCCAGTCGCCCAAGACCTGGTTGCAACATGAACGCCTGGGTCGTGCCCGGGAGTTGCTGGAAAGCACTGACCAGCACACCGAGCAGATCGCCCAGCACTGTGGTTATCGCTCGGTGGAAAGCTTCCGCGTGGCGTTTCGCAACGTGGTCGGTGTACCGCCGTCGGTGTACCGGGAACGGTTTGGCCGAACCGACCAGCGCATGTCCTGAGGCGTGCTTCAGGGCTTGCGCAATAGATAGGTGTCCATGATCCAGCCATTGGCCTGCCGGGCCGCCTTGCGCACCCGCTCGATTTTTTGCGCCACCTCCCCGAGCTTGCCGCTGATGAGGATTTCATCCGGCGTCCCGAGGTAGGCGCCCCAGTAAATTTCTGTCTGCTGATCCGCCACATGATGGTAGGCATCCTGGGCGTCGAGCATCACCACCAGACTGTCGGCATCGCTCACCTGCCCCGCCGCCAAGCGCCGGCCGGTGGTGATTTCAACCGGGCGGCCAATTTGATTGAGCGTCACCTTGTGCGCCGCGGCCAGCGCCTGGACGCTGGTAATGCCGGGGATCACCTCGAACTCGAAGGCACAGGTGCCTGAAACCAGGATCGCCTGCAGGATTCGAATAGTGCTGTCGTACAACGCCGGGTCGCCCCACACCAGAAAACCGCCGCACTGGTCATCGGCCAGTTCCTCATTGATCAGCCGCTCGAAGGTTTGCTGTTTGGCCAGGTTCAACGCATCGACGCTGGTTTTGTAGTCGATGTCGCCACGTTCGCGCTCCGGGCTTTGCGCCTCGACAAAACGGTAGTGCGGATCGGTGATATGACGCTCGCAAAGCTCGCGGCGCAGGTCGATCAGCGTGCCCTTGTCCTGGCCCTTGTCCATGATGAAAAAAACATCGACCCGGTTCAGCGCCTTCACGGCCTGCAGGGTGATGTGGTCGGGATTGCCGGCGCCGATGCCGATGACCAAGAGTTTTTTCATCAAGGCACTTCCTCGTTATCGTTGCACGACAGCCGCAGCCGCCAGCAACCATGGAACTGCAGGTCTATCGTTGACAGCGGCTCGACATCGATCAGGTTGAAGGCCGAACCCTGCAGCACGTGCATCAACGCGGCACGCATGACGAATGGATGGGTCACGGCAAGCACATGGCCGGGCAGCGCTTCCAGGGTTTTCATCCAGGCGGCGACGCGTTCGCCGACTTGCGCCACCGATTCGCCGCCGTGGGGCGCCGAGCGCGGGTCGGCAAGCCAGGCCTGAAGTGATTCGCCCTGATTTTTTTGCAGGTCGCTGATTCGCACACCGCACCAATCACCGAAGTCGCAATCGCGCAGGTCCGCGACTATTTCCACGGGTTTGCCGAACAGTTCGGCGGTCTGTCGCGCGCGCAATTCAGGAGCGCACACCAGGCGCGATGCCTCCTTGAATCGAGCCCCCCGGGAACCCCGTGCCGATTGCCAATCCATCTCCAGTGGTTCGTCCACGGGAAAGCGCGCCAGCTTCTGCGCAAGGGTTCGAGCGTGGCAGATCAAGGTCAAACGGGTCGCCTGCACGAAAAAAAATCACTCTGAGGGATAGAAAGGAAAATCGGCGCCAGGCCGTCAGTCATAACCTAATTGTGCCGTAAGAAAGTTCTTCAGGGGGCCTCATTTCAACGATTCGGACGCTCTTTAATGGCGAAGCCCTACACGGCCCATCAACATCCCCTTCGCCAGCTGCTGACAGTCATTTCCCGCCCGTTCAACCAAGAAAAAGCCCGGTGAAAATTAACTAGACATGTAGTGCGCCATCTATAAATACTGTTTTCAACGGATTAACGAACACCTCATCCAGCAGGAGCCGGGATGCCCTCATGCGAAGGCCGGTCACCGAGCCCTTTGATACAGGAGTGCACCCATGCTGGTCTTGCGCACCGTGCAACCAACCGACCTGCCCCAGCTGCAACGACTGGCCCGCGAAAGCCTGGTGGGCGTCACGTCCTTGCCCGATGACAGCGCACGCTTGCGCGACAGGATTCTCGACTCTTGCTCGTCACTGCAACAAAACATCGAGAGTCCCGGCCCGCAAAATTACTTTTTCGTCCTCGAAGACCAGACGAACCGGCGCCTGGCAGGTTGCTCGGAAATCGTCGCCACGACCGGTTCCAGCGAACCCTTCTACAGCCTGCGCAACCGCCCTTTCACCAGTGCCTCGCGCGAGCTGAACATCAAGCACGGCGTGCCTGCCCTGTCGCTGTGCCAGGACCTCAACGGCCACAGCTTGCTGCGCGGCTTCCATATCGATACGGCGCTGGTGCGTACGCCGCACTCCGAATTGTTGTCGCGGGCGCGCCTGCTGTTCATTGCCGCGCATGCACAACGCTTTGCCGACGCCGTGATCAGCGAAATCGTCGGATTCAGCAGCGATGACGGCCACTCACCCTTCTGGGATGCGGTGGGCAAGCATTTTTTCGACCTGCCCTACGTAGAGGCCGAGCATCTTTGCGGCCTGAAAAGCCGGACGTTTCTCGCCCACCTGATGCCGCAATACCCGATCTACGTGTCGATGCTGCCCCAGGCCGCGCAAGACTGCATCGGGCGCGTCCACCCCGATGGCCAGGAGGCCTTCGATATTCTTGCCCGCGAAGGGTTTGAAACCAACAGCTATGTCGACCTGTTCGATGGTGGCCCGACGCTGTATGCACGCACGCTCGACATTCGCTCGATCGCGCAAAGCCAGATCGCACAGGTCATAACCGGTGAGTCCATCGATGCCCGTGGCCGCTATCTGGTCAGCAACGTTTCACTTGAGGACTATCGCGCCATCGTCGCCGATCTCGACTACCGCGCCGGGCAACCCGTGGCGCTGGACTACGGGATGTGCCAGGCCCTGCAGGTGAGCGAAGGCAGCACGATCCGGCTGATCGCCCTGTGAACATCAAACATCGACAATGCACGAACGGGCAAGCAGAAGGCAGCGCAACATGATTGTCCGCCCGGTCCAGGTGACCGACCTGCCCGCCTTGCTCGCGCTGGGCCGCCTGGCGGGGCGCGGCCTGACGACCCTGCCGGTCAACGAAGAGCGCCTGAGCCATCGCGTGCGCTGGGCCCAAAGGACCTTCGCCGAACAGGTCGAACGCGCCGACGCCGACTACCTGTTTGTGCTGGAAGACGACGACCTGCAAGTGGTCGGGGTCAGCGCCATGACCGGGGCGGTTGGCCTGCGCGAGCCCTGGTACAACTATCGTGTCGGGCTGACCGTCAATTCGTCACCCGACCTGGGTATTTCGCGGCATATCCCGACCTTGTTCCTCAACAACGAGATGACCGGTCAATCGGAGCTCTGCTCACTGTTCCTGCGCCCCGATCAACGCTGGGGCAGTAACGGCCGGCTGCTGTCGCTGGGACGCCTGTTGTTGGTGGCGGAGTTTGCGCACCTGTTCGGCGAGAAACTGATCGCCGAACTGCGCGGCAGTGCCGACGAAAAAGGTTGCTCACCCTTCTGGGACAGTGTGGGCCGACACTTTTTCAAGATGGACTTCAGTCATGCCGATCATTTGTCGGGGCTGGGCAACAAATCGTTCATCGCCGAGCTGATGCCACGTCAACCGCTCTATACCTGCCTGCTCACCGAACGAGCCCGGGCAGTGATCGGCAAGCCGCATCCCAATTCAGAGCCGGCCTTGAAGATCCTCACTGCCGAGGGATTCTCCCACCAGGGCTACATCGACATTTTTGACGCGGGCCCGGTGATCGAAGCCCCGGTTCCGGGCATTCGCACCGTGCGCGAAAGCCAGCACCTGCAATTGACCATCGGTACCCCGGACGACCAGGCACCGATCTGGCTGATCCATAATCGCCGCCTGGAAAACTGCCGCATCACAGCCGCCCCGGCGCGACTGACGGGGGGCAACAGCCTGCTGGTCGACCGCCTCACCGCCAAGCGCTTGCAACTGCAACCCGGCGATTCGGTGCGCGCGGTGCCGCTGCCCGGTCGACAGCAGCAGGGCGCGGGTGAGCCCTGGCTCGCCACAAAATTGATATCCTTGGCTGGAAAACCTGCAAATTCGTCATCATTTCAGACCTCCCCGCGTGATAGCCTTCCACATCTTCGGCGTTGACACTTTTGCTCAAGCCTTTCCATTTCCATTGGTGGAACTCATATGTCCAGGCTTTCTCATCAAGATTTGCGCCGCAATTTTCGCCAACTCTTCGCCTCCAACACCTGCTATCACACCGCGTCGGTCTTCGACCCGATGTCGGCACGCATCGCTGCTGACCTGGGGTTCGAGGTGGGGATCCTCGGTGGATCGGTCGCGTCGTTGCAGGTTTTGGGCGCCCCTGACTTTGCCTTGATCACCCTCAGCGAATTCGCCGAACAGGCCACCCGCATCGGCCGCGTGGCCCAATTGCCGGTGATTGCCGACGCCGACCATGGCTACGGCAACGCGCTCAATGTCATGCGCACCATCGTCGAACTGGAACGTGCCGGCGTGGCGGCCCTGACCATCGAAGACACCCTGCTGCCGGCGCAATTTGGCCGCAAATCCACCGACCTGATCACGGTGGCAGAAGGTGTCGGCAAGATTCGCGCGGCACTGGAAGCCCGGTGCGATTCGCAAATGGCAATCATCGCCCGCACCCATGCAGGCATCCTGCCGGTCCAGGAAATCATCAGCCGCACCAAGCAATACCAGGCCGCGGGCGCGGACGGAATCTGCATGGTGGGGGTCAAGGATTTCGACCACCTGGAGCAGATCGCCGAGCACCTGAGCGTGCCGCTGATGCTGGTGACCTACGGCAATCCACTGCTGCGTGACGACCAACGCCTTGCCGAGCTCGGCGTGCGCATCGTCATCGACGGCCACGGCGCCTACTTCGCCGCCATCAAGGCGACTTACGACAGCCTGCGCGAACAGCGCCAGATATTTACCCAGGCAGCGGACCTGAACGCTACCGAACTGACGCATACCTACACGCAGCCGGAGGAATACATTCGGTGGGCGGAGGAGTTCATGCACGTTAAAGAGTGATGGCTTCTGCTCTGGCTTTTGCTCTGGCTTTTGCTCTGGCTTTTGCTCTGGCTTTTGCTTTTGCTTTTGCTTTTGCTTTTGCTTTTGATCCACCCGCCCCTTCGGGAGGCTGA
>NZ_AKJF01000136.1 GCF_000282475.1 Pseudomonas sp. GM78
TCGAGCGGAGCGAGGCTGCGATTTTGTGTCAGACGCTGGCGCTCAGGGTTTTGATGTCATGCAGCAAAATCTGTTCGTTGTCCGAGTAGTCCACGGGGCAGTCGATCACGTGAACACCTGGAGATTGCAGGCACTGAGTGACCAGTGGGGCGAAACTCGCTGCGCTTTCTACCCGGTGGCCGTGGGCGCCGTAGCTCTGGGCGTAGCGCACGAAATCCGGGTTGCCGTAGTCCAGGCCGAAGTCAATGAAGCCCATCTGTTGCTGCTTCCAGCGGATCATGCCGTAGGCGTCATCGCGCAGGATGATGATGACCAGGTTCATGTTCAGTCGTACGGCGGTTTCGATTTCCTGGCTGTTCATCATGAACCCGCCATCGCCGCAAACCGCAACGATTGGCGTGTCGGGGTGTACCAGGCGTGCGGCCATGGCTGAAGGCAGTCCCGCACCCATGGTGGCCAATGCGTTGTCCAGCAGTACCGTATTCGGCATATAGGCCTTGTAGTTGCGGGCGAACCAGATTTTGTAGATGCCGTTGTCCAGGGCGACGATGCCATCGGATGGCAGTACGGCGCGCAGGTCCGCCACCAGGCGTTGCGGATACACCGGGAAGCGTGCGTCGTCGCTGCCTTCTGCGACATGGGCTTCATTGGCTTCGCGGATAGTCAGCAGGCGTTCGAAGTCCCAGGTGGGCTGCACTTCGATGCTTTCCTTGATTTGCCAGACGGCGTTGGCGATGTCACCCACCACTTCGATCTGCGGGAAGTACACCGGGTCGACCTCGGCGGAACGGAAGCTGATGTGCACCACTTCGGTCCCGCCACGGACCATGAAGAAGGGCGGCTTCTCGATCACGTCGTGGCCGATGTTGATGATCAGGTCAGCGGATTCCAGCGCGCGATGCACGAAATCACCCGCCGACAGCGCCGCGTTGCCGAGGAAGCGCGGATGGCGTTCGTCCACTACACCCTTGCCCATCTGGGTGGTGATGAACGGGATGCCGGTTTTTTCGATCAGTTGACGCAAGACCCGGGCGGTCATTTTTCGGTTGGCGCCGGCACCTATCACCAGCACCGGGCTGCGCGCGGCTTCGAGCTTGGCGACGGCGGCGCTGATGGCCTTGTGTTCGGCTACCGGGCGACGGCTCAGGCTTGGGGCGATGGGCGTGCTCTCGGTATACTCGGCGGCAATGTCCTCGGGAAGCTCCAGGTGCACTGAGCCCGGCTTCTCTTCTTCGGCCAGGCGAATCGCCTCGCGGATGCGCGAAGGGATGTTATCCGCAGACGCCAGCTGATGGGTGTACTTGGTGAGCGGCGCCATCATGGCGCACACGTCGAGAATCTGGAAACGACCCTGCTTGGATTTCTTGATCGGCTTCTGGCCGGTGATCATCATCATCATCGGCATGCCGCCCAGGTACGCGTAGGCACTGGCAGTGACCAGGTTGGTCGCGCCAGGACCGAGGGTGGACAGGCACACACCGGTCTTGCCGGTGAGGCGGCCATAAGTTGCGGCCATGAAGCCCGCAGGTTGCTCATGACGGGTCAGGACCAACTTGATTGATGAGCGCGAAAGTGAGTCCAGCAGGTCCAGGTTTTCTTCACCGGGAATACCGAATACGTACTCCACCCCTTCGTTTTCCAGGCACTTCACAACTAACTCGGCAGCTTTGATCATGATGGGTTCAGCCTTTTTGCGGGTCAAAAAAAGGCCGCGACAGGGTCGCGGCCTCTGTGGTGAATCGCGAACGTTCAGTCAGCGACGATGGCGTAGGTTTCGATTTCAACTTTCTGCCAAGGTCGCAGCATCGAGTCCACCTGGATCAGGCTGCTGGCCGGGCGGATGCCATCGAACACTTCGCTGTGGGCCTTGGCCACTATCGCGGCATCGTTGATGTCGCGCAGGTAGACCACGGTGCGCACTACGTCTTCAACACTCATCTCTGCTTCGGCCAAGACCTTTTTCACCGTGCCGAGAATGGCCTGGGCCTGTTCATAGGCATTGCTGTGTTCGTAGTCGGGCGATGCGCAGGTGCCGGAAATGTGCAGGTGGTTGCCCACGCGTACCGCACGGGAGTAACCGAACACCGATTCATACTGGCCGCCCGAAGAAATGTTTTGCCGCGATGCTGTTTTGCTGGTCATGTCGTGTCTCATTTTGGGAGGGGTTTACCGGTGGAATCCTTGACGAACAGGATCGCTATCAGGCCGACCACAGCGCCGGCGATCAGGTACCAGGCCGGGATCATCTGATTGCCGGTGGTGGAGATCAGCCAGGTGTTGATCAGCGGTGCCGTGCCGCCGAAGAGCGATACGGCAATGTTGTAGCTGATGGCCAGGGCGCTGTAGCGCACGCGAGCGCTGAACAGGGAGGTCAGGGTCGCCGGCATCGCACCTTCAAAAAACAGTTGCGACAGGGTTAGCGTCAGCAGGGCTGCAAACAGGAAACCGACCTGTCCGGTATGCAGCAGCATGAAGCAGGGGAACGCCATCACGATCAGCAACACACAGCCGCAGATAATCATGCGGTTGCGTCCAAATCGATCTGACAGGTGACCGGACACCGGGATCAGCACAAGCATGAACAAGGTGGCAGCAAGACCCAGGGACAGGCTGAAACTGTTGCTGTAGCCGAGCACGTTTTCCAGGTAGCCGGGGATATAGCCCAGGACGATGTAGTAGGTGACGTTGAACACGGTCACCAGCCCCATGCACTTGAGCATCTGTGGCCACTCGCTGAGCATCAGGTTGAAGAGGTTGGTTTTCTCGCCAGAGGACGACTTTTGCAGCTCTTCGTTCTTCTGGATTTCCTTGAATACCGGGGTTTCTTCCAGTCCAAGACGCAGGTAAAGCGCAATCAGGCCGAGCAAGCCGCCGATGGCGAAAGGCACACGCCAGCCCCATTCGCTCATCGCTTGTTCACCCAGTCCCAGGGTAAACAAGCTGACCACGGCACCGCCGATCAGGAAGCCCGAGATGTTGCCGAACTCCAACCAACTGGTGAAATAACCGCGACGTTTATCCGGCGAGTGTTCCGCAATAAAGGTGCAGGAGCCGCCGTATTCGCCACCAGTGGAAAGGCCCTGGAGCAACCGCATCAGCACCAGGAGGATCGGCGCAAAAATGCCGATGCTGGCGTAACCGGGAATGAGGGCAATCGCGAAGGTGGCAATGGCCATCAGCGAAATGCTCAGGGACAACGCGGTTCGGCGTCCGTATTTGTCGCCAATAGGGCCGAAGATAAAACTACCCAGTGGGCGGATCAGAAAACCGGCGGCGAAGGTGGCGTAGATCGCCATCAGTTGAGTGGCGTGATTTTCAGAGTGGAAAAACGTTTTGCCGATGATGCCCGCCAACGAGGAGTACAGCGCAAAGTCGAACCATTCGACCATGTTGCCAAGTGTCACGCCTATGACGGCTTTTGACAGGCGTTTGCGCGATTGCTCGACTGGCACATCATTGCTGGAAAACTCAGGAATCGCGGTAGCGTGTAATTCGCCCATGATATTGCCCTCTGGAATAATTGTAGTGAGGCAGCAGTCAATAGGAGGAGCAGGCCCACGTCTGACGCGTGGGGCCTGCGCTCGGGTCAGCGCATGAATACACCCCCGGTGATGCACAGCGATTCGCCAGTGATATAGGAAGGTTTGGCACTCAGTTGCCAGACCCAATCAGCGATTTCTTCAACGCGCGCCGCGCGTTTCAATGGGATGGACTCGATGGCGGCTTCGATGCGGCCTCCGGCACGAGTCCCTTCAGTGTCGACCCAGCCTGGGGCCAGGGCGTTCACTACGATGTTGTGGTCGGCCAGTTCGATGGCCAGAGAGCGGGTCATCGCCACCACGGCTGCCTTCGAGGCGCTGTACAGCAGCTGGTTTTTCGACACGGTGAACGCATCGACCGAAGCGAAAAATACGATGGAACCACCGCCGGCTGCTTTCAGGTGACGGGTGCCGATGCGGGCGATATTCAATGAGCCTAGTACGTTGATGTCGAAAATTTTCCGGTACAACGACTCGCTGTAGCTTTCCAGCGACGAGGTGGGGAAGATCCCCGCCGCGTTGACGATTGCACGCAGCGGTGCCTTGCCGTCCAGGGCCGCATCGATGGCGCTGGTCAGCGCTTCTTCGCGGGTAATGTCGCCAACGACCGGCGAGAACACAGCGCTGGAAGGCTGCTTGCTGGGTGTTACGTCGACGGCGACGACATGCCAGCCTTCATCCTGAAAGCGTTGCGCAACAGCCTGGCCCATGCCCGAAGAGGTACCGGTAACGATGACGCTGGAGTGAGGTGCATTGTTCATAGTGGTCGTCCGATCAGGCGATTTCAGGGAGGGAGTGGGGCAGCAGAGCAAGTTCCATGACATCCAGTTGGCTTTGGGTGTCCTGGTAGTTGGCCAGCCATTCGCGTTTGACGATATCGATGCGCGATTCGGCCGGTTGCAGTTTGGCGAACTTGGCAGCCAGGCCTTTCATGCCGGCGGCGCGCAACTTGAGGAAACGCATGACCAATTTGGTCTGGTCGCAATACACCGGCCATTGCGGGCCACGGGGCGCGCCCAAACCGATATAGAACAGACCTTCCAGGTTGGTCGGCAAGGTCATCGCTGCGGTGCGCAGCGGTGCGCCATCGCGCCAATGCAGCAGGCCTTCATCTAGGAACGGCAAGCGCGTGTTGAAACCTGTGGCCCAGACAATGGTGTCGTAGTCACCTTGGCTGCCATCGGTGAAGGTGACGGTTTTGCCTTCGATGTTTTCAATGCCTGGTGCAACTTTGATGCGACCGTGCTGGATCCAGTACAGCAGCAGGGTGTTGACCACCGGTGGCTGCGCATCGAGGTCGTAAGTTTCCGGGGCTGGCATGCCGGGGTAATTCTTGTGAGTGCCGACGCTGGCCATGATCAGCATGTTCATGACCATATTTTGCTGCTCGGGCGGTAATTGCCCGAGGAACGGCAGCTCACCACGGGGTACGCCGAAAATGGTCTTGGGCTGGAACAGTTGGCCACGACGAATCACGATGGTGGTGTCGAGACGGGCCTGGGCGGCATCCACTGCCAGGTCGCAACCAGAGTTGCCGAAGCCGACGACCAGGACTTTGCCTTTCACCTGCTGCACGTTGCGGTATTCGCCGGAGTGAATCGACACGCCGGTGAAACGCTGGCCGACTTGCGGAACCTTGCAATCCCACAAATGGCCGTTGGCAACCAGTACACCGGCGTAGTGCTTGCTGGTGCCGTCGGCGAGGGTCACTTGCCAACCGGCTTCGCCGTTCTCGCCCAGCGGGACAAGGCTGCGAACTTCGGTATTGAAAGAGATTTTCTCGCGCAGGCCGAAGGTATCGGTGTAGGCGTTCATATACGCCTTGACCTGGTCGCGGCTCGGATAAACCGGGTAGTCCGCAGGCATGGGGAAGCCGTCGAAGCAGGAACTGCTTTTCGGGGTAATCAGGTGAAGGGCGTCGTAGTCGGTGTTCCAGTGACCGCCGATGTTCCCGGACTTCTCAAAGCAGTCCACCTGGAAACCGGCGTCGGTCATGGTCTTCAGTGCGGCGAGACCAGCGGCCCCGGCGCCGATGATGCAATAGTGATTGGACATTATGACTCCCCATTCCTCGAACGTTGGAAGCGCCTGTTGTTGGCGTCCGTGGGTTGAGTATCCGTCCACGCAATCGACGGATGAATGGGCTAAGCCATGTGTTTCCTATAGGTATCGCCTATGGCTAGAGAGCTTCCAAATGGGCATAGAGATTCTGGATGCGGGTCAAGTGGCTGCGCATCAGGTTGATCAGTACCCGAGTGGGGGGCGAGATAGGGGTGTCGTGTCGATGGATGAAGCCGAAAACTTCGAAGATGGGCGGGGTAATGGGCACCCAGCCAAGGCGATCGTTGAAGCCCAACTGGTGCAAAATGGGACGGGTCGCAATGACATCGCCCAGCCCGCGTGCCGCGAGTTCGAACCCGGTGATCTGATGCTCAACCTCGATAATCGGGTCCAGTACTTCACCGCCTTTGGCCGCCAGTTGCGCTAATAACCGGCGAATCGGATCGCCAGTGCTCCAGCGTGCCTCGGTCAGGATCAGCGGCGCTACGGCCAGGTCGCTGATGGTTTTAGGACCTTTCAGGCGCTCAGGGTCTGCGCTGATGTAGCCTACCTGCGCCGACCACACCGGCTCGCTCACTGCGAGGTTTTGCTGCTTGATGGGCAGCATGACCAGACCCGCTTCAAGCTCGCCCTGGCTGACCAGTTCGGCGATCTCCGAAGAGTTGTAGCCTACGATTTTGATGCGCATGTCCGGGTGCTGCATCCGGAACTGCTCGATCAGGTCCGTCAGAAAGTAATGGTGAGCCGTACCGAAGGTGCCAAAACTCGCCACGCCTCCGGATAACTCCCGCACGGCTTGCACCGCTTCATAACCCTGCCGAGCCGCCGTCACCATACCTTGGGCAAAAGGCTGCAAGCGCCGTCCTGCCTCGGTCAACATCAACCGGCGGTTGGTGCGGATAAACACATGCGTGCCAAGGTGTTCTTCCAGTCGCAGGATCTGCTCGGAAAGCGAGGGTTGAGAAATATGCAAACTCTCTGCGGCCTTGGAAAACGTACCGTGTTCGATGGCGGCAAGAAAGTAGTGGAGTTGTTGCAGCGTCATAGAGAAGAACCATCACCGAATGTTAATTCAACATGACACAGTTTCGTGATATCGCGAAGCGGGTCTAAACCGTGATGCAGGAAATTCGCCTGACAGATTTATACATTGCTGGATGACCGCTTTTGGCCGATTCTGTTGAAAAAGTCGGTCATGGTTTCCACGGCAGAAAAGTACGCGCTTGAGATTGAAATCTTTACTTTGAGCAGAGGGTTCTGGACTCAGATTTCGCGTAGCTGCGCGCAAAAAGGCGTTTTCAGCAGTCAGTACGCGGTCAGTCTGGAAGGACTGACTTTTTCAACAGAATCGGCCGGTTTCTGCCTCGATGTCCACGGTTTCGAGGTGGGAGTTGCTTAAGGCCGGCCTCGGCTTCTTAAAATAGCCGGGTGATTTCATTCAAGATCCGATCCTGGGTTTGGGTGCTTGGTCTATGGCGATAAGCGACTGCAAAAAATGCTACGCCTTCGTAGTCGCAGCGAATCGAAAAAGTCATTCCTTCACGCAACCCATAGACTGATCTTTCTCCTGCTTCAACAAAGTATTTCGCTTTTGCAAGAGCTGCTCTGGCGTGCTCCAGACAGCCATTTTGGCTAAGTGAGTGTTGTAGCCAGCTCGTAGTGATTCGCACAGACGAAGTCTCGCTGTCATCGATAGGTGGGCGAGTTATTTCATTGGCAGCGTTCTCATCGCTGGTGCAAGCGGTCAACCCCATGGAGATTACACCCAGAAAAAAAACAGACCGAGCTCGCGAATGCTTGAGTGGATTTCGCATCGTGGAACGCACCTTTGACGATCTGCAATGAATGAAGGGCAATTACTTACGTAATAGCGGGTTTATGATCTTTTGCTACCTATGGTCAGTCATTGCGATTGGAAGCGTCGTTCGGTTTCATTCCAAAGGGCCGCGCTGGGCCGAAATCGGCAACGGACAAGAACCATTGCAGGCCGCTATCCTTGAGCCCAGGCTCATCAAACGGGTTCTCCCATGCTTGAAGTCCAGGGTGTCTTCAAAAGCTACGCCACCCCGCAAGGCCCATTGCCGGTGCTGCAGGGCGTCGACCTGAGCCTCAAGCCCGGCAGCAGCCTGGCGTTGATGGGAGAGTCGGGCAGTGGCAAGAGCACCTTGCTGCACCTGATCGCCGGGCTGGACAAGGTCGATCGCGGCAGCATTCGCAGCGGCGGGCAGCGGTTGGAGCAGATGAACGAAGGACAACTGGCGAGTTGGCGACGCACCGAGATCGGCCTGGTGTTCCAGCAGTTCAACCTGATCGGCAGCTTGCGGGTGGAGGACAACCTGGCGTTTCAAGCGCGCCTGGCCGGGCGCCATGATCCGCGTTGGCAGGCGCATCTGGTGCAGCGCCTGGGCTTGGGCGATTTGCTGCGGCGTTATCCCGAGCAGCTCTCCGGCGGCCAGCAACAGCGGGTCGCATTGGGCCGCGCACTGGCGTCGCAACCGAAGTTGCTGTTGGCCGACGAGCCCACCGGCAGCCTCGATGAAGCCACCAGCGCCGAGGTGCTGAAGTTGCTGCTCGAGCTGCTCGACGACAGTCCGACGACCCTGCTGATGGTCACTCACAGCCCCAGCGTTGCGGCGCGAATGGCCGAAAAGGTGGTGTTGCACGGCGGTCGACTGGCGGCCGTGGGCAAAGGCTGAGATGCGCATTTTTCGCCAGACCCTGCGCGCGCTTCTTAGTCATTGGCGACAGCACCCGGTGCAGTTTTTCAGCGTGCTGACCGGGCTGTGGCTGGCCACCAGCCTGCTCACCGGCGTGCAAGCCCTGAACAGTCAGGCGCGGGACAGCTATGCCAAGGCCAGCCAGCTGATCGGCGGCGAACCCCAGGCCAGCCTGAGTGCACCCGGCGGCGGGACTTTCTCCCAGCAGTTGTTTATCGACCTGCGCCGGGCCGGTTGGCCGGTGTCGCCGGTGTTGCAGGGGCGGCTGACGCTCAAGGGCCATGAGGATCAGCGCCTGCAACTGATGGGCATCGAACCCGTGTCCCTGCCGGCCGGGTCTGAGGTGGCGGGGCGGGCGTTGGCCATTGAGGAGGTTGTGGCGTTCTTCACCGCGCCGGGCAGCACCTGGATTGCGCCGCAGACCCTGCAGTCTCTGGGATTGGCCCAGGGCGATCGGCCACAGGCCTTGAACGGCCAGGCCTTGCCACCCCTGCGCGCGCAGGCGGACATGGCGCCGGGTGTGCTGCTGGTGGACATCGGTTTTGCCCAGCAGATTCTCGGGTTGCCCGATCAGTTGTCGCGTCTGCTGCTGCCCGGGGATTTCACCGCGACTTTGCCCGATTCGTTCAAGGGACAACTTCAGATCAAGACCCGTGGCGAAGAAAACAATCTGGCGCGCCTGACCGAGAGCTTTCACCTGAATCTGGACGCTTTGGGGTTCCTGTCGTTCGTGGTCGGCCTGTTTATCGTGCATGCCGCGATAGGGCTGGCGCTGGAACAGCGGCGTGGTCTGCTGCGGACCCTGCGCGCCTGCGGGGTCAGCGCGCGGATGCTGATCGTCTGCCTGGCCGTCGAACTGGGCGCTCTGGCCTTGATCGGCGGTGTGGCCGGCGTGGTCAGCGGTTACCTGTTGGCCAGCGTCTTGCTGCCGGATGTCGCCGCCAGCCTGCGCGGGTTGTACGGTGCCGAAGTGGCGGGGCAGTTGAGCCTGAGTCCGCTGTGGTGGTTCAGCGGCATCGGCCTGGGCCTGCTCGGCGCCGCGCTCGCCGGTGCCAGCAGTGTGTGGCGGGCAGCGCGTTTACCGTTGCTGGCCCTGGCCGATCCGCAGGCCTGGCATCAGGCCCATGCACGCTGGCTGCGCCGCCAGGGTTGGGTGGCGGCGATTGCGTTGGGCATTGCGTTGCTGGCCTTGCTGCGCGGTGACAGCCTGGCCAGCGGATTTGTGTTGATGGCCGCGCTGTTGCTGGGCGCCGCGTTGGCGTTGCCGGTGGTCCTCAATGCCGTGCTCAACGGGCTGACGAGGCGCACCGCTTCCGTGCTCGGCCAGTGGTTTGTCGCCGATTGTCGCCAGCAACTGCCGGCCTTGAGCCTGGCGCTGATGGCGTTGCTGCTGGCTCTGGCGGCCAACATCGGTGCCGGCAGCATGACCGCCGGTTTTCGCCAGACCTTCAGCAACTGGCTGGAACAACGGCTGACCGCCGAGCTCTACCTCAATCCGCAAA
Source organism: Pseudomonas sp. GM78 (assembly GCF_000282475.1). Taxonomy (GTDB): domain Bacteria; phylum Pseudomonadota; class Gammaproteobacteria; order Pseudomonadales; family Pseudomonadaceae; genus Aquipseudomonas. Next base: position 9,820 of record NZ_AKJF01000136.1, read on the forward strand.
ACCCGGCCCAGGCGCGGCAGATGTACGACTGGCTCCAGCAGCAACCGCAACTGACGGCGGTCTTGCCCAACTGGCAGGTCTCGATTCAATTGCAGGGCTGGCCGGCGGATGTGTTTGGCGTCATCGATCACCCGACCTATCGTCAGCACTGGCCGTTGCTGGAAACCTTGGGCGATAAACCCTGGGACAGCCTGGCGGCGGACGACACGATGATGCTCAGCGAGCAACTGGCGCGACGCTTGAAGGTCAAGCTCGGCGACCGCTTGACGATCGCCACGCCCAACGGTCCCTGGTCGCCCCGCATCGTCGGGATCTACGCCGACTATGGCAACCCGAAAGGCCACCTGCTGGTCAACGTCAATCACCTGCTGCGCGGCTGGCCGCAACTGACGCCGAATCGCTTCAACCTGCGCATCGAGCCAGCACTGATCACGCCGTTCGTGAGCGCGCTGCAAGCGCGTTTTGCGTTGGAGGACAGTCGCATCGTCGATCAGGCCCGGCTCAAGGGGTGGTCGACGCAAGTGTTCGAGCGCACCTTCGCCGCTACCGCCGCGCTCAATAGCCTGACCCTGTGCGTGGCGGGCGTGGCGCTGTTCATCAGCCTGCTGACGCAAAGCCAGAGTCGTCTCGGGCAACTGGCGCCGCTGTGGGCGCTGGGGGTGACGCGCCGGCAATTGATGTTGCTCAACCTCGGGCAAACCTGGCTGCTGGCGGTGCTGACGCTGGTGTTGGCGTTGCCGCTGGGCATTGCGTTGGCCTGGTGCCTGGACACCGTGATCAATGTGCAGGCTTTTGGCTGGCGTCTGCCGCTGCGGGTGTTTCCCCTGCAATTGCTGCAGTTGATGGGGCTGGCGTTGTTGGCGACGCTGCTGGCGTCGGCGTGGCCGCTGTATTCGCTGTATCGCACGCAACCGGCGGACCTGCTGAGGACCTTTGCCCATGAGGATTAAGCTCGGGCTTTGCCTGGTCGTAGCGTTGCTCGCCGGTTGCGGTCAACCGGCGCCGGATGAAAAGGGCTTCGCCGGCCTCGGCAATCAAGCGTCCGCTTTTACCCCGGTGGTGCCAGGGCGCGTGTTCAGCTTCCCGGCGGACCACGGCCCGCACGATGGCTTTCGCATCGAATGGTGGTACATCACCGCCAACCTCAAGGATGCGCAGGGCCGTGAGTTCGGCGCGCAGTGGACGCTGTTTCGCAGTGCCTTGAAAGCCACGCCCGAGGGGGCTGGCTGGGCCAACCAGACGATATGGCTGGGGCACGCGGCGGTGACCTCGGCCTCGGTGCATCATGCCGCCGAACGTTATGCCCGTGGCGGCGTGGGACAGGCCGGCGTGAGCCTTGCGCCGTTCCAGGCGTGGATCGACGACTGGCGTTTGAGTAGTCAGGCAGCGGGTGCCGACCCTCTGGCCGAAATGCAATTGCGTGCCCGGGACAAGGCTTTCAGTTATGAACTGCGGCTGACCTCGAATCGCCCGCTGGTGCTGCAAGGAGACAAGGGTTTCAGTCAGAAGTCCGAACAGGGCCAGGCGTCGTATTACTACAGCCAACCGTTTTTCCAGGCCAGCGGCCTGCTTTCGATCGACGGCAAGGCGTTTCAGGTCAGCGGCCCCGCGTGGCTCGACCGGGAATGGAGCAGCCAGCCCCTGACCGCCAACCAGAGCGGTTGGGACTGGTTTTCCCTGCACCTGGACAGCGGCGAGCAGGTGATGCTCTATCGCATGCGGCAAAAGGACGGCGATCCTTACCTGACCGGAACCTGGATCGACGCCCAGGGCCAGACACAAATGCTCAGCGCCGCCGACATCCACCTCACCCCGCAGGACACCGCCAAAGTGGCCGGGCGTTCGATGCCGGTGCGCTGGTCGATCCAGATTCCCGGCAAAAACCTCGATATCGTCATCAGTGCGCTGAACCCCCAAGCCTGGATGGATTTGCGCATTCCGTATTGGGAGGGACCGGTGCGCTTGAGCGGAAGCCACGGCGGGCAGGGGTATCTGGAAATGACCGGTTATTGAGTCGGAACTCTCGGCAAAGCGCTGTCCTCCTAAGTCAATAAGCCCTTTGACAGGAGCCCGCCATGCGCGAAGACCTTACACCGCCCGACCTTGACGCATGGCAGCGCCTGTATGAGGACGAGGCTTACTGGCAACAGTCTCCCGACTCCTATTACATGGACTTGCAGCGCCTGGCCGACGATCTGTTGGGGCAGGGCACCATCGATCTTGAAAAATGGCAGGAGCTCAAGGCCCGGGCGGAGCAATCCCACAAGGACTCGCCGGCGATCAACGTCGCCCGGGAACTCGATGATCCTGAAGCATGACCGCCAGCGGCGAATCGACCGCACAAGAAACCGCGAACACTCCCTGATCAGCGTCTATGCTCATTCCCACACACGGCGTTGGAGCTTGTTTCGGCGCTGTTTGTCGTCATTGATCACAGGGAATGTTCTGCCTATGAAACTTCACGCACTGACCAAAGCTGTCACCCTTGCCACCTTGTTGTCTGCTGCCAGCCTCAGCGCCGTTGCCGCGGATATCCCGTTGTCTGCCGTCGTGGAAGCTGATGAAGTCAGCACCAAAGTCGTTTCGGTCGATGCCGCCAAGCATCAAGTGGTGCTTGAAGGGCCGGAAGGTCGTCAGGTCCATGTGCAATTGACCGACAAGGCGAAAAACCTTGGCCAGCTGAAAGCCGGCGACCAGGTCGACATCAAGGTTACTCGCTCCGTCGCCGCCTACCTCGACACCGATGTCGACAAGGGGCTGCCTGGCAGCTTGGAGCGTGCCGGCGAAGCTCGCAACGCACCCGGCAACGTCCCTGGCGGCGAAGCTTATCGTCAGGTCGAAGTCCAGTTGCAAATCACCGACATCGACCTGAAGAAAAACCAGGTGTCCTTTAAAAACCCGGCGGGGCAGACCAAAACCATCACTGTCGAAAAACCGGAAGTTCAAGCCAAGTTGAAGGACCTGAAAGTCGGACAAAGCGTTAACGTGATATACACCGACGTATTGCAGGTAACCACCGCATCTGGAAGTTGAGTGATTTATTCATTGATTATTCCTGTACAAATTTTGTATAGGAATAATCAGTTTTGGCCGAACTAGTGGGTTTAAGTTGTTGGTTTCAATTGTATTTGAATTGACATCTTATAGAATATGTATCGGCAAATTTCATGTTTAATTCGCGGACATATCCATAAACATCTATTAAAATACACCCCGTTCGCCCAGTGTCAGGGTTCTTTACCAGTGCATGGAATGCCGAGGCCATAACACTGGGCGAACACTTTTTTCAAGTACGACTGCACTTTCAACACGAAGGGCGCAGTCGTTGTCTGCTCTGCACTATCCCCCGGGTTTGAACTTGTAACTGACTGTTATGTGTTTCGCCCGCCGTCCCGAGATGGAGTGATGACGACATGAAAATCCTGATGGTTCTAACGTCCCACGATCAATTGGGTAACACCGGCAAGAAAACCGGCTTTTGGCTGGAAGAATTCGCGGCACCCTATTACGCCTTCAAGGACGCTGGCGCACAACTGACCCTGGCCTCGCCCAAGGGCGGCCAGCCCCCGTTGGACCCCAAAAGCGACGAGCCGGATGCACAAACCGAGGCCACCGAACGCTTTCGCAAGGACCCAGCGGCACAGTCCGCATTGGCCTCGACTGTCGTGCTGGGCACGGTGAAGGCCGGGGATTACGACGCGATCTTCTACCCAGGCGGCCATGGACCGCTCTGGGACCTGGCCGAAGACCGTGACTCGATCGCGCTCATCGAAGCGTTCTACAACGCCGGCAAACCGGTCGCGGCCGTCTGCCATGCGCCCGGTGTGCTGCGCCATGCCAAGGGCGCCGACGGCCAGCCACTGGTCAAAGGCAAGAAGGTGACGGGGTTCACCAACAGCGAAGAAGAGGCGGTACAACTGACCAAGGTCGTGCCATTCCTGGTGGAGGATGAACTCCAGGCCAAGGGCGGGATTTTTTCGAAGGGGCCGGATTGGGCGAGTTATGTGTTGACCGATGGCCTGTTGCTGACGGGACAGAATCCGGCGTCTTCACAGGCCACGGCTGAGGCTTTGCTGGCGAAGTTGAAATAAACACCTTGTAGGAGCCGGCTTGCCGGCGAAGGCGCCCGATAGGCCAACGCAATGCTCAAGGACGCCTTCGCCGGCAAGCCGGCTCCTACAAGGGTTGTCAGGGTTGTTTAGTGACCCAGGGCGGTTAGGCACTGTTCGATCGAACGCTGTTGCGTTTGCGCATATAACTGCAACTCATCAATCGTCTGGCGCCCCAGGGCTGTTTCGAACGCCTGCTGGTTGGAGTGCACGCCATAGTGGGTTTGCGCCGCATCCCCCAGGTTTGACTGGAAAATCCCCGCTGCGCTGACCGGCAGGAAATCCTCGTACACCAGCGGTTCAACTTGCAGATACCCGCCGCTGACCAGGTCTTCGAGCGCCAAGGTTTTCAGTTCAGCCGCTGCCAGGCCTTTTTCCGTCACAAAGTAGCGAAAGAACGCCAGTTCCTGTTGGCGCATGCCTTCATAGGTGTCAGGAAATTCGCTGAAGTGTTGCGCCATCAACGCGTTGTAGCGCTCGGCGTTGGCTTCGTTGGGGAAATCCTTGAGTTCGTCCCGCGCGGCATTGAGCAAACGGTCGTACAGCGCCCGGCCTTTGGGCGTCAGTGCGGCGCCGCGTTGTTCGATTTCACCGAACCGGGCGCTGTGGCTGCCGCGGGTGTCGGATTGATCGGTGAACGCGACCGGTTCGTCGAGCGCCTTGAAACTGGTCTGGCGCAGCAGGATAGGGCACTGCCGGCGCGGTGGTCCTTCGATCACCGCCTTGGGGGTGATGCCGTGCGCCGGCATCTGCGCCTGCACGATGTCGATGTCCAGGGTGCGCGGGGTCAGGTGATTGATGTGCGGTCCCTTGAACGCCACCACATCGGCAATCAGGCGATGCTGGGCGCTGAGTTTCCGATATTGCTCGGCGGTGACCGTGGCGCTGTGGTGCCAGCGGAAGGTTTCCAGAGCCTGCTCTACGAACTCTTCGGCCTCTTCTTCGTTGAGGCCGCCTTGGGATTCTGCGCGATCGATCAGCGTGAGCGCCGCGGGGGTGAAGATCGAACGCCGGTCCAGTACCGATTGGGCAAACGCCCGCAGCTCCAGGTCTTCGATCAGTTCCAGGCGCAGCAACGAGGTGAACACGCGGAACGGGCTGACTTGCAGCGCCGCTTCATGTACCGCACGGAATGCGGTCGAATGCACCGGCACCCCGGCCGGGGTCAGGTCGTAGTAACCCACCGGCTGCATGCCCATGACCGTGAACAGGCGGGCGAGGGTGGCCAGTTCAGCGGCGGTGCCGACCCGGATTGCGCCATGGCGCTCAAGGTCCAGGCGCTCGATTTCCCCGGTGCTGTTCAAGCGTTGGGCCACTTGCGGGTCGTGGTCCAGCACGTGGCGGTTGGTCTGTTCCACCAGCTCCATCAGCGCGCCGTACAGCGGCACTTCTTCGCGGTACATGTCGGACATCGCTTTGGAGAAGCGTTGGCGGATCAGGTCGGGGCTGACGAAGCTTCGGTGGCTCATGAACAAAATTCCTGGCGCGTTGACGTGAAGGATGGGAGAAAAGATCGCAGCCTTCATCGACGCCGGCAAACGAAGTTTCTGACGAACTTCATTCTGCAAAGGACTGCCAGTTCAGTGCAGTCGTTGATCCTGGGGGCTTTCCGAGCGCAGCGATGCCAAAAACTCCCGATACAGGCGCGCCGAACCGGCAGGCGCCTCCACCATCGGCATGTGCCCGATGCCTTCCCATATTTCCACCCGCAGATCCGCCAGGCCTTTGCTCCAGATGGCTACGCTGCTGACATCGATCAAGCGATCCTTGCGTCCCCATAGCAGCAGCGCCGGGGCCTTGATCGCCGGTAATTTCGGCTCCATGGGCGGACTGGCGCGAAGTTCGCGGAAGATTTCCTCCAGTTCGTCGCGCGTCTGTTGATAGCGATGGGCAATGGCGTCCAGCACCACCCGCGGCACCCACGGCGGTTCGGCCATGGTCATGCCATAGAAATATTTGAATTCTTCCCGGGAGTGGATCAGGAACGGGTTGTGGCCCTTGGCCAAATGCCGTTCCAGGTCACTGGGTTCCGGTGCGGTCACCCCGGCAGGGTCGAACAGGGCGAGCGAGGCGATGCGCTCCGGATAGTGGGCCGCCAGCCAGGCCGCGATGTAGCCGCCCATCGAGTTGCCGATGACATGGACCTTGTCGACCCCGCAGACATCGAGCAGCTGGATCATGCGCTTGGCTTGCAACGGAATGTCATAGCCGCCGCCCGCCTTGAAGCCGGTTTCGCCATGCCCGGCGATGTCGGGGATGATTACCCGGTAGTTGCCGACAAAGTGCCGGGCAAAACGCAGCCAGAGGTTCTTGTCGGCACTGAAGCCGTGCAGCATCAACACATTGCTGGACGCCTCATACGGCCCGCCTTGCCAGGTCGAGACGGTCATTTCGGCGATGGGCACGACAATCTTGTGCAGTTTGTACAACTTGGCCTCGACAGCCACGCTCAAGTCATACAGCCAGTACCCGATGGCCGGGTAGCTCAACCAGCTCCAGGCGGCGAACACCGCAATAGCGACAACCAGTAAAAGCATCAGCGTCTTCCTTCTATCTGATCAGGACACGATGTGATCCGCCGGTTTCAGGGTTCGGGTCAAGCGGTGAAAGCTGAAACTGAACCCGGGAAACATGGCTATCACATGACCGCTCTTGCTTTGATACCAACTGTGGCAGCCTCCTGACTTCCACACCGTGCGTTCCATTTCTCTATGGATCATTTCAGTGTAGGTACGTTCTGCCTCGGGGCGTACTTCGATGCTGCGCAAACCGCGTGCTTTTATCGTGCGAATGCAATCGAGGATGTAGTTCATCTGCGATTCGATGATGAACAGTGCCGATGTGTGGCCGATTCCGGTGTTCGGCCCGGTGACGATAAACAGGTTGGGGAAGGCCGGCAGGCTGGTGCCGAGGTAGGCGCGCGGGTATTGCGCCCAGACGTCCTGGAGGCGGGTGCCGTTTTTTCCCGTCACCGGGTAGGAAATCACCCCGTCGGTGGCGTCGTAACCGGTGGACCAGACGATCAGGTCCAGGTCGATGTGCTGGCCGTCCTGCATGAGGATGCCGGTTTCATCGATGGCTTTGACGCCCTGTTCGCGGCTGTGCAATGTCACGTTGGCGCGGCACAGCGCAGGGTAAAGGGTGCTCGACAGGATCACCCGCTTGCAGCCGAGCGTGTAGTCGGGGGTCAATTTTCGCCGCAGTTCGGCATCCGGCACCTGGCGTTTGAGCAAACGCAGGGCCTGCAGCTGGACCATGCGCACTGCCGGCCTTGAATATTTAAATGCAATCACCCGGGTTTCAAACTGCCAGTAGATCAGCCAGCGCAGCAGCTTGTAGGCCGGCTTGAGTCCCAGCAACCAGCGCTGGAAACGGCCGAAGGTGCGGTCCGCCCGCGGCAGCACCCAATGCGGCGTGCGCTGGAATACATGCAGGTGCTCGACATCCGGGGCGATCGCCGGAATTACCTGGGCCGCACTGGCGCCACTGCCGATGATGGCCACACGTTTTTGCCGGTAATCGTAGGAATGATCCCAATTGTTGGTATGAAAGGCTTTGCCCGCAAAGCGTTCCTGACCTTCAAAGTGCGGCACCACCGGTTGGCTCAGGGGGCCGGTGGCATTGATCAGGAACTGGGCGTGAAACACGCCCTTGGTGGTATGTACCGCCCAGCGTTTATGTTCTTCGTCCCATTCGACACGCTCGACATTGGCCTGCAGTTCCACCTTGCCTCGCAAGCCGAAATGCTCCACCACGTAACGCGTGTAGCGGTGCAGTTCAGCCTGTTCGGCGAACATCTGCGTCCAGCGGTAGGGGGCGAACGACAGCGAATAGAGCGGCGAGGGCACGTCGACCGCGGCGCCCGGGTAAGTGTTCTGGCACCAGGTGCCGCCGAAGAAATCCCGGCGTTCCAGCAGGCGAAAATCGTCGATGCCGGCCTTGAGCAAATTGACCGCCGCGCACTGGCCGCCAAAACCGCTGCCGATGATCAGCACTTGAAAGGTCTGCATGGGCCTCCTTTTCAACGTTGTGCAGCATTCCCTACCTTCATGTATAGCCGTTTCTGCGGGTACATCGATTTGCTGGCGACGGGAGCTCGTCCCGCCGGCCGGTGATGGCTATTTGCCGTTGCCCTGATAGACTTCGGGCACACCTGCATTCCCGGTGTGAACAGGTTCGTTCTGTGGTGCAGAGGTCCCTATGGGAAAGATGGGAGGAAAAGGACTTTCACTGGCCAGGAGGCTCTACACGTCGCGAATCCTCGGCCTGGTGCTGGGTTTGATCTGCGTGAGTGTGGCGATGTACCCACTGGACCCGGCGCCGTGGGTCTGGAGCCTGATGCTGTTCAACGGTTTGCTCTGGCCGCACCTGGCCTATCAATGGGCGCGTCGCGGCAAGACGCCCTATCACGCCGAACACCGCAACCTGTTGGTCGACGCGTTCATGGGCGGCTTCTGGGTCGCCGCGATGCAGTTCAATCCGCTGCCCAGTGCAACGACTATTTCCATGATGGCGATGAACAACGTGGCTATCGGCGGTTTGCGTTTTCTCCTGGTGGGCAGTGCGGCGCAGATCCTCGGGGTGTGCGTCGGCTGGCTGATCTTCACCCCTGTATTCATCCCTGAAACCAGCCAGCTCCAGCTGTACGCCTGCTTGCCCCTGATGTGTTTTTATCCCATGGCACTGGGCTGGATCTGCTATCGCCAGGCCTATACCCTCGGCCGGCAAAAGCGTGAGCTGCTGGCCCTGAGCCGCACCGACAGCCTGACCGGCCTGCTCAATCACGGCGCCTGGAAGGATCAACTGGAGGTCGAGTTCCAGCGCTGCCAACGCCAGCATCAGGGCGGGGCCATCGCCTTGATCGACATCGACCACTTCAAGAGCATCAATGACACCTACGGCCACGTCGCCGGTGACATCGTGCTGCGCCGATTGAGCAAGATGCTCAGGCAGAACCTGCGGGCCACCGACGTGGCCGGGCGTTATGGCGGCGACGAGTTCTGCGTGATCCTTCCCGACCTGCCGCTGGGCAACGCGGCCGTGGCCATGGACGCCTTGCGTGACCGTTTCGCGACCTTGGGCTACGAGCAAACTCCGGCCCTGAAAGTCAGCTTGAGCATTGGTCTTGCGGCCTTTAACGCACGCCACGCCGATGCGACCTTGTGGCTCAACGATGCTGACCAGGCGTTGTATGAGGCCAAGACCTCGGGGCGTAATCGGGTTATCTGTTGCAGCAATGACAGGCCTCAGCGCGAGCTGCTTGACTCGGTCTGAACCTCACCGCTGAACCCCTGTGGGAGCTGGCTTGCCAGCGATGGCGGCCTGACAGCCGACCTGTCTTTGTTGTCCGAGTACATATCCGTTGCTGCGGTAACGGCCACTTAGGGTTTCGCCCTT
>NZ_AKJF01000137.1 GCF_000282475.1 Pseudomonas sp. GM78
AGGGGCAAGAGCCCTTGGTTACTTGGGGCTTTTCCAAGTGACTCGCTGTAAGAGCGAAACCGCCAGACGCTGTTACCGCAGCAACGGATATGCCCCCAATCCAAATACCCACCTCGCTAAAGTGAACAGCGTCAGCCCAAAGAGCGTGTTCGGGTTAGACGGCGATTTTTTCAGATGGCAGATAAGGCGTGATATTGCCCATGGCGCGGGAAACGTAGTCTTCTTTCTCTCCGACGGGTGCGACGTAATGAAGTGCGCTTTGCGCGGCATCAATGCCTTCGAGCCTTGCGATAATCCAGGTGGCCAGGTATTGCGAGGCGAGGCAACCACCCGCGGTAGCGATGTTGCCATTGGCAAAAAAAGCCTGATTGAGGACGTCGACACCTGCTTCCTGAACCCAGGGTTTCGTCGTCAGGTCGGTGCACGCTGGCACGTCCTTGAGCAATCCGAGTTTTGCCAGGATCAAGGTGCCAGAGCACTGCGCACCCAATAGTTGCCGGGAAGGGTCCAGCTGCAATTGCTTCATGAGCACAGGGTCAGCAACCACTTCCCGGGTCAGCATGCCACTACCAATGATGACGGCATCGGCCTCGCTCGCTTCTCGTAGCGACACGTGGGATTCGATGACAACCCCGTTCATGGAGCGAACTCTGGCGGTCGGGCTGGCAATCGATACACGCCAGCCTGGCTTCCTGATTCGATTCAGGATGCCCAGGGCAATCAGCGAGTCGAGTTCGTTGTAGCCTTCAAAAGTCAGGATTGCGATGTGCATGATGGCTTCTTCCGGTGCAAGTGGGGCAGACGTTCATTGTGCCGCGAGGGCAGGTATTGACCCGGATGGGTGATTGATACCTGGCCTGCGTCCGACAAAGCCGGCCGCAGGTGTGAATGCATGCTAGGAGTGACAGGCACGACAATCAAATAATTGTAATGGATACATTCCATCACACGCGCCAGGTACAAACAGGTCGAAGATTCGCGGTAAACCTTCCGGGCTGATGCCGGTTAAACAGCCAGGGGCGCCACCGCACTCATGTCCCTGGAGCTTTGCCAGCCTGCAGAATTTCCCCCACCAACCAACTCACCGCTCGATCCTGTCCACGTTGTGCCAGGTACACCAGGTCCAGCTCGAAGGCGTCCAGTGCAAAAGGCAAATCATGCAGCTGCAAAGGCAGCAGTGTCGCGAAGTTGCGCGCCAATTGGGTCGGCAGCACGACGCACAGGTCCGAGGCCGCGACCAGATGCGCCGCCTGCAGGTAGTTGGGGGTGGTGTAGACGATTTGCCGTGACAGACCCTGTTCCCCCAGCCATTGATCGACCATGCCACGGGTCTGGCCGCCATGTACCCAGAGGTGGCGCAAGCGCAGAAAGGTCTGCAGGTCCAGCGCGCCATTGACCAGCGGATGGTCCTGGCGCAACGCGACCTGAAGCGTTTCGCTGCGCCAGTGGTGACGGGCGAAGCGTGCCGGAATTTCGTCAAAGCGGCCCAGCACCATGTCGAGTTGTCCGCGATCCAGGGCATCGATCGGCAGGCTGGGCGCCAGTGGGGCGATGTCCAGGCGCAGGTTGGGCGCGCTGTCCTGCAAATGCCGCAGCAGGCTTGGCATGCACACCTGTTCGACAAAGTCGGTCATGGCAATGCGAAAGGTCTGCCGGCTGGACATCGGGTCGAAGCTTTCGTCGACGTTGAGGGTCTGCTCAATCTGCTGCAACGCTGCGCGAATCGGGCCTTCCAGTGCCAGGGCCTTGGGCGTCGGTTGCATGCGCCGGCCGATACGCACCAGCAACGGATCATCGAGCTGTTCGCGCAGGCGGGCCAGGGCGTTACTCACGGTCGGCTGGCTGAGGGCCAGGCGCTCGGCGGCTCGGGAGACGTTCTGTTCGCGCAGCAGCACGTCGAGGATGCGCAGCAGGTTTAAGTCGAAGTTGGTTGTATTCATTCTGCAAATATCACGCATATGAAAATGAAATTTCTCAAATAGTAGGCAGCTGCTTAGGGTGTCGGCAATCCTTCTTTTCAGCTTTGGGGAGTGTCGGTGTGAGCAAAAGATTTGACGTACGGCAGGCAACGTTTGCAGGGGTCGTGACAATGGGCCAGGGCGATGGGGAGGGGCGGGCATGAGCTATCAAGCACCGCTGCGCGATATGCGGTTTGTCCTGCACGAACTGTTTGACGTCACCGCGCATTGCCAACAACTGGACAATGGCCTGGATCGCGAAACCATCGACGGCGTGCTCGAAGAGGCCGCGCGGTTCGCCGCCGAGGTGGTGGCGCCGCTCAATCGCAACAGTGACGAGCAGGGTTGTCGCCTGGAGAACGGCAAAGTCACCACGCCGGACGGTTTTGCCCAGGCTTATAAGCTCTTTGTCGAGCAAGGATGGGCCAGCATGACCGGGCCGTTGGACTTTGGCGGCCAGGGCTTCCCGCAGATGGTTTCGGCGAGCTTCCACGAGATGCTGATGAGCGCCTCGCTGTCGTTCCGCGTCTATTCCGGGCTGACCGAAGGCACGGTCCTGGCCCTGCATCGCCACGGCAGCGACGCGCTCAAACAGCGCTATCTGGGGCCTTTGGTCAGCGGCGAGTGGGCCGGCACCATGTGCCTCACCGAGCCCCAGGCCGGCACCGACCTGGCGCTGTTGCGCACCCGCGCCCAGCCCCAGGCCGACGGCAGCTACCAGCTCAGCGGCAGCAAGATCTTCATCAGCGGCGGCGAGCAGGACTTCACTGACAACATCATTCACCTGGTGCTCGCCCGGTTGCCCGACGCACCACCGGGAATCAAGGGCATCAGCCTGTTCCTGGTGCCCAAGCGGCTGGTCAACGCCGATGGCTCGCTTGGCGAACGCAACTCGCTGGGCTGTGGCGCGCTGGAACACAAGATGGGCATCAAGGGCGCTTCCACCTGCGTGATGAATTTCGACGGCGCCACCGGCTGGCTGGTGGGTCAACCGAACCAGGGCCTGGCCTGCATGTTCACCATGATGAACGATGCTCGTTTCCAGGTCGGGCTGCAGGGCCTGGGCATCGCCGAAGCGGCTTTCCAGGGCGGCCTGGCCTATGCCCGCGAGCGTTTGCAGTCGCGGGCGTTCACAGGGCCCGTGGCACCGGAGAAAGCTGCCGACCCGATCATCGTGCACCCGGATGTGCGGCGCATGTTGCTCACCCAGAAGACCCTCAGCGAAGGTTGCCGCATGCTGGCCGCCTACGCCGCCCGGCAACTGGACCTCGAACACGGCGCCACCGACCCGGCGCAACGTGATGCCGCCACCCGCCGCGCCGCGTTGCTCATTCCCATGATCAAGGCGTTCTTCACCGACTGCGGGCAGGAAGTGGCCAGCCTCGGCGTGCAGTTGTACGGCGGCCATGGGTTCATCCGCGAGTGGGGCATGGAGCAACTGATGCGCGACAGCCGCATCACCCAGCTCTATGAGGGTACCAACGGTATCCAGGCACTGGACCTGATCCGCCGCAAGTTGCTCGGCGACGGCGGCAGCGAACTCAATGCATTGATTGACGAACTGGCCACCCAGGCAGCATTGGCCACGGCTCATTCGCAGGTGGCCGACATGGCCGAGCGGGTCGCACAACGCCTGCAGGAGTGGCGGGCGCTGGCCGACTCGGTGTTGCAGGCCTGTCGCCGCGACCCCGAAGAGATTGGCGCGGTGTCGGTGGACTTCCTGGCCTATTCGGCCTACGCGATGTTGGCGGCCTTGTGGTTGCAGGCGGCTGTACGTGCCTGTGAAGTGCTGCAGGCCGGCAGCGGGGAAGCGGCGTTCTATCAGGCCAAGCTGCAATCAGCCGACTTCTACCTGCGCCGGGTGCTGCCACGGGCCGGTGCCCATCGCGAGGCGTTGCTCGCAGGTGCCGGGTGCCTGATGGCCATGCCGGAGAGCCACTTCGCGTTCTGAGTCATCTCAGGGTACGACTTCCCCTCTCGACGGGAGGGGAGTCGCTGGTGGTCAGTCGATCAGCTTGTGGTTGCGCGCCCAGACCATCGCATCGTAGCGGCTCGAGACCCCGAGCTTGGCGTAGATGTTACGCAGGTTCCACTTCACGGTGTCCAGGGTGATGTCCAGCGTATGGGCGATACGCTTGCTGGACATGGCCTGGGCCACAAGGCTGAGGATCTCGCGCTCCCGGGGTGTCAACTGTGGCTCTTGCCCCGTGGATGCCTTGCGCCGCGCCGGTGTTGTTGCCTGCGCCTGCGCGCAAGGACCGGTCAGTTTATCGATCAGTTGGTCCACGTACTGGCGCACGGGGTCTTCAAGAGGGGTTTGGGCAAGACGGCCAAGCAGTTTCTCGCTCAATGCGCCTTCGTCGAGCAAGGTGCGGATCAGCCCAAGGCGCTGTCCGGCTTCCACGGCCCGACGCAGGCACTCGAGGGATTCTTCGGCACGATCGAGGTCTTGCAGCACGCCGGCTGACAGCAGGTCGACCAGCACGGCCAGGCGATGGCGCTGGAAGCGTGCGGCGTGGTCGCCCACCGTTTTCAACGCCTGCAGAGCTGCCTGTGAGTCCTCGCTGATGAGTACTCGTGCGCGGGCCAATGCGGCGATCGCTGGCAGTTCCGCCCGGCCACCGCGCTCGCTGCCGTGGTCGCGGACAAAGTCTTCGAGCGATTGCAGTAATTCCACCGCTTGGTTGCGCTGGCCCTTGATCAGGCTCACGCGCACCTGTTCGCCCAGCAATTGGGCCACCGGACGGATCTGCCCCAGGCTGCGCAAGTGGGCGATTTGCTGGCGCAGGAAGCTCAGCGCGGCATCCGGACCTTTCTGCAGCAGGTCGAGACGGCTGCGGCTGACGTTGGTGCGCACGATTACATCGGGAACGGAGGAGTGCAGCAAGCCAAAGCGGTTGGCGGAGGTCGGTAAAGACCTCTGGTACACCAACCTCAAGGGCTACTACGAATTTGACGCGCAGAACCGGGCAGAGGGCTGGAACACCTGGTTGACCCTGGTCATTCCTTTATCGGATTGAAGACCTGCGCGTGCGGCTCCTGACCGCGCCCGGCCAAGTATTTATTGCCAACTGTCCCATCAGCTACCCCCCTCCGAAGGGGGAGGCGAGCGATGTAAAACCAGCCTGTACCCTCGCAATCCAACCCCGAGCATACGCACCCTGGGGTTGTCGAAGCCATTTGTCCGAGGATTTGCGAATGAACGTGAAAGCCATCAACAAGGCGGTGCCATGAGCGAGAAGGCCTACCGTCCCAGCCGCGACGATTTTCGCCGCTTCTACACCCTCGGCACACGCTGGGGGGACCATGATTCCTACGGCCATGTGCAGAACGTTGTCTACTACTCATTCTTCGATTCGGCAATCAGCCATTTTCTGGTGGAGCAGGGCACACTGGACATCGACAGCAGTCCGGTCATCGGATTGATCGTTGAATCCAGCTGCACCTTCTTCTCGCCGATCACTTTTCCCGATCGAGTGACCGTTGGCCTGCGCATCGCCCATTTGGGCACCAGCAGTGCGCGTTACGAGCTCGGCATTTTCCGCAATGACGAACCGACGATTTGCGCCCTCGGCTACGTGGTCTACGTCTACGTGGATCGAGCCAGTAACAAGCCGGTCGCCATTCCCCCATTGGTTCGAAACGAGTTGCGCACCCTGACGGATTGAGGCGTTTGCATACCGACGACCCTGTCTCGCATGGAACGGGGTCGTGCGGATTTACCCGGTAGGAGCCAGGATCAGCACCTGGTGTGCCACCCGCGGCGAATCAGGATTTGATCGAGGGTTCTACTGATGGCCGTGCAATTGCGCACCATCTCCATGCGCTCCCAGGTGGCATGCTCACCCTCTTTGACAAGTTGCCTGACCTGATGGACAGGCAACGGCGTCAGTAACTTGAGCGGGTTGTGCCAACGCTTGGCCACAAAGATGTTGATATCAGCGGTGTAGTCCTGCACCAGCATGCTGTAACCCAGATGCTGCCAGCGTGCCAGCGCGGGGTTACGCAGACGCAGATGATTTTTGCTCACGCGCAACAGGCTTGTTGCCAGGGATTTGCCGAGTCGGATGTGTTGCTCCAATGCGCCTTTTAGTAAACCGTGCCGGGCATTGGGATTGGGTGTGAAAAGCAGTGCCGCTGGGTTGGCCATGCTGGAAATGAAGTGATTGAAACCATAGAGCCGGCCCAGGCGTTTGGCGGGCAAGTCATCGGTAAAGGAGCCGTCGATCCATCGCTGCCCTGGAAGATACGGCACTTGATGGCCAGCGGCATCTTTGGCCTGCAGGGTCACCGGCGCGATAATGCCCATGACGGCGGTAGAGGCCTGGATCGCCGAACGGATCAAGACATTGGGCGCCGTGATTGCGTTCAACAGGCGGGGCGCCTGTTGCGGCTCAAGCCCTGTGACCGTGATGTTCAGATGGCGCCCGCTGACCTGATAGGCCTCGGCGAACGTCAGGTCGGGAATCAATCCCTGCACATGGTTTGTGACGTCCTGCGCCTGCACCATGGCATTCAGGCGCGAGCTTCGCTTGGCCTCGGACCTGGCGTACGTCATGGTCAGGCGCTCGGGCAGCAGGTGCTCGAGCAACTCATCATCCTGGTGAGTGCAGACGATGGCTGCGATCAGTGAACCGGCACTCGAACCGGAAATGATCTTCGGCAGCAGGCCCTCCTCGATAAGGGTCTTGAGTACCCCGACGTGGAAGTAACCGAGCATCGCACCCCCGCTGAGCATCAAGGCCGAACGCCCAAAGCATTGGCTGGCACGGAGGAAGAAATCCCGACGCTCGTCCAGTGACATCACCTGCTCGTCAACGCCATCGATGGCTTGCAGTGACCGGCAGACTTCTTCGATGTACTGGTGGATCAAATGCTTGGTGCCCATGCGGGCGTGGCTGTAAAGCTCTGCCTTGCCCATCCCGGCGAGGTTGCCATGGATGCCCTCGTTGAGCGCGAACATCAGGTCGGCGCAGGCGCCTGAATGGCGCAGGACGCTCAAGCGCTCCAGTCGTTGGCGCACGGTGCGGTGGTCATAGTCCCTGGACACTTCATTTCTGCGCCAGTCGTCCATTGCGCTCTGTTCATCCAATGCGCAGGCGTGGTTGACCCACTCCTTATAGCTGCGCGAGTGCTGCATTTTTTCATGCGGCCGAGCGCTCGGCGTCTTGTGCCTTAACATGTTTGTTCTCTCCAACGGTCATGGGCGAGGGGCAATCCCTGCAGGGCACTCGTCACTCGCACGGTTGCTCGACGTCGGCAGCTGCGGGGCTGGCTCGCTTGCGTGGTGGCGTTGCAGGAGGCTCCTTGGCAGCCGCTTCCATCGGCTGCCGGCCCAGGGCCAGATATTCCTCGGTGGATTTGTGCAGGCAGTCGATGTAAACGTCCATATCAGGCAAGACGTCGCGATCGCTGCCCACCCCGAGAATGATCTGGTCGTAGAGGCTGGTGACGGCATGGCTGAGCGCCATGCCGTCGGCGATTGGCGGGACGAAATAGACCGCTTGCACCTCGGCGCCGGCGAAGTACTTGCGTGCCTTGCCCACGGGACCCGGGAAGTTGGTGATCAGGGTGTTGCACAGATGGTATTTGCCGACATGACGCCAGTGACTGCCCATCCAGCCACCCAGCATGCGCATCGGCGCAGGGACCAGGTCACCCATTGAAACGATCAGCTCATACACCACATCGCGGGCCAGCTCGGCCCCCGACTGCGTGCGCTCGAGGATCGACTGCAGCCGTTCGACGGGATCCTCGATATCCGTGCCTATGCCGATCAGCATGCCGGACACCAGGTTCCCGGTCCGCTGGGCTTGCTCGGAGAGAATCGCGACCGGACACATTGCGACCAGCGACTGCTCGGTGGGCAGAGCCTCGCGGCGTATCAGGTAGCGCCGCAGCCCCCCGGCGATAATGGCCAGGATGACGTCGTTGAGTGTGGCGCCCTTGGCGCAGCGGCGGACCTGCTTGATCTCGTCGAGCTTCCAGGACAATCCGCCAAAGGTCCGGTGCGGCGAGACCTGGGCGTTGAACACGGTGCTGGGAATGCTCTTCTGGGCGGGCCGGTTCTCTGCGCGCAGCCGGGTCAGCAAATTCAGTCCTGCCCTGGACGCACTGTAGCTGGCGCGCAAGCTGCGCAGAGGCTGGGTCAACAAGCGGGGAACGGTTTTGCTCCACATGTGCGCGCGACTGGGCAGGCGATCATTGTAAGGTTGGCGGTAAGGACGCTCATCGGGTTCAGGTTGATCACTCATCAGCAGATTGTTGATCTCGATGCCAGCCTTGCCATCGATGTAGGCGTGATGAAAACGCAGTAGCAGGGCGAAGCTGCCGGGTGCCACGCCTTCTACGTTGTTCAGCCCCTCGATGATGGTGAGCTCCCAGGGCGCGCGGTCCATGTCAAGGGTGCGCGACATGGACCGCGCCGCGAAGATGCACAGTTGCCGCCAGTCGCCAGGTTGCGGCAGGCCGACGTGGCGGATGTGGTATTCGAGGTCGAAACTTTTGTCCTCCACCCAGTAGGGATCGTCCAGGCAGAAGGGCGCGTGTTGCAGCCGTCGGCGAAACAATGAGGTGCTGCCCAGGCGATTGTTGATGTAGCGGATGATGTCCTTGTGCCGAACCAGCCCGTTGGGTGCGGTGCGTTAGTCGCAAATCCACAGACTGCCCCCCACCATGGGTTGATGGGTGGCGTCGGAATAGAAGAACTGGGCGTCCAACGGTGTCAGTTGTTTCAAGGCTTGTTCCCTCCAATAGCATGATGACCAAATCAACACGTTCGGTGAGCAGCCTGTTTACAGGGGCAACTGACTGCTGGACCTGCGCAACTCGCGCATTGCAGTCATGGTTGCGCGCGAGCCCTGTGGCACACACCTCCCTTGTTGGAAGGGATCAACGTCTGCCATGGGTAGCGTGGGGCACAAGTAGAGGTAGAGGAGGCGCAGCGGAGTGGGTCGGGGGAGAGCGCCTGGAAAGTGAGATGCCGATCTACAGCAGACGGCAAACCGCATCAATCACGTCCTGGGTTTTTTCCCTGTGCGGAACGTGTTGGCAATCGCTGATGACAAGCATCTCGATCTCCCCTCGGGCCAGGTTGGCGTAACGCTGGGGATGCAACGTTGAGCCGAACTCATCTTCGGCGCCGTGGATAACCAGCATAGGGCACTGGATCGTCGCAAGATCCTTCTCGATGGTCCAGTCTGCGTAGGTGGGGGAAAGCCAGGTTTGAGTCCAGGCATTCAGGACCCATTGCGCCTTTTCACCGTGGTACTTGTGCAAACGCTCGATCTGCCCTGGCTGTTGAAACTGCTCTTTGGCGATTCGGATGCCGCCCAGTGTCCGCTCTTCAACAAAGGCTTGGGCAGACTCGGTGACCAGGGCCTGGCAGTGCTCGGAAAACAACGCGGCGCAGTGTGTGGCCATTGCACCGCCGACGCTATGGCCGAAGGCGATAAAGCGCTCGATGCCCAGGCTTGCGCGCACGAATGGGAAGTAACGCTGCGCTTCTTCACGAATGAAGTCGTTGGACCAATCGCCTGGATGAGGGTCTGAACGACCAAAGCCCAAGCGGTCATAAGCGACGACATTCCTGTTGGTTGCCTTCGCCAGCAGGGAAGGAAAGTCGCGCCATAGCTCCACGCATCCCAGAGAGTCGTGGAACAAAACAATGGGGGCTGTTGGCTCGGCCACCCCGTGATTGCCCGGATACCAGCAGCGTGCGAACACCTGCCCATACGGCGTGTTGACCCAATGGTCTTCCTGGGTGATGCAAACCTGCATTGATGATCCTCTTATCGCACAATCTTGCTGGCCGGGCTGTCATCGCTGGACCGGTGTGGGTGGTCATTTCGTAGGGAAGCAGCGCTTGCGGACGACGCAGGACTTTGACCCAAACGTCCTGAGATGACAAGACCAGGCATCGGGATCGCCTCGCCGAAAAAAGTGAGTTAACCCAGCATCTGCTCCCTGAGCAA
Source organism: Pseudomonas sp. GM78 (assembly GCF_000282475.1). GTDB lineage: Bacteria > Pseudomonadota > Gammaproteobacteria > Pseudomonadales > Pseudomonadaceae > Aquipseudomonas. Next base: position 9,932 of record NZ_AKJF01000137.1, read on the forward strand.
AATGATTGCGATGATGATCATGGCCCCCCCGGAAAAACGGCTGACCCGGCGCGCCGCGGCTGGACGGGCCGTGAGCACAACCTGCGAGCCAAATCCCACCAGCAGGTAGATAACGCCACAACTGACGGTGTGGATGAGCCCCAGCGCAATCATCTGCAGGGGCACCGGCCAGGCAGCCGTCGCGTCAGTGAATTGAGGCAGCAGTGCCAGGAACAGCAGGAACACTTTTGGATTCAGCCCGCTTACGCATAGCCCCTTGATCGCCCAGCGCTTCCAGGAACTCGACGCCTGAATGCCATCAGCGTGCGGTGTAGCAGGGCGGGAAAGCATGTTAATGCCCAGCCACAGCAGATAACCCGCCCCTGCAATGGTAAGCACCGATAAGGCAAAGGGGTGGTTGGTCACCAGCGTCCCGACGCCGGCGGCCACAATCACCGTGGCTAGCAAGTGGCCGGACAACAACCCGCCCACGGCAGGGATGACGACCCGGCCCCTGAGCCCGGCGGAAATCGCATAGGCCCAATCGGCACCCGGTGTGATGACGAACAGGATAGATACCGCCCAGAAGGCAACGAAAACACTCAAGGTCATGGCGCGAGCCACTTGGGCTGCTGATGAAGGGCACTCTGCATCGTCTTGCTCCGGGAGATTTGGATGCAAGGAAGAATAATGAAATCCTGTTAGAATTTACTTCCAAAGATTGTCGTGCAGATGCGCACGATTAGAAGGAATTTCCAGATGGACAGGATTGATCGAAAGATTCTTTCTGAGCTGCAAAAGGATGGTCGACTTTCAGTCACCGAACTCGCCGAGCGCGTGGGGCTGAGTCTTTCCCCTTGTCATCGTCGAGTACGGGCACTGGAAGAGTCGGGGGTGTTGCTTGGCTATAGAGCGCAACTGGATCCTGGCGCATTGGGCCTGAATTTTTCCGCGATGGTATTCGCTACGTTGCGCGAGGGAGACAGGCGGGCTGTCGAGGCATTCGAGACGGCCCTGGTGGACATCCCACAGGTGGTCGATGCCCAGCGGTTGTTTGGCGAGCCGGACTACCTGCTGCACGTCATTACACAAGACTTGCCGGCGTTTCAGCGCCTCTACGATGAGAGCCTTTCGACGTTGCCCAACGTCCAGCGCCTGACTTCAACGCTGGTGATGAAGCGGGTCGTGCAAGATAGACCGTTGCCTCTGTAGCTTGAGGCGTGCAAAACCATGCATTAGAGCGGCACGCCGCTACAAACGCTTCAATGCGTAAGCACCCGCATTGAGCTGTGCAGTCAGAAACTCCAGGCACGCATTGATCTTCGCCGACCCCGATGCGCGAACGGTTGTCACTGCGGACACGTTGGCTGTCTGTCGATAGGAGGGGAGGATACGCACCAGTTTCCCCTCTTCGATGCTGGGCGCAACGTCCCAGGTAGAGGCCATGATGATGCCGAATCCTTCATGCGACCACTCACGAACCACATCACTGTGATTGGAGGCCATCGGCCCGGTCACCTTTACGCTTTCCATGCCACTTGGCCCTTCCAGGCGCCAGACGCCAAAGCTCTGGTCGCGACCCCGGAACAACAGGCAATCGTGCAGCGCAAGCTCAGACAGCGTTGCGGGATGACCCCTGTCTTCCAGGTAGCCTGGCGCCGCACAGAGTATGCGATGGCTATCGGCGATCTTGTGCGCAATGAGGTTCTGCTCGTTGACCTCTCCGATGCGTATGTCGATGTCGAATTTCTCCGCGATCAGATCGGTGCGACGATCCACGAGTTCCAGCCAGACCTCCAGCTTCGGATAGCGCTTTCGCAGCAGCGCCAGGATCGGGGCGATATGGAATCTACCCAGGCGATGGCTGGTGCTGATCCTCAACGTGCCCCTGGGCTCGACCCGGTCGCCCAGCGAGGTTTCGAGCATGCCGTTGACGTTGTCCATGATGGTCTGGGCCCAGACCAGCATCACTTCGCCATCCGAGGTAATGGAAACACGGCGGGTTGTGCGATTGAACAGCTTGCATCCCAACGTCTCTTCCAGTGCGGCGATGCGCTTGCTGACGTGGGCCGGGGAGATACCCAGTTCGTTACCTGCGGCGATGAAGCTGGCGCGCTTGGCGATTGTCGAGAAGAGGAGCAAGTCCCGTAAAAAGGGATCATTGTTCACTAGGGGAGAATTCTGATTTTCCATACTGGCGAATTATGGTCTTCAACGTTGATAGTAGGCTTGATCCTAGCAGATCGTGTCGCGGCTTCATCGCCCTGGCGCGAATACAAAAACAATGCTTGCGAAGATCAAACCATGTCCAAAGTCAGAATTGCCGTCGCCGGCGCCGGGCTCATCGGTCGCCGTCATATCGAACTCGTGCAAGCCAACCCATCCTGCACACTCGCCGCCATCATCGATCCCATGCCGGTTTCAGCCGACTACCTGGCAACACTGGGCGTGGCGCAATACCCCGACTTGCAGACCTGTTTCGCCGCAGAAAAACCTGACGGCGTCATCCTCGCAACGCCCAATGCACTTCACGTCGAACAGTCATTGCAGTGTATCGATGCCGGAATCGCGGCACTGATCGAAAAACCCGTGGCCCACAGCGTCGATGAGGGCAAGCGATTGCTCGCTGTCGCCGACGCTGCAAATGCCAGGTTACTGGTAGGCCATCATCGCGCGCACAGCCCGATTCTCGCCAAGGCCCGGGAGTTGGTTCGAGAAGGTATGCTCGGCGATCTGGTGGCGGTGCAGGGGAGCGCGCTGTTCTACAAGCCGGACGACTATTTCGATGCCGCTGCCTGGCGACGCGAGGCGGGCGGTGGCCCCATCCTGATCAATATGATCCACGAGATCGGCAACCTGCGTTCGTTGTGCGGCGAGATTGTTGCCGTACAGGCCATGCAGTCCAACGCGGCGCGTGGCTTCCCCGTCGAAGACACCGTGTGCATCGGCCTGCGGTTCGAGAACGGCGCCCTGGGCTCGTTCATGCTCTGCGACAGTGCGGGCAGTGCTCGCAGCTGGGAGCAGACTTCCCAGGAGAACGCCAGCTACCCCTCGTACGACGATGAAGACTGCTACGTGATTTGTGGCAAGGGCGGCTCGCTATCGGTGCCGACCATGCGCCTCAAGTACTACGCGCAGCCCGAAGACCGTTCATGGTGGAAACCTTTCCAGTCAGCCACGGCGCAAGTCATTCGCCAGGATCCGCTGGAGCGCCAGCTTGAGCATTTCTGCAATGTCATCCGAGGTATTGAGGAACCGCTGGTTACGGTACGTGACGGCCTGCGGAACCTGATCATCACCGAGGCGATTGCCGAAGCGGCGCGCACCGGCAGCATTGTTCAAATCGACCCGACATGAACATCAGGCAGGCCTGAACCCTGCCTGATGTTGTGTGCAAAAAGGGGCTGTTCGCGGCGCCCTGACCAACCAATAAAAACAATAACCGGAGGCATCCAATGACAACGTCATTAGAGAGCGAACAGCATCGTTCGCGTCAGGCGAAGAAGGCAACGGCCAGCGGCTGGATTGGCTCGGCGCTGGAATACTACGATTTCTTCATTTACGCCCAGGCGGCCGCGCTTATCTTTCCGCAACTGTTTTTCCCTTCCACAGATCCGAAGATCGCCATCGTGGCTTCCATGGCCACCTATGGCGTGGGCTATATCGCACGTCCCGTCGGCGCGTTTTTTCTTGGGCATTGGGGCGATACCCGGGGGCGGAAAAACGTTCTCCTGCTGTGCATGTTCCTGATGGGGTTCGCCACCATGGCCGTGGGCCTGCTGCCGACATATCAGCACATCGGTATCTGGGCGCCGATCCTGCTCGTGCTGTTAAGACTGGTTCAAGGGTTTGCCGTTGCCGGTGAAATCTCCGGTGCCAGTTCGATGATTCTCGAACACGCGCCGCAAGGACGACGAGGGTATTTCGGCAGCTTCACACTCCAGGGCGTGCAAGCCGGGCAAGTACTCGCCGCCGCCATTTTTCTTCCGCTGGCTTACTTCATGTCGAGTGAGGCATTCAGTACCTGGGGCTGGCGTATCCCGTTCCTCATGAGCGCCGGCGTCTTGATTGCAGGCTTCATCATCCGTCGTGAAGTGGAGGAGCCCCCGGCATTCGTGGCGCAAAACGACAAACAAACAGCTGTAGAGTCGCCCGTGGTTGCCGCCTTCAAACACAGTTGGCGCGGCATGCTGGTGGTGGTCGGTGTCTCGCTGATGAACGTGATCCCGGTCGTGACCACCGTTTTCGGTGCGGCCTATGCGGTGCAACCTGCCTATGGCATCGGCTTCGACAAGAGCGTCTACCTGTGGATCCCGGTCGCGGGCAACCTGGTCGCGGTGTTGTGCATTCCTTTCGTCGGTAGCCTGTCCGACAAAATTGGCCGCCGTCCATTGATCATGGCCAGTGCGTTGGGTTGCGGTTTGATGTCGTTCGCCTACCTGTATGCGATCAGCATCCACAGCCTGCCTTTGGCATTCGCGACTTCCCTGTTGATGTGGGGAATGGTTTACCAGGGCTACAACGCGGTCTTCCCGTCTTTCTTCCCCGAGCAGTTCGAAACCCGTTATCGCGTGTCGGCCATGGCCATCGCACAAAACTCCGGTCTGTTCATCACCGCCATGCTTCCGGCGCTGTTCGCATGGGTCGCCGGGCCGGGCACCGAAAACATCCCGTTGATCGTGGGCTCTATCGCCTGCGTCTGTGCGCTGCTCGCAGCTATTGCCGCGTGGAGCGCGCCAGAGACCTCCCGAATTCCCATGGCCGACCTCGGCAAGCCAGATGCAAGGCCCACGCAAGCCAATGAATACCATCAGGCACGGCTCACAGCGATTCGCGCCAGCAACCACTGAAACCACATCAAGGATTTGCAATGAAGACGATTTTGATCCTCAACGGCCCTAACCTGAACATGCTGGGCCTCAGGGAACCGGCTGTATACGGGCATGAAACGCTGGCGGATGTGGAGCTGCGTTGCCGCGAAATCGGAGCTGATCTGGAATTGGCTATCGAGTTCCAGCAGACCAACCATGAAGGCCAAATGATTGACTGGATCCACCAGGCACGTGGGCGCGTCAGCGGCATCGTCATCAATCCCGGGGCTTGGACGCACACTTCAGTTGCCATCCATGACGCCTTGATTGCCGCCGAGGTGCCGGTGATCGAGGTGCATATCTCCAACGTGCATCAGCGCGAATCGTTTCGTCATTTATCCTATGTGTCCAAGGCGGCAAAAGCCGTACTCGCAGGCTTTGGTACCCAGGGATATCGGTTGGCGGTCGAGCATTTCTCCTGGCTTATCAAGCTGGGCCAGGTTTGATCCCGATCCGATCAATGCTCATGGGCATGTGAGTGGAGGGTCAGCGCACCGGGTACCTTGGTGCGTTCGAGCCCCCCACGTTCCAGCCACCGCAGGGTTTGCTCATAGGCGCGCTGCAGCAAGGACTCGGTCTGGTCAAAGTTGAATACCGAGACATCCACAGGGCACAAGGGCGGGACGATGTGCAGGCTGGTGAGCGTGCGGAAGTGTTCGATGTCGCTCACCAGTTGGCGCATGCTCATCAGATTGACGGTGTGCAAGGCCAGGGCGACCAGGCCTCGGGGCGGTTGTGTCAGGGCGCAACTCACGCCGGTGGGGATGACCACGACGTTGGTGGCGCCCAGGGCGACGGCAGTCGAAATGGGTGTATTGCTGGCCACGCCGCCGTCTATCAGGAACCGGTCGGCGATTTGCACGCAGGGGAACACCAGCGGGATGGCCGCGCTGGCCAGTAGCGCCTGCTCGAGTTCGCCACTGGACAGAACGGCCTCGGCACCACTGAGCAGGTCGGTGGTGACGATGTGCAGGGGTAGCGCTGCGTCCTCGATGCGATGAATGGGCAGTGCCTGACCGAGCAATCGGTGCAAGGCCGCCGGCTGCAACAGAAAGCCACGCCGTTTGATCAGTCCTCTACAGGTATCGAGCCAGGAGAGGGGAAAGATGTCGTTTTTACACAGCCTGCGCCAGAACCCGGCGAGAGCCTCGACACCATCGGAATCGGGCCGTGCGGCAAAGTAGGCCCCGTTGATGGCGCCTACCGAAGCGCCGACCACCATGTCGAATCGGACATTGGCCTCGACCAGGGCCCGCAACATGCCCACCTGCACTGCACCCAGGCTGCCGCCGCCAGCGAATACGATTGCGGTCTTGTTGGCCATGGTCGAAGTCTCGGGGCACAAATGTATCGAATGAGTGTAGCTGACGGGGCTGTGTTACCGGTCAGCCCGACTTTTGCCAGACTCAGCTGAAACGAATGTCCAGCGAGCGAAGATGGGTCTGCAACCCGGCATCCTGGATGGGGATCAAAAATGCTTGTTGATCCGACTCGTTGAAATGCGCGTGCCAGTAGCCCGGAGGGGTCACGAATGCCAACCCGGGTGCCCAGTCCACCCGAACAGGATTGCGTATCTGGCCGTCAGCCTCCAGTTCAGTCCCGACCAGTGAGTAGCAACCCGCTGGGCAGTCGATGATGAAATCCAGTGCAATGGACTGGTGCCGATGCGGCTTCTGGATCGAACCCGCAGGGAGAATGCCGTACATGGCCCAGAGCACGTGGGTCACGGTCCTGGTTTGCGGAAAATTACGATTACCCAGCAAGATGCTGATACGGCTACGATCTTGAGCGCGCGGGTCATTCGCCGCTTCACGCAGCTTCGCGTTGGCGGTCTGCGCCGGATACAAGGTTGGCGCGAACCGATCGATGCTGCCAGTGACACCCAGGTAACGCAGCAGGGGCTCGTCATGCACATAGTAGAGGCGAGCATCCTCAGTGGCACTGAAGCGGGCGCCCAGAAGACCTGGCAGCGCAATGAAGCAGCCTTTGGACCATTCAATGAGGTGTTCACCCTGAATCACCTGGCCTGCGCCGGCAATCACATAAAAAACCTGTGAGGTCGCATTGGGCTGGAGTGCAAGGCTGTCACCCGCATTGAGACGGATGAAGTTTGCGCACAGGCCCGGCCCTGTTGCGGGGCCTTCACAGCCCAGGGCATCGCTCAGGTCCAGCGGTACGACCCGCGATGGCCCGCTGTCATAGAGTGTCGCCGCAAAGCTGTGGTATGGAATTCGGCTGATGAGGTTGGCGCTGATCGGGTTCGCCGCCTTGCTGTACTCGAAGTACTCGGCTTCCCGTTCGTTTGCCTGCATTGCGTCAGCTGCGTCGCGGTTGAGTGGGCTGTTCATGGTCATCTCTGGTTGAAGGTCCGCACGGGCAACAACGCCCGTGCGGGATGTGAAGGGAGCGCCGCTTGTGCTGGATTCATTCCTGGAAGCTGCGACGGGTTTCTTATAGGGGCTTATCGGTTGACCATTTTGGCGGGGCACGAACACCAGGATGATCATGGCCGACAGGAACACGCAGACGGCTACGATCACCAGCCCCGTCGTCATCGATTGCGTCAGGTCCCTGAGGGCGCCGAGCAACGCGGGGCCGGCGAAACTTGCCAGGTTGCCGGTGGAGTTGATCAGCGCAATGCCGGCGGCTGCGCCTGCACCCCCCAGGAAGGACGTTGGCAATGCCCAGAACATGGGCAGCGAGGTGATGATCCCGGCCGTTGCGATGACCAGGCCGGTAATGGCCAGCCAAGGGGTCAACGGGAAGAACGCGCAGATCAGAAAGCCCGGTACTGCCACCAGCAATGGAATCACTGCGTGCCACCGACGCTCGCGGTGGCGGTCAGAGCTTTTGCCGGCCAGGTACATGCCCAGCAGGGCTGCCAGATAGGGCACTGCCGAAATGATGCCGATCATCCTGGGATCGGTGATCCCCGAGTTGCTGATGATGCTGGGCTGCCAGAAGCCGATGGTGCTCGTCCCCATGACCAGTAAAAACAGGATCGCGCACATCAGCCACACTCTGCCGCCAAGCAGGCCCTGGCGCACCGTACTGTGTGTCTTGGTGCTGTTGTCGTTGCTGATTTCCCCGGCTACCAGTGTTCTTTCCTCGTCGCTCAGCCATTTGGCATCGGCGACTTTATCGGTCAGGAAGAACATCACCACGAAACCCAGTATCAGCGCCGGCGCAGCTTCGATGATGAACAGCCACTGCCAACCCGCCAGGCCGTGCACATCGTTCATGGTGTGCAGGATATAGCCCGATACCAGGCCGCTGAGGATGCCGGAGACCGGATTGCCCGCCATCAGGAACGCAACCATCTTGCCCCGGCGATGAGCAGGGAACCACAGGGTGAGATAGAGCACGATGCCTGGGAAAAAGCCTGCTTCGGCAATACCCAGGAAGAAGCGCGCGATGTAGAACTGCATCGGTGTCTGCACCAGCGCAGTCGCCGCCGAGATCAGCGACCAGGTGATCATGATGCGAGCGATCCAGCGCCGCGCCCCGACCCGGTGCAGGATCATGTTGCTGGGCACTTCGGCGAAGAAATAGCCAATGAAGAACACACCGGCACCCAGGCCATACACCGCGTTGCTGAAGGACAGGTCGTTGAGCATGGTCAACTTGGCGAAGCCGACGTTGATCCGGTCCAGGTAACTGACGACGTAGCAAAGGAACAGCAATGGCATGAATCGCCACATGACCTTCTTGAACGTTGAGTCGGCGAGGGCAGGGACGTGCTCGCCGGTGTGTTGCTGCGCTGTATTGAGAGTAGTCATCGCTGACTCCTTGTTATTGTTATGGAGTGCTCGTGATATCAAAGGCCGTGTCATCGTCAGCGCAACAGTCCAGGCTTTGTTCCGCTGACGATTGTCGCAGCTCTGCAGTGTTTCGGGCTGATCAGGTGCCGCTGAAACGCGCCGGTCGTCGCTCCATGAAGTGCGCCACGCCTTCTTTGAAGTCGTCGCTCTGGATGCTCAGGAACATCTCCCGGTTAGCCTGTGCGATGGATTCGGTGAGTGTCTGAAAAGGGGATTCGCCCAGCTGCTGCTTGATGACCCGCACAGAGCGGGGCGAGACATTGATTGCCAGGTCTTCGGCGTATGCCAATGTTTGCTCCAGCAAGCTGTCTGGCGAAAACAGCCGGTTGACCAGCCCCATGCCCAATGCCTCCTGGGCCGATACCTTGCGTGAAGAGAGCAGCAAGTCCGCGGCGTGGCCTGGCCCGACAATACGCGGCAGCAGCCAGGCAATGCCGTGTTCGGCAATCAGCCCACGCTTGGCGAAAGCCGTGGAAAACACCGCCGTTTCACTGGCAAACCGCATGTCGCTGTACAGGGCCAGGACCAACCCCAGCCCGGCAGCTGCGCCGTTGATCGCACTGATGATGGGTTTTCGTACGCCAGGAAAATACGAATAGCGGCTTTGGTAATCGGCGCGACGGTTCATGTCGTAGGCACGCATCCAGGCCATTTCACTGATGTCGTCCGGTGGCAGCACCTCCAGTTCATCAATGTCCATGCCGGCGCAAAATGCCCGACCGTTGCCGGTCAGCACGATGACCCGAACGCTGTCGTCGCGATCCAGTTCGGCGAAGGCTTCACGCAGTTCAGCCTCCATCACCTTGGTCAGCGCATTCATTTTATCCGGGCGCATCAGTGTCACCACCGCAACGTGCTCGCGGGCACCGAAGCGGCTGAGTTCGATTTGCTTGAAGCTCATGATTTTTCCCTCGCACTGCTCACGGGCATTTGAATGGCGCGTATCTCGATAAACTCCTCGATGCCGTACTTCCCTCCTTCACGGCCCAGACCGGAGTCACCGAAGCCTCCGAAGGGGGCTGCCGGGTTGTACGGCGCACCATTGACGTCGACCTGTCCTGCGCGCAATTGACGGGCGAGCTTCACTGCATGATCGATCTGACCTGCCCATACGGCAGCGGCCAGGCCATAGGCCGTGCCATTAGCGATTTCGATGGCTTGCTGTTCGTTTTCGTAGGTGATGACACTGAGTACCGGACCGAACACTTCCTGTTGCGCCAGCGTTGACTGCGGTGGGACACGACCGAAAATCGTCGGGGCAATGAAAAAACCATTGGCAGGCACCTGTGCCTGGCTGCCACCGGCAATCAGGTCCAGGCCTTGAGATTCACCCAGGGCGATCATCGCGTGAACGCGATCGCGATGCGCCGCTGACACCAAAGGGCCCATGCGCGTGGCTGGATCCCGCGGGTCGCCTAACGTCAGGCGCGTCACGGCGTCAGCGAGCAAGGCGCGATAGGTGGCGTACAACTCGATCGGTACGAGTAGGCGGGTCAGCGAGTTGCACGATTGGCCCGAGTTCAGGAAGCACGACCCGACCACCTGGCGCACCACGCTTTCAGCGGGGGCATCGGCGGTGGCGATGCAGGCTGATTTACCCCCCAGTTCCAGGGACACACGCTTCAAGGCCTGGCCTGCCGAGGCGGCAATACGCCGGCCCACTGCGGTTGAACCAGTGAACGACAACAAGGCGACATCCGGGTGATCGACCAGTGCCTGACCGGTTTTGGCATCCCCCATGACGATGTTCAGTACGCCTTTGGGCAAGCCTGCGGCCAGTGCAGCTTCACCCAATGCGCGAGCGGTACAGGGTGCCAGCTCGGAAGGTTTGAGTACCAGGGTGCAACCGGCGACCAAGGCAGCGGCGACCTTGGCGGTAATCTGGTGCAACGGGTAGTTCCACGGCGTGATCGCACCGACGACGCCTACCGGGGCGTGGTTGATGATGGAGTGTCCGAGCGGGGTGTCCGCCAGACACTCGCCTGCAAGGTCAGCCGTTGCGCGCCAGGCCAGGATCGGCGCCTGCACCTGTATCCGCTGCGAGAGCTTGAGTGGCATGCCAACTTCCGCGGCGACGCCTTGCGCAAGCTGATCGACCTGTTCTTCCAATTGATTGGCGATACCGCGCAGGTAGTCCGCGCGAGTACTGACGGGCAATGTCGACCAGGACGCAAAGGCGTTTTTTGCCGCCCGAACGGCGAGGTGGATTTCTTCGCTGGTGCCATGGGCGACGTGGCCCATTTCAGCTGCGCTGGCGGAATCGTGGAGGGTGGTGCTTTCGGCTGATTGCGCCGCCGTCCAGGTTCCATCGATCAGGTGATTTTGATAGGCAGTCATTATTGGGTTCCTTTGCGTGCACGCGCGTCCAGAAACGCGCTCATCACGGTTTGTGGTTCGCCGCTGGCGTAGCATTCAAGCTGGGCGCGGATACCTGCCGTGCAGGCATCGTCAAAACCCGGCTGAGTCAGCGCGCGAAAGCGTTGTTTGGATAAACGGATGGCGGTTTCGGGGAGTTGTGCCAACGCGCGAGCACGTGCCAAGGCCGCGCCAAGCACATCCGAGCCATCAAGCTCGGTGACCAGGCCCATCTCATAAGCACGTTGCCCGCTGACCAGTTCACCGGACACAGACAGCTGTGTGTTGTGGGTCAGGCCAACGTGCAATGACAGCAAATAGGAGCCGACGATGCTGGCCAGGCCGGCTTTGACTTCCGGTTGACCGATCCGGGCATCCGGCGCGGCAATCCGCCAGTCGCCACAGAGCGCCAGTTGCATACCGGCACCGGCGGCAACGCCGTTGATGGCGACCACACAGGGTTTGTCCAGGTCGCGCACGGCCTGGTACATGGCGCGTTGCGCGTTCAGCCACGGCGCAATCTGCTTCCAGTCGACGGCGCTGGCCTCTTCTAGATCCTGGCCAGCACAAAACGCCCGGTCACCGGCACCGGTCAGGACGAGCGCCTTGACGCCCGAATCGCGATTAAGCTGCTCCAGCGTATCGATCAATGCATTGCGCAGGGTTTGATTGACGGCATTCAGATTGGCCGGGCGATTGAGTGTGACCCGTGCAACCTGATCCTTGATCTCCACCAGGACGCTGCGCGGGTTATCGAGTTGACTGATGTTCATGGCGCCTCCCGATATTCGATAACGGCGTCGACGGCGACCACACCTTCGGCCAGCACCATGACCGGATTGACGTCGACGCTCAGCAGGTTTGCCTGGTGTTGCAGGGCGAAATCACCCAGTGCCACAGCCGCCCGGGCCAGGGCCTCGACATCGAGTGCCGGCTGACCGCGAACGCCCTTGAGCACCGGGGCGATGCGCAGACGACTGATCGCCTCTTGAGCCTGCGATTGCGTGAAGGGGGCGAGCAACGAAACGCTGTCCTGGCGAATCTCGACCAGGGTTCCACCTTCACCAATCACCACCAGTGGGCCGAACAGGGGATCAACGACGACGCCAAGCATGAATTCATGCAAGCCATTGACCGAGCGGGCCACGATCAACTGCCCATGGGGGACACCCAGTTTGTCCAGTGCACCCAGGCACAGACGCGCCGCCTCTTGCGCCGCTTGCGGGTCGGCGAGGTTCAGATGCACGAGGCCATGTTCGCTCTTGTGCGGGACCTGCGCGGCGCACCCCTTGATGACGACACGACCACCGAAGCTGGCGGCGATGCGCGCGGCGCTTTCCGGGTCATGGCACACCTGGTGCTCGACGACCGGCACGCCAGCATCCGCCAGCAGTTTCAGGCTGACAGCCTCATCAAGCAGGCCGTTATGCGTGCCGGGTGTCGCGGCTGGCGGAGCGGGCAGGGGAGAACCTTGCCATTGGCAATGCCGGGCATACTGACGAAGTGCGGCTACCGCATCGCTTTCATTGCGAAAGCTCGGTACACCCGCTTGCTGGAAATGTGCGCGAACATCGGCCTGCGGCGCAGTCATCACCACGGGCTTGCCAGTCTGGTGCATGAACCGGGCGGTGGTGTGTGCCAGTCCCGGCACGTCGTAGCCCGGGCCGGCCACGGGAATCCCGATGAGAAACATGTCCGCCTGCGGGTCATCGCCAAGCGTTTTCAGGACGGCAGGAAACATGGCCCCATTGCCGAGCAGCGCCGCGGTGAGATCCAGCGGGTTTGCCGCGCTGGCAAAGTCGGGAATCAAGCCTTTCAAGCGCTCAGTGGTTGGCAGGGCCAGTTCGGCCAGTGGCAGTCCGACACGTTCAGCGGCATCGGCGCACAGCACCCCCACTGCGCCGCTGTGACTCATCACCACGGTCCGCCCGGCACCGGGAGCAAAGCCGCTCAGGTACAGGGGGGCTGCGTTGACCAGTTCGTGAATGTCGTGGGCACGCCAGATGCCGTGCTTCTCGAGGTAGGCATCGAGGGCGCCATCCTGGCCCACCATGGCTCCGGTGTGGGAAGCGGCGGCGGCAGCGCCCTTGTTGCTCACGCCGCCTTTGAGCAGCACGATGTGAGTGCCGTTCTCTCGGGCAATCCGGGCTGCCTCGGCCAGCAGCTGCGGATTGGAAACGGTTTCCACGTAGACCAGGATCAGGCGAATGTGCGGGTCGTCCACCAGCAGCCGGGTCAGCTCCGAAACACCCAGGTCCGCGTCATTGCCGGTGGCGGCCAGGTAGCGTACGCCGTAACCCTGTTCACGCAGCATCGCGTAAGGCATGACACTCGCCGCACCACTTTGACTGACAATTGCGATAGGCCCGTCCGCCGGGGGCACTTCCATGAACATGGTGCTGAAATTCAGCACCGCACCGTTGGCAAAGTTGGCGAAGCCCTGAGCGTTGGGCCCCATCAGGCGCATGCCATGCAGGCGGGCAAATTCCACCAGTTCATTTTGCAATTGGCGACCGCTCTCGCCCGTCTCGGCAAAGCCTGAGGCCATGACCACCACGGTTTCGACGCCGAGCTTCGCACAGGCCTTGATGGCTTCTACGGCCGCCAGACCCGACACGGCGATAATGGCCGCCTGCGGGACAACGTCGAGCGCGGCCAGATCGGCATGGCAGGGCAAGCCTTGAACCGACTCGCGCTTGGGATTGATGGGCAGGATGCGGCCGGCGTAACCGAACTTGCGCAGGTAGTGAATGGGCCGGCCACCCACTTTGTTGGGATCGTCCGACGCGCCAATGATCGCGACGCTGGAAGGGTCGAACAGCGACAGCGCTGTTGAACCGATTTTCTTGTTATGGGCCATGGGGGGCTCTCGATTCTGAGGGTTGGCTTCAGGTCTGGAATCAAGTCTAGGGAGAGGGGGGTACATGCGGAAGAGTCATACAGGCGATATCAGATACATCAAAAAGTGATGGCTCAAGCCCTGTGTGTGGTTTATGTTTCGACCTCTGGAACCAGGGCGACGAGGACGAGGCGGATGAACCTCAAACAACTGCAAAGCGTGCTGCTGATGGAGGAACTCGGGTCTATTTCGCGAACCGCGGTTGCGCTAGGCACTGCCCAGTCGCTGGTCAGTCGCCAGCTGGCGCAATTGGAGGGCGAGTGGGGCGACCAGTTATTTGTGCGCACCGGGCGAGGCCTGGTGCTGTCGGACTTCGGGCGGCTGGTGCTGCCGGAAATCCGTTTGTTGCTGGCCCAGGCCGAGCGCCTGGAAACCTTGGTCAGGGAGTCCTCGGGCGTGCCGGCGGGAACCGTGCACATCGGCGTCCTGCCGTCGATGTCGCGCAAGTTGCTGCCGTTGCTTTTCACCGAGTTGAAAACCCATGCTCCAGGGGTGCGCCTGCATGTGGTGGAAGGGTTCAGTGGTGACCTGGATGAACAACTGGCGGCAGGTTCCCTGGACCTGATTGTCGTGAACCGCTATGGCATATCCACCGCCCGTGACGAAGAGACATTGGGCGTCGTGGATACTTATCTGGTGGGCAAGGCCGGAAGCCTTGCTGGAAATGGCGAGCCGATTGCGTTCACCGCATTGTCGGGTTTTCCGTTGATTTTGCCCTCACGGCCAAATGGCTTGCGCACAACACTCGATCAACTGGCGCGTAAACATCAGGTCGCTTTGAACGTGGCGATCGAGGTCGACACCTTGAATGCAATGAAGGATGTCGCGGCTGTCGGGGGAGCGTTCACGATCCTGCCGTTTTTTGCAGTACAGGACGATGTCGAACGCGGATTGCTGGATGCGGTGATGATCGACAAGCCGCAGATCAAAAGAACGATTGCCCTGGCATTCACTCACCAGCATCCGTTGTCGAAAGCGGCCAGGGTCGTGGGCGGACATGTTCGGGAGTTGTGCCAATCGCTGCTTGTCTAGAACCAGGGCGGCGTGAAATCTTCATGCAACTACTGCATTTATATGGAATTACGTTATGCGTAATGAGTATTTTACGATTAGGGGTTATGGCCTCATCGTATAAGCAGCGGCATAAAGCTTCGGCATGCCTGTAGAGCCGTTATCGGCTCGTCCCTTCCTACGAATAGTACCGAGACCGCGCGCGCGGATCGACCTGAATTGCCTGAGAAGGCATCTGGAGACGAACGTGCGTTACCTGACGAAACTGGCGGCCGGGATGGCCGCTGCCTTGCTGTGCCTTGCTGCGAACGCGCAAACGCTGGTGGTGGGGGACCAAAGTTACAACGCCCAGGCCGTGATGGAAGCGGCGGGGGTGCTGGACGATTTGCCTTATACCCTTGAGTGGAAGCAATTCACTGCAGGGTCGCCTGTGGCCGAGGCGCTCAATGTCGGCAGCCTGGATATCGGGTTGCTGGGTGATGCGCCAGCGCTGTTCCTCGGTGCATTGGGCGCACCGATCAAGGTCATTGCAGCGAGCCGGCAAAATCTCGACGGTGTGGCGATTCTGGTAAGAAAGGACTCGTCGATCCACAGCCTTGCGGACCTGAAGGGCAAGCGCGCCGCCATCTGGAAAGGCTCCTGGAGTCAGCAACTACTGTTGACCGCGCTGGATAACGCGGGCGTCCCACGAGATTCGCTGGATCTGCGCTACCTCAGCGCGCTGGATGCTTCCCACGCGCTGGACGGTGGGTCCGTTGACGTCATCGCCACTTGGGAACCCTACGTCACGCAGCAGGAACGGCAGGGTGCGCGGATCCTGGCCACTGCTGATGGATTGATCCCGGCCCAGAGCTTCATTGCCGCCAACGCCAATTCAGTCGACGCCAAGCGCGGGCAGATCAGTGATTTTCTCCAGCGTCTGAGGAAAGCGCGTGAATGGACTCTACAGAACCCCGCCAATACTGACGCTTATGCCGATGCATGGGCCAAACGCACTCGAGCTGACGCCGAAATCGCGCGTGCCTGGTTTGCCCGAGCGCGAACAACCGTCGAGCCGCTGAATCCTCAGGTGCCTGTGGAGGCGCAGAAGACCGTGGACTTTTTCGCAAGCCTGGGTTTTGTAAAGTCCTACCCTGCAGCCAACCTGTTCGACAACTCATTCGCTGCGTCCTTGCAGCCAGCCTCAGCCAAAGCCCGGCCCTGAAAGGAATATTTTTGAAATGACCAAAAGACAACTCAAACTGGGCGCCCTGACAATGGGCTGTGGTGGGCCAGGCCGCCATAACCTGTGGCTTGATCCGAAGTTGCCAGCCGACGCCAGCGTCAATGTCGACTGGTACATCGACATTGCGCGCCAGGCCGAGTCGGCACTGTTCGACTTGATGTTTATCGTCGACAGCCAGTTCATCACACCCGGGTCGCCGTCCCACTACCTCAATCGCCTGGAGCCACTGACGCTGCTGTCAGCGATTGCCGTGAGCACTCGACATATAGGTTTGGTCGGTACGCTGACGACTTCCTACAACTCTCCCTATAACGTAGCGCGGCGCTTGGCCTCACTCGACCTGATCAGCAAAGGCCGTGCGGGCTGGAACGTCGTCACCAGTGGAGATGCCGGCACCGCCGGCAATTACAGTCGCGACGAGCATTACGATTACGACACCCGTTACGGCAGGGCGGCCGAACACGTCCAGGTTGTCCAGGGCCTGTGGAACTCTTATGAAGAGGATGCGTTCGTGCGCGACAGGGCGACGGGCCAGTTTCTCGACCCAGGCAAACTGCACAGTCTGAATCACAAGGGTGAACACTTCTCCGTGGTCGGCCCGCTGAACATTCAACGCTCTCATCAAGGCCAGCCGGTGATCTTCCAGGCCGGCGATTCGGAGCAAGGCCGGGATCTCGGCGCGGCCACTGCAGATGTGGTCTTCACCCATGCCGCCAGCATCGAACAGGGCCAGGCTTTCTACCGCGATATCAAGGGCAGGGCAGAGCGACTTGGCCGCGATCCTGAGCAATTACTGGTAATGCCCGGTGCCGAAATCCATGTGGGTGACACCGATGAGCATGCGCGTGAAATCGAGCAGTATTACCATCAGGCCGACCATAGCTTTGAACTCGCACTGAAGGAATTTGGCCGCAACTTCGGTTGGCATGACTTCAGCCAGTACGACCTCGATGCGCCGTTCCCCCAGGAGAGTCTGGAGTCTGCACGCAGCAGCTTTTTCACCGCAGCCAAACGTATCGCCGATCAGGCACGTGAGAAAGGTTTCACGTTGCGCCAGGCCGTAGAGTTTGGCCGACAGCTGCGTCCGGGTGCCTTCGTCGGAACGGCTGATACTGTTGCGCAGAAGATGGCTGACTGGTTCGAAGCCCGAGCGGTGGATGGTTTCAACATCTACATCGGGCACCCGGAGCAGTTCAACCGCTTTACAAGCGAGGTCATACCGCTGTTGCAAGAGCGGGGTGTATACCGCAGGGCGTATGAAGGGACTACCTTGCGTGAAAGCCTGGGTTTGGAGATTCCTCGATTCCGGCGCAAAAGGTAGTCACACCGAAGAGCAGCTTCCTTATTTGTCCTTGGAGCTGATGTGCTGTTCGCTACCCCAGGCCTCAGTGAGCTCGTCTATTCGATCTGCGATTTGAGCCTTTTTTGACAGGACCAGGCATCGCGTGTTGCCGACAAATTCTTCAATCATGTAAACAGCGTCGCCGACATCCAGCTCCAGCTCCTGCAACGCTTCATCAGGAATCCGGATTGCACCGTCACCATCCCATTCTTCGATGATGATTTTCATAGGGGGCTTTCTCACAGGGGGTCTCCTCATTTCAGGTATCGGCCCCGGTTTCGCGAGGCCGACTTTCAACAGGCAGCAACTACTTGCAGTTGCCTGCCTTTCGATATCCTGCAGCCTGGGCCTCGGATTCCGAGGTGAAGGATATCTGGTTTTTTTCAGACACCTGACCATACCCAGGGCACCCTGTGGACAGGTGGTAGACCTGGCTTTTCCGGTTACCCACGATCGAACCCACTGCGGCTGCGCTCGCTGCACTCGCAAGGGTTGGCTGGACTGCTGCCCGTGGAGGGTTGACTGGAACGGCGCTCACCACCCCCTCACCAACGGCCTTGTATCCTTGCGACCAATGACGCTCGCCCGTTACAAACGGATTGGAGTGCCCCATGATTGCGGCAATGCGACGATCGCGCTCTTTTTCCCACGACGAAACCGGGTACTGCTTGTCCCAGGCCATCAGTAGCTGTTGCTGCTGACGTGACATGCTCAGTTTGTATCGGTCGAACATGTAGAAGGTTGTCCTTGCGACCAGCCCCTTGACTTCGTCGCGCGGTTCCGCAGCACGTTGGTCGAAATCAACCCGCGTCTTGCATTGCCCATACTGCGGCGCTATTCCGGAGGCCATGCCGTAGTTGAAATTACTGCGGTCGCCGTTCACCTCCCCAACAGAGGGGTAGAGGTTGAACAGGTCTGCCTCCATGGCTCGAAACACAGGATCATCGTCCACACAGTGCTCGCGCCCCCCGTTCTTCCAGCATTGGCGTTGGTTACCGAACGTCCAGGCTGGAACGATGTGTTCCCACTCGGTCCGTTCCGCGCGATTCTCTTGTTTCCTGGCCTTGAGACCGCATGACTCGGCATCGATACGGCCACCGGACTTACCTACCCACGTCCATTTGCAGCCGCAATACAGCTCGCCCATGGGGCTGTTCGCCTGGTCGAGGTAGATCTTCTGTTTTGCGATGACCTTGGCTTCGGAAAAGGTCGATGGAGGGCTTGAAAAGGCGGGGGTAATGACCGAGAGCGACAGCGCTACTATGGCGAGCAGTTTTTTCATTGGACAGCTTAAGCAGTTGAAAGGAAACGCATTATACGCACGACTCGATGGCGTTCGATGAAGAACGAGAGGGCCAGGATGGCGCCCAGCCACGGCTGGGCGCCATTTGACTCAGCCTGTGTGATGACTCTTGGCCAGGCCGTAGACGGACGTGCTGATCCCTTCGAAACGCGCTTTCAACTGCAGCGCCAGGTACAGCGAATAATGCCGTGACTGGTGCAGGTTGCCACCGTGGAACCAGAGGTTCTGCTGCTGGGTTGGCTTCCACATGTTGCGCAGTTCGCCCTCGTAGGGGCCAGGGTCATTCGTGGTTCCAGAACCCAGGCCCCAGCAGCGGCCGACCTTGTCAGCCACTTCCTGGGAAATCAGCTTCGCAGCCCACCCATTCATTGAGCCATAGCCCGTGGCGTAGACGATCAGGTCTGCCGGTAGCCGGCTGCCATCGTTGAGTACGACGGCATCCGCTTCGATGCGCTCGACACCCAGGCCAGGCGCGCTCTTGAGCTTGATGGTGCCATTGGCGATCAGTTCAGAGGCGCCGACGTCGATGTAGTAACCCGAACCACGGCGTACGTACTTCATGAACAGGCCAGACTCGTCGTCACCGAAATCGAGCATGAAGCCGGCCTTGGCCAAGCGTTCGTAGAAGTCCTTGTCACGCTCCTTGATCGCGTCAAAGACGGGTTGATGAAAGCTTGGCATCACCTTGTAGGGGATCGAGGCGAACAGCATGTCAGCCTTGTCCGTGGTCAACCCCGTCTCCAGGGCGTCTTCAGAGTAGAGCCCGCCGAAGACCAGTTCCATCAAACTGTCGGAACGCACGATGTGGGTGCTGGAGCGTTGCACCATGGTCACCTCGGCGCCGTTCTCCACCAGGTCGGCGCAGATGTCGTGAGCCGAATTGTTCGCACCGATGACCACCGCGCGCTTGCCGCTCCAGGCGTCTCCGCCGGGATGGCGGCTGGAATGGTGCTGCTGGCCTTTGAAAACCTCGGCACCTGGATAAACCGGAACATTGGGTACGCCAGACATGCCGGTGGCGAGGATCAACTGGGCAGGCTGTAACGTCACACGCTCGCCATCGCGCTGCACTTCAACCTTCCAGGTGCCACTTTGCTCGTCAAAACTGGCGCTCACGCACTCTGTACGCGGCCAATAATTGAGCTCCATGACTTTGGTGTACATTTCCAGCCAGTCGCCAATCTGGTCCTTTGGGGTGAAGACCGGCCAGTGATCGGGGAAGGGCAGGTAAGGCATGTGGTCGTACCAGACGGGGTCGTGCAGGCACAGCGACTTGTAGCGACCGCGCCACTGATCGCCAGGCCGATCAGCCTTGTCGACGATCAGGGTTGGTACGCCCAGTCGCTTGAGCCGCGCCGCTAGCCCCAGCCCGCCCTGGCCGCCGCCCACGATCAGGCAGTAAGGTTGGGTGATGAAGCCTAGCGCAGCTTCTTCATCGCGACGGCGCTCCAGCCAGTTGCGTTTGTCGGCATGGGCGTGACCATGGCTGGCACCCATTGGACGACGGCGGCCGCTAGGTTCTTCATAACCTTTGAGCTCGCGCATGGTCGTCAGCAGCGTCCAGCACAGGCCGTCCTTCAGGCGCACGTAGCCTTTACCTCGCGCCGCATCGGTTTCCAGGCTGATCCAGCCTTCGAGCACACCGTTATTCAGCGCCGCCTCACCTTCCACTTTCCATCGCCCGGGACGCGTCTGCTCAAGGCGTGTTTCGAGCATGTCGCGGATGGCAGGCTTGCCTTCCAGGGTCACCAGGTTCCAGCTGAACAGTAGCAGGTCACGCCAGTGACACTCGTCGGCAAACAGTTCCAGCGTGCCGTCCAGATCACGTTGGGCGAGGCGCTCGCCGAGGGTTTCGACCCAGGCCGCGAGCTGAGCAGTGGGCGTGTGCAGAGGTGTTTCAACAGCGATGTTCATGGGGCATCTCCGATCTTGTTGTTTTTGTACGACTTGCATTAGAGCAAGGCCCGGGCCATCTTCATGAAAGCCTCGTTGCAGAGCGGCTGGCGCAGTATTGGGCAGGCTTTGATGCGGATCTATGTCACGAATCCGGGAATGGGGGGTGACAGAGTGTCACTCGGTGCAAAAAACGCTCGTTGCCGTCTTTTCATATAAGCTGCAAGCAGCCCCGTGTCCTGACCGTAACGGAGAACAAGAACAATGAAGCCGGCCTTGATCAACGCCCATGCACAGCAGGTGCTACAAGCCGTGCAGGGCACCATCGCCAGCCACAGCCCTACCGCTGACCTGGCCATCACACGATCCTGGCGCCGGTGCCTGGATCAGTATCAGCTCGATCCGGCCAGCCGCCGCGCACCTAATGTGGTTGAACAAGCACGCTTGCAGGATCACCGCGGGCCACTGGAACACATCATCGCTGTGGCGCATTGGCAGATGGGCAATTTGCACCAGCAACTCGGTCGTGACGGCCACGTGGTGCTACTCACCGATGCGCGCGGTGTGGCGATCGACAGTGTGTTCAACGAATCCGAACGCGCGGAGTTCCAGCGTTCCGGGCTGTGGCTCGGCTCGGTATGGAGCGAGGATTGTGAGGGCACCAACGGTGTCGGCACCTGCCTGGTCGAGCGACAGCACGTAACCATCCGCCGTGATGAGCATTTTCGAGGCAAGCACGTCGGCCTGACTTGTTCGGCGAGCCCGATATTCGATGCGCGTGGAGAGTTGCTGGCCGTGCTCAACCTCTCCTCGGTGAGGGATGACCACAGTCTTCAGCAACACTTCCAGGCCATGGCATTGACCAACCTGTCAGCCCGGTTGATCGAGAGCTGTTTTTTCCTGGGGCAGGATCCGCAGCGATACTTGCTGCGCTTCCACCCTGAGTCGGGCTTCGTTGGCTTGTTGGGTGAAGGTCTGCTCAGTTTCGACGAGAGTGCCCGTATCTGTTCAATCAATCAGGCTGCGCTGGACCTGCTGGGCCTCAGCCGTGACCAGGTGATTGGGCAATCGCTGACGATGCTGCTGGAAACACCTATCGACCAGGTGATGAGTCAGGCCAGCGCCCAGCCGAGTGTCTGTTGGCCCATGCGGCTGGTGGACGGGCGCCTGCTCTACGGACAGCTGCGCGAACCCGTGCACCAGGCGCCCTTGATCATTCCCCCAACGCCCATCATCAACGACGTGCACGTGTGCCTGGAAGATCCGCGCCTGCAACGCGGTTTTGCTCGCGCATTGCGTGTTCTGGAGCGTGACGTTCCGGTGTTTCTACAGGGCGAAACCGGTACCGGCAAAGAAGCGTTTGCGGCGGCGCTGCACCGCGCCAGCGCCAGGGCGGGCCAGCCGTTTGTGGCAATCAATTGCGCAGCCATTCCAGAGACGCTGATCGAGAGCGAACTGTTCGGTTATCGCGGCGGCAGCTTCACCGGCGCACGCAAGGACGGGATGATCGGCAAGCTCGAGCAGGCCCATGGCGGCATTCTGTTTCTCGATGAAATCGCCGATATGCCACTGGCGCTGCAGACTCGCCTGCTGCGTGTGCTGGAGGAACGTCAAGTGGTGCCGCTGGGTGGCGCGACGGCTCGTCCCCTCGACGTACGACTTGTCAGTGCCAGCCACCAGGATCTGCACGCCTGTGTAGCCGAAGGGCGCTTTCGTGAAGATCTGTTTTATCGCATTGCCGGGTTTACCGTGCAGCTCCCGCCATTGCGCGAACGATCAGACAAGGGCCGTTTGCTCGACCTCCTGCTGCGCGAAGAATCAAAAGGTACAAGGATTCGACTGGAGGCGGGCGTCAGGGAGCGCTTGCTGAAGCAACCGTGGCCGGGCAATGTCCGGCAGCTGCGTACGTGCCTCCGCACGCTGGTAGCGTTGTCGTTGGAGGGGCGTGTCACTCTGGACGACCTGGCGGAGTTGCTGCCGGCAGCGTCAGTTGCGTTGGCCGAAAATCCGCTGGGGGTATCCGAACGGCAGACGCTGCTGACGTTGATTGAGGCGGAACATTGGCATATCGCTCGTGTTGCCGCGCGCCTGGGGATCAGCCGAAATACGCTTTATCGCAAACTGCGTCATCACGGTATTTCGCGACCTGGTTGAATGCAGGATGACATCGTCGCGCTCCCTGCCTCTGTGGACTTGAACTGAGGCGATGGAGGTCGAGCAGGAGAGGGCGCTGATGCTGGAAGCAACCTTGGATCCGCGATGTTAGAGTGTTCGTCAGTTCATAAGAACCCTCTACTCGATTCGCATAGTCGCACCAAGCGGTTCCAGCGAACGAACCGGGCAAAAAAACCGTATATCAATCGTTATGTGAAGAATGAATCGTCCGCTGTTTGTTTCTCTGGATGGGCCCAAGGGAGCCGGCAAAACCACGCTGTTGGAGGCCGTTACGAAAGCACTGAGGGCCGACAACCAAAAGGTGATCCGACTTTGCGAGAGAAAAAGCGATCCCTTCAGGGGTGAAACAATGGCCCTCGTTAACAAATTCGTCAGAAATCCCTCCCGGGATCTGGAGTTGGAGGTTTGTGAGCGCTTTGCTGATAGCCGTGCCTGGATTTCCCACAACGTGCTGGCTAAACAGCCACCAGGCAGCATCATCTTGATCGATCGCTGGTACCCATCTGATGCCGCGTTTCGCCGGATAGTCCCGTTTGCAGAGATTCTACAGTTGAACATTCATCGGAACGTGCGAGTGCCAGACTTGCATGTCGGGGTTGTCACCAACCCTGAAGTTTCATGGGCAAGGGCAGCGGCTCGACGGCGTGGGCTGAGCAGTACTGTGATCCATAAGCTGGAAGAACATGTCGCTTGTACCAAGGCGTTCGAGCGTGCGATTGCAGATCACGACTGGGTTTTATGCCGTAATGAAGGAACGATTGAAGACGCAACGATGCAGGTGATTTCGCAGATCTATAGAGTCCTTGATGGGTAGCCTACGATTAAAGGTCGATGTTGCTCGTCTAGACACGTGTTCAGTTGCATCCGGGCTAGCTGATTGATACCGCTGTCATTCCGGGGCTTCCTCGACAAGATTGCGAAACACCTTGCCTTCTTTTTCGAACTCCCGCTGCACACCGGTCACCGCGTCACTCAGGCGGATCGACCGGCGACTTGCCGCGATCGCTTCGATTGCGGCGAACTGGACCACGTTGACGATGGTGCCGCCGGACAGTTCGAAGCGGGCGAGGAGGCTCGCGAGGTGATTACGGCGGTCCTGCTCCGGAAACGACTCGACTTACCTCAAATGAGAACGCCCACCTTACCGCGACCAGATACTGGACTTCTTGGGATCGCTATCTATGCTGATAGAGGTCAATGGGCTTGTAGTCCATGTCACTTAGTAGTCAGGTGATTTGCGAAAGCCTCTGCAAAGGATCGATACTTAATCTTTAGGCTGAGAGGGCCTTTAGCATGAAGAAAATCATCTTATTGGCTTTTTGCTTTTTGGCTAATTACTCACAAGCTAATGCCACAGAGTATTTTTTTGTTGTGGCGAAACATAGTGGTAAGTGCCTTCATCAGCAGGGCGCGACTCAAGGAAATGGAGATGCCATCACGCAATGGAGCTGCGTGAACCAGCCAAACGTGAAACTGGAGAAAATACCAGCAGGCGACGGATATTTTTTCTTGAAGTTTCAGCATAGCGGAAAATGTGTTCATCAACAGGGCGCAACTCAAGTAAACGGAGGTGCCATCACGCAGTGGGATTGTGTAGACCAGCCGAACGTGAAATTGAAACAGATACCAGCAAGTGACGGATATTTTTTCTTGAAGTTTCAGCATAGCGGGAAATGTGTTCATCAGCATGGCGCAACTCAAGGAAACGGAGATGCCATCACGCAGTGGGATTGTGTAGACCAGCCGAACGTGGAGTGGAAATTTCAACCTGCACCAGGTTAAAGATACTTCGGTGTGCAACCGACAACGGGCGTAAGTGTTCCAAGTGGCACTCATTCGATGAGCCGAACAATGGATGAAGGAAACGAAAAAGGTACATGGTGGAAAACCCTTCCAGGCATTCTTTCTGGAATCGCTGCTGTCATCGCTGCCCTGACGGCCTTGATAGTGACGCTTTCTCAAAATGACCTCTTGGGAGCAAGGAAGCCTTCCAGTCCCACTGAGGCGACGCCGATCAGTCAGAGCACTCCTGGCAGCCAAGTGCCAGACAACGAATCGGACACAAGAGAGGGATCGTTGTTACCGCCTATTTCGACTCTAACCTCATCAAAGGAGCTTTTGCAGGCGCTCCAAAAAGCAAACATACGCAATAGTGTCAGTGGCGGTGATAATACAATGCTTGAATGGCTGAGTGATTCGGATCGGCACTATCATCGATTAGCGGAAGGGTGCCTGGTGCTTGTTGGAAACAGGCGCCTGGCCAAAGATGGAGTTGATTTGGATAAAATTAACTACTACTACTTGGAGTTGCTTGGCTTGAGGGGTGGGGAAATAATGCCGATTAATCAAAAGATCGATACGCAAAAGTTGGCGAAGGCAATGATTGATGCGTACAACAACAAAAATGGCACTCATTCAAATTCATTGTCTGAAATTCTGGAATAATCATAAAGATCAGATCTCAAGTGATATTCGCTTTATGTGCCTTCCATGAGCCTTTCTCTTTCGGCAGAACCAGTTTCTGATCTCGAAGATTTCGCAATTGCGCATGGGTGCTCCTCGCATGGCTTAACGACAAGAGCCACAGGATCCCCCCTCGCGGAGCGCGCCGATGGCTAGAGTCCGCTCAATTTCCAACATAACCCAGCCAGAATTATTATCGTAAAACCCTAGTTCGATCTGCACATCGTTGAAGTAGCAGAGCATCTGGCCGCTGACGGGCACGGTGAACTCACCACCGTCTTTCATTACCCAAGGGTGGTACTTGTCCACGGTGCCAATGAGGGCGAACCATTTGGCGTCATCCTTGCGTTTGCCATGGACGAGTGAGGCAGCCCTGTGGGCGACGCTGTCCCAGTCCTCGCCGTCGATACTGCGCGCGATGTACTTGAGATCGCGTAAGGGTTCGCCAACCCCGGGCACGACGTGGGCTCGGTAACGGACGCCGGCGCGCAGGAACACACCGGTCGGGTTCCAGTATTTTTCGGCGTAGATGCGCTGAGTGCGTTGCGCCGTGGTTGTACCGTGGGGAAGCTTACCGGGGTTTCGAACAAAGTACTCCACCAGCTTGGGCGGGCGGTAGGTCGGGTCCTCCTGCCAGCGGCGTAGCACGGAATCATCAATGGTTTCGTTAATGGTGCACAGGGAGCCGGCCGTACCTCCAGACGTGACGATACTGCGGGGTAGCCTGCCGATATCCCGGTAATTACGCTGGTCGCCGTTTTTGATTTCGTCCCAGATGTTGAGGATTTGACCTGCGAAGGCTTTGAAACTGTCGTGAATGGGGTCGTGCCACGCGCCAGGGCGGGGCTCGATGGTGTGAGTGAACGCAAGGCCGAGCGCAGTGGCCTTCTGCATCATCCACTGCAGGGTGATATTGGGTAGATCATCGTCCTGGTAGCCGCCACCAACGTCGGAGTGCGCACCGATAAACCAGCGTTGCTCGTAGCATTCAGTGAAATCGTCAAGTGTTTGCGCTTCCTTTCCCGTCTCGGCGAAGGCGCGCCACAGGGAGGCCTCGAACATTGGGCGGTGTTCGTCGATGGCGAGGGCATGGTAGCCGTATCCCTGAGCACGTGTGGGTCGCACGTTGTGAGCGGCGGATTTGCCGCGGTGTGCGTCTTTGTTTTGCAGGGCGTCGGCATCGATGGCGCCAACGGTGTCCCACAGGCCGGCCATACGGATCTTCACCGCACGCACGTAGACGTCATCGATGAGGCGGGCCTCCAAACGGTCGGGATGCCAGCCGGGAGGCGCCTCCGCCGGGTG
The DNA here is from genome assembly GCF_000282475.1 of Pseudomonas sp. GM78. Taxonomy (GTDB): domain Bacteria; phylum Pseudomonadota; class Gammaproteobacteria; order Pseudomonadales; family Pseudomonadaceae; genus Aquipseudomonas. The sequence goes on from NZ_AKJF01000137.1 coordinate 36,574, forward strand.
GCCCTGCCAGTAGCGCAATCGCCACATGGGGCGGATGACCTCGCTATCCTGCTGCGAAATATCTGCATAGCGGTCGAAAATTTCCTTGGTGCTCCATTCCTTGAGCGTGTCCGGGCGTGCAAGTCCGCAGATGGCGATCATCTGCACGAGGCTGCGAGCGGCGAACGCGCCGCGGCTGAAGCCGAAGACGTAAATCTCCGTGTCGTCCTGATAATTCTCGACCAGCCATTCGTAGCCTTCACGAATTTTGCGGGCAACGCCCTGGCCAAAGATGCTGCCTCGGACGAATTCGCCAACGTCGGTACCGACTCCCGTGATGTATTCCTTTTTCTGGGGAACACCATTCACGTCTTTTTCCGCGAGCAACCCATAGGTACGCCAGACGTTGGTGCGATCCTTGGGCGTGTTGTCGGTGCCATCAAAAAGCAGGATGAGACGTAAAGAAGGCATGCCTGGTCTCCTTACGAAATGCGGGAGGGGACAACATTCGATGTCTCGTATCAGACACCGCTATCGGGATAGGGAAACGCGTTGGGTTTATTCAGCTGGGGATCGACGTATGTGCGTAAAGCCGCATCCGTAACCGCGTATCCCCAATTGATCAATCGTTCCTGCAACTCCTCATCCAGCCGCTTCAGACGCGTAGCGATGCCGGCCAGCTCCTGAGTGCGCGCAGGTTTGCAGCTGAGAGTGAGTGCGCGACCCGAATAGTGATCGTACGGGGTGCCTATTCCCCAATACGTTCCCAGGCGTTTGCCGGCATCATCAGGTTTGGCTTGATAGCTCGCTATGAGCGCGTGTTTGCGAAGACTACGCACCTGATTGTCGATCAGATCCAGGACGCGATAGGCGTGGCGTGGCCAATCGTGTTTAGGCTCTTCCTCTGGTTTTATTTTGGCGCCAGCGTCGCTGACAAGCACCGTTTCGTAGCGTTTCCAAACGGTCTCCAGGCCCAGGTTGTCATAAACGCCGCCGTCGGCCAGTACGACATCAGAGGTAAAAGGTGGACGTTGCATGTCGTCGCCCGAGCCAGGTTTAAATGCGGCCGGATGAAGTTCGATGGTCAGCGGTGATAGCACTGGTGGAAAGGCTGAAGAGGCTGCGACCGCCCGGGCGATCGAAAAATCAGGATTTTCGATGCGGCCAACGCGATAGTCACCCATATAAGGTTTGGAGAAACGCCACAGCACGCCGGATTGCACGTTGGTGGCATTGATTACAAAGCGAGGGGTATCAGGCAGGGCCTGCAATGTTTCCCCGTGGAAGAGGTACTTGTCATAGGCCGCAGCGACTTTATCCCCAATACTGCCGGGAAGCAGAATGCCGCCGATGATCGCTTCGGCGTCAAGCGTGCGTCTTGCAAGCTCACGAATGGGCCCGACCACACGGGCCTCGAAGGGCGCCCGAGCACCATCAAAAGGTAGATGCTTCCAGGCCAGTGCGAGAACCGCGCTGGTGATCGAGCCGCCCGACACGCTCGAAATACGCTGCAGCCCAAAGAGCTGACCGCTTTCATAGAGGCGCCAAAGGCTTCCCACGTGAAACAGCATTGCGCGGTAACCACCGCCGGATAGACACAGTCCCGCGCCTGACTCCGGGCGACGCGCTGCAGGTTCCGGTTGCTCACTCAGTGCGACATTGACGGGCTGTACATTCCTCGTTGGTGCCTCCCCAACATCGGCATGATCCGCCATGATCTCGAACGTCGTATCGCCGTCTATTGCCATCGGCTGATTTTCCAGTGCTACAACGGCAGGATCCTGGGCATTGGTTAACTTGCCGGCGGCATCAAATTTTGCCGCCATCAGGTACTCGACCTCGGTCTTTGTATATGCGGGATCCCAGTGTGTGTTTTCGGGTACATGGCAGTGTCCGAAATGTCCGCCTTTGGCCCAGTTCTCCGTACTGCGCAAATGACCGCCCGGATCCTTGCCGTTTTTTGCGGGCTTGGGCAGCCCCGCCGGCCAAACCAACGGGACGTCATGAATCTGCTCGAGCCAACGGCAGAGGCGGGCCAGGTTCTTCAGCGTCGCTTTGTTTTTGGGTTTACCGGCGAAACCGACAACTTCTATCTGCAGGGCTCGATCTCGGTTGGTTTGTACACCGCCTTCTGCATTGCGTAGCGAGCGCGCCGCTGTGTCGGTGTCGATATGCTGGTAAATTTTGCTGGCGTCCACCGTGAAGTGCGGGTCCGACCGGTTGGACTTGAACGCGGTAAAGGCGCCCTCTGCGCTACCACCCTCCGTCGTGTGATGGACAATTTTGAACACGCCGCCCGTGTAGCTCCCGCTGGTACCGGTAATGGGGCGCTGTTCGGCAAAGGGGCATTTGGCCATGATCTATCTCTCCCGCCAGAGGGCGCCGAGTTCAACGCTCGCGATTTGCGGCGGTAAGCTGGCGGTGGCAAGAAATTGTTTGGCGTGCTCCAGATCGAAAACCATGGTGCTTGCTCCGTCGGATTAAAACACGGTGTACTCAAGATAGAGATCTGTGGAATTCAGAGAGTGTTTGAACGGCGTGTAGTCCGCATTGAGGGAGTCATCGTTGCGAAACGTTCGCCCTTTGGTGGCGGCCAGGATGGCCTCCTTCAGATGAGGATTAGGCATCTGCCAACCTTTGGCGCCTTGCTGGTTGCCGAAAGCCTCGTCAGTGGAAATAGCTGCCACCAGCTCTCGGTGAGTCATCAGGTCGAGGCCTTTGTCCTTCAGCGTTGCGTTGTGACTGCCGTGGTGCCCGACCTTGTAAAAGCGCACAAGCCCGAGAATCTGAGTCGCCGAGAGCTCACGGGTGTCGTCCTTGTAGTTCTGATCGTGCCAAGACAACCAATTGCCAACCTGTGCATCGCCAGGAAAAAGCATGAAGGTTTCGTCGGGAAGCTCAAACGCAAGCACCAGGCTCGTATTGTTGGTGTCAGAGTCGAGTTGCATAGCAAGCGGGCCGGCGGCACCGAGCCAATCGGAATCGATTGCCCGACGCGATTGATCGCGTCCGTCTCTGTCGGACCCAGCACAGTAGTGCTGATTGAGCCATCGGAGAATACCGGTGTCGGTGTTTACATCGATGGCGCTCGACGCACTGTCCGCCGCGCGAACCTGGTCTGTACGGATGCGATGTGATCGGTTTGCGAACGGCAAGTCGTTATCGGGGTCGTGGGACTCACCGTCGACCAAGCGAAACAGAAGATCCTCAAAGGCCCTGTTATCCAGATACGTCTCTTTCGCCGGACCCGACGAAGGTTTGTCCTTTTTCAGCTTCTCCCAATCGCGCGGAGGGCCGAGAACAAAGGCCTTCAGTGCTCCAGGAGCGGCGATAACCTGACCGGGTGACAGGAATTCCCTGGAGAGCGCCTCAGCTTTGACCTTTTCCATGATGTCGCGGCCTTTAAGCCGCTTGGTTTTGACCGGCGCGGCACCGAGCGCGGCATCGACCGGCTCGGCCCCACTGTTTGCAACAAGTGGCCCTAAAAAAGCGTCGAGGCCGGAAAGTGCAACCTGCCGATCGGCGGCAAACAGCGATGGGGTTGGACTCGCCGCAGCCTGCTGAATGATTTCGGAAAGAGCCGCCAATGCAACCCCGCGCTTGTCGCGATCCTGGCGTAGCTGATTGGCAAAGGCATCGTTGTCATCCTCGGTCCAGGCCATCCAGAGTTTATTGATGGCAAGGCCGCCGAAGATGATGTCTTGCGCCTGCGAAAAACCAGAGATGTGGTCCCAGTGTTCGTGTGTGATGACCAGCAAATCGAGCGAACCTTTTGTCAGTACGCTGCCATCCGCCGCGAAGGTGCCACCTGTCGTCTTGACGATATCGGTAGCAATTTGCCGCATACGTGCTTCGGCCTGCGCACTGCCCATCAGAATGCCAAAGTCGATCAGGATATGTGCAGGTGGTTCATTGCCGTTGAGCACGCGGATAAGGAAACAATCGCCCAGAAAGCCGGCATATTCGCGCCCTTGAGCACCCAACGCCCGGTACATGCGTACGATTATCTGGCTCTTCGCGTTAGCGGGGGCGCCTTTCTTTTGTCGAGTCATTCGAAGCTCCTGTGCAGGAAGGCAAATGGCTCAAGATTGGCGCTTACACGTGAGCCAATCGCCTGTCCCGACGTTTTGCCTGTACGGAAGTCACGCTGGGCAGCCAAGCGTTTGTCGTCGCAAACATTCTTTCTGATGATCCGAATCAGCTTGCCATCGCGCAGGTCAATATGAATGGTCGCGCCGCCGCGGAACCAGAAGTCAGGGTCACGCGCGAGGACAGCAGTGTCACCGGCATCCGCCTTCTCTTGGTCGATCGAATCGTCGTACCCACGTCGTTTCTGCGTCATCTGGATGATGAGTTGATGCGTCTCTTGCCCTTCGGGTCCGGCTCGCCGAGCGATCCGCGCTGAATGCACCTCGAACTTCGGAACCTTGGAAAATTCGCCATTCTCATTCGCTTTGCCTGTCCACAATGTAGGGACGTTGGTCAGCGGTGCCTTGCGACGAGGATCATCGAAGGCAAGCAGACGCATGCCGACCAGCTTCTCCCACCCCTCGTCGAACGCACTGTCTTCCTTGAACCACTCGTGAATGAGTAACTGGTTACGCTGGATTACGCCGACAGCGGCTTCGCGGAGGTTGCGTCGCCCCCCGCCAGAGGCTCCATGCACACTAGACGTGTGCATGGGCCCGAGTGAAATGGACAGTTTGAGTGTGGCCAACAGTTCGGAGAAGACGTTGCTGAGCCCCTCTTCGGGATTCCCGCCGGCTTCACCAAACTCGGGGGTCTCAGAAAGATCCGGCTCATCCCATAGCAAGCTGTCAGGTGCCATCGAGATGCAACCGGGCACGGTGATGCCACGCTTTCTAAAGGCTTCGACGAAAGCGATGCGATAACGCATCGGGTCGTTAGCCACCAGATCAGTATCGGCCGTGATAATTGCCCGCAAATATTCGCCAAAGTGCAGGTCAACAGGGGGGGTATAGTCCAGCGCACGCACGCACATGCGAAGCACCTGGTCCGCGGCTCTTCCGGCCTCAACAGCCAAACGGTCAACGAGTTCTGCAGAGAGATAATCCTGATTGGGTGCGGCACTCGACCGCGCGAGGCGAAAGAGATCAGCAGTCTTATACTCGTAAATGGTGACGAATGCATCAAAGATGGCAGCAACGAGAAAGCCACCACGCTCGTGCGCTTCGAACGTTTCAGAGAGTTTCTTGGGTGGCTTGATTTCGCCACTGCCTTTCTTATCGGCCCGGGATGTAGCACCGGCCGATGTTACGGGAGACCCTAGATACTGCAGTGCATAGCGCAACGCCCCGCGGCGTCCCGTAGCGTGACCAAACTGAAGTGCAAGTCCATTCAACAGGCCCGGCTCGCGCAGCGAACCTTTACTCTGTGCCAGCTGATGCCGTACGACATTCGTCAAACTGAAATGCTGGAGCAGCGCGATGATATCGGCAAAAGCCTCATGAAAGGCCAGTGAGTCGAGATTGGTGGATTCGATCGAGCGCTGCCGCATTCCGTGAAGAATCGCATGTGTTGTCTCATGGGCAACGATGTCTTGCGACAGACAAGTGAAGACCCAGCTACTGGAAGCGGTATCGCCTTCTGGATGCTTGAAGTACCCGAAAAGCAGCGCGCGCTTGCTGGGGCTGTAATAGGCATTCTTTTCGCGAAGGCCGTGGGGATAGATCCGCAACCGACGTGTGAAGCTCCGATCCGGAGTGTCTTTAGATGCATTCCTGTCGCCAGCCCACAAGACCACTCGCCCAAGCGCCCGCTCGAAATTACGGATCGTGCGCATCGCAACCGCGAACACCATCTGCTGATGGAACTGTGGGCAACCTTCGGACGGTGGTAACCCATCTTGAGCCAGCAGAAAGGGCGCGTTGAGATCGACAGGGGCGTAAAAAAGGTCTGAACTGGGATCGTAATCGATCACCTCGAGATAGTCGTTAATGGGCCCTGGCTCCAACTGGTCTTCCCAACGTGTTTCCCATGGAAGCTCAATGACCGCGTCATTAATGATCGCAGTCTTCAGTTCGACCGAAGACTGTGGATCGAAAGCGTATACGCGCAGCCGCCTCATGGGAGGCTTTGGCACCCGTGGAACCAGCTGCTGGATATCCGTCATCGTTTCGGTCCTCGTTGGCGAAAAGGAGGAATAAACGCTATTTCACCCTGGTCCAACCGCCGATAAATCTTCAACTGCATCAGCTAGCCGGTAACTTCTACTGGAGCAAGAGTGGTCCACCTATTTAGAGTTAAAGTCTAGAGCCAGAGGGAGATCCAGTTCATAGTTGAAAACTGAACTTGCGCTAAAGTATTTTTGCGCAAACCAATTACACCTACAATCCGTTGAATCCACTTGTGAAGGGCCTTGAACAGAAGTTTAGCCACGCAAAATGAGGCTGCTTCTATTAAAAGTGAGTTACGCTTATTACGAAAAGGTATTGAGAGTGCTAGCCGGCACTGGTAGCGACTGCCCATAGTTCAAATGCGCCGGCAAAAACATTAAGTTTTTTTGGCGCCAGTCTTTTGGCAGAAAGTGACTTGTAGAGTTTTGCGTACAAGAAACGAATAACGTATTTAACGACATAATTGGGTCGTACTTATTTTTGGTTTTTTCGGGATTCGTTTTTATTGTCGTGGCGGGAGTGAAGGAAATCGAACAAGCGAATTTTTATGCCAATTGCATTAGCTTTATGATACCTGGGCTTCACCTTAAAGCCTTGAGTTATTATCTGGTTCAACCTCAAAAATGGAGTTTAAATATATTACCTTCCTTGCCCCGCTACTTTTATTATTGCTTGCAGCCAATACAGCGCCATGTTGATGCTCGTTTGAGCCTGTGAACACCCGTTGCCGGACGAGCTTGAAACCGTCCGGCACATTGCTGCGTGACCACGCAAACTTGATCCGTTATCGAATCAACGGCACGCCACTGAGCGCTTGCAAGTCCTCAAAGCTGATATCAGCGACAATCTCCCGGACCTTCAAGCCTTTCGCAGTGACGTCCAGAATAGCCAGGTCGGTATAAATCCGAGTCACGCAGCCAATGCCGGTCAGCGGGTAGGTGCATTGCGGCACCAATTTGCTTTCGCCAGTCTTGGTCAGGTGATCCATCATGACGAACACCTGACGCGCGCCTGTCGCGAGGTCCATCGCGCCACCCACTGCGGGAATGGAACCTTCGGCGCCGGTGTGCCAGTTGGCAAGGTCGCCGTTGACCGAAACCTGGAAGGCGCCAAGCACGGCAATATCGATGTGCCCACCGCGCATCATCGAGAACGAGTCGGCGTGGTGAAAATAGGCACCACCGGCCAGCAACGTCACATGCTGTTTGCCCGCGTTGATCAGGTCATCGTCTTCTTCCCCCGGTGCAGGACTCGGGCCCATGCCCAGTACACCGTTTTCACTGTGCAGGAACACTTCCTTATCACCGAGGTAGTTGGCCACCAGCGTGGGCACGCCAATGCCCAGGTTCACGTAAGAGCCCTCGAGAATATCGTCGGCCACACGTTGGGCCATTTCGCTACGCGATAGTTTTTTCATAACAGTCATGGCGGGCCTCAGTTGACGTTGGCATTCGAAATAGGGGCGTGCGGCACTGCGACCACGCGCTGAACGAAGATCCCCGGCGTGACAATGTGTTCGGGGTCCAACTCTCCCAACTCGACGATCCGCTTGACCTGGGCGATTGTCGTTTTCGCTGCCATCGCCATGATCGGACCAAAATTACGCGCGGCTTTGCGATAGGTGAGATTGCCCCAGCGATCGCCATTTTCAGCCTTGATCAGTGCGACATCGGCATGCAACGGCATTTCCAGCACATAATTGCGACCGTCGATCACTCGGGTTTCCTTGCCTTCGGCCAGCAACGTGCCATATCCAGTTGGCGAATAAAACGCACCGATTCCAGAGCCAGCCGCGCGAATGCGTTCGGCCAGATTGCCTTGTGGCACAACCTCAAGCTGCACCTTGCCTGCCAGGTAGAGTTCGTCGAATACATAGGAATCGGATTGGCGCGGAAACGAACAGATGACCTTGGCAACGCGCCCGGCCTTGAGCAATGCGGCCAGACCGATCTCACCGTTGCCGGCATTGTTGCTGATGATGGTCAGCTCGCGAGCGCCCGAAGCAATGACACCATCGACCAACTCCGACGGCATGCCGGCAGTGCCGAAGCCACCCACCATGATGACCGAACCGTCGGCAATGCCGTCCAGTGCTGCAGCGACGGATTCAAATGTTTTGTTGATCAAGACGTACTCCCGTTTTTGTGTGGCTGAACAGAATGATCTGATGGAAAAAACTCGATTGGATCATCGTGACGGCTAAGGTGTGCATAGCGTGCCAAACAATGGGGCAAGGAGGGTGTCCTGGCATGTAATGTCGTGCGATTAGCGAACGAAACCGTGAGTAGTTGAACGGGAATGAGTAAAAGACCCTGGCGTCAATCGCAGGGAGACGGTCGACAGGGCTGTTTCTTTGAGGTTCCCTGATCGAAAGTTCAGAGCGCAGCTTTCACCTGCAAACCGAGCACCAGCGCATTGTCAATGTCTTGGCCGGAAAACGCGCCGGGTTCGATGATGTATTGCACATTCGGGCGCAGCGTCAACCAAGGAGTGGCTTGGTAGCCGTAGCCAAGCTCGATCAGTTGTTCGGCACTGTCCAGATTCGGGAACGTTGTGCCATTGGCCAGCGCGGCGTCCTCCTGCACATCGCGGCTGCGCGGGTTAGGTACAGCCCGGCCATAGCCCAGAGCGACGGTGTCACGCGGGCGACCCTCGAACGGTTTGTACAGAACCACGCCGGTGCCGTACCACTTGCTGAACGGCGAAGCCGCTTCGCTGGCCGCCGAGTATTGGCCGAAGGCGTGCAGACTGCGGCCCTCGGACGATTGCGAGCTCCACACAGCCTGATCAATCAGCAGGTAATGACCGCTGCGGCCGGACACTTCTTTATCGCTGCCGATGCGTTTCACGTCGGAACTGTCGTAGTAGTAGCCAACCTTGTACTCGCTGGGCAACTCACCCGCGTGCTTGTACACCAGTTCGATCGGTACCACAGTGCCGGTCGTATGTTTCGGGCCCAGATGCCAGGCACGGCTGGAATTGCCGTTACTCTCAGGATCGACATTGAAGGCCGCCACACGTAGTTGCCAAGACGAGGACAGGTCGTACTTCATGCGCACGCCCAAGTGGGCGTTGGGGTAGTTGGTCCAGCCACTACCGCCAGACATGTTCAGCGGATGGCCGCAGAAACCGGCGTTCATGAAGTTGCAGAGAATGCCACTGTCGAGGCCACCGAGGTCGTTGCCCATGGCCATGTAACCCAGCTTCACGTTGAGCGCCGGGGTGAACAGGCTGCGCTCGTAACTGAGTTCAGTCAGGCGAGTGTAGAGACCGCCGTAGTTTTCCTGGATGGGCAGGCGGTTGCCGACCAGATCCTCGGAGGCGCTATTGCCGCGTCGGTCGTTGATAGCCAGCTGAATCTTGCCGGCGTTATCCACGCCATACAGTTTGCTCAGGTCGAACTGCGCGCCGAGCTTGATGTTCTGCGAGTAACGAGCCGAACGGTGCAGGCCGCCATCGGCGTTGTAAGCGGTTTCGCCACTGTAGTCGCCGGTGAACTTGATGCCGTTTTCGTCCATCTGGTGGCGTAGACCACCCCAATCGCCGGTCAGGGTATTGCGGGTCGAAAGGTTCGAATCGGTATCGGCGAAGGCGGGCAGGGTGGCGCTACAGGTCAGGCCCAGCAGCAAGCCGTGGAGCCAGCCTGCATGAGAAAAGCGAACAGCCAAAAACATGTGAGTCTTCCAGGTGGAATCTTGAATGATTTCGCAGAGCGGCGCGGCACCCGAAGGTGCCGCGCACAGAGAGCTTGCCCGCCAGTGAGGCGGGCACAGCGGCTTACGGCAGGGCGTAAGCCATCACGTAGTCGCCGCGATCGGTCGACTGGCGCGCACCACCGGCGGTGATGACGATGTATTGCTTGCCGGTTTTCGGCGAAACGTAGGTCATCGGGCCACCTTGGCTGCCGACGGGCAGACGCGCTTTCCACACTTCCTCACCGTTGCCGCTGTTGAACGCGCGCAGGTAGAAGTCCTGAGTGCCGGCGATAAAGATCAAGCCACCTTGAGTCGACAGGGTACCGCCAAGGGTTGGCAGACCGATCTTGATCGGCAGGTGCATGCGGATGCCCAGCGGCCCTGTATCTTCAACGGTGCCGACCGGAACCTGCCAGGCGACTTTCTGCGTCTTCATGTCGATGGCGGTCAGCGTGCCGAACGGTGGCGCCTGGCAAGGAATGCCGGCCACCGACAGGAAGCGGTTTTTGTTCACTGCGTAAGGCGTACCCTTGAGTGGAACCGCGCCCATCCCGGTGTTCAACGCTTCGCCACCGGAAGTGGCCTGACCTTTGTTCTGCGATGGGATCATCTGAATCCACAGACCCAGACGCATGTCGTTGACGAAAATGAAACCGTGCACCGGGTCAGTGGAGATGCTGCCCCAGTTCATGCCGCCCAGTGAGCCTGGGAAACTCAGCGATTTGTCCAGGCCCGGCGCAGTGTACAAACCGTCGTAACGCATGCTCTTGAAGTCGATACGGCAGAGCAACTGATCGTACGGGGTCGCGCCCCACATGTCGGATTCGCTCAGGTGCTGAGCACCGATTTGCGGCATGCCCACCGATTTCGGCTGGGTGGGCGAGTACGGTTCGTCAGGGATGTTTGCCGCTTTGACCGGCACTTCTTCAACCTCGGTCAGCGGTTTGCCGGTGGCACGGTCAAGCACATAGATCTGCCCGGCCTTGGTGCCGATGACCAGCGCCGGGACGGTTTTGCCGTCCTTGGTGAAGTCGATCAGGCTCGGCTGCATCGGCAGGTCGAAGTCCCAGAGGTCGTTGTGAACGGTCTGATAGACCCAGCGTTCTTCACCGCTGCTGGCGTCCAGCGCCAGGATCGAGGCGCCGTAGGTGTGATCGAGTTTGCTGCGCTCGACACCATAGATGTCGGTGGACGAACTGCCCATTGGCAAGAAAACCGTGTTGGTCGCCGGGTCATAGGACATCGGCGCCCAGCTGTTCGGCGTGCTGCGCACGTAAGTACTGCCGTCGGCCGGCGCGTTGCGATCCTGCGGGTTGCCCGGGTCGAATGCCCAACGCATGGCGCCGGTGATCACATCGAACCCACGGATCACGCCGCCCGGCATGTCGGTTTGCACGTTGTCGGCCACGCGACCGCCAACCACCACGGTGGTGCCGGCCATCAGCGGTGCGGAAGACAACTGGTAATAGCTGTCCGGAACTTCACCCAGGCCTGCCTTCAGATCAACCTGACCGTTGTTGCCGAAACCCTGGCAGAACTCGCCGGTGTCAGCATCAACTGCGATCAGGCGGGCATCAATGGTGTTGGTCAGCAGACGACGCTGGCAATTGGCAGCTGGCGCCGGTTTGGCTTCGATGATCGCCGAATTGCTCGGCTGAGCGATTGCGGAGGTGGCGTCGAAATAAGCCATGCCACGGCAACGCTGCCAGACTTTCGACTTCGCGTTGATCGCGTTTTTCCAGAGTTCCTTACCGGTGTCGGCATCCAGTGCGATCAGGTTGTTGTGTGGGGTGCAGATGAACACCTTGTTGCCGATCTGCAGCGGAGTGAGCTGGTCTTCGGCGCCATTGCCATCGCTCTCGGCGACGTCACCGGTGTGGTACGTCCACGCGACTTTCAGCTTGTCGACGTTAGTGCGATTGATCTGATCCAGTGCTGCGAAGCGGCTGCCGCCTTCGGTATTACCGTAGTGAGCCCAGTCCTTTTGCGCCTTGTCCGGCTCAACCGGCGTCAGGCCCGGGCCAGTGCCCGTGGCGGCAACAGTCGGGTGCGCAACGAACATGTTGCCAGCGGCCACCGCCAGCGCAATCGCCAACACAGCCGCGATGCCATAGGCACCGCGACCTGGGACGCTACCATTGGCACGCTTGAGCAGCGGGTAGACCAGCGTGACCGCCAGGCCAACGGCGCTGAACATGAACAGGCGTGAGAATACCGGCCAGAAAACCAGCCCGGCATCACACACAGCCCAGATCGCCGTGCCCACCAGAAACGCGGCGAACAACCAGGCACCGGCCGTTTTGAAGCGAGCGATCAGCAGACCGGAAATGGCCATCACCAGCCCACCCACCAGGAAGTACCAGGACCCTCCCAGGCTGACCAATTTCATGCCACCAGTAGCCAGTGCCAAGCCGAGGAGGGCGATGATCACGCCCAACCCGACCAGAATGAATTTTGATATGCCCGAGAGGCGTTGACTCTGCTTCACGTTAAGTGTCCCGTTGATATGATCTGTGCATTATATAGATAGCTAACTATCTAGTTAAATCATTAATTCGGAATGAAGCGTATTTCACTGCTCAATTACGCGCCTGATCGAGGAGCGGCGCGCCTCAAGGATTGCAGGGATCGTCGAACGTAAACAAAAGGCTCGTTTTTGTCAGGGGAGAGCGGATTTATGACAGGTCCAGATCAACTCATCGGTTTTTGCTCAATATGGAAAAATTCAACGCACCGGCTAAACAAAGCCAAGCCAGGTAAGGAAACAGGATCAAGCCGGTGATCACGTCAAGCCGCAAAGCCATCACTACCATTACAGCGACCACCAGCCAGAGCAGCGTCAGGATCAACATGCTGGCGAGAATGCGTTGCGCACCGAAAAACACCGGTGTCCATAGCGTATTAAGCGCAATCTGCGCAGCCCATAAAGCCAGCACTACCTGGCTACCAGGTATCTGGGTCAACCGATATCCGGCCCAGGCGAGTAACAGATAAATCGTCGTCCAAGCGACTGGAAATAACCAATTGGGTGGCGTGAAGCCGGGTTTAGCGAGAGATTCGTACCACTGACCGGGTTTAAAAAAGATGCCTGTGCTTGCCGCCGCTGCGCAGGCCAAAAGGAAAATATAAAAGGTCATGATCATTCCTTGTCTAGGGTCAGTGATCTTGAGTTGTGAAGGCGTATGAATCCCGATAAGTAAGCACTGGCTTCAGAACATCTGATTGCCATACTGCAGTCGCCAAAGCACTCGAAATAGAGAGAGTGCCCAGGGCGAAAAATTCACAATTTCTCGCGGACTGCATCCATCAGGGGCACCTGGCGACTATGATCTCGGTACTCCCGGCACATCCATATTGATTTTGCGCCAAGCGGCTTCTGAAAAACTGTAAGCCGAAAAGGCGATCAACCCCAACGCCATCACCATCAAGATCAAACCGCCAACGGGCAGATTCTGCAGAGCATCGAGGGCTTCCTTCATGCCTGGTGGATCAGTGGTTTGATAACGGGAGCCGCTGATCACCAGGAGCAGGGCTATCTCGATAAACACCACTCCTCGGGCTATGAGTCCAAACCGAGACACCGGGCGTACATAGCGCATCACGTCTTCGTCAGCCTCAAAGTACTTCTCGAACGACGCCTTCCATCCCTTGATGATGTGAGCGATTCCTACGCCTAGAGGGACGAGCGCCACGAGGTAAACCAGCACGTTTGAGTGATCCCAAGACAAAAGATGCGCCAGTAAATCCTTCGTCTCCCCACCTGCGGAACTGCCCGAGCTTCTGACGCCGCTAATGAGCAGCCCCAATGCAAAAAACGCAAGAGCGCCGTTGATCAAACCTCCCACTAACAAACCTGCGCGAATAACCAACCCTTTGAGTTTCGTACCGTGATGATCGACGTCGCGAATCGCTTGCACCAGACGCCACCCTGCGAAGGCGAGTAGACCAGCCACCACTAGCCCAACCAGGACATATCCGAATGGCTGGGTTAACAACGCCTCCAGGCTTTTTTGACTGTCCTTCGGTTTTGTCGAGTCTTGAGCCGCCAGCAGAGCGAAGATACCTATGATCAGATACAGAATGCCCCGAGCGGCATATCCGCCTCGAGCGAGCATGACAAGGGTGTGTTGAGTGGACATTGGATTTATTCCCGAAGGTCATATAAGAGCAGACCTATCGCTTCGGGAGGGGTTCAGAGGTAGAAGTAATCGGCAAGCCAGCTGGCTGACCAGGCTTTAGCGTATTTTCTCGGGCAAGCTCAATGCACTTCAATGCCAAAATGGTTGTCGGGTCAACCAATGCGACCTCATGATTTTTGATCATGCAGGATTCGCTATGCTCCAGCACCAGAGGTAGCTCCGTGCATCCCAGGATCAGCACATCAGCGCCCAGTTCACATAAGTGCTCTGCGGCGATCAGGAGCTGGTCTTTGCATATACCCTCTGTGAAACCTGCTTTGATGCCGTGATCTCCGTATATCGATTCCATCACCAACGCTTGGTAGTCAACACCAGGGGTAATTATTTTAAGCCCAGCTAGCCTCGCTGCCTCATGGTAAACCTGACTTTTGATTGTGCCGGACGTAGCGAGCAGCCCGACGGTTTTACCAGCACCGTAACGCTGCACGATGGCTTCAATGGTCTCTGTCAGCATATTCACAATGGGTACACGTAAATGCGCCTGGATGCGCTCTACAAATGCGTGAGCGGTATTGCATGGAATCGCAATGGCATTGGCACCCGAGCTTTCAAGTCGCTTGCATGTTGCGTACATCGCCATCGTCGGATCGGTTTCGTCATACAGCAGGTTGGCGGTGCGATCAGGGATTTGGGGATTCTGTTCCACCACCATTTTGATGTGTTCCTGATCGCGACCTGCCGGTGTATGCGCAACGACCTTGCCCATGAAGTCGACAGTTGCCGCCGGCCCAACGCCGCCCACTATCCCAAGCTTGAAAGGTGGGCGGGTCGATTGGCCTTTCTCCAAGGTGGCGAAAGCGGCATAGATCTCGTTGATATCCAGTACAGTGAGACCACGCCGTTGCAGATCACCACAAACCAATGAAAGCTCAGTCATGCCAGGCAAGATGATTGTGGCTCCCTGATCCTGAAGCGACAGGCAGGCCTGATAGACACATTCGAGCGGCACACCGTCAAGGTATCCATCCTTGATGCCGTTAATCCCGTACATGGCGCCCATCAACCCGGATTGCTTGTTATCGTTTGGATAAACGAGCTTGAAGTCATTGCCGAAATAGCGCTCAAACAGTCCTGAGTGCCGAACATAGTCAGACGCGATGATTCCCAACGTACTGCCGCGTTCAGCGACATGATCCACGTGCTTTCGTAGCGCCGCCATCATATCCAGAACGGGTATGCCAATTTCCTCCTGGATCTCCTCACGAAAGGTGTGACTGGCAAAACAAGGCAGTACAACTGCATTGACCTCGCTGGCCTCGAATGTCTGACAAACCTGGAAAACATAGAACTTTCTGGAGGTCATGCTGGTTCCCCGATCCAGGGGCATCAGGACGTCCTTGAAGGGGTGTTGCTCAAACAGGAAGTGATAGCGGCCTTGATCCTCCAAAACCGCTCGGGACTTCACCAGCTTGTAGAAAAGATCGCCGCCGGCCAGTGAACCAAGTCCGCCGACGATACCTAGTTTGCGAGCAAACGATGACTTGCTGGACGGCTTCGATTGACCTTTCATGTCTATGCTCTCAAGCGGTGGCTACAGTGGGGGTTGGGAGCGCAGATATGGTGCCTGGCGCGTCTTCAGCCTCTTCATGGGGTTCTGACTTGGCAACCACAGCCGTCGCGATGCTATTGCCAACCACGTTGGTGGCAGTCCTGGCCATGTCAAGGAATTGGTCAATGCCGAGGATCAATAAAATGCCGGCTTCGGGAAGATTGAACATGGGTAACGTAGCCGCCACCACAACCACCGATGCTCGGGCTACACCTGCCATTCCCTTGCTGGTGATCATCAGCGTCAGCAAAATGAGTAGTTGCTGTGTGAAGCTCAAGTCGACGTTGTAGGCCTGAGCAATGAACATGATGGCGAACGCTTGGTACATCATCGAGCCATCAAGGTTGAATGAATACCCCAACGGAAGGACGAAACTGGATACGCGCTTCGGTGCGCCAAATTTCTCCAATGCTTCCATGGTTTTTGGATACGCGGACTCGCTACTGGCAGTGGAAAATGCCAACAGAACCGGTTCGCGGATGAGCTTGCCCAGGGTAAACACTGAGCGCCCCAGGAACAGGTAGCCGGCAGCGAACAACACGCACCACAGAATCACGATGCCCAGGTAAAACTCGGCAATCAATTTTCCGTAATCGACTATCAAACCGAGGCCTTGAGTAGTGATGGCCGATGCGATGGCTGCGAAGACGCCTATTGGCGCGAAAGCCATAACGAAGTCCGTGACCTTGAACATCACCTTGGCCAGCTCTTCGATGCCATCGACAATCGTTGTGTAACCGGCCCGCTTCACACCCGCCAAGGCAAACCCGAAGAACAACGAGAACACCACGATTTGCAGGATTTCATTGTTGGCCATTGCTTCAGCAATGCTGCGGGGAAACACGTGACTGATGAAAACCTTGAGGCTGAAATCCCCGGTGTTCACCACGGGGCTCGCCGCGTGCTGGACGACCTCCATGTTCAGTCCTGCACCGGGTTGGAACAGGTTCACCAGTCCCATGCCGATTGCCAACGATATCACCGAAGCGGTAACGAACCAGGCCATGGCTCGCAGGCCAATGCGCCCAACGGAGCGAGAGTTTCCCATGCTGGCAATGCCGCCGACCAAGGTGGCGAACACGAGAGGCGCGATGATCATCTTGATCATGCGTAAAAATATATCGGTGACCATCGAGAAGTAAGACGCGATCTCTTTGGCGCTTTGTTCGCTCCCTGCGAAGTGGTGGCACGCCCAACCGACAAGCACGCCTAAGGCGATGCCAATTGCGATCCGACGCGGAAGTTTATTTTTCTTCACGGAGCTTTCCTCAAGTGGTTTTTTTGCTTTTTTTACTTGGCAGGAGACAAGTGTCATTCGGTCGAAGCTCTGTGGCCTCGCTCCAACGTTTTCGATTCTAGGGTCGGGCTTGGAAGGGCGTGATGAGTAATCCCGATAGCCTCATGCGCTTTTGGAATAGTTTTCGAATCTGCTGCTTGTTCCTCACTGGGGCGCAGTAAACTGCCCATTCGGGACATGAGGTGTCGGTATGCAAATCAAATGGCTGGATGACCTTCTGGCGGTCGCGGAGTGGAAGAATTTTTCTCGGGCTGCGGAGGTTCGTTGTGTGACCCAGTCGGCTTTGTCGAGGCGTATAAAGTCACTTGAAGAATGGGTAGGTGCGGAGTTGGTCGATCGTGGCACCTATCCTGTCCAACTGACCTCTGCTGGCCGCACATTTTGTGAAGAAAGTCGCGAGGCATTGGCGGGGTTAATGAGGCTGCGCTCAAGCCTTCGCGAGGTAGAGCGGATGCCAGGGCGATCCATCCAGGTCACTGCCGGCCACAGTCTGTCGATGACATTCCTGCCGAAATGGCTGAAGCAATTTCAGCAGCACAATGAGCAATTCAATGCGCGGGTCGTTGCCGCCAACATCCACGACGCGGTCATATCTCTGGAGGAGGGGAGTTGTGATCTGATGATTGTCTATCATCACCCCTTGGCGCCAATTCTTCTCGATTCGGAAAAGTTCGGAAGTTTGACCTTGGGTCATGACGCGTTCATTCCTGTGTGCGCACCTGACAGCGAAGGGAATCCGCTGTATCCCTTACCGGGTACCTCCAGCAAAACAGTTCCTCACCTCGCTTATACAGCCACGACTTTTCTAGGTCGCGTTGCCGACATCGTCATAAAGAATGGCCCGACTGCATGCATGTTGGAGCGGTGCTACGAGGCGGATATGACGATGCTACTGATGCGAATGGCAGTCGAGGGTTATGGGGTGGCATGGTTGCCACAAAGCGCTGTCATGGACGAGCTTCAGCGAGGACAGTTGGTAAAAGCGGGTGGTGATGAATGGAGCACGCGACTGGAGATACGCTCCTACTGCTCCATTACGAATGAGAACCCTACGATGCGCAGCTTGTGGAAAACCCTCGAAGGAGCTTCCCGCGATCTCCATGGCAAAACGGCCAGTTGATCGGAGCTCCAATTTTAGGAAAACGCAGCCTCGATAAATGCCTCTAGCGCTTTATCTTCCAGTATCTCAATAGAGAAGTGCCCGAAGCGTTTGGGCAACCAAATGATGCGTGCGCCAGACGGGGATTGCAGGTTCGCACGAGCCAATGGCTTTCCATTTTCGTCTTCTGGCTGAACACCGGCGGCCATCAATTCGTCATAGGCTTTCTCAATGTCCGGTGTCGAGTAGCAGTGGCGGTAAATCATCCCTTCACCGGACGTATCCAATAGCTCTTTCAGATTCCCCGCCAACGGCTGTACCAGCATGAAACGCTCTTGGCCCATCAGCGCAATCGCGTAGCGCACATGCAGACCACCTCGTTTCCAGACGAGGGTTTTGGAGATCCTGGCGTTAAGTACCTGCGCGTAGTAAGCACAGGCTTCGTCGAGATTCTTGACCAGTACATCTACGTGACTGAATTTCAGATCCATTTGCAGTCCTCCTGTTGAAACGGCGTCCATGGTAAACACGCCATAACGGTTTCCTCGATGCACTGATTGTGAGCCAGGCGTCAATTATCTGGGCGACGGATCTAATGTTTCTTTTCCCGGGACAACAAACCGGGCGTATGACAGCCGAGGCTTGTGGAGTTTGGCTGTTGACTTGCAATCAGCCGCCAGCTAATTTCTGAACATGACTTCCATCGTATTGCGCTGCCAGCCAAGCATTATTACCGCCATTCCTCATTTGGCGGGCTAGCTCACGACTGCAGCACCCAACCCGCCCTAGAGGCGGGTTTTCATTTTCTGTCTCGGGGCTCTGATCAATGTCAGGAGACGATCATGCCCAGTACACTCGACCAACAAACCCTACTTGAGCAGTACGTCAAAAAGATCCTCGCCGCGCCGGTGTACGAACTGGCCGTGCATACGCCCCTGCAGCCGGCACCCGCATTATCCTTGGCATTGGGTAACCAGATCCTGCTCAAGCGCGAAGATCTGCAACCGACCTTTTCCTTCAAGATTCGTGGCGCCTACAACAAGCTGGTTAACCTGAGCGATGAGCAAAAAACTCGCGGCGTGATTACCGCGTCCGCCGGCAACCACGCCCAGGGCGTGGCACTGGCGGCTCGGGAGTTGGGCATCGAGGCAACCATCGTAATGCCCGCTACGACGCCAGAGTTGAAGGTGGGCGGCGTGCGCAGTCGCGGTGCCGAGACGCTGCTGCACGGAGAAAGTTTTCCGTTTGCCTTATCTCATGCGCTAGACCTGGCAAGCCAAACCGGCAAAACGTTTGTTTCACCTTTCGATGATCCGGATGTCATTGCCGGGCAGGGCACGGTCGCCATGGAAATTCTGCGTCAGCATCAAGGGGCACTGGATTCCATTTTTGTTCCGGTAGGCGGTGGCGGTTTGATCGCCGGCATCGCGGCTTACGTCAAATACTTGCGGCCAGAGGTGCGCATCATTGGGGTCGAGTCGGAACATTCAGCCTGTTTGTACGCAGCCCTACAGGCCGATGATCGAGTGGTGCTGCCAAGTGTGGGCACCTTTGCTGATGGTGTAGCGGTCGCACAGATCGGCGCACACGGTTTTGAGGTGTGCAGGTTTTGCGTCGACGAGGTACTGACTGTTAGTAACGATGAGCTTTGCATTGCGATGAAGAATATCTACGACGATACGCGCTCTATCACTGAGCCTTCTGGCGCTCTGGCCGTTGCTGGCATCAAGAAATACGTGGCGCGAACGGGTGTGCGGGATCAGACGCTGATCGCGATCGACTCCGGTGCCAATATCAATTTCGACTCTTTACGGCATGTAGCCGAACGCGTCGCATCGAGTGAGGCGTCAGCGTAATGGTGGACTCCAAAGCTTGTTGACCCGGCCTGCACATGAAGCGCCGATTCAAGGATGCTGAGCTTCCATTTCTCGCTCGGATCGACCGATCCGCCGGACGGTCTGTTAGTCGTTACGTGTCTGTTCAAGCCGCTTATCAGGCTTGCTTGGCGGCAAGTGCGGCGTCGAGTGAAGCGTCAGCCAGACGGCCCGCAGAATGTTGATCGCGGCCATATTCAGGTGTTGTTCGGCGGCGTGCAGGGCCAGTTCGGCTGCCAGGCGCTTGTCGGCAGCACTGAGGTGCGCCGTTTTGTGGGTCATGTCCGCATCGACGTTGGCCAACAGCCCCTGGAGTTCCTGCACCGCCTGATCCGATGCCTGACGCATGTCCGCGAGCAGACGGCTGGCTTCGGCAGGCGTCATGGCCAAGGCGCGGACACTGCGAAAAGTCAGGCGGGCGGGCAAGGTGGCCAAACTGAAACCCGTCGAAATCAACTTGCCAATCATGCGAGCAACTCCTGTAAACGAGTGTTTCGGCAGCGTATCAGAGTAAATCGCAAATAAAATGTCTGCTCATCGCTTGCCAGAATCAATTCTCCGCCTCTTTTTGGCATCAAGTGTCTGATCGTCATCAGAACCCTCGAACGGTGCGCCCATAGGCACTTTGGAGTCGGATTCAGGCAGCCTTGGCAAAGGTGTTCAACGGGTTCAGCGAAGAGACGTCTGGAGTCGCATCAAATAGCGACTGCCGCTTTAGTTCGCAGGACTGGCGCAATGTATGACAAGGGAAAAGTGGACGGTAGGGAAACGGAGAGGATATGCAATTTAACTTATGGGCGATGTTAGATGTTCATAAGCAGCTCACGGGTCGGAGATTGCTAACTCAATGTTTTCGAAATTAGCGCGATTGTTCATCGATTGATGTTCATAGACTTAGTTTTCCCCGCCGTCCTTAGCCTCGTCGCCCCGACCTCTGACGGTCCCAGTCCAGAGGGTGATGGATGCTGATTTTCAAAAAAAGATGCTTTGGGATCTGGTTGGAAATCCAGGCATCAGGCGCAGGGGACAGGTCGTCGGTGTTGGTCTCGCCAGTCACCTTGAACACGCGCAGGCTGATCTTGTCGGCCAGGGTAGGGCGCTTAACGAACCATTCGCCATCAGCCCAGGATTGCAGTACGC
>NZ_AKJF01000138.1 GCF_000282475.1 Pseudomonas sp. GM78
TTACCGCAGGAATGGATATGTACTCCGACAAGAAATATAGGTCGGCTATAAGGACGCCTTCGCCGGTAAGCCGGGCTCCTACAGTAAATCGGGTACATCCGCGAGAGATTGGTCGGCTGTCCGAACCGGCAAGCCTTATTTCGATTTGCTCAATCGCGAGTCACTTCTATATTGAGGGGGTGCTCTGAACTTCCTGCCTCCTGTTGAGCCTGGCCCATGGCAACTACTGATCAGCTGATCATCTGCGAGCACTGCGACTGCGTGTATGAAAAAGTCACGCTCGCCAAACATCAGAAAACCCTCTGTACGCGCTGCGGCGGCGTGCTTCAGCGCTATAACGGCCTGACGGTGGAGCAGCGCCTGGCGTTGACCTTTACCGCATTGGTGCTGTGGATTTTCGCCAACTTCTATCCGGTCATGAGCATCAGCCTCAAAGGCCTGAAAAATAGCGCAACACTTTGGGATTCGGTGCTGGCATTGAGCCTGGGCCCCATCACCTTCATCGCCATGGTAGCGGCGATCGCCATGATCATCGCGCCGATTTTCCAGTTGCTGCTCTTGATCTGGGTCCTGGGGTTCGCCCTCGCCCGCAGGCGTTCGCCCGGCTTCAGGTTCTGCATGCGCTGGCTGGAAACCCTCAGGCCCTGGAGCATGCTGGAAGTCTGCCTGCTGGGGGCGATGGTCGCGGTGATAAAGCTCGCCGGGTTACTGGATGTGCTGCCCGGTATCGGCCTGTTTGCCCTGGCGGTCCTCAGCCTGATGATGATCCGCATTGCCGGCCGCGACATCCGTGAACTGTGGGACATCGTATGACAACACCTCCCGTCGCCAGCGATCTCAACCTGTGCCTGTGCCACACCTGCGGCCTGGCCTGTGACATGACCACCGATCCCCACGAATGCGAGCGCTGTGGCGCCCCGCTGCATCGACGTAAAACCAACTCGCTGACCCGCACCTGGGCCTACATGTTCACCGCCCTGGTGTTTTACATCCCGGCCAACCTGTTGCCGGTGATGAACACCAAGATGGTCGGCGATGGCGCCGACAGCACGATCATGAGCGGTGTGATCGAGTTCTGGCAGCACGGTGCCTGGGATATTGCCCTGATCATTTTCATCGCCAGCATCGCGGTGCCGGGCGTCAAGTTCGTCGCCCTGACGCTGCTGCTGGTGACCGTTCAGCGCGACAGCCAGTGGGCACTGCGCGAGCGCTCGCAAATGTACCGTTTTGTCGAGCTCATCGGTTATTGGTCGATGCTTGACGTCATCGTGGTGGCCCTGGTGGCCTCCCTGGTGAAATTCCAGGCCCTGGCCGATATCGAACCGCGGGCGGGCATCCTGTTCTTTGGCCTGGTGGTGGTGTTCACCATGCTCTCGGCGATGAGTTTCGATCCGCGACTGATCTGGGATAAAGAGCGGCAAAAACCATTAAATGAGGAGGTCACGGATGAAGTCACAAGCCACTGACGGGCCACTGGTCCCCGGACAGGCGCCGATCAAGACCCGCCGCTTCGGCTTTTCGCTGGTGTGGATCGTGCCGATCGTGGCGGTGCTTGTGGGGATATCGCTGGTGGTCCACAGCATCCTGCAGGAAGGGCCGACCATCACGGTCACGTTCAAGACCGGTGACGGCCTGACCGCCAACAAGACCGAGGTCAAGTACCGCAACGTGGTGATCGGGCATGTCTCGGACGTAGAACTGAGCGACGACCAGAAGAGCGTGAACGCCACCATCAAACTGGCCAAGCAGGCGGAAAGCTTTACCCGTAAAGACTCGCAGTACTGGGTGGTACGGCCGCGGATCGGCGCTGGCGGAGTCTCGGGTATCGATACGCTGCTCTCCGGGGACTACATCGGCGCCGATATCGGCCAGGACAATGCACGGGCGAAGAACTTCAAGGGCCTGGAAAACCCGCCGCCGATCACCTACGGCGAGCCGGGCAAGCGTTTCACCTTGCACACCCAGGACCTGGGCTCGCTGGATATCGGCTCTCCGGTCTACTACCGCAAGATACCGGTCGGCCAAGTGGTGGCCTACGCGCTGGACCCCGACGGCAAAGGGGTGAACATCGAATTGTTCATCCATGCGCCCAATGATCAGTACGTCACCGAGAACACCCGCTTCTGGAACGCCAGCGGTGTCGACGTGAGCGTTGGCGCCAACGGCTTTGCGGTCAAGACCGAGTCCTTGTCGTCCCTGTTGGTCGGCGGCATCGCCTTTCGCGCTCCGGAGTACAGTCCCAACGACAAGCAGGCCCCGGAAGAATATGCCTACGAACTGTTCCCCGACCAACTGACCGCCCTCGCCCCGCCCAATGGCAAGGCGCAGTTCATGGTGCTGCGCTTTGATCAGGCCTTGCGCGGGCTGAAGGTTGATGCGCCGGTGGAGTTCCTGGGCATGGAGATCGGCAAGGTGGTCTCGGTCAACCTGGATTTCGACGAGAAAAAACGCACCTTCCCGGTCAACGTTGGCATCGTGATTTACCCGCAACGCCTGGGCCAGGCGCACACCAAGATGCTCAAGGTGCTCAATCACGATCCCAACGACGAAGCCGCGGGCGTGCGTGTGATCGGCACCTTCGTCGAAAACGGCCTGCGTGCCCAGGCCCGCACCGGCAACCTGTTGACCGGCCAGCTCTACATTGCCCTGGACTTCTACCCCAAGGCGGACAAAGTCGCCTTCGATCCAACCTTGCGGCCGGTCGTCCTGCCCACCGTACCTGGCAGCCTCGAGCAATTGCAGGAAAAACTCGAGGCCATGGTCACCAAGATCAATCAACTGCCCATCGAACGGATCGCCGGCAATCTGGACAGCAACCTCGTCGAAATGCGCAAGAGTCTGGCGCAATTCAATGCCAAGACCCTGCCTAGCGTGCAAAGCACCCTGGGCGACGTCAGCAAAACCTTGCAATCGGCCAGCACGACCTTGCAATCGGCCAACTCGACGCTTGCCGAAGACTCGCCGCAACGGGAAAAACTCGGCCAGACCATGGACGAACTTGGTCGGACGTCGCGCGCCTTGCGTGATCTGGCGGATTACCTGGGCCGGCATCCGGAATCGCTGATTCGCGGCCGTCCGAACAACGCCGCGCCGATCGATCTGCAAGGGCCGCCGAGCAAATGACCACAGGAGCAACATTCATGGCTTTTCCGCTGAAATTCACCTTGGTTGCCGCGTTGTCGTTGCTCGCCGCCTGCCGCAGCGATCCGATCCAGTTCCACACCCTGACCCCGGCCCAACTGACGGGCAGCTCACGCAGTGCCGCGGATATCCAGATTGAATTGCTCACTGTCCCGCCGCAGGTCGATCGCCCGCAGATCGTTGTGCGCCAGGGCAACACCGGCATGGCGATCCTGGAAACCGACTGGTGGGGGGCCAGCCTGGTGGATGAATTGCGCAGTGCCTTGGTCGACCAGATGATCAACAACAATCCGCAACGCAAGATGTCGGTGCGCCTGGAGGTACAGCGCTTCGATTCGATTCCCGGCCAGTACGGTTTGCTCGACGTGAAATGGCGCCTTCGTAGCAGCAATGGCCATGAAGATGTCATGGAAAATTGCCGCAGCACCCTGCAGACGCCCTCGGGCCCATCGATCGATGAATTGGTAGCGGCCCAGCAGAACAACGTCAGGCGCCTGGCCGCGCTGATCAGCCAAGCCGCGGCTGGTACGCAAAAGGGTTGCCCATCCGCGAATGCCACTCCGTAACACAATCCTCTGTGGGAGCGAGCCTGCTCGCGATGGAGTATCAGACACATTGATGTCGCCTGACACACCATCGCGAGCAGGCTCGCTCCCACAGGTTTCTTTAGTCGGAGAATTTGACGATTTTTTCTCATTCGTGGCTCTACATTAGCCCCGCCTTAAATCTGCAAATGATTCGTATTGATCTAGAATAATTGACGTCCTTCTTTGTTCGATTCACTCGAATCTGCCTGCAAGACCAAAAATAACAGGAGCTGGCGCCGCATGAAGTCCCCTATCCCCTCGTTCCTCAAAAAGGCCTTGCTGGCCACCGCTTTGCTGAGCGCTGGTCACGCGTACGCCGCCGATACCGTCGGCATCGTGGTCTACAACGCACAGCATGAAAGCCTGACCAAAGCCTGGGTCGAAGGTTTTACCCAGGAAACCGGTATTCCGGTGACCTTGCGCAACGGCGATGACACCGAAATGGGCAACCAGATCGTACAGGAAGGCGCCGACTCGCCGGCCGATGTGTTCCTCACCGAAAACTCCCCGGCGATGGTCCTGGTCGACAACGCAGGCCTGTTTGCGTCCGTGGACAAAACCACTTTGGAGCAGGTCGACTCAGCCTACCGCCCGGCCCACGGCAAATGGGTGGGGATCGCTGCGCGTTCCACGGTGTTCGTCTACAACCCGAGCAAGCTACCCCAAGCCCAGTTGCCCAAGTCGATCATGGACCTTGCTGCACCGAGCTGGAAAGGTCGCTGGGGTGCATCGCCCGGTGGCGCCGACTTCCAGGCGATCGTTGCCGCCATGCTGGAACAAAAAGGCGAAGCCGCCACCCTGGACTGGCTCAAGGCGATGAAAACCAACTTCACCGCTTACCGGGGCAACAGCTCGGTGCTCAAGGCGGTGAACGCCGGGCAGATCGACAGCGGCGTGATCTACCACTATTACAGCTTCGTCGATCAGGCCAAGACCGGCGAGAACAGCAAGAACACCGCTTTGCACTACTTCAAGCACAAGGATCCGGGGGCGTTCGTGAGCATTTCCGGGGGCGGTGTCCTGGCCTCCAGCAAACACAAGGAACAAGCCCAGGCGTTCCTCAAATGGATCACCGGCAAGGACGGCCAGGCCATCCTCAAGGACGGCAAATCGTTTGAATACGCCGTGGGCAAGAACGCCGAATCCAACCCTAAACTGGTGCCTTTGCAGCAGCTCGACGCGCCGTCCGTCGACGCCTCGAAACTCGACAGTAAAAAAGCCGTGGAGCTGATGACTCAGGCGGGACTGCTTTAATTGATGCCTGAAATCCTGCCGGTGGGTACCGCCCAGGCGTTACCCGAAAATTTGCGTAAACGCTCACGCGGCGCGTTCGCGAGCCGCGGTGGCGCGTGGGTGGTCGGTTTGTCGGTGCTGGTGTCGTTGCTGGCGCTGCTGCCGATCGCCTACGTCATCGGCGTGTCCTTGCAGACCGGCTGGTCCACGGTGGTGACACTGGTGTTCCGTCCACGGGTGGGCGAGTTGTTGACCAACACCGTGTTGCTGGTGGTGCTGACGATTCCCCTCTGCATAGTGCTGGGCGTGACCCTGGCCTGGCTGACCGAGCGCACGGATTTGCCGGGGCGGCGTTGGTGGTCGTTACTGGCGACGGCGCCGCTGGCGGTGCCGGCCTTTGTCCACAGCTATGCCTGGGTCAGCCTGGTGCCACCGATCCACGGTTTGTTCGCCGGGGTGCTGGTGTCGGTCATCGCCTACTTCCCGTTTCTGTACCTGCCGATTGCCGCGACGCTGCGTCGCCTCGACCCGGCCATCGAGGACGTCGCCGAATCGCTCGGACTCAAGCCGTGGGCGGTGTTTTTTCGCGTGGTGCTGCCGCAGTTGCGCCTGGCCATTTGCGGCGGCGCGTTGCTGGTCGGCCTGCATCTGCTGGCCGAGTATGGCCTGTACGCGATGATCCGCTTCGACACCTTCACCACCGCGATCTTCGATCAGTTCAAATCCACCTTCAACGGGCCTGCCGCCCACATGCTGGCCAGCGTGCTCGCCCTGTGTTGCCTGGTGATGTTGACCGTGGAATCCGCCGCACGGGGCCATGCGCGCTACGCCCGCGTGGGCTCCGGTAGCGCCCGTGAGCAACGGGTGGTGTGCCTGAAAACCCCGGCCAGGGTGCTCGCGCTGGCGTTGCAGGTCACCACCTGCGCCCTGGCGCTGGGTGTGCCCTTGATCACCCTCGGCCGCTGGTTGATCGCCGGTGGTGTGCAAGCCTGGGACCTGGACGAGCTGCTGCCGGCGCTGCAACAGACCCTGCTGCTGGGCGTCGCGGGCGCCGCCCTGACCACCTGCGCCGCCATTCCGATTGCCTGGCTGTCGATCCGCCACCCGGGTCGCCTGCAACGTGTACTGGAAAGCTGCAACTACATCACCAGCTCCTTGCCGGGCATCGTCGTGGCGTTGGCCCTGGTAACCGTGACCATTCATTTTGCCCGGCCGATCTACCAGACCACCATCACCGTTCTCCTGGCGTATCTGCTGATGTTCCTGCCCCGGGCCCTGGTGAGCTTGCGCGCCGGCATCGCCCAGGCCCCCGTGGAGCTGGAAAACATGGCCCGCAGCCTGGGTCGCTCCCCTGCTCGCGCGTTGTGGCTGATCACCCTGCGCCTGGCCGCTCCGGGGGCTGCGGCTGGCGCTGCGCTGGTGTTCCTGGCGATCACCAACGAACTGACCGCCACCCTGTTGCTCGCGCCCAATGGCACGCGGACCCTGGCAACCGGGTTCTGGGCCATGACCAGCGAAATCGACTATGTCGCGGCGGCGCCCTATGCCCTGCTGATGATCCTGTTGTCGCTGCCGCTGACCGGGCTCCTTTATCACCAATCGAAAAAAACGGCTGGCCGATGAACACTCTCGAACTGCATTCACTGAACAAATCCTACGGCACCCATAGAGCCCTGGATAACGTCAGCCTGTCGGTGCCCAGCGGCAGCCGCACGGTCATTGTCGGCCCTTCGGGCTCGGGCAAGACCACCTTGCTGCGCATGATTGCCGGCTTCGAGTTCCCCGACTCCGGCCGCTTGTCGCTCAATGGTCAAACCCTGGTCGACAGCACCCATGAAGTACCGGCGCACCAACGCCTGATCGGCTACGTCCCGCAGGACGGCGCCTTGTTCCCGCACATGACGGTGGCCGCCAACATCGGCTTCGGCTTGTCGATCAAGGGCAACGAAAAGCATGAGCGCGTCGCTGAGTTGATGGACAGCGTGGCCCTCGACTCGAACATGGCCGGGCGCTGGCCCCACGAGCTGTCCGGCGGCCAGCAGCAGCGTGTGGCGCTGGCACGGGCGCTGGCGCAGCAGCCTCGGCTGATGTTGCTGGACGAGCCATTTTCGGCACTCGACACCGGCTTGCGCGCCGTGATGCGCAAGATGGTCGCGCGCCTGCTGGCAGATGCGGGGGTCACCACCATCCTGGTCACCCATGACCAGAGCGAAGCCTTGTCCTTCGCCGATCAACTGGCGGTGATGCGCCATGGCCGGCTGGTGCAGTCAGGCCATCCGCTGGACCTCTATCGCTACCCCGAAGACGAACAGACCGCGCTGTTTCTCGGCGACGCAGTGGTCATGCCGGCCCGGATCGAGGCTGGCTGGGCGCATTGCGACCTGGGCCGGATACCGGTCAACAATCACCGCAACAACCACAGCGCGCAGATCATGCTAAGGCCCGAACAGTTGCAACTGGCCAGCGTGCTGCCCGACGACACAGGCGCCGCTGGCTGCCGGGCCAGGGTGATCGACCGGGACTTCAGCGGCAACACCTGCACCCTGACCGTGGAGTTGCAGCCTCGCGCCCCCGACCAGCCCATCGGGCGATCATTGCTGGTCCGCAGTTCCGGCATGTATGCACCACCCGCCGGCAGCGCCGTGCAGGTCTCGACCATCGGCCATGCGCATGTGCTGAGCGAGCCTTGATCAAAGCGGTCAAAGATCGAAGCGGTCCACCGCCCGGCGCCGCTCGTTGTCGTCGCGCACATCGTAGTTGGCCGTGGTCTGGATATTGCTGTGATGTGCCAGTTTTTGCGCGATGGACAGGTCGTGTTCTTCGATCACCCGGGTGATGAACGAACGGCGAAAATCATGTGGCATGATTTTCACCCCCACCTGCGTGCCCCGCTGCCGGGCGATGTAATAGATCGCGTGCTTGGTGATGCGCTCACGGGTGATGTGACTGCCACGGCGGATACGGTTGAACAGGAACGGATCGTCCTCCTCGCCTTCCTTGAGCATCGAGCGGCGCAGTTCCAGCCAGGCATCGAGCTTGGCGAAGGCCCAGGCCGGGGCGTACTTGATCAACTGTTTGTTGCCCTTGGCCGTGACGCGCAGGCTGCGCTCATTGAAGTCGACCTGGTTGAGGTCGAGGTTCACCGACTCCGATTTGCGCATGCCCGAACCGTACAGGATCGCGATGATGGCGGCGTCTCGCAGGCCTTGTGGCCGAGGATCGGCGGCGCAGACTTCCATCAGTTCCTGGATCAATGAGCGCCGCAGGTTGCGCCCCTGGGACAGGCGCGTACCGGCGATACCCTTGACCGAGCGCATTTTCAACAGGTGTTCCTGACTGATCAGGCTCATGCGCCAGGCTTCGTTCATCACGCCGCGCACCGCATTGACGTACAACGACGACGTGTTGGGCGCATAACCGTCGGTGCGCAACGTGGCGACCAGGGCGATGACGTCTTCGGGTTGCAGGTCGTGCCAGGCAATCTCCTCGAGATTCACCTCTTCGTAGCCCAGGCGGTCGGCGGCGTCCTGCAGGACATAACGCATGGTCAGCTGGCTGGAGGGTGCCAGCCGTGCCAGATACAGGGTCAGGGGATTGGGTTTGGCAGCTTTTGGATCAGCAGCAGGTAAGTCAGTCAAACGAAACGGCCTTGAAGAAAGAGGAAGCAGAAAACGGTGTTAGACAGCGATGGCCGCTACGCTGCCGGTCATGGCCTTGAAAGTCAAATGCTCTGCCGGCAACGACCAATTTGGCCGACGAAGCGATAGATGAACTGAAACATGGCAATGCTAATCCTTGATCGGACTCGATCGGGGCAGGAGCAAACCATGAGAATCAGTGTGTTGGGTAGCGGCTACGTTGGCCTGGTGCAAGCGGCCGTCCTGGCTGAAGTCGGCCACGACGTGGTCTGCATGGACGTCGACGAGAAAAAGGTCGAGTCGCTGCGACAAGGCCACGTGAGCATTTTCGAACCGGGGCTGGCCAGCCTGGTGCGCGAGAGCCTGGACGCCCGTCGGCTGCAGTTCACCAGCGATGAGAAACTCGCGGTGCAACATGGCCAGGTGCTGTTCATCGCGGTCGGTACGCCATCGCGCGACGATGGCTCGGCAGACCTGAGTCAGGTGATGGCGGTGGGCGAGGCGGTGGCGCGGCACCGTGAACAACCGCTGATCCTGGTGGAGAAGTCCACGGTGCCGGTGGGGACAGGCGATGCCCTGCGCGCGCATATCGACAAGTGCCTGATCAAGGTCGGGCGGCTGTTGCAGTTCGATATCGTCTCCAATCCCGAGTTTCTCAAGGAAGGCTCGGCGGTGGCCGATTGCCGGCGCCCGGACCGTATCGTCATTGGCTGTGAACGCGAAGACGTGCGCGAGGTGATGCGTGACCTGTACGCACCGTTCAACCGCAATCATGAACGCATCATGTTCATGGACCTGCGCAGCGCCGAGCTGACCAAATACGCCGCCAACTGCATGCTGGCGACCAAGATCAGCTTCATCAACCAGATCGCCGAGTTGGCCGAACACTTGGGTGCCGACATCGAATCGGTGCGCCTGGGCATCGGTGCCGACTCGCGCATCGGCTACCACTTCATCTACCCCGGCTGCGGTTATGGCGGCTCCTGCTTCCCCAAGGACATGCGCGCCCTCATCCACAGCGCCGCAGAGGCCAATTGCACCAGCGACCTGCTGCAAGCGGTGGAAGCCATCAACCAGCGCCAGAAACACAAATTGTTCGAACGCATCAAGGCTTTTTACCAGGGCGATTTGCGCGGCAAGACCTTTGCCCTGTGGGGCCTGGCGTTCAAACCCAACACCGACGACATGCGCGATGCGCCAAGCCGGGTGCTGCTCGAAGCGCTATGGGCCGCGGGTGCCAACGTGCGTGCGTTCGACCCGGAAGCCATGCAGGAGACCCAGAAACTGTACCCCGATGAAACCCGGCTGATGCTCATGGGCACGCCGGAATCGGTACTCAACGGTGCGGATGCGCTGATCATTTGCACCGAATGGCAACAGTTCAAGGCCCCGGATTTCGACCTGATCCGCCAGCGCCTTACTGCACCGGTGATCTTCGACGGCCGCAACCTGTACGATGCCGAACGCCTGTCGCGCAATGGTTTCCTGTACTTCCCGATGGGCCGCGGCGAGTCGCGCAAGTTGCCGATTCCTTATCAGCGGTGGCCTGCGGCACAGGGGGTTGCATAACAATAAGCGCTGCCCGTTAGTTGCTCTTCAGGTCCACGCCCAACGCCTGGGCAAACGCCTTGACCAAGGGGCTTCGCACCGTGTTGTGACGCAGGATCAGATTGAAGGGGGTGACGATGCTGATCAGGTCCGGGCGTATCGCGCGAAACTCTCCGCGATCGACCATGGGTGCCGCGTAATGCTGCGGCAGGAAACCCACGAAGCGGCCGGTCTTGATCAGCAGCGCCACGGCTTCCACCTGGGTCGCCGAGGCGGAAAAGCTGTCGTAGTGGGTGAAGTAGAGTTTGTCGCGATGGATCGCGTAACGGTGGTTGATGCACGCGTAGTCCTTGAGCACATCGGCGCCTGTTTGTGCGTCTGCCAGAGTGAATAACGGGTGGCCAACAGCGCAATAAACCTGCGAGCGCTCCTCATACAGCGCAAAGTAATCAAATTCTTCGCGCTTTTGATAAACCGGAACAATCCCGGCAACTAACCGGCCCTCTACGACACCCCGCTCAATTTCATCCAGCTGCGCCGCCTGAAGTTGCAAGCGAACTTTCGGCGAGTGCTCATTCATGCTTCTAAGCGCGGCAACTAGAGGCGAATTATCGTCGGATATAGTGTTATCAATAATTCCCACTCCAAGATCGCCGACCAGTTCGTTTTGAGCTGAACTAAGGCGATCACGGAAGTTGTCGACCGAGGCAAATAAATCAATCGAAGCCTGATACACCAAGCGCCCTTCTTCGGTCAGGTGGAAACCCTCGCGACCTCGGGTGCACAGGCGCATACCGATACGGATCTCAAGGTCCGAGATCTGTTTGCTGATCGCCGCCAAGCCCACATTCAACTCGTTTTGCGCCGCACTGAAACCGCCGGCCTCGACCACCGCCTTGAACACCTTGAGCAGCTTGAAATCCAGCCCACTGAGGGCCAGCGGTGCCCGTTGCAGCGTTTTCGGCGGCGGGTTTCCGGAATTGGAAAGTGGGGTTTCCATAATGCTTATTTACCTCTGGCGCCCTATTCAACAACCTGTGTCCAACAACAAAAACATAGCTGGCCTAATAATAATGAACACAGAAAACCAGGCTTGGCAACCGCCAAAAAATCCCGAACATCAGTGCCAACTGACTGTTCTCCAAACAATAAAAGCTGACACTACGATCAGCTTCGGCCACCCGGCAACCGCGTTTTTTCCCCTGCCCTTGAAAACTGATTTGGCCTGAATGCGCCCGAATGTTCTTCGGCACTCGCGGCAGTCCGGCACTGCGATTTCAATCCGCTTATCGACGAGGAAAACAACAATGTCTCAAACCACCGACCGTCTCTGGGGAGCTCGCTTCAAAAGCGGTCCGTCCGAAGCCCTGGCCGCCCTGTCCCGTTGCCCGGAACGCTACTTTCGCCTGACCCCGTATGACCTCGCCGGCTCCAAGGCCCATGCCCGGGAACTGCAGCGCGCCGGGCTTCTGAGCGAGCAGGAAACCCGGACCATGCTCGACGCCCTGGAAGGCATTGGTGCTGACTTTCGCGCCGGCAACATCAGCCCGACCCTCGACGACGAAGACGTCCACACCTTCATCGAACGCTTGCTGACCGAGCGTCTTGGCGCGCTGGGCGGCAAGCTGCGCGCCGGACGCTCGCGCAACGACCAGACCGCCAACGATTTGCGGCTGTTCCTGCGTGACCATGTGCGCACCCTGGCTGTTGAAGTGCTGGCCTTGCAGCAGGCGCTGGTGGACCAGGCCGAGCAACACATCGAAAGCATCTGCCCCGGTTTCACCCACTTGCAGCAAGCCCAGCCGATCGTGTTTGCCCATCACCTGCTGGCCCACGCCCAATCGATGCTGCGCGACGTCCAGCGCCTGGTGGACTGGGATGTGCGTACTTCGCTGTCGCCACTGGGCGCGGCAGCGATGGCGGGCTCGGCCATTGCGCGCCTGCCACAGCAGTCGGCGCAGGAGATGGGTTACCGCGGGGTGTGTGAAAACTCCATCGACGCCGTCGCCAGCCGCGACCACGTCGCCGAGTTCCTGTTCATCGCCAGCATGCTCGGGGTCAACATTTCCCGACTCGCCGAAGAGTTCTGCCTGTGGTCCTCGCGCCAGTTCCGCTGGGTCTTCCTGGACGACGCCTACGCCACCGGCAGTTCGATCATGCCGCAGAAGAAAAACCCGGACATCGCCGAGCTGGCCCGGGGCAAGGCCGGCCGCTTGATCGGCAACCTGACCGGTCTGCTGTCCACCCTCAAATCCCTGCCGCTGTCCTACAACCGCGACTTGAGCGAAGACAAGCATGGCGTGCTCGACAGCGTCGACACCCTGCTGCTGGTGCTGCCGGCCATGGCCGGGATGGTGGCGACCATGCAGGTCAACGTCGAAGAATTGCGGCGCCAGGCGCCCCTGGGGTTCACCCTCGCCACCGAAGTCGCCGACTGGCTGGCGGTGCGCGGCGTGCCGTTCAAGGAGGCCCACGAAATCACCGGGGCGCTGGTCCAGGCCTGCGAGAAACACGACATCGAACTGTGGGAAGCGTCGCCTGCGCTGCTGGCCGAGATCGACCCGCGCCTGACGCCGCAGGTGCGCGACAGCCTGACCCTGGAAGCCGCCATTGCTGCACGCAGTGGTTGGGGCGGCACGGCGCCGCAACAGGTACGCGAACAGATCGCCCGCCTGAAAACCGCCCTCGCCGCCCAGCAGGTCTGGACCGAGGACTATCAGGGCTTCCGCCTTTAAGGCACTGCACAGAGCCTGTGGGAGCTGGCTTGCCAGCGATAGCGTCCTGTCAGTCGACATTGATGCAGAATGAAACACCGCAATCGCTGGCAAGCCAGCTCCCACAGGGAATGTGGTGGATTTGAGAGAACAGTGTACGGAGAAACAACCATGAGCCAGACACAAGCAGAACGACTCCAGGCGGAGCGCAAACTGGCGGAAAACCAGTTCGATATTACCCAGTACGACCATGTGCCGCGGCGTTACTACGGGCGGATTTTCTTCGCCACGGTGATCGTCATTGCCATCATCGGCCTGGTGCGGGCGTTTGCCGAAGGCAAGATCGAATGGTCTTACATCGGCCAGTTCCTCACCT
The DNA here is from genome assembly GCF_000282475.1 of Pseudomonas sp. GM78. Classification (GTDB taxonomy): domain Bacteria; phylum Pseudomonadota; class Gammaproteobacteria; order Pseudomonadales; family Pseudomonadaceae; genus Aquipseudomonas. The sequence goes on from NZ_AKJF01000138.1 coordinate 13,238, forward strand.
CCCAGGCAATCATGTGGGGCTTGCTCAACACCATCGTCATGGCGGTGCTGGCAATGGCGCTGGGCATCGTGTTCGGCGTGATCACGGCGATCATGCGCATGTCGGCCAACCCGATCCTGCGCTACGTGGCGGTGACCTATACCTGGCTGTTTCGCGGCACGCCGCTGATCCTGCAACTGCTGTTGTGGTTCAACCTGGCGTTGATCTTCCCCACCATTGGCATCCCCGGCCTGTTCGAACTGGACACCGTGAGCCTGATGACGCCCTTCGTGGCCGCCCTGCTCGGCTTGAGCATCAACCAGGGCGCCTACACCGCCGAAGTGGTGCGCGCCGGCCTGCTCTCGGTGGACACCGGTCAGTATGAAGCGGCCAAGTCGATCGGCATGCCGCGCCTGCAGGCCTTGCGCCGGATCATCCTGCCCCAGGCCATGCGGGTGATCATTCCGCCGGTGGGCAACGAATTCATCGGCATGGTCAAAATGACCTCTCTGGCGAGCGTGATCCAGTACTCGGAACTGCTCTACAACGCCCAGAACATCTACTACGCCAACGCCCGCGTGATGGAGCTGCTGATCGTCGCCGGTATCTGGTACCTGGCCACCGTCACCGTCCTGTCCTTCGGTCAAAGCCGTCTGGAGCGTCGTTTCGCTCGCGGCGCCGGCAAGCGTTCTTGAGGAGCCCAACATGAGAAGCATCGTCAAGGCCGTGAGCCTGAACAAGTACTACGACCATTTCCACGCCCTCAAGGACATCAATATCGAAGTCGAGCAAGGCGAAGTGCTGTGCATCATCGGCCCGTCCGGCTCCGGCAAAAGCACCTTGCTGCGTTGCGTGAACCAGCTGGAGAAGATCGACAAGGGCGGCCTGTGGGTCGACGGCGAACTGGTGGGCTATCGCGTCGTCGGCAACAAACTGCACGAACTCAACGAGTCGCAGATCGCCCGCCAGCGCCTGTCCACCGGCATGGTGTTCCAGCGCTTCAACCTGTTCCCGCACATGACCGTGCTGCAAAACATCATCGAAGGACCGTGCCAGGTGCTCAAGCGTTCGCCCAAGGAGGCGCACGAAGAAGCCGTGGAGCTGTTGGCCCGGGTCGGCTTGGCCGACAAGCGCAACAGCTACCCGATCGAACTCTCGGGTGGCCAGCAACAGCGGGTGGCGATTGCCCGCGCCCTGGCCATGCGCCCCAAGCTGATGCTGTTCGATGAACCCACTTCGGCACTCGACCCGGAACTGGTCGGTGAGGTGCTGTCGGTGATGCGCGATCTGGCGCAGACCGGCATGACCATGATCGTCGTCACCCATGAACTGGGCTTCGCTCGCGAAGTCTCCAACCGCATGGTGTTCATGGACGGCGGGCAGATCGTGGAGGCAGGAAGCCCCGAAGAAATACTAATAAGTCCGCAAAACCCACGCACCCAAAGCTTCATTTCTGCCGTTCGAACCTAGTGCCCTTTAGCGCTCACAACACTCATAAGAGAACGACCATGAAGAACTTCATTATTCCAGCAGTACTCGCAGGCGTTATGGCATCCGGCTTCAGCTTCGCCGCCGAGTTGCCGGCCAGCATCAAGGAAAAAGGCGAGATTGTCGTCGCGATCATGCCCAACTACCCGCCGATGGACTTCAAGGACCCGGCCACCAACACCCTCACCGGGCTGGACGTTGACCTGGGCAACGCCCTGGCAGAACGCCTGGGGGTGAAGATCAAATGGCAGGAAACCGGCTTCGAGCAAATGATCAATGCCCTGACCACCGACCGCGTGGACATGGTGCTGTCGGGCATGACCGATACCAAGGAACGCCAGGCCAGCGTGACCTTCGTCGACTACTTCACCAGCGGCCCGCAGTTCTACACCCTGCAGAAAAACGCGGCCACCAACGAGATCATCGACCTGTGCGGCAAGAAGGTCGGCACCAGCCGCCGTACCACCTTCCCGGCGGAAATCGCCGAGTGGAGCAAGGCCAACTGTGAAGCCGCGGGCAAGCCTGCGATCAACGTGATCGGCACCGAAGGCTCGGCCGACGCCCGTGCGCAACTGCGCCAGAGCCGCATCGATGCGGCCATGCAGGGCAGCGAAACCCTGCCGTACCTCAAGACCCAGGAAAAGGACATGTACAAGACCGTGGGCCTGCCGATCTCCTCGCAGTTCACCGGCCTTGGCGTGAGCAAGAAAAAACCTGAGCTGAGCGAAGCGGTGAAGGTTGCGCTGCAGAGCATGATCGATGACGGCAGCTACCAGGCCATCCTGAAGAAGTGGGACCTGGAACTGGGTGCGATCAAGACCGTGACCATCAACGCCGGCAAATAAGCCCGCCAGGGTATACGCATTCCCTGTGGGAGCTGGCTTGCCAGCGATGGCGGACTGACAGGCAACATTGATGGTGAATGTGCCGACCTCATCGCGGGCAAGCCCGCTCCCACAGGGTTCGGTGCTAACTGATAAATACCTGGAGCGCAAAGATGTCCTCCTCACCCCAACCCACCTGGCCCGACCAGCACAAGGCCTGCCTGGCCCTGGCCTTCGACCTCGACGGCCCGACCGGCGATGCCATGCTCAACGGCTCGATCTGGCGCAAGCCCGAGTACTTCGGATTCGGTGGTTACGGCCCCTATCGGGCATTGCCGAGGATTCTCGATTTGCTTGACGAATTCCGCCTGCCGACGACCTTCTTCGTCCCGGCCTGGGTCGTGGAGAACTGGCCGAAACAGTGCCAGGCGATTGTCGAGCGCGGGCATGAGGTGGCGTACCACGGCTACAAACACGAATCCTTCTACGCCCTGACGCTGGACCAGCAAAAGGACGTCATGAAGCTGTCCCGCGATGTGTTCTGGAAGCATTTGAACATCCGCGCCGAAGGCTTCCGCACGCCCTCCGGCGACTGGCGCGCCGAGACGCCGGCCATGCTGGTGGAAGCCGGCGTGACCTACTCCAGCAGCATGCGCGGCGATGATCGGCCGTACCTGGTCAACGTGCCGGTCCACGCCACACCGCTGGTGGAAATCCCCGGGCGCTGGGAAATGGACGACTACGCCTCCATCGCCTACACCCGGGCCCCGGACTTCCCGTCCGGGCTGGACCGCACCGCCAGCTACGCGCTGACCCTGGACAACTGGTGCCGCGAATACGACGGCGCGATGAACGAAGGCTTGTGCCTGACCACCCTGTTCCATCCCAAGATCACCGGCAAACCGGGGCGCATCCTGTTGCTGGAAAAACTCTTCGAACACATGCGCCAACGCGACGACGTCTGGTTCGCCACCTGCCGTGACGTCGCCCGCTGGTGGCTCAAGGAGCATCACCATGGCTGAGTCCACCGTCTGGCCCAAAGGCTATCGCTGCGCCGTGGTGCTGACCGTCGATTACAACGACATCCACGGCATTCTCACCCAGGCCCCGGAAGTGGCCGGACGCGACAAGACCCTGTCGGTCTGGCGCTACGGCACCCAGCGTGGCGTGGAACGTTTGCTCGGTCTATTCAAGGAGCTCGGTGTCTGCAGCAGCTGGTTCGTCCCCGGCATCGTTGCCGAGGAAAACCCCGGCCACATCCACGCAATCACTGCCGGCGGACATGAAATCGCCTGCGCCGGGTATCGCCACCAGAACTACGACACGCTCGACCTCAGCGCGCAAAGCGCCGAGGTGGCCAAGGGTTGCGCCGCATTGAAGGCGCTGACCGGCCAGCGCCCCAGCGGCTTTCGCATTCCGGCCGGCAACGCGGCGCCGGGCTTCATGGAGGCGCTGCAGGACCAGGGTATTGAGTGGTCGTCGTCATGGCGCGGCGATGATCTACCGTTCGCGCACCCGACAGCCGCGCAGGTGATCGAATTGCCGTTGCACTACGAACTGGAGGACGAACCCTACTTCGCCTTCAACCTCAGCCCGGCAGTGCCGCCAGCACAATCGCGGATCGCCTCCTACAGTCACACCCTGGGCAACCTGCAGATGGATTTCGCCGGCTTCCACCGCTTTGGCTTGTGCTACGTGTTGCGCCTGCACCCGGAGATCATTGCCACGCCCGGGCGCATCGGCGTGTTGCGCGAATTGCTCGAGGGGATTTTGCAGCACGATGACGTGTGGATCGCCACCGGCGCCGAAGTCGCCCGGTGGTGGGCGCAAACCGCCGCACCGGTGACCGGGGATCATCCGGCGAGCGTGTTTGAACGGCATTATCGGGATTACCTGTCATGAGCGGGCGCATGCAGCGACTGGCGCAGTTTTGCACCGATGCACGATTTGAAGACCTGCCACTGGCGCTGGTCGAACAAGCCAAGCGGCACATCCTCGATACCTTCGGTGCGACCTTGGCCGGGGCCGGGAGCGATGTGGCGCTGACGGCGCGTGAGGTTTTCGAAGGCGAAGCTGGCAGTTGCTTGATCTGGGGCACCCAGCAACGGGTCGGCGCGGCACAGGCCGCGATGCTCAATGGCGTCGCCGCCCACGCCCTGGAACTGGACGACACCGGCGGCTGCGATCATTCCGGCGCGGTGGTGATACCGGCGGTGATGGCCGCGGTGTCGCTGTCCGATCAACCGGTGACGGGACGCGAGTTCATCACCGCCGTGGTGATCGGCTACGAAGTCGGTCGCCGGGTACTCGAAGCCTGCGGCGGTTACTCTGCCCATAACGGCGCCGGCTGGCATTCCACTGCCACCTGCGGGGTGTTCGGCGCGGCGGCGGCCTGCGCGCGGATTCTGCGCCTGGACGCCGGGCAGACCTTGTCGGCCCTGGGCATCGCCGGCAGTTTCAGCGGCGGTTTGTGGGCTTTCATCCACGATGGTTCGCAAAGCAAGAAACTGCACAGCGGCCGAGCCGCCGAAGGTGGTTTGCTCGCAGCGCGCTTCGCCCGGCAAGGCATCAGTGGGCCGACCCGACTGTTTGAGGATGTCTGGGGTGGATTTCTCAAGACCCTCGCCGCCCCCACTTCGAATCCCGAGGCTCTGGTTGCCGGGCTGGGCGTCGTGTGGAAACTCGCCCGTTGCTCGATCAAGCCCTACGCCTCCTGCCGGGGTACCCATTCGGCCATCGACGCCCTGGGCCTGTTGCTCGAGCAGCTCGAAGTGAGCGTCGATCAGGTTGAAGACATACAGGTTTCGTTGTGCGGTTTTCTCCAGGACATGTGCGGCGGCCATGACGTCGCGAGCCTTGCGGCGGCGCAAATGAGCCTGCCCTATGCGCTGGCGGCGCGGCTTGTGCACGGTCATTGCCGTCTGCAGGCCTACGATGATGACTTGCGCGGCGATCCGCGCATTGCCCCGTGGATGTCGCGCATTCGTCTTGAAGTGGACCCGCAACTGTCCGAGGATGGCGAACCCGTGGTGAGCGTGCGGACCGTGGACGGTCGGCAGGCGAGCCTGTGCGTTGACCCGCCCTTGGGGGCGCCGGGTAATCCGTTGAGCGATGCGGCGCTGGAGGAGAAGTTTTTCAGTTTGGCGACGCGGGTGATGCCGCGCGAGCAGGCTGAGCAATTGCTGGGGCAGTTGTGGCGGCTGGAAGAGATGGAGTCGGTGCGCACGATTGAGCGGTGGCTGGTTTGATTATGTCGTTGGTTGGACCGGCCTCATCGCCAGCAGGCTGGCTCCCACAGTCGATCGCATTTCAATTGTGGGAGCCAGCCTGCTGGCGATTGGCTGCGACCCGGTACATCGACGAACACCCTGGAATCTGAATAAGGACATTTGCACTACCGTGGCCACTTACTCGCTCGTTATTCGCCGGCTGATGATCGTGTCGCTGACCATCGTCGTCAGCCGCGCCATCACCAGCCCGCTGCTCACCCTGTTCCTGAGCAACAAACTGGGCCTCAACCAACAGGACGTCGGCTTGCTGCTGGGCATCGCGGTGTTCATCGCCACCCTGCTCGCCCTGTACGGCGGCTACATCATCGACCGCCTGGAAAAACGCCGGCTGCTGATCCTGGCGATGCTTTCAAGCGCCATCGGCTTCGTGCTGCTGACCTTTGCCGAAAACCTCTACCTGACCACCCTGACGCTGGTTATCACCGAGACTGCCTCGGCCTTGTTCCTCATCGGCTCCAAGGCGATCCTCAGCGAAAACCTGCCCATGGGCCAACGCGCCAAGGCGTTTTCCCTGCGCTACACCCTGACCAACATCGGCTACGCCACCGGCCCCATGCTCGGCGTGGTGATCGCCGGGGTCTACCCGATCGCGCCGTTCCTGATCGCCGGGGGCATCGCGTTCTTCAGCATCTTCCTGATGCTGGGTATCCCCAGGGACTCAGCCCAGACACCGACAGTCAGCCAACCACAGAGCTTCCTCAAGACCCTGGTCACCCTGAAAAACGACCGCACCCTGATCATGTTCACCTGCGGCTGCCTGCTCAGCACCGTGGTGCACGGACGCTTCACCCTGTACCTGTCGCAATACCTGCTGGTGACCGAAGATTCCAAGCGCGCCCTGGAAACCATGGCGGCCCTGCTCGCCTGCAATGCGATCAGCGTGATCCTGCTGCAATACCAGATCGGCCGCTTCCTCAACCGTGAGCAACTGCGTTACTGGATCGCGGGCGGCACCAGCCTGTTCATTGTCGGGCTGATCGGTTTCAGCCTGGCCGACAGCCTGGTGGGCTGGTGCGTAGCGATGTTCATCTTCACCCTCGGCGAAATGATCATCTACCCGGCCGAATTCCTCTTCGTCGACACCCTGGCCCCGGAAGAACTGCGCGGCAGCTACTACGGCGCGCAGAACCTGGCCGCCCTCGGTGGCGCCCTGAGCCCGGTGATCTGCGGTTTCCTGTTGATGCACACCCCGGCGCCGACCATGTTCTACGCCTTGAGCGCGCTGACGGCCATGGGCGGTTTCCTGTGTTTCATGAGTGGCCGGCGCGTGGCGATACATCAGAAATAATGAACTGAAGCTTCATTAATATGAATTTGTCAGTATCACAAAGGCGCGGCACACTGTCACCGTTCCTCCCCCAACAGTTGGAACACCTTCAAGGGCTTTCCGGGTTTCCCAGGCAAGCCCTTTTTTTTCTTCGGTTTTTTATTGGAACGATGTTCATCATGCTTGCTCGCTGGTTGCCCGCCGCTATCAACACCCGCCCTTCGGAATGGAGTCGCGCCGCCATCGGCATGGCGCTGGGAACGATGTTCAGCGTCTGGCTGTGCGCTCAGGTATTCGGCATGCAGGTGGCGCAGCACCTGGTCGGTCCGCTGGGGGCCTCGGCGGTGTTGCTGTTTGCCGTGTCGTCCGGCGCGCTCGCGCAACCCTGGTCGATACTCGGCGGCTACTTGAGCGCTGCGGTGGTAGCGCTACTGGTGGCCCACGTGCTCGGCCGGACCCTGGGCAGCGCTTGCCTGGCGGCGGGCATGGCGCTGATCCTGATGTGCTGGCTGCGTTGCCTGCACCCGCCGGCCGGGGCGCTGGCATTGCTGTTGGTGCTGGCGGACCCCGCGACCATCGCCATGGACTGGAAAGCCCTGGGCCCAGTGATGCTCGCCGCCTCGACCATGCTGTTCAGTGCCCTGGCCTACAACAACCTCACGCGCATTCGTTACCCGAAACGCGCCAGCGAACCGGTCGCCGTCGTTCCCGCCGACCACCCGCCGATCGACAGCCAGGCGATCACCGCCCAGGACCTGAAACTGGCCCTGGCGCAGATGGAGGCCTTCATTGACGTCACCCCCGAAGACCTTGAACAGCTGATCCACGCCACCGAATTGCAGGCCAGGCGGCGCAGTATTGGTGAGGTGCTAAGCCGTAGCGCCTGAACCGGACTGTTTTACAAATGCTTCTGCAAAAATGCAGAAAGCACCTGCACAATTCCCGGTTGTACTCGGCAAATTTGCACTGTTACGATCCTGCATCGCTCGCGCGCGAGCTTGTCTATAAAGAACAATAAAAGCAGGGAGTTAGTGATGACTGCTCAGGTTTTATCGAAGGGGACTTCGTCCATGGATGCCACACGGAACGAAGTGCTGGCCGAGGTTCGCAACCACATCGGTCACCTGACCCTCAACCGCCCCACCGGCCTCAACGCCATCACCCTGGAAATGGTCCGCGACCTGCAGCGTCAGCTCGACGCCTGGGCGCAGGATGACCAGGTGCATGCCGTGGTGCTGCGCGGTGCCGGGGAAAAAGCCTTCTGTGCCGGTGGCGACATTCGCTCGCTGTACGACAGCTTCAAGAGCGGCGACACCCTGCACGAAGATTTCTTCGTCGAGGAATACGCCCTCGACCTCGCGATTCACCATTACCGCAAACCGGTGCTGGCCTTGATGGACGGCTTCGTGCTGGGTGGCGGCATGGGCCTGGTACAAGGCGCCGACCTGCGGGTGGTCACCGAGAAAAGCCGACTGGCGATGCCTGAAGTCGGCATCGGTTATTTCCCGGACGTTGGCGGCAGCTACTTCCTGCCGCGCATTCCCGGTGAGCTGGGAATTTACCTGGGCGTCAGCGGCGTGCAGATCCGCGCGGCCGATGCGCTGTACTGCGGTCTGGCCGATTGGTACCTGGACAGCAGCAAGCTGGCCACGCTGGATGAACGACTCGATCAACTGCAGTGGCATGACACGCCACTGAAGGACCTTCAGGGCCTGCTGGCGAAACTCGGGGTGCAACAGTTGCCCGATGCGCCGCTGGCCGCCTTGCGCCCGGCTATCGACCACTTCTTCGCCTTGCCCGATGTGCCGAGTATTGTGGAGCAACTGCGTGAAGTAACGGTCGCCGACAGCCATGAGTGGGCCACGACCACCGCCGACCTGCTGCAGACCCGCTCACCTTTGGCCATGGGCGTGACCCTGGAAATGCTCCGCCGCGGTCGGCAGCTGGGCCTTGAACAGTGCTTCGCCCTTGAGCTGCACCTGGACCGCCAGTGGTTCGAGCGCGGCGACCTGATCGAAGGCGTGCGCGCCTTGCTGATCGACAAAGACAAGAATCCGCGCTGGAACCCGCCTACCCTGCAGGCGCTGGACGCCGAGCACGTAGCGAGTTTCTTCAACGGTTTCGATGAGAGCGGGAGCTGAACCATGCACGATCTCGAATTGACTGAAGAACAAGTCATGATCCGCGACATGGCCCGGGACTTTGCCCGTGGCGAAATCGCGCCCCACGCCCAGGCCTGGGAAAAAGCTGGCTGGATCGACGACGCCCTGGTGGCGAAGATGGGTGAACTGGGCCTGCTGGGCATGGTAGTGCCCGAGGAATGGGGCGGCACCTATGTCGATTACGTTGCCTATGCCCTGGCGGTGGAAGAAATCTCTGCCGGCGACGGCGCCACCGGCGCGTTCATGAGCATCCACAACTCGGTGGGCTGCGGGCCGGTGCTCAACTACGGCAGCGAAGAACAGAAACAGACCTGGCTGTCGGACCTGGCCAGCGGCCAGGTGATTGGTTGCTTCTGCCTGACCGAGCCGCAAGCCGGTTCCGAGGCGCACAACCTGCGAACCCGCGCCGAATTGCGCGATGGCCAGTGGGTGATCAACGGCGCCAAGCAATTTGTCAGCAACGGCAAACGGGCCAAGCTGGCCATCGTGTTTGCCGTGACCGACCCGGACTTGGGCAAGCGCGGCATTTCCGCGTTCCTGGTACCCACCGATACGCCGGGCTTCATCGTCGACCGCACCGAACACAAAATGGGCATCCGCGCTTCCGATACCTGTGCGGTCACCCTGAACAACTGCAGTATTCCTGAGGCCAACTTGTTGGGTGAGCGCGGCAAGGGCCTGGCCATCGCCCTGTCCAACCTCGAAGGCGGCCGCATCGGCATCGCCGCCCAGGCGCTGGGCATTGCCCGCGCGGCATTCGAAGCGGCGCTGACCTATTCGCGCGAGCGCGTGCAGTTTGGCAAGACGATCAATGAACACCAGAGCATCGCCAACCTGCTGGCCGACATGCACATGCAACTGAACGCCGCGCGGCTGATGATCCTGCACGCGGCACGCCTGCGCACGGCTGGCAAGCCGTGTCTGTCGGAGGCCTCGCAGGCCAAGCTGTTTGCTTCGGAAATGGCCGAGAAAGTCTGCTCTTCAGCGATTCAGATTCATGGCGGCTATGGCTATCTGGAAGATTACCCGGTCGAGAAGTATTACCGGGATGCGCGGATTACGCAGATCTATGAAGGGTCGAGCGAGATCCAGCGGATGGTGATTGCCCGGGAACTGAAGAACTACCTGGTGTGAAGCCCTAAAAACATCGCGGGCAAGCCCGCTCCCACAGGCTTCGGGGGTGTACACAATATGTGTGAGCAACCGAGAACACTGTGGGAGCGGGCTTGCCCGCGAAGACGTCAGTGAAAACGCTACATCACTTGCCTTTGAACTCAGCCTCACGCTTGGCAATAAACGCCGCCATCCCTTCCTTCTGATCCTGCGTCGCAAACGCCGCATGGAACACCCGACGCTCAAAGCGCACGCCTTCGGACAGGCTCACCTCAAAGGCACGGTTGACGCTTTCCTTGACCATCATCGCAATCGGCAGCGACTTCTTGGCGATCAAGCCTGCGACTTTCAGCGCTTCATCCAGCAGTTCATCGCTTGGCACGATGCGCGCCACGATGCCGCAACGCTCCGCTTCCACGGCATCGATCAAGCGCCCGCTCAGGCACATTTCCATGGCCTTGGCCTTGCCCACGGCGCGGGTCAGGCGCTGGGTGCCGCCCATGCCCGGCAACACACCGAGGTTGATTTCCGGCTGGCCGAATTTGGCGTTATCGCCGGCCAGGATGAAATCGCACATCAGCGCCAGCTCACAGCCGCCGCCCAGGGCGAAACCGTTGACCGCGGCGATGATCGGCTTGCGGCGGTTGGCCACACGGTCGCTGTCGCTGAACAGGTCGTCGATGTAGATCTGCGGATAGGTCAGCTCGGCCATTTCCTTGATGTCGGCACCGGCGGCAAAGGCCTTTTTCGAACCGGTCAGGACGATGCAGCCGATGTTCGAGTCGGCCTCGAAGCCGTCGAGGGCCTGGTTCAGTTCGCTGACGATCTGCGCGTTCAATGCGTTCAGCGCCTGCGGGCGGTTAAGGGTAATCAGGCCGACCCGGCCATGGGTTTCCAGCAAAATCGTTTCGTAGCTCACAAGTGGTTTCCTTTTCAAAGATTGCGTGAAATGACCATGCGTTGAATATCGCTGGTGCCTTCGTAGATCTGGCAGACCCGCACGTCGCGGTAGATCCGCTCCAGCGGGAAGTCGTTCAAGTAACCGTAACCGCCCAGGGTTTGCAGCGCCGAGGAGCATACCTTCTCGGCCATTTCCGAGGCGAACAGCTTGGCCATCGACGCTTCCACCAGCGCCGGCTTGCCGCTGTCCCGGAGCGCCGCTGCGTAATGCACCATCTGCCGCGCCACGGCGATCTGGGTCGCCATGTCCGCTAGGCGAAATGCCACGGCCTGGTGTTCGATGATCGGCTTGCCGAAGCTTTCGCGCTCACGGGCATAGTCGCGGGCGGCTTCGAACGCGGCGCGGGCCATGCCCACCGATTGCGAGGCAATGCCGACGCGCCCGCCTTCGAGGTTGGCCAGGGCAATCCTGTAGCCTTCGCCTTCTTCACCCAGGCGGTTGGCGACGGGCACTTTGACGTCTTCGAAGAGAATCTGGCAGGTGTCCGAGGCGTGCTGGCCGAGTTTGTCCTCGACCCGGGCGACTTTATAGCCTGGCGAATCGGTGGGCACGATGAACGCCGTGATGCCGCGCTTGCCGGCAGCCGGGTCGGTCACGGCGAACACGATCACCACCCCGGCGTTCTGCCCGGAGGTGATGAATTGTTTGCAGCCGTTGAGCACGTAGTGATCGCCTTCCAGGCGCGCGCGGGTTTTCAGGCCGCTGGCGTCGGAGCCGGCCTGGGGTTCGGTCAGGGCAAAAGCACCGAGCATCGCGCCACTGGCCAGGGGTTTGAGGAAGCGTTCTTTTTGATCGTCGTTGCCGTAGTTGAGGATCGGCACGCAACCCACCGAGTTGTGCACGCTCATGATGGTCGAGCAGGCACCGTCGCCCGCGGCGATTTCTTCCAGGGCCATGGCGTAGGCCAGGTAACCGGTATCGCAACCGCCCCACTGCTCCGGCACCAGCATGCCGAAGAAGCCCAGCTGGCCCATCTCGGCGATGGCTTCCTTGGGGAAACGGTGTTCACGGTCCCACTCGGCGGCGAACGGTTTCAGCCGTTCCTGGGCAAAGTCCCGGGCCGCGTCGCGTATCTGCTGTTCTTCGTCATTGGGGATCATGGTGAATCCTTAAAATCCGGGGTACACACAGTACTTTGTGGGAGCCAGCCTGCTGGCGATGGCGTCGGGTCAGTCAATGTCTTCTTTCATGACACACCGTCATCGCCAGCAGGCTGGCTCCCACAGGGGTTAGGTCGGCCTAGTAGAGGCATTCCACGGCCATCGCCGTGGCTTCGCCGCCACCGATGCAGATCGCTGCAACGCCACGCTTGAGGCCTTTCTGGCGCAGGGCCGAGAGCAGGGTCACGAGAATCCGCGCGCCAGACGCACCGATCGGGTGGCCCAGGGCGCAAGCGCCGCCGTGCACGTTGAGCTTCTCGTGGGGGATTTCCAGCTGGGTCATCGCCGCCATGCCGACCACGGCGAAGGCTTCGTTGACTTCGACCAGATCGACCTGATCCAGCGACCAACCGGTTTTCTTCATCAGTTTCTTGATCGCGCCAATCGGCGCCACCGGGAACAGGCCCGGAGTATCGGCGAATGCCGCATGGCCATGGATCACCGCCAGCGGCTTGAGGCCACGCTTGTCGGCTTCGGAACGACGCATCAGCACCAGTGCGGCCGCGCCGTCGGAGATCGAACTGGAGTTGGCCGCCGTTACGGTACCGCCATCGCGAAACGCCGGTTTGAGCGAGGCGATCTTGTCCAGCCGGGCTTTCGGTGGCTGCTCGTCGTTGCTGATCGTCACCTGTTCCTTGCCGACGGTGACGGTCAACGGCACGATCTCGTCCTTGAAGCTGCCGTCCTTGATCGCCTGCTGGGCGCGGGTGGTCGAAGCCACCGCAAACGCATCCTGGGCCTCACGGCTGAAGCCGTGGGTTTGCGCGCAGTCTTCGGCGAAGGTGCCCATCAGGCGCCCCTTGTCGTAGGCGTCTTCCAGGCCGTCGAGGAACATCGAGTCGAGCACGCGGCCATGCCCCATGCGATAACCGCTGCGGGCGCGGTCCAGCAGGTACGGCGCGTTGGACATGCTTTCCATACCACCGGCGATGACCACCTCGGCGCTGCCGGCCAGCAGCATGTCGTGGGCCAGGATGGCCGCTTCCATGCCCGAACCGCACATCTTGTTGAGGGTGGTGCAACGGGTCGACTTATCCAGCCCGGCACCCAGCGCCGCCTGACGCGCGGGCGCCTGGCCCTGACCGGCTGGCAGGACGCAGCCGAACAGCACTTCATCGACGGCATCGCGTGCAACGCCGGCACGCTCAACCGCGGCCTTGATCGCGGCGGCGCCGAGTTGCGGCGCGGTGAGGCTTTTCAGTTCGCCCTGGAAACCACCCATCGGGGTGCGGACGGCGCTGACGATAACAATCGGATCGTTGGCAATAGTCATGACAAATCCTCCTTATTTGGCCGCCATGCGCAAGGCACCGTCGAGACGGATCACCTCGCCATTGAGCATGCTGTTTTCAATGATATGCCGAACCAGGGACGCGTACTCGGCAGGCTTGCCCAGGCGCGGCGGGAACGGTACGCCGGCGGCCAGGGAGTCGCGAACTTCCTGGGTCATGCCGGCCATCATCGGCGTTTCGAAAATGCCCGGGGCGATGGTCATTACGCGGATGCCGAAACGCGCCAGTTCACGGGCCGCAGGCAAGGTCAGGCTGACGATGGCGCCTTTCGACGCTGCGTAGGCCGCCTGGCCGATCTGGCCATCGTAGGCCGCGGCGGACGCCGTATTGATGATCACGCCGCGTTCGCCATCGGCGTCCGCTTCGGTCTCGGCAATCGCCGCCGAGGCCAGGCGCAGCATGTTGAAGCTGCCGATCAGGTTGACGTTGATCACCTGGCTGAAGCTGGCCAGGGCGTGCGGACCGTTCTTGCCGAGGATCTTTTCGCCGCGCACGATGCCGGCGCAGTTGACCAGGCCATTGAGCCCGCCAAAGGCCTTGACCGTCGCCTGTACCGCGGCCTCGGCCGCTGCTTCGTCGCTGATGTCCGCCACCACGCTTTGCGCACCCAGGCGCTGGGCCTGGGCCGCGACGGCTTCGGCGTTCATGTCCACCAACATCACCTTGGCACCGGCCGCGACCAGCATTTCAGCGGTCGCCGCACCCAGCCCGGAAGCACCGCCGGTGACGAGAAAAACCTTGTTTTCGATCTGCATCATTGTTTCCTTTTCAAGCTGGAACGTTCTTCGCCGCGGCCTCTTGAGCCTTGGCGATTTCCTGGTTGCGCAAGATAAAGCGCTGCAATTTGCCGCTTGGGGTTTTCGGCAACTCGCTGACAAATTCGATTTCGCGGGGATACGAGTGAGCCGCCAGGCGTTTGCGCACGTATTGGCGCAACTCTTCGGCCAGCTCCGGTGCGGCGCGGTATTGCGAGCAGATCACGACGAACGCCTTGACCAGCTCGGTGCGTTCCGGATCGGGCTTGCCGACCACGGCGGCTTCCACCACCGCCGGGTGCTCGATCAACGCGCTCTCCACATCGAACGGGCCGACGCGGTAGCCGGAGGTGGTGATCACGTCGTCGCTACGGCCGACGAAGCTGATGCTGCCGTCCGGGTTCCACTCGACCGTGTCGCCGCTCAAGTAGTAGTTGCCGACGAAGGCCTTGGTCGGTACGCCTTCGTAACCGGCGAACCAGCACATCGGCGACTGGCTGCGGTCGATGGCCAGAATGCCCGGCTGGCCGACACCCAGCTCCCGGTAATCGTCGTCCAGCACCACGATGCGGTGGCCGGGCGAGGCGAAACCGGCGGCGCCCATATGGATCGGGTGCTCCAGGCCATGGTGGTTGCACAGCACCATGCCCAGTTCGGTCTGGCCGTAATGGTCATGGATGATCACGTCCAGATTATCCGCGAACCAGCGGATCACTTCCGGGTTCAGCGGCTCGCCAGCACTGCTGACAATGCGCAGCTTGCCTTTGATCGACCGGGCGAATTCTTCGCCACCGGCGATCAACAGGCGATACGCCGTCGGTGAACCGGTGAGGTTGGTGATTCCGTACTTGTTGATCACCCGGCAGGTGCTTTCCAGGGTGAACGGGCCATCGTAGAAGGTGATCGGGTGCCCCAGGGACAAGGGACCTGTGACGCCGAAATAGATGCCGTAGGCCCAGCCCGGATCGGCCAGGTTCCAGAAGGCATCTTCAGGGCGCAGATCCACCGCATCACGGGTGTAGCCCTGGAAGGCGACGATGGCCTTGAGCGGCACGGACAGCGCTTTCGATGGGCCGGTGGTGCCCGAGGTGAACATCAGCAGGAACGGGTCTTCGCCGGTCAGCAGCACCGGCTCGCAGACATTGGCGTAGTTGGCCAGTTCGGCCCAGAAGCTGTAATCGCCGCGGACAATGCCCTGCCCCTTGGGGCCTGCAACGGTGACGATGGTTGGGCAGTCGGCGACCTCCGCGAGTTTCGCGCGATTGACCGCGTCGGTAACCACCACCCTGGCCCCGGAACTGCCAAGGCGATGTTCGATGGCCTTGGGGCCGAAGGCGGTAAACAGCGGTTGATACACCGCGCCGATGCGCCAGGTGGCGAACACGGTGATCAGCAATTCGATGTTGCGTGGCAGGAGACCGGCGACCTTGTCGCCTTTCTTCACGCCCAAGGCCTGCAGGAAGTTGGCAAAGCGCGCGGCTTTGTCCTGCAGGTCGTGGAAGGTGTAGGTCGCGCTGGTGCCGTCACGGCCCTCCCAGAACAGCGCGATACGCCCGGGCAGCGCATGCCGGTCACAACACTCGATGCAGGCGTTGAGAGCGGTCAGATTGCCTGCGAGAGCGGCATCGACGGTGTGCTGGTAGTTGAACTGTGAAACAGCAGATAAGTAATCGCGCATTGCCAAAGTCCCTGTATTTTTTGTTAGGTGGGGGGAACCGTAACCAACAGGGAAATACTCGCTCCAGGCGGGGTGTCGGGCAATGGTCAAAGTTATCAAGTTGCTTGACTGGTTTGGCCAAGGAATCGAGAGGTGTGGCGCCTGTGAGGCCGCCTTCGCGGGCAAGCCTCGCTCCTACAGGAGATCATCGTGCCGTAGGAGCGAGGCTTGCCCGCGAAGAGGCCCGCACGTACAACCAGAAATCCGGGTCAATGGGTTTCGTTGAGAATCAAACTGCGGTAATGCCCGGGATTGGAACCCGACCATTTGCGAAACGCCTTGTAGAACGAACTCGTATCGGCAAACCCCAGCCGGGTGGCGATTTCGGCAAAGCTGATGGCAGGTTCCGCCAACCAGGTGATGGCCAGCTCCTTGCGCACGCTGTCCTTGAGCCCCTGGTACGTCTGGCCCTCCTCGGCAAGACGGCGGCGCAGGGTCGAGGCGGACATGCACAGGCGTTGCGCCAGGGCTTCGGTCTCCGGCCAGTGCTCGGCGGGCAGTTGTCGCAGGTCCTGCTTGATGCGGCTGGCCAGGCTTTGCGGATCGCGGTACTTGACCAGGATGTTGGCCGGCGCATGGGCCAGGAAGCGCCGCAACTCTTCATCGCTGCGCTTGATCGGCAAACCCAGACAGTCGGCGGAAAAGATCATCCGCGTGCGCGGTCGGTCGAAGCGCAGGTTCTCGGAGAACATCACCTGATAGTCATGGCAGAAATCCGGCTGCGCACAGCGCAGCTCGATCGCCAGGATCGGAATTCGACGCCCGGCCAGCCAACAGGCCACGCCGTGCACGATCATCCAGTAGGTAAAGTAAGTGAAGGCGCGGCGCGGCTCATGGTCGTCTTCGAGTAAAACGATTTCCGCCAGGCTTTGCTGATGCACAAGCTCGGCGGGCATGTGCTCGAGCATCAACGACAGGAAGTTCAAACCACTGGTGAGCCCGGCGGCCAGGCTCGGCTGGACCATGGCACAGCGACAGAGGAACTCCAGGCTGCCGGATTTGAGCTTGCGCGGGTCCATGCCAAAAAACTCGTCATCCCCCCGCCGGGCCAACAAGCGCCACAGACGCGCATAGGCGCTGGCCGGAACACGGGCGTCACTGCTGCCGAGCAGGGTTGGATCGATGCCGACCTTGTGCAACACCTCATCGGTGGCCGCGTCCGGGTCGCAACTTTGCAGCAGCGCTTCACGCACCAGCTGAATGGAAATGGTGTCTTTTTCCGACATTGCGCGAGGCGTGCCCTGTTCTTGTTTGGGTGGTGGGCATATTAGCGCAGCGGCTAGCTTGTAGGCCAAGGCGGCCTGGTAGCCGACCTGTTATTTGTTGTCGGAGTACATATCCATTGCTGCGGTAACGGCCACTTATGGTTTCGCCCTTACGGCGACTCACTTTTTCAAACGCCGAAAAGTAAGCAAA
>NZ_AKJF01000139.1 GCF_000282475.1 Pseudomonas sp. GM78
GTCCATACATAAGAGCGAAACCATAAGTGGCCGTGCCCGCAGGAATGGATATGTACTCAGTCAACAACAGATAGGTGGCCGTTACCGCAGCAATGGATATGCACACCAAAAAAAACCTCCCCAGGAAAATCCCAGGGAGGTTATTCACCGCTACAACGCGCAATCAGCCCTTGGCCTTGCTCATCTGGGTAAACAACTCCGTAGGCACTTTCTTACCATTGGAAGTGAACTGATTAGTGCGGAATTTGTAGACCTCGCCTTCGGAGAGGAACCCGTCGTTGTTGGTGTCCATGGCCTTGAACTCTTCACCACCCTGCGGGGCTACGGTCAGCAGTTCCTTGAGCGAAACGCGGCCGTCGTGGTCGGCGTCGGTACGGGCGAACGAAGCATCGCCGCACTTGCCTTCACCGCATTTGCCTTCGCCGGCCTTGGTCACTTTGGCGGCGGATTCTTCAGCGCCACATTTGCCTTCGCCACACTTGCCTTCACTGGTTTTTTCCGCCGAGGCCAGTTGGTAGCCCTGAGGCAGCGCGTCTGCGGCAAAGGCGTTCGAAGCGAGGTTGAGGCTGCCGGCCAGTGCAACAGCGATCAGGCCAATACGGGATTTGTTCGACATACGGGACATGGTGATTCTCCGGATACTGTGTGCGGCCGAGCCGCGAAGGTCTATGCCACAAGGGCGATAAGCCGTGGTGCGAGGCGCGGTTGCTTTCTCGCTAAGGCAGGGCTATTTGACTGCAACCGTGTATCCCGGATGTATCCGGTTGCCGGGGCATTTGTAAGCCAGTCTGCGTACGACGGGCCTGGATACACAGCGATACACAGGCCCAGGTCTTCCCGTCACTGGAGTGGCTATGTACTATCGGCAGCGGGCCAATGCTGCCCGCCGCTCGCTCCCGATGGGAAAGGTGAAAGCATCGCTTCCTCAAACGAACCCTGTCGTATCTCTTGACGGTCGAGGTTTGGCAACGCGAGCACCAAGGTATCTCGGCTACAGGAGCAACGATGTTTTCAATCGAACAAGCCAAGCAAATGGCCAAACAATTGCGCGCCTCGCTGGAGGAGCGCAATCAGAGCCTGTCTCACTCCACCGCGCTGGAACTGGTCGCGCAGCAATTGGGCTACAAGGACTGGAACACCGCGTCTGCGATGCTTGCCCCGGCAGCCCCCCAGCCCACGCCCACGGTTACATTCGACAAGCCCATTCCCATATTGCGGATGTTCGACGAAGCCAAGGCCCGTGAGTTCTATCTCGATTTCCTGGGTTTTAGCGTCGAATTCGAGCACCGGTTCGAAGCCGATCTGCCGTTGTACCTGGGCATCAGCCGCAACGGCCTGCAACTTCACCTTTCCGAACACCATGGCGATGCCAGCCCGGGTTCGACAGTGTTTGTCCCGATGAACAATATCGAACTGCTTCGCGATGAGTTACTGGCCAAGCGCTACGGCTATGGACGCCCGGATATTGTCCAGCAGGGCTGGGGGCAAGTCCTGGAAGTCTACGATCCGTTCGGCAACCGGATCCGCTTCTGCCAAGGCTGATCGACGCATCCCTGAGACCTGCAAGGCTGGGCTTTTAACCGCCCTGCCTTGCAGTTTTCGGATAGCGCAAACCGCCCGATCCGAGCATCATCGCCACCCCCGCTTATAGCCGTTCACCCCCGACTAGCATGCCCTGCGTCAAATCCGGCCAGTCAAAACCGTCTCTATACTCAGCCAGAACCACCTGAACGGAGGATACCCATGCGCTACGCCTTCACATTGAAAAATGGTGCCATGGCCCTTTTCGATCCAGATACCGCCTTGCTTACCATCACCACGACCCATGGAGAAGTTCAAAGCACTACGATAGGCAGGGCCGAATCACGTCTGCTGGACCTTCTACTCATGGAGCCCGGCCAGACCAAAAGCCGCGAGGAGATCATCGACTACACCTGGAATGATCGCGTCGTTGCCTCCGGCAGTTTGAACCAGGCCGTTTTCTCTCTTAGAAACCTGCTCAACGACAGTCGAGATCACGAAATAGTGATGACGGTTCCGCGCAGAGGCTATTGCTTCAACCGTCTCTATGTAGTGGATGCGCATTCAGACTTGCCGACGCCTTCAGATGAAGCCATGCCTGTGCCTGCCATTGAAGAGCCGGCGCCACAGGGCAATGATGATCTGCCGGTGCCTGCAGAAAAAACCAGAACATCAACTTACATTACAAAAGCCCAGTTGATCGGCTACGTGGTGACTTTGGGCGTATGTGCCTTCACCGGTTTCCACTCTGGCTTCGACACAACAAAAATAGAAGTTTCCAGCGCAAAACATCATGAACTGGCCATCCATGCGGTAGGCCAAAGCGTGGCAGAGGCCGAAGCACTGAGGGATCTTTCGGTTACGCAGGCTCAACAGCTTCCAGCCAATTTGAAAGGCGATGTCTGGCTGAACCTGTTTAAAACAAACTACTCGATTTCGTGCATTCGCCCGGACCAAAGTACTGCAAACCTGCAATTGAACAGCGAACAAAAAGACCTTGCACTGATGATCCGGCAATGTCTGGAAGCCACCCTATGAAGTCAATGACATCTTCAACC
This sequence comes from Pseudomonas sp. GM78, assembly GCF_000282475.1. GTDB lineage: Bacteria > Pseudomonadota > Gammaproteobacteria > Pseudomonadales > Pseudomonadaceae > Aquipseudomonas. The sequence continues at coordinate 2,580 of NZ_AKJF01000139.1, forward strand.
GCGCACTGGGTTGCACTTGCAATCATCAATGCCGCCTGTGTCTTTTCCTTGATGTATTCGCCCTCGCACTACATGGAAAATATCAGTTATCAAACCATTACCCGACAATGGCTGGAGGACTCGAATCAACTCAACACTGAAGAGTACCTGACCATCGGGCACGGTCGACTGACACAAACCACCCTGGAAAGCTTGAACGGTAAAATCCGTAACGCGACCATTTCGGCGCAGGTGATCCGCGAAAGCAATCATCATGTGCAGATAAAAATCAACAACGTCAAACTGAGCCAGGACAACGAATTATTCGCCATTGAAAAAACACCGGACCTGTTTTTCAGACGTCAATTCGTTCTACAGGAAGGCACCATCCTGAACTACGAATTACTGCCTACCGCCAACAAGAACAGCGTCTGTTTTTATGTGCATGACATTGGCCGTTTGCGCTGCATGAACCACTGAAATCTCTTCAGCAAATCACGTCATAATAAAAATAATAATTACTGATTTGAATCAAACACCCCTCCCCCATCAGGATCCCGCCTTTATAGTGTTCGCGAGCCGTCAAATCAATGATGACCAAGATCCTGGCAGTTCTGTTTCTAGCCGCCATACCCTTCCATTCAATGGCGCACAATGAATATGCCATCGGCAGCACGGAAATCGAGCTCTACGAAATAGAAATTAGTCCGAACGAAAACATCAAATTGAAACACCTGAAAATCTATTCCGAGAATGAGCGCAATGAAGGTGAAGGGGCGTTTGATAACACGCTGCCTCCCCCTTCACAAAACAACGAGGGCGATGAGCTTTCGCTGACCCCCGTTTGAAAATACGGATTTTTGATTTCAACAAGCCTCGGGAGCACAGGACTATCCGATGGCCACGCCGTGACAGTGATGCGGCTGACACACTGCACTGCCTGAAAAATCATCAATAAGGAAAGCACCTCAATGCTGCTTAAAAACCTCGCAAGCGTATCCTTTGGTGTATTGCTTTCTCTCAAGGCCTGGGCCGATGACAAGGCACTTTATAGCGCCGACCTGACGCACATTGAAAGCAACGAAAACAAGCTGGTCGAAGAACAATCCAGTTACAAGATTTGCACCGATTATCGCGTGGATGATTTTTTCGCCTATGATGCCGCCGCCCTCGGTTCGGCAAACCAGACAGCCATCTTTGGCTCGAAAATAGCGCCGTGCAAACTGCAGAGCCTGGTGGAGTTGACCACAAGCGAAGCGTACGTCTTTGCGACGACAATAGAGCTCATGCGGGAGTCATCAACGTGATGAGCCTCGCCCCCGCAAACCACGAAGCCCGCTTTCGCCAACAAAAACTCATTGCTGGTTGCAGGCGCCCTTGCAGTCGACTGCAGTTTGATTCAGCCGTCACGTTGATCGGCTCTGTTCCTCATGGCTGCATAACCTTGGCCATCTCCCGGACGACTGTCGGTCGACCCACTGTCAACAACCATCAATTGCGACCTAACGAAATCATCGTACTTTCTAGCGGCGAGTCCGTGCACTACACCTGCGAGCCGAATGAAACTCTTTTCACCCTGACCACGACGTTAGAACATTACGCACAATGCGTGAAAAACCATTCATTGATCGACGTACTTGCACATCGACAGGTGCACCAGTTCCAGGTGGCCAATTTCAAACTGGTGCAATCTGCGATTGACGTCTTTAAAGCTCATTTGATCGACATCAATGAGCCTGATCTGAATCAACGCGACCACCATGAACAATCAGCCGCTGACGGTGAATTGCTGGTTGCCCTGTTACGGGCCCTGACACCTATTGGACGCTGTGCGCTCAAGCCCCCGACCAGAAGGAAGATCGCGACAGAGGCCATTGAGTACATTCATCAAAACACCAACAGGCCACTGAACATGAAGGTGCTGGTAAAACAACTGAAAACCACCACTCGCAGCTTACATCATGGTTTCGTTGAAACATTCGGGACTTCGCCGATCGCCTACATCAGAAACCTCAGGCTCGCCCATGTCCGCAGAGACTTGATCCGCAATACCTGGCCGACGGTCACTGAAACTGCAATGTATTGGAATTTTCATCATCTGAGCCGGTTCTCCAAGGCGTATCAGAAAGCTTATGGTGAGACACCCTCGGAAACGGCCAGGCGCAACAGTACAAAACTGGCAGCGGCGAACAAATAACAATCAATGACTTTCAGTTCACTCGCGCAATGGCCACGATTGTTTATGTCTACCCAAGGGGAAAAGCATGCGCTATCGAATAAATACGCTGCCACTCAAACAGAAGATCTTCCTGTGCCTTGCCGCTTATTTATGTGGCGTCGCGTTGGCCTGGATGATCGACGCCTATTAACACCCTACACCTGATAATCCACAACCTGTACAAGGATCCACCACACATGCTACTTCGAAACCTTGGCTTCGTTTCGTTGCTTTCGTTGCTGTCTTTTCAGGCGCTCGCCGATGACAAGGGTTTATACCTTGGCGCTGGCGTCAGTAACATTGAAACCGACAAAACCCATTTGAACGATGAAGACAACAGTTATAAGGTTTTTGCAGGTTATCGTCTCAACAGTTATCTGGCCTTTGAAGGCGCCTTCGTGGATCTTGGCCAGTTCAAGGACAAGAATCTGGACTTCGACGGTAAATCTGTCCAGGCCAGCGCCCATCTCGGTATTCCGCTGGGAGAGCGCGTGCGACTCTTCGGCAGTGTCGGTGCCCATGCCTGGGATGCGGACGGCAATGCCGCCGATGATGATACGGGTGTCAACCTGACCTATGGTGCAGGTGTTGAAGTCGATGTATTTCGCAACATCGGTGTCCGCGCTGAATATGAAGTACTGGAAGTCGGCAACATCAACCTGAATCAAACGACGGCCTCTGCTTTTATTCTGTTCTAACCCCCACTTCAATTGAGCGGCGATGCCGGTCGTAGCGGCCCAGGGCAATCTTGATGCCGACCAGCATGGGCGCGGCCACGACAAACAGCAGGGCCACGGTGAAAAACGCCGTATCGAAGGCGATCACCGTGGCCTGCGCCGACACCGCCTTGCCCAACAGGCTGGCCGCGCCGCGGGCGGCGGCCAACTGATCCATGCCCTTGCCCGCCAGCATCGCCGTGCTGGAGATCAGCCGTTCGATCAGCGCGCTTCCCCCAGGGGTGACGTTGGCGCCGAGTACCGCGGCATTGCTGACGATATGGTGCTCGATCAGGGTCTGCAGCCCGGCGACGCCCATCAAGCCACCCAGTTGCCTCCCCGTATTGAACAGGCCGATGCCCGCGGCAAGGTTACGGCTGTTGAGGTTGCTGAACGCGATCAGGGTGATCGACAGGAACAGCAAGCCCAGGCCCAGGCCGCGTAGCAGGATGGCCGCCATCATGTCGTCGCTGCCGCTTTCGCTGGTGGAACCGGACAGCATCCACATCGCCGCCATGATCAGCAGGATGCCAAAGGGCACGGTCGCAACCGGTGGAACGCGTGCGAATTTGAAGGCAATGGCCGCGATCAGCAGCGAGCCGACAAACAAACCGCCACTGGGCAACAGCAGCAGGCCGGCATCGGTCGGCGTGAACGCGAGCACCGACAGGGCGAACGCCGGTATCAGGTACGCGCTACCGAACAACGCGGCACCGGCGACGAAACTGACGAAAAAGGCAAAGGTGAAATCGCTGGACCTGAACACCGTGAAATCGAACAACCCCCGGCCTTTGGCCAACACTTGCTGGCCGAGAAAGGCCAGCAGCGCAGCGCTGCCGATGGCCGTCAACCACTGGATGCGCGGTTCCTCGAACCAGTCCCATCGGCTGCCCTGGCTGAGCACGTAGGTGAAACAGAACAGGGTCACGGAGATCAGGCACAAGCCCGGCCAGTCAAAGCCCGGTTGCCGCACTTTGGCGGGCATGGGGTGGTCGGCGATGAGCAACAGACCGCTCGCCGCCAAAGCCAGCGGCACCACGCTGAAGAAAATCCAGGTCCAGGACTGGCTGTCGATCAACCACCCTTGCAGGGCCGGTGCGAGGGTCCCGGGCGCGACCACGGCGCCCATGGCGAACAGCGCTTGCAGGATCGGCTGCAGCGAACGCGGATAAGCGCGGAAAATGATCGCCTGCCCCGCCACCAGCAGGGCACCGCCGGCGAAACCTTGAATGAGCCGAAGTGCAATCAACAGGCCCAAATGAGCGGTGATGGCGGCCATGCAACACGCCACTCCCATGGCCAGGGTGGCGCCGATAAGGACATGCCGCGCAGAAAAACGCTGCATCAGCCAAGGCGCGGTCATGAACCCGATCAGCTTGAGCGCAATGTAGCCGACATCCAGCCAGGCGAATTCGTCAGGCGTGGCATAGGTGTCGCCAATAATATCGCTGCGCCCGAGCGCCAGCACCGTGCCGGCGATCGCCTCCGTCAGCGCGGCCAGCACGATGCCCAGCATGAGCAGGACGCCGGTGGGGGTCCTGCTGTTCAAAGTGGCCTTGGCAAGGGTGTTCATGAACCTTCCCCTTGCGCCACCTCCACCCGCGCGGACAGGCCCGGCACGATACGCCCCGGCAGTGGATTGTCGGCCAGGCGGATCTTCACCGGAACGCGCTGCACGACGCGCACGAAGTTGCCGGTGGCATTGTCCGGTGGCAGCAAGCTGAACGCCGCGCCACTGCCCGGCGCAAAGCTGTCGACCACGCCGGCCAGTGCCGCGTTGGGGTAGCCGTCGACCGTGATGCGCACGCGCTGGCCGGGGCGGATATGTTCGAGCTGGGTTTCCTTGAAGTTCGCCACGACCCACACATCGTTGACCGGCACGATATCGAGCAGGGAAACCCCCGGCGTCACGAAGCGGCCGAGACGGATCTGCCGGTTGCCGACCACGCCATCCACGGGCGCGCGCACCACGGTGTGCTCAAGGTCGATCCGGGCAAGCTCGCGTGCTGCCTCCGCCTGGGTTACGGCCGCCACCGCCGCCTCTCTTTGCGCGACAAACACGGCGATGTGTTGCTGCTGCGCCTCGACCGTTGCCGCCGCGGCCGATACCGATGCGACGGCCCTGGATTGCGCGGTGCCTGTTTCATCCACCAGGGCCTGGCTGACCGCGTTGCTGACGATCAGTTTGCGGCTGCGCTCGTGGGTCTTGGTGGCCAGGTTCATGTCGGCGCTGGCCGAACGGCGCTGGGCTTCGGCCTGGCGGATCAACGCCCGTTGCAGCTGGATCTGCGCATCGACATGGCTCAGGCGCGCCTGGGCGGCGCTGACATTGGCCACTGCCTGCGCGAGTTTGGCGCGATAGTCGCGGTCATCGATGCGAAACAATACGTCACCGGCGCGCACGGCCTGGTTGTCCCCGACCTCCAGCGCCGTGACGTAGCCGGCCACCTTGGCGGCCAGCGAGGTGACGTCGCCGCGGACATAGGCGTTGTCGGTCGAGGTCACGCCGCTGGAAAATGCCATGACGCCCCAGGCCGCCACGACCACCACGGCGACCACACACAGCAAGACACCGAGGGTTTTGCGCTTGCTGCGCCGCACTACGACGGCTGGGATCCCGGTACTTGCACCGGCGGCGATGGCGGACTTGTCCTGGAGCGCGTTCATTTTTGCATTTCCTGTGTTATGCCTGGAACTGCCGCAGCCACCGGGCGGCAGCGCTGTGCCGCCCGGCTGTCGAGGGTACGTGAGCGGGTGACCGGCTCACTTTTCAAGAGGTGTCACCAGGGGCGTTTTATCGGTGTCGAGGACGAACACGGCCAACAGGCGTGCAGGTTCGGTGGCGCTGGCGTTGGCGCTGACTTCGTGCACGGAGCCCGGCTCCTCTACGAAGTTTTCGCCGACCTTGTAGATCTTTTCCGGCTGGCCTTTGATTTTGATGCGAAACGCACCTTCCAGAACCGTTGCATAGATGAAGGCGGTTTGCGGGTGGGTGTGGGCCGGCGAGGCGGCACCCGGCCCGTACTCGACGACCACGCCCTTCATGCTCTTGCCAGGAATGTTGGGAATGGGCCGGTCGAACACCACCGTCACCTTGCCGGCGGGTGGCTCGGCGGCCGACACCGCGCTGACCGACAGCGCGGCGAAAACCGCGGCCAATACAAATCGGCTAAACATGGCATTGCTCCTTCTTGATTGCGGATGGGGTGGCGCGCACCGTTAGCGGGTCGTCGACCGGGCGAGCCAGTCTTCAAAGCGGATTGCGCCCAGGCGTGCGTCCTTGCTGGCGGTCAGCGATCGATCGTCGAGCACCGAGCCGAAATAGCGCGCGTTGACGTCCGGCACGACCTTGCGGTGGTCCTGGGTTGCCCGCATGAAGCGCCTGGCCAGGTCGTCGGTCGGCATGGCCTCGGGCCCTGCGACTTCAACGGTGCCATTGACCGGGGCTGCCAGCACCACATCGGCCAGCGCCGCCACCACGTCGTCGGAGGCGATTGGCTGGATCAGCGCCGGCGAAACACGGATCTCCTCGCCAACGGCGAACGACTGGACGATGCCGCCGACAAACTCGAAGAACTGCGTGGCGCGCAGCAGGGTGTAGGGAATGCCGGAGGCCTTGATGAGGTTTTCCTGGGCGACCTTGGCCCGGAAGTAGCCGTTCTCCGGCAGGCGTTCAGTGCCGACTATCGACAGGGCCACGTGATGGCGAACCCCGGCCGCGGCTTCGGCGGCCAGCAGGTTACGGCTCGAGGTTTCGAAGAAATCCAGCACGGCCTGGTCTTCCCAGGACGGCGCGTTTGCGACGTCGACCACCACATCGGCGCCATCCATCGCTTCGGCCAGGCCTTCGCGGGTGATGCTGTTCACCCCCGTGCTCGGGCTGGCGGCGAGCGCCTCATGGCCGCGCTCGCCGAGGGTTTTCACAAGTTTCGATCCAATGAGGCCGGAGCCTCCGATGACGACGATCTTCATGGGCTTTCTCCACTTGTCGACGGCAACCATTGCGTCGGTGTAGAGAGATTGCCTGCGCGCGTGAGGCAAGTCCTTGCGCGGGGCTTGGGTTTGCCTTGGCGAAATCCTTAATTTACGTCCAAAGCTGCCGTATGATCGGCATCACGTACTAATCGCCAGTCGCCTGGGACACGGAGTTGAAGGCGCTTCGCCAGGGGATTTCACCTTGCCATTCGCGTTTGAAGACTACGTGCTCGATCAGGAGCGCCGGGAGCTGACCTGGCGCGGCCAGGTGGTGGCCGTCGGGCCGCAGGTCTTCGACCTGTTGCTGCTGTTCGTCAGCCATCCCGAGCGCGTGGTCAGCAAGGACGACTTGCTCGAGGCGGTGTGGAGCGGCCGGATCGTCTCGGAATCGACGATCACCAGCCACATCAATGCGGTGCGCAAGGCCATCGGTGACAGCGGCGAAGAACAGCGACTGGTGCGCACGGTCGCCCGCAAGGGCTACCGTTTCGTAGGGCAGGTCAGGGTCGACCATCGCGACCAGGCGCGGCCACCTGACACCGAGCAACCCGCTGTCCTGAAGCCTGCGCCAGCCCTTGTCCTGCCGGACAAACCGTCGATCACTGTCCTGCCCTTCCAGAACCTGAGCGGCGATCCCGAGCAGGAATACTTTGCCGACGGCGTGGTGGAGGACATCATCGCCGCGCTGTCGCGGATCCGCTGGCTGTTCGTCATCGCGCGCAACTCGAGCTTCACCTACAAGGGCCAGGCGGTGGATGCCATGGGCGTCGGCCAGGCACTGGGCGTGCGCTACGTGCTCGAAGGCAGCGTGCGCAAATCGGCGAACAAGGTGCGCATCACCGGGCAGCTCATCGACGCCACGAGCGGCACGCATATCTGGGCGGAGCGATTCGAAGGCCTGCTCGACAATATCTTCGAGCTGCAGGACCAGATTGCCGAAAGCGTCGTCGGGGCCATCGCGCCGCAACTGGAACGGGCAGAAATCGAACGCGCCAAACGCAAGCCGACGGAAAGCCTGGACGCCTACGACTACTACCTGCGCGCCATGGCGAAGCTGCACAGCGGCAGCCGGGAAGCCATCGAGGAAGCGCTGCCGATGTTCTACACCGCCATCGAACTCGATGCGGAATTTGCTTCGGCCTATGGCATGGCTGCCTGGTGCCACTTTTGGCGCAAACTCAACGGCTGGATGGGCGATCGCCCGGCCGAGATCGCCGAGGGCATACGGCTGGCGCGCCTGGCGATATCGCTCGGGCGCGATGATGCCGTCGCGTTGACCCGCGGCGGCCATGCACTGAGCCACCTGGCCGGCGAAGTCGACGCCGGCATTGCGTTGCTCGACAGGGCGCGCCTGCTCAATCCCAACCTCGCCCCCGCCTGGTACCTGGGCGGCATCCTGCGCGCGCTGCACGGCGAAACGGACGCCGCGATCAAGGACTTGAACCATGCCCTTCGATTGAGTCCGCTGGATCCGGAAATGTTCAGGATGCAGGTCGGCATGTCCCTGGCGCACTTCTTTGCCGGGCACTTCGATGAGGCTGCGCACTGGGCGGAAAAAGCCCTGGGCAACCTGCCCAGCCTGCTCCCCCCGGCGGTCCTGGTGGCGGCCAGTCATGCCCTGGGCGGGCGCATGGACAAGGCGAAACTGGCGATGCAACGCCTGCACGAACTCGACCCCTCGTTACGCGTCTCCAACCTCAAGGACTGGCTGCCGATCCAGCGGCCCGAAGATTTCGCCCGGCTCGCCGATGGCCTGCGGCTGGCCGGGCTGCCGGAGTAACCGACTAAAACGCTACGCTCAGCTTGAGCCAGTACGCACTGCCATCGGGGCGGTTGCGTACCCGGGTTTCGTCTTGCCATTTGGCGGTCAGGAACCAGCCGCTCTTATTGGTGTACTTGATTGAAGGGCCAATGGCCAGGCTGCGGCTCTTGTTGTCCGGCAGCCGTTCGCCGTCCTGACGGTCATCGGTGGTTTGCCACAGGGTGTACCCCCCCACGCCCACCACCCAACCGTTACCCAGCCCCCAACCTGCGGAGTAATCCATGTGCAGGGCCTGGCCGGAGCGGTAGTCGGTGGCGGGGTTCTTGAAGTTGAAGTCGTACATGGTTTTCACGTCGACATTGAGACCGTCCGGATCGACGTATGCCAAGGCAATGACAGGCTGCAGCACCCAGTAGTTGCAGCCAATGTTGGCCAGGTCATCGCGATCGTATTTACCCGTGGGCGCGATGGTATCGACAGCGAAGATCGCGTGCATTTTGTCGCTGTAGTGGTAGCCCAGGGCGGGCGCAAGGATCATGTCGCCCAGACCGCGGTTGCTTTGCGATTGACCGTTGACACTGACCCTGAGATCCACCAGCGGTGCAATGACGTGGAAACCCAGCTGCCCGCCAAGAATTTGCTGCTCCGTGACCCAGATCAGGCGGCTGGCGATGCTGTTGGCCCGCAGATCGAAATCCACCGGCAACTGCTCACCACCATTGCCGCGCAGGGCGTCGGCTTCGTAGTGGCTGACGAACAGTTGGCCATACAATCCCGGAGGTGGCATTGCCCCCGCCATGTAGGTTTCGGCCCCCATCGCGTAGGGTGAAGCACCTCTCTCGCTGGCATGGCCCAGGCTACAGAACAGGCTCATGAACGTGAAACTGATCGGGATGAACAACGCTTGTCGATTCATGCTTTAAACCTTCTTATTATTTTTGTTCGGGCGCACGGTTGAGCCCCGCGATAATGTCGCAGTGTTTTACCCAGGGGAAACTTCGAGCGCTTTATAAAACCACTTTATAAAAATGTCACGCTAAAAAAGCCTGCCCAAGGCAATGCGACATAGCGCTGAACCCGCGTGACAGGTGCGCACCATCAGCTTTTTGGTCTTCAGAAAACGCCGTCAGAAAATGATTAAAAATTATATATATCAATAAGATACAACCTTAACCAATACACATGAAAAACAATAAACAACAACTACCCATAACTTCACACCCGTAACTTTTTCGATCATCCAAGACGTTGGACGCTATGTCCCTGGTTTGCGACTTGTCGCGATCCGGCCGATGCATCAGCCTCGATCCGTATTCAACAGCTATCCGGGTCAATAACAATGAATCAACTAACTTGCCTGCCACAGGACTCCGTCATTTGGGGCGAAAACATCCTGGCGACAGCCGTTTCCCGTTTTGCCGAGTATGGCATCGAGAGCCCGATCACATTCACGGTCACGCCGCTTACCGAGTTGAACGACACCTGCCTGCAACCGCACATCAAACAAGGGGTGGGGGTTTTTACCGAACTGCCTGCGCATGTGCCGGATGTCACGGTCGAGAAAGGCCTGCAGGCCTGCCTTCGTCTCGGAGCCAAGTCGATCATTGCCCTCGGTGGCGGATCGGTGCTCGACGCCGCCAAGGCCGTGTCGTATCGGCACCACCAGCAAACCGGCCATTTCCTGCCCATCGCGGCACTGCCAACCACCCTGTCCGGCTCCGAGTTTTCGCACTATTTCGGCATTACCGAAACCGCTGGCCCGGAGAAATTCAAACGCAGCTACGCCATTCGCGAAACGACCCCGAAAGTGGTGGTGATCGACCCCGTACTGTTGCTCGATACTCCCCGCGCGCTGTTACTGTCCTCAGCGATCAAGGGCATGGACCATGCGGTGGAAGGCATGCGCAAGGTGCGTACCGACCACCCCCACGCGATCATGTCCGCCAGCGGGTTGCAGCGCTTCTTCAACGTCCTTGAACGGTGGCCGGAAAAGCTCGAGACCCGCCGCGCCATTGACCACGGATTGGTCACCCGCCACGACCTGCTGCAACTGCAACTGGCCGCCTGGCAGTGTTACTTCTCGCCGGCGTCGGTGATTTACGGGCTGAGCCACCGCATCGGGCATATCCTGGGCGGCACTTTCGGCCTGCCCCACAGCGCGACTTCGTGCATCACCCTGGCCCCGGTGATTCGTGCGTGTGCCGATTATTACGGAGCAAAGCTCGATATCCTGTCGCCAGCGCCCCGGGGGCTAGCCGCCGAGCAACTGGCTGAGCGGATCGCCAACCTGGTGGTCAGCCTGGGCTTGCCCAGTCGCATCAGCTGCTTCGACATCGATAAGTCGCAATTGACCAAAGTCGCCGAGCTGTTGAAAACCCATTATCCGAATGAGGTCGACGATCTGGGGGGGAATGCCTCGGCCAAACTTGACCTGCTGCTGGAGCGGCTTTGGTGAGCGCGCGCATTGCGGGTTTGCCTGAAGCGCTGCAAGCTTTGGCCAGCGGACGTATCAGCGCAACGGCATTGACCCGGCAAGCCTTGGACATCGCCCAAGCCGGCCAGCCGACACTCAATGCGTTCGCGAGCATTGCCCACGCCTCGGCGCTGCAAGCCGCTGCGTACAGCGACCGACGTTATGCCGCTGGCTGCCCACGGCCGCTGGAGGGCTTGCCGATCGGCGTCAAGGACTTGATCGATACCCAAGGCCTGGAAACGCGTTACGGCTCGGCCGCCTATCGGGGTCACGTGCCATCGGCCCACGCGCAGGTGGTGCAAACGCTGGTAGACCAGGGCGCAATCATCATCGGCAAGACCACCACCCATGAATTTGCCTGGGGGGTCACCACGGCCAGCCGTGAGTTCGGCAACACCCTCAATCCGCTCGATACCCACTGCATTCCCGGTGGCTCGAGCGGTGGTGCGGCGGCGGCGATCGCCTGCGGCGCCATCGCCGCGGGCCTGGGCACCGACACCGGTGGCTCAGTGCGAATTCCGGCGGCGCTGTGCGGTGTAACCGGCTTCAAACCGACTTACGGCAGGTTTCCCACCGAAGGCATTTTTCCCCTGGCGCCCAGCCTGGATCATCCGGGGCTGCTCGGCGCTGGCGTGGCCGACGTCGTGCTGCTGGCGAGGGCCCTGGGCATTGCACTGCCCGATGCCACATCCTCGGTAATGCCGCGCTTTGGTGTGATCCGCCAGATCGATCCGGTTCCTTTAAGTACAGAAGTGGCTGAAGCCTTCGAGCGGGCCGTAGGCAGTCTTGCCCGGGTTCATGAGTGCGTCGAAGTCGATTCCGCCGGCCTGTTCGACGGTGCGTTCCAGGCCTTCGCCAACATTGTCCTGACCGAGGGCGCTGTGACGCACTTTTCGCGGCATGACTGGGACTTCATCAACCACCACTATGGCGCAGAGACCGTTGAACGGCTTGATCGGGCCAGGCGTGTGGAGATAAGCGATTACGCGAGCGCACAGACAGTACGCCGACAACTCGGCGCAAGGCTCGGCCAGGTCATGGACGGCATTGACTATCTGCTGCTGCCCACCTGCCCCTGTACCGCGCCGCGCGTGGATCAAGCCACCCTGGGCATCGGCACCTGGCAAGGCACGGTACGCGAAGCGCTGATGACCTACACCGCGCCGTTCAATCTTGCTGGTTTTCCGGCGATCTCGATTCCATTGCCCTGCCCGTCTGCGGACGGCCGCCTGCCTGCCGCGCTGCAAATAGTTGCTCGACCTGGAAACGATGGTGGCTTGCTGGGGATTGCGCTGACGCTGGAGTGGTTGCTGGCTAGCCGTTGAAAAATATGGGAGCAACTGGCGCTTGACCTGATCGTTCCCACGCTCTGCGTGGGAATGCATCCTGTGACGCTCCGCGTCGCCGTTGCGCACGGCTCACGTCATGCGCCGACAGCGGAACGCGGAGCGTCCCTGGCGGCATTCCTTTGCTGCGCATGGGAACGATCAGATGCGCTACGCCTCGTCGAAGGTCGTCAACTTGGGTATCTCGGCGGCGAGAAAATCCAGCAGCGCGCGCACCGCAGGCAACAGCCCGGTCCGATGGGGCATCAACGCGGTCATGCGCGCATCCGCGACCATCCAGCCCGGCAATACCCGCCGCAAGGTGCCGTTCTTGAGCTCCTCCTTGCAGATGTAACCTGGCAAGGCGGCAATTCCGAGGTTGGCACACGCGGCTTCCTTGGTGGAAATCATGTCGTTGCTCTGGAATCTTGGCGTCAGCGGCACTGTGGTTTCCTGGCCGGACGGGCCCCGCAACTGCCATTGCACCGGCCCTCCTCGCACAATGGAAATCGACGCATGTTGCGCCAGCTCCTCCGGGGTGGTCGGTGTGCCGGAGTTTTCCAGGTATTGCGCGCCGGCGAACAGGAACCACGGCACGCTGGCAATCGCGCGTTGGACCAGGGAAGAATCCTGCAACGGGCTGATGTGCCCCCTGATCGCCAGGTCAAAACCTTCGCCAACAATGTCCACCAGGCGGTCGGTGGAAATTTCCACAATCTGCACTTTGGGGTAACGCGTGAGGAAAATCGGCAGCAGGTCGCGCAAGGCGAACTGGGCGATTTCCACCGCCGTAGTGATACGCACCACACCGCTGGGTTCAGACAGTCGCTGCCGCACCGCCTCCTCGGCCACGTCCGCACTGTTGAGCATGGCGATAGCGTATTGGTAGAACTCGATGCCGATATCGGTCATGCCGAACTGGCGCGATGTGCGGTTGAGCAGCCGAACCCCGAGATAGGTTTCCAATTCCTGGACCCGATGGCTCAGGGTCGATTTTGGCAGTCGCAGACTGTTGCCGGCGGCGGTGAAGCCACCGCGATCGACCACTTGAACGAAGTAAAAGACATCTTTCAGATCCAGCATCCGGCCCTGCCTTTGCAATCACGCAATGGCGGTTATTCTGGCAGTTTTTCAGCGCTAATCCACCGCGAAGATCGTTCGCCATTGCGGGACTTATCGTACAGCCCGGCCAACTTCCCAGGCCCGGCCGCTCACCCTAGACTTTTCCTGCTTTTCAGCCGTTGGCCTGCAAGCCAGAACTCCATCAGGAAAACAATAATGAACAGTCCTAGCGAACCCGCGAGCCTCGATCCAACCGGCACACCCGCCGGTCAAACCCCCTACAGCGCCTGGATGCGGACCGACGTGCTGCACTCGCTGCAGAATCCGGTCAGCGACCACCCTGGCGAACACGCCTGGATCGCCCACGTGCAAGTGTCCGAGCTCTACTGGATGCTCATCGTCAAGGAACTGCAAACGGCGCAACGCCAGCTGCGGGCAAACAACCTTGGCCTGGCCTGGCGCACGCTCCTGCGCGTAGTCGCCCATCAAGAGGTGCTGGCGGCCAATTGGCGCTCGATCGACTGGATGACACCGAACGACCTGATGGCGATCCTGTCCCGTGCCGCGGCGACCTACGGCAAGGACACCGCGCTGCAGGGCTGGACCTATCGGCATATGGTTTATCTGCTGGGAATCAAGCAGGCCGAACACCTTGAACACTTCACTGTGCAGCCTGAGCGTCTGGCACAGCTGCAGCAGGCCCTGGTTGAACCGAGCCTCTACGACGACCTGCTGGCCTATTTCAGCCGCATCGGCATGGCGGTGCCCAAGGCAGTGCTCGAACGCGACCTGAGTGCGCCCTACGTCCCGAGCCCGGCCGTCGAGCAGCTCTGGCGCGACATCTACGCCGGCCCGGACATCAACTTCCAGTTGCAGCAGATCGGCGAAACCCTCGCCGACATCGCCGAAGGCTTCAGCGACTGGAAGTACCGCCACCTGATGGCCACCCGCCGAACCTTCGGCGCCCGCCCAGCCTATTTCGGCACCGAAGGCGTCGCCTGGCTGGTGCCCACCCTGGATGAAATCCCGTTCCCGGAGTTGTGGTCGGCGCGGACCTTCATCGGCAACCCACCGTCGGGCTGCCCGCATATGGCCAAGCATAAGAACTGAGATATTTTCTTCATGAGCATGGCTTGCCCGTGATGGCGGCATTGAGATCGCCATCGCGAGCAGGCTCGCTCCCACAGGTTTAGCAGCGCCTTTGCGTATCGAGCAAATCAGGTAGGATACAAGCCGTTCCAGGTCCGGGGCCGCACTACATTGCGGCCACACCTCGACCCCATTTCTCACTGGAGCGGACATCATGCGACTCTATGACAGCCGAATGTCGGGCAATTGCTGGAAGGTACGCATTCTGCTCAATCAACTGGGCCAGCCTTACGAGCGGATCACCCTGGACCTGGCCAAAGGCGATGCGCAAACCCCTGAATTCCAGCAGATCAGCCGCTTCTCCCGAGTCCCCGCACTGCAACTCGATGATGGCCGGTCCATTGTCGAATCCGGCGCTATCCTGCTGTACCTGGCGCAAGGCAGTCGCTACCTGCCAGACGATCCCTGGCTGCGCGCGCAAATAGTCGGCTGGCTGTCGTTTGAACAAGGCGATCTGCAAAAACCACTGGCGCAGTGCCGCGTCTACCATTTGAAAGGCCTGGCCGGGCAAATCTCCGCGCAGATCGAGCAATTGCATGGCGAGGGCTACCTGGCGCTGGAAAAGCTCGAACACTGGCTCACCACGCACAACTGGCTGGTCGGCGACGATTACACCGTGGCCGACCTGGGGGTCTCGATCTACGTTTCACTGGCGAGTGTCGGCGGCTTCGACATGCAGCGTTTCCCCGCCATTGGACGATGGATCGCGCAAGTCAAAAGCCAGCCAGGGTGGGTCGAATTATTGCCGAACGGTTGAACGGCGTGCCCGGATCAGGCCACTTCGCTGACTGCTTGCACACAGCGCAATGACCGGGCCACCGACGCGACTCTGCGCCCCTGGTACCGGGCGACGGCCAAATGCTCTTCATCGGGCATCAAGGTGTCGAGCACCGAGACATGGGTCGCGCCATACGGTGTACCGGCCTTGAACATCGAAGGGTCGGCATAACCAAGCGGCACGATAATCAGCCCCAGGTGAGCCATCGGCGCGTAGATCGACAGCAAGGTCGATTCGTTGCCGCCGTGCTTCGAGGAGGTCGAGCCAAACACTGAACCCGCCTTGCCGTTGAGCTTGCCGGCAAACCACAGGCCGCCGAGGCTGTCGATGTAGGCCTTGAGCTCCGAAGCGATCGAACCAAACCGGGTTGGCGTACCGAAGATGATCGCGTCGGCCCACTCGGCATCGGCCTCGGTAGGTTTCTCGTACTTTGCGTTCATGGTTTGCGCGCTGTCGAACCAACCCGGAACTTGCAGCATGACTTCACTACCCACCAGCTCCCGGGCTCGGCGCAGGCGAACCTCGGCGCCTTGTGCCAACGCGCCTTCAGCAATGGCGTTGGCGAGGATTTCGGTGGAACGGGTGCGCGAATAGAACACGATCAGGACTTTTGGTTTTGACATGATGGAACCTATGGATGAGTAACGGTGAACAGCGACCCCACGATGCGGTCGCTGGCTTGAGGGGTGTATTGCGCCGGGTCAGATGGCGATCGGTTCGAGGCGGCTGAGCAGTTCGTCCTTGCGTTCGCTCAACCAGGACGGCGTCTGGAATTCGGCGCCCAATTCGTCCGCTGCCTCATCGATGGTAAAACCGATGTCGGTGGTTGCCGCTTCGAACATCACGCCGCCGGGCATCTTGAAATACATCGAACGGAAGTAGTTGCGGTTCACCGATTCGGAAGTATCGATATGCCCCATCGACATCAGTTTGTCCTTGAGCGCCATCTGCTGTTCGACGTTGTCCACAGCGAAGGCCACATGGTGGATCGTGCCCTCCCCGTAGATGGACGAACCTTGCAGGCGGTCGGGCTCATGCTGGAACTCGACGACGGTGCCAGGCGCGCCGCTGGCGGTTTCAAAACGGTGATAGGGGCCATGCTGCCCGGCGTAACGGAACTCGAGCGCGTCTTTCATGAAGATGATCGACTCGGCAACCTCGCGCAGTGACAGGGTGATGCTGTGTACCCCGCGGATGGCGAATGCTTCGGGGATGTCATCGGCGACGCACGCAGGACGGTTGTCCCGGTCGGAGGCGACCAGGTCGAATTCGATGCCGCACGGATGCAGGAACCGTTGGCGGGTCTCACCGAAACGCGTGACCGTTTCCTTGTCGAACGGCACGTCGAAGGCTTTGAACCGTGCTCGCCAGAAGTCCAGGGAGTCCTTTGGCACGGAGTAGTTGATCACCCGGATCTGGCCAGAACCCGGACGGGCTTTGACGCCGCGTTGGCGGAACGGGAACGAGGTGACCAGCGTACCGGCGTCCCCTTGGGCGTTGCCGTAGTAGAGGTGATAAATCGGTTCGTCACCGTCAAGCAGTACCGTCTTCTTGATCAGGCTCTGTCCCAGCAGCTTCACATAGAAATCAACGTCCTCTTGCGCACCGGCAACGCCGGCAGTCAGGTGGTGGAAACCTTTAATGGCTGACATTCGATTCTCCAGTTTCGTTTGGACGAGCAAGTGCCGCAACGCCTGTCGGCGCCGTGGGCAATTACCAGGGGTTGGTCGGAAGTTATTCGTCGAGGAACGTGGTGAACTCTTCGAGTTCCAGCTTGGCGACGCTCATGCGGTTTTCCGCCAGGCTGTTGTCGGCCCAGCCCAGTGACATGCCGGCGACGATCATCTGGTCATCGGGAAGATTGAGTTCGGTACGCAGCAGAGGGTGCTGCAGTGACCAGATCTGCTGGGGGCAGGTATCGAGCCCGCGCCCCTTGGCGGCCAGCATCACGTTCTGCAGGAAGCAGCCATAACAAAGGAAACTGGCCCATTCCAGACGCCGATCCATGGTGAAAATGATGCCGACCGGCGCATCGAAAAAACGGAACTGACGCTCGACGTCACGCCGCCGTCCCTCCTTGTCGCTACGACAGCAGCCCTGGGCATCGCCCAATTGGCCGCGAAAGGAATTGAAGCGAGACTTGTAGGGATCATGCAACTGAGTCGGAAAAAACGGGTATTCCGGAGTCTGGCCTTCCGGTGCAGCGCGATACGCCTCCACCGCGGCTTTGGTAATGCGCTCGCGGGACTGACCGGTTATGACATAGCAACGCCACGGCTGGCTGTTACTCGAGCTCGGCGCATGTTTTGCCGCCGACAAAATGTCCTTCACCATGTCCATCGACACCGGTCGATCGAGAAAACCACGCTTGGCACTACGCTCGCGAATCAGATCATCAATGAACAGGCCACTCGGCATTTTCGGTCTCCTTATTATTGGAATGGAGTCTCAGCGGTTCCCGTTGATGGCGTCTGGTTACTGTTGCTGTTGCTGACTGCCTGGGGTGTGACAGAGCATAAGAGCGTTGCGCCAGGCATAGAAGGCGCTGCGTTTGAACGCAGGGTTGCGGATTCGTGAACGATCAGGCATTGATTGACTGGCGACAACGAGAGAGAGGAGCGCCTCAATGGCGCTCCCGTGGTTGGCGGACCTCCCTCACGCCACCTGCATCAACTGCGCATAAGCCTGCAGATGGTGATCGTCGTCGCCCATCTGACGGGCCACCATCAGCAAGTGCTTGGCATGGTGCGACAGCATGTATTCCCAGGTCAGGCCGATGCCGCCATGCAGCTGGATAGCTTGGTCCGCGACGAAACGGCTGGCGCGGCTGACGATGAATTTGGCGGCCGCCAGCCTGCGACTGCGCTCGTCGCTATCGGCCTGATCGGCCACACACGCGGCCAGCAGGGTCATGGAGGTGGCCTGGTCCAGTTCGATGCGCATATCGACCATGCGGTGTTGCAACACCTGGAACTTGCCGATTGGCTGGCCGAACTGTTGGCGGGTCTTCAGGTAGTCGAGGGTCAAGGCGCAGGCGGCCTCCATGCTGCCAACGGCTTCGGCGCACTGTGCAGCGATGCAACGACCTTGCTGGTAACGCAACGCGGGCAACGCCTGGCCCGGTTCACCGAGTAGCGCGCTGGCGTTGACGAACACGTCCTCAAGATACAGCTCGCAGGCCTTGCGCCCGTCCAGGGTGGCGAAATCGCGCCGAGACACACCGGCCTCCTGCGGGTCGAGCACAAACACACTGATGCCCTGCTCGTCACGAACCCCGTGACTGGTGCGCGCCGACACCAGGATCAGCCCGGCACTCTGGCCGCCGATAATCACGGACTTGCGGCCATTGAGTTTCCAGCCCCCGGTCACCGGCTCGGCGCGGGTCTGTACATCATTGAGCCGGTAATGACTTTGCGGCTCGTCAAGGGCGACCGCCAATTGCAGGCTGGCGCTGCCGACCTGCGGCAACAACCGGTCTTTCTGGGCTTCGCTGCCCAGCTGGGCGAGCAGGCCCCCGGCAAAAATCACCGATTGCAGATACGGCTCAAGGCACAGGCCCCGGCCCAGCTCGGTCATGACCAGCATGTTCTCTACGCCGCTGCCACCGTAGCCGCCATAGGTTTCGGCGAAGGGCACGGCACACAGGCCAAGTTCGCCCAACTGCTGCATGAGCCGGGCGCTGAAGCCCTGTTGGCTCTGGCGATATTGCTCACGCCGTTCGAAACCATAGACGTCGCGCACCAGGCGCGCGGCGGTTTCCTGCAGCATCAGTTGCTCTTCTGTCAGTTTGAAATCCATGATCGTGGCGCCTTACAGTTCGAGGATCATTTTCGCGATGATGTTCTTCTGGATCTCATTGGCCCCGCCATAAATCGAGGCCTTGCGCGCATCCAGGTACTGATAGGTGGCCGTGCTGCTGTAGTCGGTGTAGAGCAACGGCTCGCCGCCATAACCGAGTTCATCCTCGATGAACGGCAAGGCATACGGGCCTACCGCCTTGCTGATCAGGTAGGTGATGGCCTGCCGAATCTCGGTGCCCCTGATCTTCAGGAACGAACTTTCGGCACCAGGTGCATCACCGTTCCGGGTGGCCGCCAGGGTGCGCAGGCTGCTCATCTCGGCGGCCAGCAACTGCATCTCGACTTCGGCGATCTGTGTGCGAAACAGCGGGTCTTCGATCAATGGCCGGCCGTCACGGAGCTCCTGGCTGGCAATGCGCTTGAGCCGGCCCAGCAATGCCTTGTTGTGGGCAATCCCGCCGATACTGGTGCGCTCGTGGGTCAGCAAGTACTTGGCGCAGGTCCAGCCTTGATTCTCCTGCCCCACCAGATTCGCCACGGGCACCCGGACGTTGTCGAAGAACACTTCGTTGACTTCATGCTCGCCATCGAGGGTGATGATCGGACGCACGGTGATGCCCGGGGTTTTCATATCGATCAACAGAAAGGAAATGCCGCGCTGTTGACGGGCTTCGGGGTCGGTGCGTACCAGGCAGAACATCCAGTCGGCATAGTGCGCCAGGGTGGTCCAGGTTTTCTGGCCGTTGACCACGTAGTGATCGCCCTCGCGCACAGCGCGGGTTTTCAACGAGGACAGATCGGAACCCGCGCCGGGTTCGGAGTAACCCTGGCACCACCAGTCTTCGCAGGAAAGAATGCGCGGTAGAAAGTGCGCTTTTTGCTCGGTGGTGCCGAACTTGATCAGCACCGGCGCGACCATCTTCAAGCCGAACGACACGACTTTCGGCGCCCCTGCCGCAAAGCACTCTTCGTCGAAAATATGCTTTTGCACCGCGCTCCAGCCGGTGCCGCCCCATTCCTCGGGCCAGCCCGGCGCCAGCCAGCCTTGGCGGTTGAGAATCTGCATCCATTGCACCTGGTGTTCTTTGCTCAGGCGTTTGCCCAGGGAAATCCGCTCGGACAGTTCACTCGGCAGGTTGTCGCGCAGGAAGGCCCGGACGTCCTGGCGGAAGGCCATTTCGTCCGTGGTGAAATCAATATTCATCGATGAACTCCGGTTTATTCGAAAACGATGACCGAGCGCGCCAGTTCACCGCGGCGCAACTCATCGAACGCCTCGTTGATCTGATCCAGGCGGATGCGCTGGGAAATCATTTCGTCGAGCTTGAGCTTGCCGGCCATGTAGAAATCCACCAGGCGCGGCATGTCCACCGGGAAGCGGTTGGAACCCATCAGCGAGCCCTGGATGCGCCGCTCATGCAGCAACTGCAACGGATCGAGCTCGATTTTCAGGCCCGGCTTGAGCATGCCGATGACGGTGGCGGTGCCACCGCGCGCCAACATGGCGAACGCCTGCTCGGCGGTCTGCTTGAGGCCAATGCATTCGAAGGCATGGTGCACGCCGCCACGGGTCAGTTCCAGCACTTGCCTGGCCGCATCACCGTCCCGGCCGTTGATCAGGTCGGTGGCGCCGAACTGGCGGGCCAGCTCCAGTTTCGAGTCGAGCATGTCGATGGCGATGATGCGCCCTGCCCCGGCCAGCGCCGCGCCGTTGATGGCGGCCAGGCCGATGCCGCCGCAACCGATCACGGCCACGGTCTCGCCCGGACGCACCTTGGCGGTATTGAATACCGCACCGGTACCAGTGGTGACGGCGCAACCGAGCAGTGCGGCGCGGTCCAGCGGCATGTCACGGCGGATCGCCACGCAGGCGTTTTCGTGCACCAGCATCTGCTCGGCGAACCCGGACAGGTTGACGAACTGTGGCATCGGTTTTTGCACGTAGGTCAGGCGCGGCTCTTCGTCCTTGTCGCGTTTGGTTTCCGGGGACACGCAGCGCGCCAGGTGGCCGGTCACGCAGTGTTCGCAATGCCCGCAGAACACCGTCAGGCAGGTGACCACGTGATCGCCGGGCTTGACCGAGCGCACTTCGCAGCCGACCTGTTCGACCACGCCGGCGGCTTCATGGCCCAACACCATGGGACCCGGGTAGGGAAATGAGCCGTCGATGACGTGCAAGTCCGAGTGGCAAACCCCCACGGCTTTGGTGCGGATCAACACTTCACGCGGACCCGGTTTGCTGATGCCCACTTCCTCGATGACCAGCGGGGCTCCAACCTGATGGAATACGGCAGCTTTCATGGCAGTTCTCTCATTGATGATCGGGGTTCAGGCCGGGTTGGCCGCAGTGCGCAACACCGCTTTGGCGTGACTGAAGGTGCGGAAGCCATCGATGCCGTGATAGGCGCCCATGCCGCTCTGACCCACGCCACCGAACGGCAGGCTTTCGGTGCTGGCGTGGCTCAATACGCCATTGAGGGTCACGCCGCCGGAACAGGTCCGGCTGAGCACCATGGCCTCTTCGGCGGCGTCGTTGCCGAAGTAGTACAGCGCCAACGGCCGCGGCCGGGCGTTGATCTGGGCGATCACTTCAGTGATGTCGTCGTAGGGCTTGATGGGCAACAGCGGGCCGAAGATTTCGTCCTGCATGACTTGCAGATCGTTGGCGGGATCGCGCAACAGCGTCGGTACGATCTTGTTCAGCGTGGTCTGGCTGAAGTCTTCGGCCGCGGCGTTCAGCTCGATCAGCTCGACACCGGCCTCGCGCGCTTCACGCAGATAGCCCTGCAACCGCGCGAAATGCCGGGCGTTGATGATCGAGGTGTATTCGGGGTTGTCCCTGAGCGTCGGGAAGAATCTGGCCACCACCGCTTGTGCTACGCCGATGAAGGCGTCGACCGATTCACGCGGCACGAACACATGGTCCGGTGCCACGCACAACTGACCGGCATTGAGCAGTTTGCCGATGACCACCTTGGCCACCGCATCGTTGAAGTCCGCCGTGCGTGAAATGATGGTGGGCGACTTGCCGCCCAGCTCCAGGGTCACCGGCACCAGGTTGTGCGCCGCCGCGCGCAACACGTGTTTGCCGACGCTGGTAGCGCCGGTGAACAGCAGGTGATCGAAGGGTTGAGCGCAAAAGGTCTGGCCAACGTCCGCGTCGCCCAGCACCACCGCCACTTCGTCTTCGGCATAGACCGAGCGGATCAGCCGGGCGATCAGCGCCGAGGTGTGCGGGGTGAATTCCGAAGGTTTGATCATCACCCGGTTGCCGGCCGCCAAGGCACCGGCCAGGCCGCTGAACACCATGTAGCCGGGTACGTTCCAGGCGGTGACGATGCCCACGACGCCCATCGGCTGGTACTGCACCCACGCTTCGCCGGCCCTGGCCTGACGTGGTTCAGGACGCATCCATTGAGCCAGTTCGGCCTTGGTCTGCTTGAGCGTGGCCAACGGCGACAACACTTCGCTACCTTTGGAGAACCCCGGGCTGCGATGGCCGAAATCGGCGGTCAGGGCCTCGATGATCGACTGTTCGTGGTCGACCAGCAGGCCGATCGCCCGGTCGAGCAACTCACAGCGTTCTTCGAGGGTGAAAGGTTCGCGAGCGAGGAAGGCTGCTCGCTGTTTTTCCAGGAGGGTGCGGATGTCGGTACTCGGTGAACTCTCGATGGCGCTCATCACTGGCTCTCTTGTCATGGTCAGGACGCGCCGCGCTGTGGAAGCGACGCGTGGGTCTGGCTGCATGGTTGACCATCACCGGCGCGACGCCGCCACCCGGATCAGGTGGCTGACGCGCAAACGCACAACGCCCTGCGAACAGGGCGTTGTTTCAAGCGGGGGTCAATGGTCAGCGGATACCGGCGTTGCGCAGTGCCGACGGGGTGAAATCAGTCATCTTCGCGGTCATGCCATAGGTCGTTGCATGTTTGGCCTGGTTGGTCATCGCCAGCACGTTGTAGCGACCGGCAATCAGGTCATAGATCCCGAGCATGGCGAAGTTGGGGGCGCCGCGCTCGTAATCGTTCATTGCATACCCTTCCGCCACCCGCCACAGCTGGCCACGCCCGTCATAGTGATCGACTTCAGCCAGTTGCCAGGTGTCCTCGTCGAAGTACATGTCGCGCTTGGCGTAGACATGCCGCTGGCCTGGCTTGAGGGTGGCCTCGACGTGCCACACGCGGTGCAGCTCATAGCGGGTCAGGTCCTGGTTGATGTGCCCTGGCTTGATGATGTCGTCGTACTTCACTTTCGGCGACTGCAGGCGATAGTTGTTGTACGGGATGTACAGTTCCTTCTTGCCCACCAGTTTCCAGTCATAACGATCCGGCGCACCGTTCATCATGTCGGTGTTGTCGGCGGTGCGCATGCCGTCGGAGCCGCTGCCCGGGCCGTCGTACGCCACCTGCGGCGCGCGTCGCACCCGGCGCTGGCCGGCGTTGTAGACCCACGCCAGGCGCGGTTCCTTGACCTGGTCGATCGTCTCGTGGATCAGGATCACACTGCCGGCCATGCGCGACGGCGCGGTGATTTCCTGTTTGTAGTAGTACAGGACGTTGTCGCCCTCGCCGCCCGATACGCCTTCCATCAATTGCGGGAACGCCAGCTTGTCGTCGTACTCGACGATGGAATAGGCACCGTTGGTTTGCGGTGCCGCCTGCGCCGCCTGGCGCTCCATGTTGCCGCCACGATAGCGGTTGGTGTGGTTCCAGTAGACTTCGACACCGCTCTTTGGAATCGGGAACGGGTAGTAGCGGGTTTGGCTGAAGTTCAGCAGGCCATTACCGTCCGGGGTCAGCTCAGTGGTCACCGCGCTCTTCTTCGCCAGGTCGTAGATGTTCTGCGGCGCTGCGGCGGTGCGCTGGGTCTTGTATACGGGGATCTTGTAGCTGTCCGGGTAACGCTTGAACATCGCCAGTTGGCCCGGGGTCAGCTTGTCCTTGTACTGCTCGGCGTTGGCCGCGGTGATCACCAGTTGCGGCTTTTCGCCGGCGAAGGGGTCACCGAGAAAGCCGTTGTCGAGGGCCGCTGCGCCGGGCTTCAGGCCACCGTTCCAGGCCGGAATGCTGCCATTGGTATTGCCTTCTTTCTGGGCACCCAAGGGGGTCAGGGTGGTGCCCAGTTGAGCCGCCTCCTGCGGCGAAACAGCGGCCATCACACCACTGGCCAGCAACGACAGGCTAAGTGCGCTGGCGCGAAGAATAAAACGTGCGTTCATGTTCAGTTTCCTCTGGCAGGGTTGCATCAGAAATTCACGCCGAAGCTGAGCGCAACGTAGTCGCGGTCGACGTTGGTATTGAAATCGCCACCGAAGTAATTGGTGTAGCTGAGGCTGGCGTTGTAGGTGTTCAGGTAATCGGCATCCACCCCGACGCTGACCGCCTTGGACCCTTCATCGAAGTTCGGGCCGTAGCCTTCCACGTCATGGGACCAGGCCAGGTTCGGCGACAGGTTGATGCCGGCGATCACGTTCGGGTAATCGAGCTTGCCGCGCAGGCGATAGCCCCAGCTGTTGCTGGTGTAGAAGCCATCGTCGTTGCATTCCTGCGCCGGGTTGCTGGCGGTCGGCGTGCCCACGGCGGTGCCTCGGCACGTGGCCGGGCCTGCTGCCCCTTGCAGTTCACCGGAACCGAACGCCGGGCTGCGGCCGAAACGCAGGTCGCTACCGTCGGCCTTGCCCAGGCCATTGATGTGGTTGTAACCCACCTCGCCGACCACGGTCAGGCGGCTGGCGCCCAGCACCTGATCGAAGAACTGGGTCGCGGTCACTTGCGCCTGGGTCACTGGCATGCGTTTGTAGCCGTTGACTTCGGCCCCCAGGTTGCGACCGGCGAAACCGGTGGTGATCAGCGGCGAGGTGGCGCCGAAGGTCGCGGCGGACAGCAGGTCGGCGGTATTGAGTTGCAGTGGCATGTTCGGCCGGTAGCTGACTTCACCACCCAGGGACACGCCGGAAACGTTGGTCTGGAAGCTCAGGCCATACAGGCGGATATCTTCCGGATAGTCGATGAAATAGCGCACGCTGCGCGCCGAGGTCACACCCCCTGCCGCACTGGTCATCTGGTTGATGCTCAGGTACGGGCTGCGGCTGTGGTAGTTCATCGCGTAGGCGCCGAACTCGGTGTCGTTCGCTTCCGGCACGTACCAGCGCAAGGCCACGCCATACTGGCCGCTGTCGCGGGCATCGTTGTCCTTCAGGCGCGGAATGAACGCATCGTCAGTGCCGGCGGCGATGGCGCCCAGGCCACCGGTATTACGCGCGGCACCCGGTGGCAGGTCGAGACCGGCGACCACCAGCCGGTCATTGCAGCCCTGGGGTACGCCGTCGCTGCCGAAGAAGGTGCCGCAGTTGTCGACCACCGATTTGTCCCACTCCAGCTGGTAAAACGCTTCGGCGGTGATGTTGTCGGCCAGGCCCTGGGACACGTAGAGCAGGTTGACCGGAATCAGGCCTTCCTTCACTTCCGCACCCGGACGGCGCAGCGCGGCGACATCGACCGGGTTGATGCTGTTGATCGAGTTGCCGATGAACGTACTCTCGCCCCAGCTCACCACTTGCTTGCCCAGGCGCACGTTGCCGACCTGGTCGCCGATCGTGTAATTGTGGTAGACGAAACTGTCGAGGAACATCGCCCCCGACGACTTGGCCGCGCGGTCACGCCCCGCGTCGTCGATGTCGTAGAACGGGCGACTTTCGCCCATCAGCTCAAAGTCATACCAGTACTTGCCGCGCACGAAGGCGCCGCTGTCGCCGTACTTCAGCTCCAGGTCATGCACGCCCTTGAAGATCTTCGAGAAGGTTTCACCCTTCTTGAAGTTCAAGCGGTTGTCGTCGGTGGTTCGCGAGGACGATTCGCCCCCCGTGACGCCCTGGGAGTTGAAGTTGGAAATGAACTGCTTGTCCGGATCGGTGGTGGACCAACTGGCCCCGACCGACAACGATGAATCGAAGCTGCCCTGAATCTCCCCGATGTTGAAATCAACAGCGTGCGCCTGATTGCTCGCACAGGTGGCAACCATCACGGCGACGGCCAGCAGACTGGGCTGAAAGACTCCGCGCATTGTTGTTTTTGTCATGCGGTTTCCCCGGTTAAGGATGACGTGGTGAGAGCCCCTGCCAGCGAGGCTCCCGTAAGGTCCTCACACCCGAATGGGTGATCTGGATAAAGCGTTTTCCTGTGACATTTGATGCCGCTCCTACAGGTCCACTACCCATCAATGGCCTGTGGTTTTGCCGTAAAGCGTCACCACACAAGCACCACCCAGGCCGAGGTTGTGCGCCATGGCCAGGCGCGCCCCGTCGACCTGTCGCTGCTCGGCATTGCCGCGCAGTTGCTGGGTCAGTTCAAAACATTGCGCCAGGCCGGTGGCACCCAGCGGGTGGCCCTTGGAAAGGAGGCCGCCGGACGGATTGATCACGACTTGCCCGCCGTAGGTGTTGTCGCCGTCCATGACGAATTTTTCCGCTCCACCTTCAGGGCAAAAGCCCAGCGACTCGTAGCAGATCACTTCGTTCTGGGCGAAACAGTCGTGCAGTTCGCAGACATCGATGTCCTGCGGACCGACACCGGCCTTCTCGTAGACCTGGCCCACGGCGGCGTGGGTCATGTGCGTGCCGACCCAATCGAGCAGCGACGGCTTGTCGAAGTTGAAAGATTGCGGGGTGTCGGTGGTCATCGCTTGGGCGACGATCTGCACGTCACGGCGCAGGCCATGCTTTTTCGCAAAACGCTCGGACACCAGGATCGCCGCAGCGCCACCACAGGTCGGCGGGCAAGCCATGAGGCGGGTCATGACACCTGGCAGGATCACCGGGTCGTTCATCACGTCTTCGACGCTGAGCACCTTGCGAAACAACGCGAGCGGGTTGTTGGCTGCATGGCGGCTGGCCTTGGCGCGCACTGCGGCGAAGGTTTCCATTCTGGTGCCGTATTTGTGCATGTACTCACGCCCGGCACCACCAAAGGTACGGATGGCCTGAGGCATGCCATCCATATCAGCGGTGAGGCCGCGCAGGATCGGCAGGAAACGCTCGCGGGTCGGCGGGCGGTCGTCCCAATGGGATTTCAGGGCGCCGGCCTGCATCTGCTCGAAGCCCACCGCCAGCACGCAGTCGACGGAACCGGATTCGATGGCCTTGCGCGCCAGGTACAACGCGGTGGAGCCGGTGGAGCAGTTGTTGTTGACGTTGACCACCGGGATCCCGGTCATGCCGACTTCGTACAGCACGGTCTGGCCGCATGTGGAGTCGCCGTAGACGTAACCGGCATACGCCTCCTGGACCAGACTGTAGTCAATTCCCGCATCGGCCAGGGCGCGGCGCACCGCTTCGGCGCCCATCTGCACGTAGGTCGGGCTCTCGCTGGGCTTGCGGAACGGGATCATGCCGACACCGGCCACCAGTACTTTTTCGCTCATGGAATCACCTGGAAAATAAGAGGTCACAACTGGCGCGCGATCAGCTCGCGCAACACTTCACTGGTGCCGCCGAAAATCCGCGTCACGCGCATGTCGACGAAGGCGCGGGCGATCGGGTACTCGAGCATGTAGCCGTAGCCACCGTGCAGCTGGACCATGTCGTCAATGCACTTGCACAGGGTTTCGGTGGCCAGGAGCTTGGCGATGGCCGACTCCTGTACCGTGAGGCGCCGGCGCATGTGTTCGCCGATGTAGTGATCGATGGTCAGGCGCACGGCCGTGGCCTGGGCCTTGATGTCGGCGAGTTTGAATTTGCTGTTCTGGAAGTCCCACACGGTCTGGTTGAAGGCCCTGCGGTCCTTCACGTACTCGACGGTCTGTTCCAGCAGGCGTTCGAGTTTGGCGGCGCTGTACAACGCGATCACCAGGCGCTCCTGCGGCAACTCTTCCATCAAGTGCATGAAGCCTTTGTTTTCTTCGCCCAGCAGGTTGCCCACCGGCACGCGCACGTTGTCGAAGAACAGCTCGGCGGTGTCGGCGGCGTGCTGGCCGACCTTGTCCAGCTTGCGCCCGCGGCGGAAACCTTCGCGGTCGCACTCGACCATGATCAGGCTGCAACCCTTGGCCCCTGCACTGGGGTCGGTCTTGCAGACGACCACCACCATGTCGCAGGTCAGGCCGTTGCTGATGAAGGTCTTGCTGCCGTTGATCACCCACTCGTCACCGTCGCGCACGGCGCTGGTGCGGATCGCCTTGAGGTCGGAACCGGTGCCCGGCTCGGTCATCGCGACGGCCAGGATGGTTTCGCCGGAGCAGATTTTCGGAAGCCATTTGTGCTTCTGCTCTTCGGTGCCCAGGCGCACGATGTACGGCGCGACGATGTCGGAGTGCACACCCAGGCTCCAGCCTGAAACCCCGGCGCGGTAAAGCTCTTCGATCAACACCGCCGAGTGCCCGAAATCGCCGCCACCGCCACCGTATTCGGTCGGCACGGTGAGGCACAGCAGGTTGTGGCGACCAGCCTTGAGCCAGGTCTCGCGGTCGACCTGTCCGGCTTCGTCCCACTGCGCCTGCTTGGGCAGGCATTCACGCTCGAAAAAACGCCGCGCGGTTTCACGCAGCATTTCGTGGTCTTCGCGGTAGACGGTACGGTTGATGTGCATCGGACTCTCCAGTGGATGGCCAGGCAAGGCTTGCGCCTGGTTCGTGAGTCCAATGTATTGAGCGGGGTGGGGATTCTCGCCACCCGGATCGGGTAGCGAATGGCGGCGAGGTTGAAAAGCGGAATTGCGGATGTACTCGTTCCCTGTAGGAGCAAAGCTTGCTCGCGATAGAGGTCCGTACAACGCGATCATTCAGACAGCGCGCGTTATCGTTCACGACCATCGCGAGCAAGCTTTGCTCCTACGGGGGAATGGATTCAGATGTGTGGCGGTGTCAGCTCACGCCTCGGTCCTTGCCGGCCCAGAACGGTTCGCGCAGGTCACGCTTGAGCACCTTGCCCGCACCCGACAAGGGCAAGGTCGTGCGGAACTCCACCGATTTGGGGGTCTTGTAGCCGGCGATCTGGCGGCGGCAGTGCTCGATGATCTGCGCGCCAGCGACTTCGTTGTCCGACTTGAGCACGACCACGGCGTGCACCGCCTCCCCCCACTGCGCGCAGGGAATGCCGATCACCGCACAGGCGGCGACGGCCGGGTGACTGGCAATCGCACTTTCGACCTCCCCCGAATACACGTTCTCGCCACCGCTGACGATCATGTCCTTGAAGCGGTCGACGATGTAGAGATAGCCGTCATCGTCCATGTAGGCGCCGTCGCCGGTGTGCATCCAGCCGCCGCGCAGGGCCTGGGCGGTTTCTTCGGGCTTATTCCAGTAGCCGAGCATGATGTTCGGGCCACGGACCAGGACTTCGCCGACCGTACCGCGTGGGACTTCGTTGTCCTGTTCGTCGACGATGCGCACCGTGACCCCCAGTCCGGGACGGCCTGCCGAGCGCAAGCGGCCATTGGCGATGCCCTCGGCGCTGTGGTTTTCCGGGCCGTTGGCGCTGATCGGCGGGGCGGCTTCGGTCATGCCATAACCTTGGGTGAACTCGACGTTCGGCAAGGCTTTCAGGGCCAGTTCCAGCAACGGCACGGCAATCGGCGAGGCGCCATAGGTCAGGCTGCGCAGGCAGCCGAGGTCATGCCTGGCAAACTCGGGGTGCATGATCAACGCCTGCAGCATGGTCGGCACGATCAGGATGTCGGTGATCCGCTCACGCTCGATGGTTTGCATCACCGCCAGCGCATCGAAGGCCGGGACGAAGATGCTCGGCAAACCGAGCAGCGAGATCAGGATTACCCGCGACAGCGCCGCAAGGTGAAACATCGGAGCGATATGCAAAGTCAGCGCATCCGCCGGTACCGGTACATCGGCCGCGCGGGCCACCGCCGCCGACCACAGGTTCATGTGCGATTGCATCACGCCTTTCGGCCGGCCGGTGGTGCCGCCGGTGTACAGGATGCTGGCCAGGTCGTCGCCACCACGGAAGGCGTCGTCGACAGGCTCGGCGTCACGGATCAGTCGTTCGTAGGAGAGCATGCCGTCGGGGGCCGGGCCGTCTCCGACATGGATCAACAACGGTCGCACCCTGGCCGTGCTGGCGATCGCCTCGGCCATGGGCAGGAAGGTGTCGTCGATCATCAGGATGCGCGTGTCGCAATCGTCCAGGGAGTAGACGATTTCCGCCACGCTCCAGCGGATATTGACCGGGTTGACCACGCCGCCGCCCCACCAGGTGGCCAGGTAGTACTCGAGAAAACGGTCGGAGTTCAAACCGAGCAGGCCCACGCGGTCGCCGGTTGCCATACCCAGTCGCTGCAGGGCGCCAGCAAGACGGGCTACGCGGTCGGCCAACTGAGCATAGGTGTGGCGCCGGTCGTGGAAAACCGTTGCCAGGGCATGGGGGCGCTGCTGCAAGACACGGTGCAGTCCTTGGGTCAGATACATGGTGGTTTTCCTGTGAATTATTGTTGTCAGGTAAGGCCGTAGCGCCCCTATTCTTGTGCTTTCCAGTAGATCAATCCGCTCTATCGCGACCACCACCCACATCGGGTGGTGGCCGCCAAAGACAGAGTCATGACGCCCATGGTCTGGGTTACACTCGAAGGGATTCGACGCATTCACAAAACAAAAAAGAATCGGAAAGCCCATGGACAAACACCGCAAGTCCGATGCATCGGACACCCTTGCCAGCCAGGTCTACAGTGCGGTCCAGTCTCCGATCGTCAGCACCAAACTGATTCCACCGCGCGGTGCCGGACGCCTGATTTCCCGTGAGCGCCTGCAGGAGAAAATGCTCAAGGCCCGCCGTCAGCGCTGCATCGTGATCAAGGGGCCGGCCGGTTGCGGCAAGACCTCCACGCTGATCGCCTGGCGCCAGGGATTGCTTGCGCTGGGTTTCGATGTGGCGTGGCTGACGCTGTCTGCCGACGACAATGAGCTGACGCGTTTCCTCGACTACTTGCTCGCCAGCCTCGGCCAGATCGACCCGGACCTGGTACGCGAAGCCACCCAGATGGAAGGTCGCGGTATCGACAGTGAGGCGGTGGAGCGCACCGTCATCACCCTGGTGCGCAGTATGGCCAGGCGCACTCGCGAACTGGTGCTGGTGCTCGATGACTTGCACCACCTGACCGACGTCGGCATTCACCAGGCCCTGCAATGGCTGATCGACTACGCCCCCGCCAATCTGCACCTTGCCCTCGTATCGCGCAGCACCGTGCCCCTGTCGCTGGCGCGCTTGCGTGGCCAGGAGCTGGTGCTGGAACTGAACCTGCGCGATTTGCGCTTTACCCCGACCGAGTCCGAGCAGTTTCTCAAGGCACAGCTGGGCGACATCAGCGCCCGCGATGCCAAGCTGATGCATGAACTGACCGATGGCTGGGTCGCCGGGCTGCAGTTGCTCGCTGTCAGCCGCAAGAAAAATCACCCGGCCGTCGCCAGCACCGACCAGGTGCGGGACGACCAGGCGTTCGCAAGGTTTTTCGAAGTCGAGGTGCTGTCCCATCTGTCACCGACGGACCTGGACCTGATGCTGCTGATGGCGGTCTGCAACCGTTTTTGCGCCTCGCTGTGCGCCGCCCTCAGCGGCAACCCGCAGGCAGTCGGCGAGGCCAATGCGCTTCTCGCACGCCTGGAACGGGATAACCTGTTCCTGATCCCCGTGGACAGCGCCGCACGGGAAACCTGGTATCGCCTGCACCCGCTTTTGCGTGAAACGCTGCTCAAATACTTCGATTCGCGCAGCGCGGCCGAACAACAGGCGGTGCATGCGCGGGCATGGGCCTGGTTTCGTGATCACCAGCACCTGGATGAGGCGGTGCACCACGCCGTCATGGCCGGCGATCCCGATGGCGCCGCCGACCTGGTGGAGCAACAGGCCGAGGCACTGTATGCCCATGGTGACTTGCGGATGTTGATCGAGCTGGTTCGGCTGTTGCCTGTCGAGCAAGTGCAGGCACGGGTAAAGCTGCGCATCCTCAAGACCCGGATGCAACTCTATGCCCGGGATTTCGTCGCCTGCGCCAAGAGCCTGGATCAACTGTTCCACGACGTCCCTGACAGTGACGTGCACGATCGCTTCATGATTGCGTTACTGCGTGCCTCCCTGGCGTTGCAGCGCGATGACACGGACGCGGCGATGACGGTGCTGCCGCAACTGCTCTCCCCACCACCGGACAGCAACAGCGTTGCCATCGGCTCATGCGCCAATATCCTGTCCTGGCTTTACATGCACCGGGGCGAATACGAAAAGGCACGCCAGGTGCAACTCGACCGTCCCCTGCTGCTGATCCATGGCGAACCCCTTCTTGGAACCACCGCCGGCAGCTTGCAAGGTCGCTGCATGATTGGCTTGAGCCACGCCCTTGAAGGCCAGATGCAGCAGGCGGAACGGGTTTACCGGGACGTGATGCATGAGGCTGCGCATTGCGGCAAGGCCGGTGCCGACGCGACTTACCTCTCCGCCGCGCTGCTGGGCGAGGTGCTCTACGAAACCAATGATGTCGACGGGGCGTTCAAGCTGCTGTCGGGCTGGGTCGACATCCTGGAGCGGATCTCGATTCCCGATTCGGTCCTGCGCGTGATGCAGGTGCTGTGGAATGTGCAATGGCTGGCGGGCAATCACCAGGAAGCCCTGGCCTATGTCGAACGGCTCGACGAGTACGCGATCAAACTCGGACTCGAGCGCCTGCAAGCCTACTGCCTGACCTGGCAGGTGCGCTGGCTGATGATTCTCGGCGAGCATGCGCAGGCCCGCGCCAAGCTTGAGCGCCTGGAAGCCATCGATGCGCGCCATCCCGATGCCGGGCACAGTGCCCTCAAGGAAATCCACATCCTGGCGGAGAATGCGCGGGCACGCTGGCAAATTCAGCAAGGCGACCTCGACGGCGCGTTAGCGCGTATCGAACAACTGATCGAAACCTGTGAACGGCACCGCCGCCAGCTCGGTACCGTGCGCCTGCTGGTCCTCAGTGGCGTGATCGAATCCCAGCGCGGCAACGCGGATGCCGCCCGCGGCCACGTCATGCAAGCGCTGCGGCGCGGGCAACGCTACGGGTTGCTGCGCACCTTGCTCGACGCCCACCCGGACGCCCTGCAACTGATCGCTGACATTGCGAGCCAGGAAAACCTGGACCCGGTGCTGGCGTTCTACGTCGAGCGCCTGCAGGCGGCCCAGGTGTCGGCCCCCACCGTGCCGAGCGACAAGCCCTGCCCCGCCACCACGGGCAAACCCCTCACCGCCGGCATGGAGCCGTTGAGCGAACGGGAAATCGAAGTGGTGCGCCTGCTCGCCCAGGCCCTCCCCAACAAGAAAATCGCCCGTGCGCTGGGGCTGTCCCCCGAAACCGTGAAATGGCACCTGAGCCATATCTACAGCAAGCTGGGCGTCAACAGCCGCGATGAAGCGGTGGCGCGGGTGCGCGACCTTGAATCGCAGGGCGATCAAATCTAAGCCCCCCCAATCCCTGTGGGAGCGGGCTTGCCCGCGAAGAGGCCGGTACATTCAACATCATCGGTGACTGACACACCGCTATCGCGGGCAAGCCCGCTCCCACAGGGATTGTGCTGTTTGGTCAATCGCTGATTCTTGCCCCGCCACCCACCCCGGGTGGCGTTTGCCCAAGCCCCCCACCCTATCGTAACCCTCAGTCCAAAGGCGCAACGCGCGCCTGCGTCGAAGCCTGGCCCGAGCCGGCCCGTGATCATTGAGGAGTCTTGCGTGCACATTGCCCGAACCGTTTTCCGCGACGACCATGAGATGTTCCGCACCACCGCACGACGTTTTTTCGAGCGTGAATGCCTGCCGCGCCAGGCGGCCTGGGACAAGGCCGGCCAGGTCGACCGCGAAACCTGGCTCAAGGCCGGGCGTGAAGGTTTGCTCGGCATCACCTTGCCAACCGAGTACGGCGGTGGCGGCGGTGATTTTGGCCACTGCGCGGTGTTCAACGAAGAGTTCGCCCGGGCCGGGGTGAGTGGCGCCTACTTCGGCATGCACTCCGACGTGATTGCCCCGTACATCAATCGCTGCGGCAACGAAGAACAAAAGCGCAAGTGGCTACCGGGCATCTGCACCGGCGAGATCGTCCTCGCCATTGCCATGACCGAACCCGGCACCGGCAGCGACCTCAAGGCCGTACGCACCACCGCCGTGCGCGATGGCGACGAGTACGTGATCAACGGCAGCAAGACCTTTATCAGCAATGGCCTGACCGCAGACCTGGTAATCGTCGTGTGCAAGACCGATCCGGCCGCCGGTGCCAAGGGCATCAGCCTGATCGCCGTGGAAGCCAGCCGCGCCGGCTTCAAGCGCGGTCGCAAGCTGCAGAAGGTCGGCCAGCATGCGCAAGACACCGCCGAGCTGTTCTTCGACAACGTCCGCGTGCCGGTCGGCAACCGCCTCGGCGAAGAGGGCCTGGGCTTCACCTACCTGATGGGCGAGTTGCCGCAAGAGCGCTTCTCCATCGCCGTGTCCGCGGCCGCCAAACTGGAGCGCCTGCTGGAACAAACCGTCGAGTACGTCAAGGACCGCAAGGCCTTCAACCAGACCGTCTGGGACTTCCAGAACAGCAAATTCAAGCTCGCCGACATCAAGGCCCAGGCCACCGCCATGCGGGTGATGGTCGACCACTACCTGGGCGAACACATGCGCCGCCGGCTGACCCTCGAAGAGGCGGCGATCGCCAAGCTCTACACCACCGAATCCCTGTGGAAATGCATCGACGACATGGTCCAGCTGCATGGCGGCTACGGCTACATGCTCGAGTACCCGGTCGCCCGCGCCTTCGTCGACATGCGCGTCAACCGCATCTACGGCGGCACCAGTGAAGTCATGCGCGAATTGATCGCGCGCAAGCTCTGACCCTCTAAAACAACAAAGGAACATCACGATGAGCAACAAGGTATTCGTGGCTGGCGTCGGCATGATCCAGTTCAAGAAACCGGGGACCAACGCGCCCTACGACGTCATGGGTGAACAGGCGATTCGCCAGGCCCTGGCCGACTCGGGACTGGACTTCAATGACATCCAGCAAGCCTATGCCGGCTATGTCTACGGCGACTCCACCTGCGGCCAGAAAGCCCTTTACCGCGTAGGCATGAGCGGCATACCGCTGGTCAACGTCAACAACAACTGCGCCACCGGTTCCAGCGCCCTGTTCCTCGCCCGTCAGGCCGTGCAGAGCGGCGCGGTCGAGTGCGCCCTGGCCTTTGGCTTCGAGCACATGAACCCCGGCGCACTGAAATCCGCCTGGACCGACCGCGCCCCGGCCACCGAACGCGCCCTGCTGCTGGCCAACGAACTGATCGGCATGCCGGACCTGCCCAATGCGATTCGCCAGTTCGGCGGCGCGGGCTTTGCGCACATGCAGAAGTACGGCACCCGCCTGGAAACCTTCGCCAGGATCCGCGCCAAGGCCAGCCGGCATGCGGCCAACAACCCGCTGGCGGTGTTTCGCAACGTGGTCAGCACCGAGGAAGTCCTGGCCGCGCCGATGTTGTGGGAAGGCGTGATGACCCGCCTGATGGCTTGCCCGCCCACCTGCGGCGCCGCTGCCGCCATCGTGGTGTCCGAGGCGTTCGCGAAAAAACACGGCCTGCGCACCGATGTGTTGATGGCCGGCCAGGCGCTGACCACCGATCTGCCGAGCACCTACGACGCCAGGGACATGATCCGCGTGGTCGGGTTCGACATGACGCGCATGGCCGCCGACATCGCCTACAACCAGGCCGGCATCGGCCCCAAAGACATCGACGTGATCGAACTGCACGACTGCTTCGCGCAAAACGAACTGCTGACCTACGAAGGCCTGGGTTTGTGCGAAGAAGGCGGTGGCGAGCGTTTGGTCAACGATGGCGACAACACCTATGGCGGCGAATGGGTGACCAACCCGTCTGGCGGCCTGCTCTCCAAAGGCCACCCACTGGGCGCCACCGGCCTGGCCCAGTGCTTTGAACTGACCCACCAGTTGCGCGGCACCGCCGAGCAGCGCCAGGTGCACGACGCGCGTGTCGCTGTGCAGCACAACCTCGGCCTGGGCGGCGCCTGCGTGGTGACCGTGTACCAGAAGAACTGACGCGCCTGCCAGGCAAAGGAGCCACCCAGATGATCGACAAACAACACATCGGCAGACAGCTGCCGACTTTCCTCGTCACCGCCGAAGCCGGGCAACTGCGTTTCTTCGCCAAGGCCACCGGGGAAACCAACCCGATCTACTTCGACGAGCAAGCCGCCCGCGATGCCGGTTACCCCAACCTGCCGTTGCCGCCGACCTTCCTGTTCTCGCTGGAATTGCAGATCCCGTCGAACGCCTGGCGCGACGAACTGGGGATCGTCACCGCACGCATCCTCCACGGCGAGGAGTCGTTCCGTTATCACCGCATGGCCTATGCCGGCGACACCCTGCGCTTCGACGTGCGCATCGCCGACATCTACGACAAGAAAGCCGGCGCCCTGGAATTCGTGGTGCGCGAAACCCGAGTCACCAATCAGCACGGTGAGCACGTCGCGGACCTGCGCAGCGTGCTCGTGCAGCGCAACAGCTGAAGCGGAGAACCCTGATGAACGCGATAAGCCTGGAAAAAAT
The DNA here is from genome assembly GCF_000282475.1 of Pseudomonas sp. GM78. Classification (GTDB taxonomy): domain Bacteria; phylum Pseudomonadota; class Gammaproteobacteria; order Pseudomonadales; family Pseudomonadaceae; genus Aquipseudomonas. The sequence goes on from NZ_AKJF01000139.1 coordinate 39,366, forward strand.
CAATATCGGCGACAGCCTGCCAGCCCTGGCACTGCCACCGATCAACCGCACCACCCTGGCGCTGTTTGCCGGTGCGTCGGGGGATCACAACGCCATCCATATCGACACCGATTACGCGCGCCGCGCCGGCATGCCCGATGTGTTCGCCCACGGCATGTTGTCGATGGCCTACCTCGGCCGCCTGCTGACCCAGTGGGTCGATCAACGCCAACTGCGCGAGTTCGGCGTGCGCTTTCTCGGCATTACCCACCTGGCCCACCAGATCACCTGCACGGGCGCCGTGGTCGAGCGCTTCGAGGTCGATGGCGAGCAACGGATCAAGGTCGAAGTGCGCACCACCAATCAGTACGGCGAGACCAAAATCGTTGGCGACGCCGTGATCGCCCTGTAAACACACCCCATCATTGAGGAGCAATACCCCATGGCAAAACTCGACGGCAAAGTCGCACTGGTCACCGGTTCCGGCCGTGGCATCGGCCAGCAGATCGCCCTGAAACTGGCCAGCGAAGGCGCGCGCATCGTGATCAACGACCTGGACGCCGACCCGGCCCACGAGACCGCTGAACTGATCCGCCAGATGGGTGGCCAGGCCACTGTCTGCCACGGCAACGTCAGCGCGCCGGACTTCGGTGACCGCTACGTCAAGACCGCGATGGACCACTTCGGCAGCATCGACATCATCGTCAACAACGCCGGCTACACCTGGGATGACGTGATCCAGAAGATGAGCGACGAACAGTGGTACGCGATCCTCGACTGCCACATGACCGCGCCCTTCCGCATCCTGCGTGCCGCCTACCCGATCATCAAGGCCCAGGCCCAGGCTGATGCGGCGGCAGAGCGCGAAGTGTTCCGCAAGGTGGTGAACATCTCCTCAGTCTCGGCCCTCAACGGTAACGCCGGACAGATGAACTACTCCTCGGCCAAGGCCGGTGTGATCGGCATGACCCGCGCGCTGGCCCGTGAATGGGGGCGCTTCAAGGTCAACGTCAACGCCGTGGCCTTCGGCTTCATCGAAACCCGCATGACCAAGGCCGACGCCCATGCCGGCGCCACGGTGAACATCGAAGGCCGTGACATCCGCGTCGGGATCAGCCCGCAGGCTGCCCAGTCATTCGCCCAGCGCAACCCGTTGGGCCGCCCGGGTACCGTGCAGGAAGCGGCGGATGCGGTGTACCTGTTCTGCTCGCCGGAGTCGAACTACATCACGGCGCAGACCATCGCTGTGGCGGGCAATCTGCAGTAGGCAAAATTGTAGGAGCGAGCGTGCCCGACCAGGCCGGTCGGCCGCCTCGCTTTTGCTTTGCTTTGGCTTTAGATTTTCTTGCCCCCTCACACCCTGAGCCTGTCCGTCAACCTGTGACGACCGCCATCGGGGCCTCTACCCGCGGCTAAACCGGCGTCCTGCCGGTTTCCCCACTGCGCAATGCCTGCGTTCGGCCATCGTGGTTAACGGGGCACCCAGATCAAAAACAAAAGC
>NZ_AKJF01000140.1 GCF_000282475.1 Pseudomonas sp. GM78
GGGCAGGTGCGGCGGCGCCAGCCGGTGCGGCGGGGGCTTGTGCGTCAGCAAAAGCGGCGGTTGGCGCCAGCATCAGGCTGAGTAGCAGGGTGGCCACCGCGCTCCAGGCGCGAGGTCGTTTGGTTGGCGAAGCGGAGAGTTGATTACGTGTCATGCTGGGCCGGACCTGAGGGAAAAAGACGGTTAATGTTCTTCCAGGCCTCGTAAGGCCGAGAACAAAAGTGGTCCGCATTATTGCAAGTAATTCTTGTTAACAGAAGTAATAGAGTATCTTTTTTTCCTGCATTGCTAGCCGCTCGTCCATTGGCAGCGCTGGTTTGTCCATTTTTGAGGAGAGTTTCCTGATGTCCGCACCCTCTGTTTTGATCGCCGGTTGCGGTGATGTCGGCAGTCGTCTGGCTACGCAATTGTTGACGGGCGGGTGGGAAGTCCATGGCCTGCGCCGTGACGTTTCACGCCTGCCCGATGGGGTTGTCGGAGTGGCCGGCGACTTGTTCAACAAAGACTGCCCGGCGACCTGGCCGGTGGGTGCGGTGGATTACCTGGTGTACTGCGCGGCCGCCACCGATCACGATGAAGCGGGTTATCGCGCCGCTTATGTCCAGGGCTTGCAGCATGTGCTGGAGTGGCTGGATGACTATGGGCAGGTGCCCAATCGCTTGCTGTTCGTTTCCAGCAGCAGTGTCTACGGCCAGCAGCAGGGCGAGTGGATTGACGAGACTTCGCCAGCCGTGGCGGCGGGTTATTCAGGGCGGGTGATGCTCGAAGCGGAGCAGATTGCGCTCAGTAGCGGCATCCCGGCCAGTATCGTGCGTCTGACCGGTATCTACGGCCCGGGTCGTGAGTGGTTGCTGACCCAGGTGCGCCGGGGTTATCGCGTGGCGGTCGATCCGCCGCTGTACGCCAATCGCATTCATGCCGACGATGCCGCCGGGTTGATGGCTTGCTTGCTGGAGGCGGACCGACGTGGCGTCGCACTGGATGACGTCTATATAGGCGTTGATGACGCGCCCGCAGCGCTGGCGGATGTGGTGGGCTGGTTGCGCGAGTATCTGGGTGTGACCGAATGGGCGGACGATGCCACTGTGCGCCGCACCGGGAGCAAGCGTTGCAGCAATGCGCGGGCGAAGGCGTTGGGCTGGACACCGAAGTATCCGAGTTTTCGCGAGGGCTATGCGGCGATCATTGAAGGGCGTTGCTGATTTCCAGGCACCCTGAGGCACCTGTAGGAGTGAGCCTGCTCGCGATGGCGATGTAACAGTCAATGAAGATGTTGAATGTTATGTCCTCATCGCGAGCAGGCTCACTCCTACATGGGGTAATCGGTGCTTACTGTTTTTCCAGCAACCACTTGCGATTGCCCGGCGTGTATTGGGGCATTTCGTCTGCCTGGGCGGTATTCACAGCCTGGAAAATTTCCAGTTCCTTGCCTTTGCGCGCAAAGATCCAGGGGTTTCCCTGTCCGTTAAGTTGCAACCACATGTTGTCGTTGCCACCGCTCATCGACGCACAGTCACCCGCCAGGCACAGGGCATAACGATCGGCTTCCGGCAGGCCGATGACCTGGCCGTCGGCCTGGAACTGCACGCTATTGCCTTCGCCAGGGCCGCTGACGACCTTCCAGCTGCCGCCCATGTACGCCGAGTACAGTGCACGTTCGAAGCTGGCACCCATCGGTGCGCCATCCGGAACCGGAATCGGCGCACGATCGAAGACCTGCTCGGGTTCGTTGTCGCTGGCGGCCTGGCTCAATTGCTTGCCGTCACGCTTGAGCTCGCTGGCAGAGCTGCCATAAAAGTCGACTTTCCAGGCACCGGACTGTTCGCCCAGCAACTTGCCTTCGACATTTTCAAAACCATTGGTGTAACGGGCCTGACTGGCCTTGGTGTTGACGTCCCACTCCAGGTTCGGACCATAGGCCTGGAGGGCTTCACGCAGGGGGCCGCCTTTGGCTGCAGCATCGATCGCCGCCTGGTTGATCCAGGTGCCGCTGATGTCACGGTCGGCAGGGTTGCTGGCACATCCGCCCAAAAGCAGGGCGAGCAGCGAGAGAACAAGCGCGTTGCGCATGGTGAAATCCTTTCAGACTTTCTTTACTGCAGAGCGGTCGGCGCAGCCATGGGCTGCGCCAGACGCATTACTCGATGACCAGAATGGCATCCATTTCAACCTGCGAACCCTTTGGCAGGGCTGCAACGCCAATGGCGGCGCGAGCTGGGTAAGGCTGGTCGAAGTATTTGCCCATGATCTCGTTGACCTTGGCGAAGTGGCTCAGGTCGGTGAGGAAGATGTTCAGCTTGACGATGTCCTTGAACGAACCGCCGGCAGCTTCAGCCACGGCCTTCAGGTTCTCGAATACCTGGACGGTCTGGGCTTCGAAGCCTTCAACCAGTTCCATGGTCTTTGGGTCCAGAGGGATCTGGCCCGACATGTAGACGGTGTTGCCAGCCTTGATCGCCTGGGAGTAAGTACCGATGGCGGCCGGGGCCTTGTCGCTGGTGATAACAGTCTTGGTCATGAATGACTCCTTGTAATGGATGGATGGCTACGCGCGCATGCGGGTGATGCGGATTACCCCGGTCAGGGCGCGCAGTTTTTTGATCACGCGGGCCAGGTGCACGCGGTCGTGTACGCTGACCACCAGTTGGACCACGCTGATGCGACCATCGCGTTCATCCATGCTGATTTTTTCGATGTTGCCGTCGGCCGCGTTGACACTGCTGGCCAGCAGGGCGATCAGGCCGCGCTGGTGTTCAAGCTCGACGCGCAGTTCGACGTTGAATTCGCCGGTGACATCCTTGGCCCACGAGAGCTGGATGCATTTTTCCGGGTTGTGGCGGATTTCGCTGATGTTGCGGCAGTTGTCCAGGTGCACGACCATGCCTTTGCCCGCGGACAGGTGGCCGACAATCGGGTCGCCCGGGATCGGTGTGCAGCACTTGGCGTAGCTGAGGACCAGGCCTTCGGTACCGCGAATCGCCAGCGGGCCTTCCGGGCTCGGTAACTGTTCGCCTTCGCCAAGCAGGCGTCGGGCGACGACGTAGGCCATGCGATTGCCCAGGCCGATGTCTTCCAGCAGGTCTTCGATCAGTTCGAGACGGTATTCGGCGAGCATCGCCTTGACGCGTTCGGCCGGGATTTTTTCCAGCGAGCTGTCGAAACCGTTGAGTACCTTGTTCAGCAGGCGTTCGCCCAGGCTGATGGACTCGGAACGGCGCTGCAGTTTCAGTGCATGGCGGATGTGCGTGCGCGCCTTGCCGGTGACCACGAAATTGAGCCACGCCGGGTTTGGCCGTGCGCCCGGAGCGCTGACGATCTCGACCGTGGAGCCGCTTTGCAGCGGTTCGGACAGCGGCGCGAGACGACGGTTAATCCGGCAGGCAATGCAGCTGTTGCCGACGTCGGTGTGCACCGCGTAGGCGAAGTCGACCGCCGTGGAGCCCTTGGGCAGCTCCATGATCCGGCCTTTGGGCGTGAACACGTAGACCTCGTCCGGGAACAGGTCGATCTTCACGCTTTCGATGAATTCCAGCGAGTTGCCGGCCCGCTGCTGCATTTCCAGCACGCCCTTGACCCACTGGCGGGCACGGGCATGGGTGCCTTTCGGCTGCTCGTCGCCGCTGGATTTGTACAGCCAATGGGCGGCGATGCCGTTGTTGGCCATCTCTTCCATTTCACGGGTGCGGATCTGGATCTCGATCGGAACACCGTGCATGCCGAACAGCGTGGTGTGCAGCGACTGATAGCCGTTGGCCTTGGGAATTGCGATGTAATCCTTGAAGCGCCCCGGCAACGGTTTGTACAAATTATGAACAGCACCCAGCACGCGGTAGCAGGTATCGACCTTGTCGACGATGATCCGGAACGCGTAGACGTCCATGATCTCGTTGAAGGCCCGACGCTTGCCGCGCATCTTCTTGTAGATGCCGTAGAGGTGTTTCTGCCGACCGCTGACCTCGCCCTGGATGCCATCGATGGCCAGGCAGTGACTGAGGGATTCTTCGATCTTGTTGACGATTTCCTTGCGGTTGCCCCGGGCGCGCTTGACCGCCTGGTAGATCCGCGCGGAACGCATCGGGTGCATGGCCTTGAAGCCGAGGTCTTCGAACTCTATGCGGATGGCGTGCATGCCCAGCCGGTTGGCGATGGGTGCATAGATTTCCAGGGTTTCCTTGGCGATGCGCCGGCGTTTTTCGCCGGACAGCACTTCCAGCGTGCGCATGTTGTGCAGGCGGTCGGCCAGCTTGACCAGGATCACGCGAATGTCGCGGGCCATGGCCATGGCCATTTTCTGGAAGTTTTCAGCCTGGGCTTCGGCCTTGGTCTCGAAGTTCATCTGGGTCAGTTTGCTGACCCCGTCGACCAGTTCGGCCACGGTTTCGCCAAATTGCGCTTGCAGCGCTTCCTTGGCAATGCCGGTGTCTTCGATCACGTCATGCAGCATGGCCGCCATCAGGCTCTGATGGTCCATGTGCATGTCGGCAAGAATATTCGCCACCGCGAGTGGGTGCGTGACGTACGCCTCGCCGCTACGGCGGCGTTGGCCGTCGTGGGCTTGTTCGGCGTAGAAATACGCTCGGCGGACCAGGTTGACCTGGTCTTTGCCGAGGTAGGTCGATAAGCGATCGGCGAGGGCGTCTATGCTCGGCATGATGACTCCTGCCGCAAGCTGTGTTCCCGCGCCGTGCTACGTCGACCAGGCATAGGCTTAGACGGCCTCGTTGGACTCGTCCTCGAATGCAGCGAAAAGCGGTTCATCTTCAACGATTTCGGCTTCGGCGATAGCTGCGTAGTCGATCAGGCCTTCAGCGATTTCACGCAGGGCGACGACGGTAGGCTTGTCGTTTTCCCATGCTACTTTCGGCTCTTTGCCGCCGGTGGCCAGTTGACGGGCACGCTTGGTAGAGAGCATGACCAGCTCAAAGCGGTTATCCACGTGTTCTAGGCAGTCTTCAACGGTTACGCGGGCCATGGTCTTCCTCGTAGCAAATGCAATATGCGCGCTGCCCGGATGGGCGAGCGGACTCAACAGTTTAAAAAATCACCAGCGATTAGGGAAGCGCTGATTTTTTGACCAAGCCCTTCAACGCGCTGCAAGTGCCAATGTAAAGCCCTTGCAGCTGTTTTGGGAAGAGCTCTTTAGCCGAGCAATTCAGCCAGTAATTTGCCAAAACGTTGCTGCTGGCGTTTCTGTTGCAGCTGATTGGCGCGGAAAATCGCCTTCAGGTCGTCCAGCGCGTGGGCAAAATCGTCGTTGATGATCAGGTAGTCGTAGTCGACGTAGTGGCTCATTTCGCTGACGGCTTCACGCATACGTCCTTCGATGATCTCGTTGCTGTCCTGGCCGCGGTTGTCCAGGCGCTGGCGCAGGGCCTCCTGGCTCGGCGGCAGGATGAAGATCGAACGTGCCTGAGGCATCAGCTTGCGCACCTGCTCGGCGCCTTGCCAGTCGATTTCCAGGATCAGGTCGTGGCCTTCGTCCAGCGTCTGCTGCAGGTGGCTCTGCGAGGTGCCATAGAGATTGCCGAACACTTCGGCGCGCTCAAGGAAATCGCCGTGCTCGATCATCTTCACGAACTCTTCGCGCGAGACGAAGTTGTAGTTCACGCCGTCCACTTCGCCCGGGCGCATGGCGCGGGTGGTGTGGGAAACGGAAACCTGGATCTGCGGCTGGGCGTCGATCAAGGCCTTGACCAGGCTGGTCTTGCCGGCGCCAGAAGGCGCGGAAATGATGTAGAGGGTGCCGGTGCTGTGGGTCATGGGGTTTGCCTTACTCAATATTCTGCACTTGTTCGCGCATCTGCTCGATCAACACCTTGAGGTTGACCGCCGCCTGGGTGCTGCGCGGGTCGAAGGCTTTGGAGCCCAGTGTGTTGGCTTCGCGGTTGAGCTCCTGCATCAGGAAGTCCAGGCGCCGCCCGGCGGCACCGCCGGACTTGAGCACCCGGCGAACTTCGATGATGTGGGTGCTCAGGCGATCCAGTTCTTCGGCGACGTCGCTTTTTTGCGCGAGCATGACCATTTCCTGCTCCAGGCGCTGCGGGTCCATCTCGGCCTTCATGTCGGCAAAGCGGTCGAGCACTTTCTGGCGCTGGGTGGCGAGCATCTGCGGAACCAGCTCGCGCAGGGTCACCACGTCTTCTTCAATGGACGTCAGGCGGTCGTTGATCAACCGTGCCAGTTCCGCGCCTTCGCGCTCACGGCCGGCCTTGAGCTCCTTGAGGCCCTGGTTGAACAGTGCCAGCGCCTCGGCGTTCAGCGCTTGCGGGTCGCTCGCATCGCCCACCAGTACGCCGGGCCAGGCCAGTACTTCGAGCGGGTTCAGCGCCGCCGGGTTCTTGATCAGGCTGGCGATGGTCTCGGCGGCCGCAACCAGTTGTGCTGCGCGCGCCTGGTCCACTTGCAGTGGTTTGCCGGTGTTTTCTTCGGTGAAGCGCAGGGTGCATTCGAGCTTGCCTCGGGACACGCCCTGGCGCAGCGCTTCGCGGACGGCGCCTTCGAGGTCGCGAAAGGACTCCGGCAGACGCAGGTGGGGTTCCAGGTAGCGGCTGTTGACCGAACGCAGCTCCCAGCTCAGGGTACCCTGGACCCCGGCTTTCTCGACGCGGGCGAAGGCGGTCATGCTGTGCACCATGGAGGTACCTCGCAATGTAGATCGGCGCGCAACTGACGTTCCGGCCATCTGATATCAATGAATTTAAGCTGACTGGCAGCAAAGGCGCAGGATTGTAGCGCAGTGGCGTGGATGCGCCCAAACACACGGTGTGACAAAGACCTGTAGGTCGTCGGCAGCGGGCTTTGCAGAGCCTTCGCTCGTCCGAGGATTTTTTTAGAAGTGCCCAGTCGTGGCTGGCGGCTCTATAATGCTCCGCAGTTTTCCGTCCCCGTACAGGTATCCCTTATGAAACGTCCAAGTGGTCGCGTTGCCGATCAGCTCCGCTCGATCCGCATTACCCGCAACTACACCAAACACGCCGAGGGATCCGTACTGGTGGAGTTCGGTGACACCAAGGTGATCTGCACCGTCAGCGTCGAAAACGGCGTGCCGCGGTTCCTCAAGGGCCAGGGCCAGGGCTGGTTGACGGCCGAGTACGGCATGCTGCCGCGCGCTACCGGCGAGCGTAACCAGCGTGAAGCCAGCCGTGGCAAGCAAGGCGGCCGCACCCTGGAAATCCAGCGCCTGATCGGCCGTTCCCTGCGCGCTGCGCTGGACATGTCCAAGCTGGGCGACGTCACCCTGTACGTTGACTGCGACGTGATCCAGGCTGACGGCGGTACGCGCACCGCCTCCATCACCGGCGCCATGGTGGCCCTGGTCGATGCCTTGAAAGTGATCAAGAAGCGCGGCGGCCTCAAAGGCGGCGACCCGCTCAAGCAAATGATCGGTGCCGTGTCGGTGGGCATGTATCAAGGCGAGCCTGTGCTCGACCTCGACTACCTGGAAGACTCGGCTGCCGAAACCGACCTGAACGTGGTGATGACCAGCTCTGGCGGCTTCATCGAAGTCCAGGGCACTGCCGAAGGCGCGCCGTTCCAGCCTGAAGAGCTGAACGCCATGCTGGAACTGGCGAAAAAAGGCATGAACGAAATTTTCGATCTGCAGAAGGCGGCACTGGCTGACTGATCGGATTGCCACAGGCAAGGAGGACGCCATGAGTGACGAGCAACAGTTGCTTCCCGTACCGGGCAAAGAGGTTCGGCAGTGGGCAATGTTTTGTCACTTGTCCGCCTTGCTGGGGATCTGGATTCCGTTCGGCTCGCTGATCGGCCCGCTGGTTTTGTGGCAGTTGAAACGCGAGATGGACCCGTTCATCGACGCGCAGGGCAAGGAGGCGCTGAACTTTCAGATCACCGTCGCCATTGCTTCTGCCATTTGCTTGCTGCTGATGCTGGTGATTATCGGGTTTTTCCTGTTTGGCCTGGTGGCGATCGGGGCGCTGGTACTGACTATCATTGGCGGCGTGAAAGCCAATGAAGGGGTGCCTTATCGGTATCCGTTCACCTGGCGGTTGATCAAGTAAGCCCGGCACGGAATTCTCGGTTTAAAGTAAATGCCCCGACCTGTCGGGGCTTTTTTTTGAACTCAACTTAGTCACAAACTGCAATGGTTCAGTTCGGGCTATATGCTTGGCAATGAGAGTTGGCGATTGATAAAGTTGCGCCACGTAATATTTACTAAGAAATATTTCGATACATTCAGACCATTGAGGGTCCCTGAATCTAAAACCAATCAGTGTTGAGAACAATCAACCTGTTCTTGAGGCGTGTCCAGGTAAAAAGTTCGCCCCTGAATATATACCCAAGAATACCCTGAATGATTCAGCTCGATTTTTATGGAACACTTGTCGCCGCCTCTTTGGTACTGTTACTGGGGCGGGGCCTTGTTGCGCGTGTCGGTTTTTTACGCACTTATAATATTCCAGAGCCTGTAGCGGGCGGCCTGGTAGTTGCCCTGGTACTTTTGGCCTTGCGAGGCCTGGATATTCAAGTTCGATTTGATACCTCGCTGCAAACTCCGTTGATGTTGGCGTTTTTTGCCACCATTGGCTTGAGCGCGGACTTTGCCAGCCTGAAGAAAGGCGGGCGGGTAGTGGGGATTTTCCTGCTGGCGGTCACCGGACTCTTGATAGTCCAGAATGCCATGGGCATCGGACTCGCAACGACGTTGGGGCTCGATCCCTTGATGGGCCTGCTGACAGGCTCGATTACCCTGGCTGGCGGTCACGGTACCGGTGCTGCGTGGGGAGCGACGTTCAGTGAGAAGTACGGTCTGGCGTCTGCCTCTGAGCTTGCAATGGCCTCCGCAACCTTTGGCTTGGTGCTGGGTGGTTTGATTGGTGGTCCTGTGGCGCGCCTGATCATCAACCGGGTTCAGATACCCGGTCTTGAGCAAGAAAAGCCACGGCTGCCAAAGGGCTTCGAACAACCGAACAAAGAGCGCTCAATTACGCCATTTTCGTTTATCGAGACACTTGCGCTGATTTCAGTCAGCTTGCTGGCGGGCACTCTGCTTAATAGTCTGCTTCACGAAACCGCATTTGAATTGCCGACGTTCGTTTGTGTGTTGTTCGTGGGCGTACTTTTGCGCAATGGGCTTTCAGCGCTTGGTTTGTATCAGGTATTTGAACGTGAAGTCTCGGTGTTGGGGAATGTCAGCTTGTCGCTGTTTCTGGCGATTGCACTGATGTCGCTCAAACTGTGGGATCTGGCTGCGCTGGCTTTGCCGTTCTTCATTATCCTGGCGGCACAAACGTTGGTCATGGCGCTGTTTGCAGTATTCGTGACATTCAGGGTCATGGGCAGCAACTACGATGCGGCAGTGTTGGCGGCAGGGCATTGTGGTTTTGGGCTGGGTGCCACTCCAACGGCCATCGCTAATATGCAGGCGGTGACACAGCGCTACGGGCCATCCCAGATAGCCTTTCTGGTGGTGCCAATGGTGGGGGCCTTCTTCATCGACATCATTAATGTGATTGTCATCAAGATGTACCTGGCGCTGCCGTTTTTCGCCATCGCCTGAAGTTAAAGCTGCGTACGACCAAAACAAAAAATGCCCGTATCTTGCGATACGGGCATTTTTTTTAACCGGCAAGACCTAGATGGTCAGCGTCCAGTCGTAGTCCACGATCAGCGGCGCATGTTGCGAGAACCGTGGCTGACGTGGCAGGCGCGCACTGCGAACGAAGCGGCGCAGGCCCGGGGTCAGGATCTGGTAATCGAAACGCCAGCCGAGGTTGAGCATTTCGGCCTGTTCGTTATCCGGCCACCAGCTGTACTGGTCGCCTTCACGGCTGACTTCGCGCAGGGCGTCGACATAACCCATGTTGCCGACAATCTCGTCCATCCAGGCGCGTTCAGGCGCCAGGAAGCCCGGGGATTGTTGGCTGTCACGCCAGTTCTTGATGTCCAGCTTCTGTTGCGCCACATACAGCGAGCCACAATAAATGTACTCGCGGCGTTTGCGCCGCTGCTTGTCCAGGTATTTGGCGAAGTCGTCCATGAGCTTGAACTTCTGGTTCAAGTCCTCATCGCCGTTCATCCCGGAAGGAAGCAGCAGGGTTGCAATACTGACTTTGTCGAAATCTGCTTGCAGGTAGCGCCCGTAGCGGTCGGCCGTCTCGAAACCGAGACCGCTGATGACAGCCTTCGGTTGCAACCGCGAGTACAAAGCCACGCCGCCTTGGGCGGGAACTTCGGCGTCGCAGGCATAAAGGAAGTATCCATCCAGTTGGAAGGCTGGATCGTCCAGTTCAAAGGCGGAGGCACGGGTGTCCTGCAGGCAGATGACGTCGGCATTCTGTGCCTGCAGCCAACTGAGCAAACCTCGCTCGACTGCGGCCTGAATACCATTGACGTTCACACTGATGATCCGCATAAATGGCCCCAAAAATCGCGTGCGTGTATGATACACGGCGTCAACCTAATTAGCTAAATCCGTGGTATTTGGGGTTTTTTTCATGCAAGCGTATCAGCGCGATTTCATTCGTTTTGCCATCGATCGCGGCGTTTTGCGCTTCGGTGAGTTCACCCTGAAGTCCGGGCGCACCAGTCCTTACTTCTTCAATGCGGGCCTGTTCAACTCGGGTTCGGCCCTGGCGCAGCTGGGTCGTTTCTACGCCGCAGCCATTGCCGAGAGCGGCATTTCGTTCGACGTGCTGTTTGGCCCTGCCTACAAAGGCATCCCTTTGGCGGCGACCACTGCAGTGGCATTGGCCGAGCATCACGGTCGTGACCTTCCATGGTGCTTCAACCGCAAGGAAGCCAAGGCGCACGGTGAAGGCGGCAGCCTGGTCGGCGCGCCGCTGACCGGCGATGTGCTGATCATCGACGATGTGATTACCGCTGGCACCGCGATCCGTGAAGTGATGCAGATCATCGCTTCCCAGGACGGCGCCAAGGCAGCCGGCGTGCTGATCGCCCTGAACCGCCAGGAGCGTGGCAACGGTGAGTTGTCGGCGATCCAGGAAGTCGAGCGTGATTTCGGTATTCCGGTGATCAGCATCGTTTCGCTGAACCAGGTGCTGGAATTCCTGGCTGACGATCCGCAGCTCAAGCAGCACCTGCCAGCTGTGGAAGCGTACCGCGCCCAATTCGGCGTGTAACACCAATCTGTAACACCAATCCCTTGTGGGAATCCCTTGTGGGAGCGAGCCTGCTCGCGAAAAACGTCAACGATAACGCTAGGTGCCTGACGCCCCGCGGTGTTCTGGCGTCCATCGCGAGCAGGCTCGCTCCCACAGGGATCGCGGAATAAAAAAGACCCCGCTCAGCCTGGCTGAACGGGGTCTTTTTGTTTGTGCTGCTTATGGACGCTTGCGATTGCTGATCAGGGTGCCCACACCGGTATCGGTGAAGATTTCCAGCAGAATCGCATTCGGTACCCGGCCATCAATGATCAGCGAGCTGCCCACGCCGCCCTGGACCGCTTCCAGCGCGCAACGGATCTTTGGCAGCATGCCGCCATAGATGGTGCCGTCGGCGATCAGGTCATCGACCTGCTGGGTGGTCAAGCCGGTCAGGACCGTACCCGACTTGTCCATCAGGCCCGCAATGTTGGTCAGCAACATCAGCTTCTCGGCTTTCAGCGCCTCGGCCACCTTGCCGGCCACCAGGTCGGCGTTGATGTTGTACGACTCGCCATTGGCGCCAACGCCGATTGGCGCGATCACCGGGATGAAATCACCTTTGACCAGCAGGTTCAGCAGATCGGTGTTGATGCCGACGACTTCGCCGACATGGCCGATGTCGATGATTTCCGGGGTGGTCATCTCTGGCGTCTGGCGGGTGACGGTGAGTTTCTTCGCACGAATCAGCTCGGCGTCCTTGCCGGTCAGGCCGATGGCGCTGCCGCCGTGACGGTTGATCAGGTTGACGATGTCCTTGTTGACCTGGCCACCGAGGACCATCTCGACCACGTCCATGGTCGCGGCATCGGTCACGCGCATGCCGTCGACGAAGTGGCTCTCGATCGACAGGCGCTTGAGCAGATCACCGATTTGCGGGCCGCCGCCATGAACCACGACCGGGTTGATACCCACGGCCTTCATCAACACGATGTCGCGGGCGAAGCCGGTTTTCAGCTCCTCGCTTTCCATCGCGTTGCCGCCGTATTTGATCACCAGTGTCTTGCCGACATAGCGGCGAATGTAGGGCAGCGCTTCGGACAGGACCTTGGCGGTGTTGGCGGCGGCTTCGCGTTCGAGGGTCATTCAGGGCTCCGGGTGAATCAGAACGGTAGTTGGAGATCAGGTGCAACACGCTTCAACTGGACGTGGAAAACGTCCTTGATGCGCTGCAATTCAGCCTCGTCATCGGCCTCGAAACGCAGGACCAGCACCGGAGTGGTGTTGGAGGCGCGAACCAGGCCCCAGCCTTTGGCATAGTCGACTCGCACGCCGTCAATGGTGGTCAGGTCGGCGCCTTCGCCCCACTTCGCGTCGTGCAATGCATCAATGATGCTGAATTTGCTCTCTTCGGTCACATGGATATTGATTTCCGGCGTAGAAATATCGTTCGGGAAGGTCGCGAACAGCTCTTCGGCGGTGGATTTTTCCTTGCTGAGGATCTCCAGCAACCGCGCGGCGCTGTAAATGCCGTCGTCGAAACCGAACCAGCGCTCCTTGAAGAAGATGTGCCCGCTCATTTCGCCGGCCAACAGGGCGCCGGATTGTTTCATTTTCTTTTTGATCAAAGAATGACCGGTTTTCCACATGAGCGGACGACCGCCGTATTGCTTGATCAGCGGGATCAGGCGTCGGGTGCATTTGACGTCGAAGATGATTTCCGCGTCGGGGTTGCGTGCTACCACATCCTTGGCGAACAGCATCAGCAGGCGGTCCGGGAACACGACGCTGCCGGTGTTGGTGACCACGCCCACGCGATCGCCGTCGCCGTCGAAGGCCAGGCCCAGGTCAGCCTTCGTTTCCTTGACCTTGGCGATCAGGTCTTGCAGGTTTTCCAGCTTGCCCGGATCCGGGTGGTGGTTGGGGAAATTGCCGTCTACGTCGCAGAACAACGGGATGACTTCGCAGTTCAGGGCTTCGATCAGTTGTGGGGCAATCACACCAGCCGCGCCGTTACCGCAATCGACCACGACTTTCAGGCGACGGGCGAGTTTGATGTCCTGGACGATTTCAGTGGTGTAGCGGTCGAGGATCTCGACCCGGGTGATGCTGCCCTTGCCGCTGCTCAGGTCGTTGGTCTTGAGACGGTCATGCAGGGCCTGGATCTGCTCGTTGGCCAGGGTGTCGCCAGCAATGACGATCTTGAAGCCGTTGTAGTTCGACGGGTTATGACTGCCGGTGAGCATCACGCCGGATTTGCCGGCCAGTACGTTGGCGGCGTAGTACAGCGCCGGCGTTGGCACCAGGCCGACGTCGTGGACGTGGCAGCCGCTGTCGGCCAGGCCTTGGATCAGCTGTTCAACCAGCTCCGGGCCGGACAGGCGACCGTCACGGCCAACGGACACATTGGGTTCATCCTGGGCCAGACTCTGGGCACCGATGGCGCGACCGAGCCAGTAAGCGGTTTCGGCGTTGAGAAATTCCGGGACGGTGCCGCGTATGTCATAGGCGCGGAAAATACTGTCGGGGAACTTGGGGGCAACGCGCACTGGGGTGCTCATCTGGGGAAATGCTCCATATTGAAAGTGGCTGGACCTGCCTGCGAATGACTCGTCGGCAGGTTCAAACTGAAAGGTATGACGGCGTTTTTCGCGCAGAGTTCGTGCTGCGAAAAGGCCATGCCAGCAACGCGGGCGGTGTTTTGCCCGCTCAATCCCTTGATTTCAGGCGCTTCCCGTAGGAGCTGCCGAAGGCTGCGATCTTTTGATCTTGATCTTTAAAGTCAAAAGATCGCAGCCTGCGG
>NZ_AKJF01000141.1 GCF_000282475.1 Pseudomonas sp. GM78
CCAGCCGTTGCGGCGGCTGCAGCGTGCAACATCTGCCGCACAACGAACAACTCGCCCTGAAACAGCGCATGCTCGCCGAGCAATTGTCGAAGGTCGCCGGTGTCGAGCCCGAAGAATGGGCCGCGCCTTTGAGCGGCCCGGAATTCGCCTATCGCCGTCGCGCCCGGGTAGCGGTGCGCTGGGACATGAAAGCGAAGAAGCTCGAAGTCGGTTTTCGCGCTGCCGGCAGCCATGACATTGTCGGCATCGATGATTGCCCGGTACTGGTACAGCCCTTGCAGCCGATCATGAGCCGCTTGCCGGAAATGCTGCGGCGTTTGAGCAAGCCCCAGGCACTCGGGCACGTGGAATTGTTCAGCGGTTCATCGCTGGCGGTGTTGCTGCGGCACATGGCGCCGTTGTCCGACAGTGACATGACCATCCTCAAGGATTTCTGTGCGTTCCATGAAGCCCAGTTGTGGCTGCACGGGGAGGGCGAACCGCAGCCTGTCGAGGTCGATCAGTCCCTGGGCTATCGTCTTGAACAATGGGATTTGAATCTGGCGTATCGGCCTGGGGATTTCATCCAGGTCAATGCCGGGGTCAACGAAGCGATGGTTGCCCAGGCGCTGGACTGGCTGAAACCGCAAGCCGATGAGCGAGTTCTCGATCTATTCTGTGGGTTGGGTAACTTTGCCTTGCCGCTGGCCAAAGCCGTTCGCGAAGTCGTGGCGGTGGAGGGTGTGCAGGTGATGGTCGATCGCGCCGCAGCGAACGCAATCAGCAACAATCTGAATAATGTGCAGTTTTTTCAGGCCGATTTATCCCAGCCTTTGACCGATGCCGAATGGGCGCGTGAAGGCTTTTGTGCGGTACTCTTGGACCCACCGCGTGATGGCGCTTTCGAGGTCGTGCGCAAGCTCAAGTCCCTGGGGGCCGAGCGGTTGGTGTATGTGTCGTGCAACCCGGCAACCCTGGCGCGCGACACCATTGAATTGATCAAGCAGGGCTACCGGTTAAAACGTGCCGGGATTCTCGATATGTTTCCTCAGACGGCACATGTCGAAGCCATGGCGTTATTTGAAGCGAGCTAGGATGCTCGTCTGGTCCGACTGGCCCGCCCGTGCAGCCGCGTACCAGCCCGACGTGGGCTCATGGGCAACGAAGGTCAGCGATTTGACGCATTGAATCTGCGTCGTAGGGAAGGTAAGCAAGATGGTACAGGTGAGAGCACACCAGCCGATCAACACCGACGGCAGTATCAATCTCGAGGCTTGGCTCGATCACGCGGTCAGTGTCGATCTGGCACTGGATCGCGAAGCCTTGAAAGAAGCCTGCGAGTACGCTCGCGAGGCCGAACAACAAGCCAATGCGGCGAAGAATTTATGGTCCGAAGGGACTTCGAGTTTCCGCACCGGCCTTGAGATCGCCGAGATTCTCGCCGACCTCAAGCTCGATCAGGATTCGCTGGTTGCCGCGGTTCTCTACCGGGGCGTGCGTGAAGGCCAGATCCCGTTGCCGGCGGTCAGCCAACGCTTTGGTCCCGTCGTTGCCAAACTCATCGACGGCGTGCAACGCATGGCGGCGATCAGCGACAGCCTGAGCCCGCGTAAATCCATGGTGATGGGTACCCAGGGCCAGGTGGAAAACCTGCGCAAGATGCTGGTGGCCATGGTCGACGACGTTCGTGTGGCCCTGATCAAACTGGCCGAACGTACCTGTGCGATCCGTGCGGTGAAAACCGCCGATGACGAAAAGCGCAACCGCGTCGCCCGCGAGGTGTTCGACATCTACGCGCCGCTCGCCCATCGCCTGGGTATCGGTCACATCAAGTGGGAACTGGAAGACTTGTCCTTCCGTTACCTGGAGCCAGACCAGTACAAGCAGATCGCCAAGTTGCTCCACGAGCGGCGACTGGATCGCGAGCGCTTCATCAGCGACGTGATGAGCCAGCTGAAAAACGAGTTGCAGGCCACCGGGGTCGATGCTGATATTAGCGGCCGGGCCAAACATATCTATTCGATCTGGCGCAAGATGCAGCGCAAGGGCCTGGAGTTCAGCCAGATCTACGACGTGCGCGCCGTGCGTGTGCTGGTGCCGGAAATGCGCGACTGCTACACCGCGCTCGGCATCGTCCACACCCTCTGGCGGCACATCCCCAAAGAGTTCGACGACTACATCGCCAACCCCAAGGAAAACGGCTATCGCTCGCTGCATACAGCGGTGATCGGGCCCGAGGGCAAGGTGCTGGAAGTGCAGATCCGCACGCACTCGATGCATGAGGAAGCCGAACTCGGTGTCTGCGCGCATTGGCGCTACAAGGGCACCGACGTCAAGTCCGGCTCCAATCACTATGAAGAAAAAATCTCCTGGCTGCGTCAGGTGCTCGAGTGGCACGAAGAGCTGGGCGACATTGGCGGGTTGGCCGAACAGCTGCGGGTCGATATCGAACCGGATCGGGTCTACATCTTCACCCCGGACGGTCACGCCATCGATTTGCCCAAGGGCGCGACGCCTCTGGACTTTGCCTACCGCGTGCACACCGAGATCGGTCACAACTGCCGTGGCGCCAAGATCAACGGGCGCATCGTGCCGCTCAACTACAGCCTGCAAACCGGTGAACAGGTCGAGATCATCACCAGCAAGCATGGCACCCCGAGCCGCGACTGGCTGAACCCGAACCTGGGTTATGTCACCACGTCTCGGGCGCGGGCGAAGATCGTTCACTGGTTCAAGTTGCAGGCCCGCGATCAGAACGTCGCGGCCGGTAAAACCCTGCTGGAACGTGAACTCAATCGCCTCGGCCTGCCAGCGGTGGATTTCGACAAGCTGGCCGACAAGGCCAACATGAAGACTGCCGAGGACATGTTCGCCGCGCTCGGTGCCGGCGACCTGCGCCTGGCGCAACTGGTCAACCTGGCACAGCAACTGGTCGAGCCGGAACGCGGCAACGAACAGCTGGAGCTGATTCCACGCAAGGCCACCGGCTACAAACCGGGCAAGCGTGGCGATATCCAGATCCAGGGCGTGGGCAACCTGATGACCCAGATGGCGGGCTGCTGCCAGCCGCTGCCAGGGGATGCGATCGTCGGCTACATCACCCAGGGCCGTGGCGTGAGCATTCACCGCCAGGATTGCGCCTCGGTGCTGCAACTGGGCGGGCGCGAGCCGGAGCGTATCATCCAGGTCAGCTGGGGGCCGGTACCGGTGCTCACCTATCCGGTGGACATTGTCATCCGTGCCTACGACCGTTCCGGACTGTTGCGTGACGTCTCGCAGGTGCTGCTCAACGAGCGGATCAACGTGCTGGCGGTCAATACCCGCTCGAACAAGGAGGACAACACTGCGTTGATGTCCCTGACCATCGAGATTCCGGGGCTGGACGCGCTGGGGCGCTTGCTGGGGCGGATTTCCCAGTTGCCGAACATCATCGAAACGCGGCGTAACCGTACGCCGTGAAGAGGCCCCCTGTAGGAGTGAGCCTGCTCGCGATAGCGGTGTATCAGTCAGCATCAAAGGTGACTAATACACCGCTATCGCGAGCAGGCTCACTCCTACAGGGTATTGTGGTGAGACATAATTAATGTACAGCCTTGAAGACCTGCTACACCTGATGAACCGCCTGCGCGACCCGCAGTACGGTTGCCCGTGGGACATCAAGCAAACCTACGCCACCATCGTCCCGCACACCCTCGAGGAAGCCTATGAAGTCGCCGATGCCATCGAGCGCGGCGACTTCGATCATTTGCAGGGCGAGTTGGGGGATCTGCTGTTCCAGGTGGTGTATTACAGCCAACTGGCCCGGGAGGAAGGGCGTTTTGAATTCGCCGGCGTGGTCGACAGCATCACCCGCAAGCTGATCCGCCGTCACCCGCATGTATTTCCCACTGGTGATCTGTACGCACCGCTGGATGTACCGCGCTTGAATGAAGAGCAGGTCAAGCAGCGCTGGGAAGAGATCAAGGCCGAAGAGCGCGCGGAGAAATCCGCCGCACCTCAACAGCTGTCCTTGCTCGATGACGTCCCTGCCGCGCTGCCAGCGCTGTCCCGGTCGGCCAAATTGCAAAAGCGTGCAGGGCAGGTCGGTTTCGACTGGCCCGATGCGCTGCCGGTGCTGGACAAGGTTCGTGAAGAACTCGATGAAATACTCGAAGCGATGGCCGACAACGACTCGGTGGCGATTGCCGATGAAGTCGGCGATCTGCTGTTTTCCGTGGTCAATCTGGCGCGTCACCTCAAGGTCGATCCGGAAACCGCGCTGCGTGGCGCCAACAGCAAATTCGAACGACGCTTCCGTTTTATCGAACAGGCATTGCGCGACACCCACCGTCCCATGGAAGATTGCACCCTCGAAGAGTTGGACGCCCTGTGGGGTGAAGCCAAACGCCAGGAAAAGAATGTGCCCAGCTGCGGTTGAGCAGTTGCCTAAGTGAGTAATAAGCACCATGAGCATTTCCCTTCGCGACCAGTTGCTCAAAGCAGGGCTGGTCAACCAGAAGCAGGCCAAGCAGGTCAGCAAAGACAAGCAGAAACAGCAACGCCTGGCCCACAAAGGCCAGATAGAGCTGGATGATTCCCAGCAGCGTGCGGCCCAGGAAGCCATGGCCGAGAAGGTCAAGCGCGACCAGGAACTCAACCGCCAGCAGCAGGAAAAAGTCGAGGCCAAGGCTCGTGTCGCGCAGATCAAGCAATTGATCGAAGCCACGCGCCTGCCCAAGTTGACGACCGAGGACTACTACAACTTCGTAGACGACAAGAAGGTCAAGCGCCTCTCGGTCAACACCCTGATGCGCAACAAGCTCAGTAACGGTTCGCTGGCCATCGTGCATCACGCCGGCGGCTATGAAGTGATTCCCCGTGAAGCCGCCCTGAAGATCCAGGAGCGCGATCCGCAACGTATCGTGCAACTGAATGTGAAGACCGAAGAAGTGGCCGCCGAGGACGATCCGTACGCGGCCTATCAGATCCCGGATGATCTGATGTGGTAAGCGGTTAACGCCTGCTATAACGACAAACCCCGCTCATGGCGGGGTTTGTCGTTTTCAATGCTGTCATTGCTCAGGCGGAGCGAAGTTCTCTTTGCTGCTCCAGGGTTTCCAGTTCGGCCTTGTAGTTGTGGGCGTCAGTCTCGGAATGGAACATCCCGACCAGCAGGTCCTGTTGGTACACATCCCAGATCCGGATGCCGGCGGCTACGCCTTCATGGGACATATGTGAATCGTCGCGTTCAGTTACTTTGACAGTCATCTGCTAGCTCCAATCTCTGTTATCTGCAGCAAGGCATGTGCAGGACTCTGTTATAGGTTTGGTAGCTTGCTAAGTAAACGACTGAGTTTGGAAAGGGTTTGTTGCAGAATTGGAAACAGTCCTGCAGCCCGCGTAATCCGCGACATTCAGTCGCAGGCCGTTGAGTTCCATGACAAAAGCTTCATGTTGAACAGGTAACTTCTACCCTGTGGGAGCTGGCTTGCCAGCGATAGCGATGTGTCAGGCGATGCTGATGTTGGCTGGGCCGACGTCATCGCTGGCAAGCCAGCTCCCACAGGGGTTTATATTTACCGTGAGGTTTTCTCAAGGCAAAAAAAAATGCCCCGAACCAGTCGGGGCGTTTTCATGTGCGGCTCAACAGCGGGGAATTACTTGCCTTCCCAGCGCTTCAGTACCAGCGTGGCATTGGTGCCACCGAAACCGAAGCTGTTGCTCATCACGGTGTTAATGGTGGCGTTTTCGCGGGTCTTGGTCAGCACCGGCAGGTCGGCCACTTCCGGGTCCAGCTCGTCGATGTTGGCGGAACCGGCAATGAAGTTGCCTTCCATCATCAGCATGCAGTAGATCGCTTCGTGAACGCCGGCGGCGCCCAGGGAGTGACCCGACAGGCTCTTGGTGGAGCTTATGGCCGGAGCCTTGTCGCCGAACACTTCACGCACGCCCTTCATTTCCGCGACGTCGCCGACCGGAGTCGAAGTGCCGTGGGTGTTCAGGTAGTCGATCGGGGTGTCGACGGTGGACAGCGCCTGCTGCATGCAGCGGATTGCGCCTTCGCCGCTTGGGGCAACCATGTCGTAGCCGTCGGAAGTCGCGCCGTAGCCTACGATTTCCGCGTAGATCTTCGCGCCGCGGGCCAGAGCGTGTTCCAGCTCTTCAACCACGACCATGCCGCCACCGCCAGCGATGACGAAACCGTCACGGTCGGCATCGTAGGCACGGGAAGCTTGTTCCGGGGTGTCGTTGCGCTTGCTGGACAGTGCGCCCATGGCGTCGAACAGGAACGACTGGCTCCAGTGCTCTTCTTCACCGCCGCCGGCGAACACGATGTCCTGCTTGCCCATCTGGATCTGTTCCATGGCGGTACCGATGCAGTGAGCACTGGTGGCGCAGGCAGAAGCGATGGAGTAGTTCAGGCCCTTGATCTTGAACGGTGTGGCCAGGCAAGCGGAAACGGTGCTGCTCATGGTCCGCGTTACGCGGTATGGGCCGACGCGCTTGACGCCTTTCTCGCGCAGGATGTCCAGCGCTTCCATCTGGTTCAGGGTCGATGCGCCACCGGAACCGGCGATCAGGCCAGTACGCGGGTTGGACACTTGCTCTTCGGTCAGGCCCGAGTCGGCGATGGCGTCTTTCATGGCCAGGTAGGCATAAGCTGCCGCGTGGCCGACGAAGCGATAGATCTTGCGATCGATCAGCTCTTCAAGGTTGAGGTCAATGGAGCCGGAAACCTGGCTACGCAGACCCATTTCGGCATATTCCGGGTTGAACCGGATGCCAGGGCGGCTTGCACGCAGGTTAGCGGAGACGGTCTCTTTGTCATTGCCCAGGCACGAAACGATGCCCAGACCAGTGATAACGACGCGGCGCATGCGGATAACCCTTAGAAGTTGTCAGTGGAGGTGAACACGCCGACCCGGAGGCCTTCGGCGGTGTAGATTTCGCGACCGTCAACAGTCACCGAACCGTCGGCAATGGCCAGGTTCAGCTTGCCTTTGAGGACGCGCTTGATATGAATGTTATAGGTGACTTTCTTGGCGGTCGGCAGGACCTGGCCGAAGAATTTCACTTCGCCCGAACCCAGCGCACGGCCACGGCCCGGCAGGCCTTGCCAGCCCAGGAAGAAACCGACCAGTTGCCACATGGCGTCGAGGCCCAGGCAGCCCGGCATCACCGGATCGCCTTCGAAGTGGCAGGCGAAGAACCACAGGTCCGGAGTGATATCCAGCTCGGCGACCAATTCACCTTTGCCGTACTTGCCACCCTCTTCGCTGATCAGGGTGATGCGATCGACCATCAGCATGTTCGGGGCGGGCAGTTGCGCGTTACCTGGGCCGAACAGCTCACCGCGACTGCAGCGCAGCAGGTCTTCCCGGGTAAAGGCGTTTTGTTTGGTCATGCGAGCTCCTCAATAGTCCCATGCGGCAGGTGGGGCAAATCTTCCCGGCCGATCGAAGCGTTCATGCCTCGAACCGGCAGCCTACTCATAGACTATTGCGTTGTAGTGAAAGTCACAGCACCAAGGACATGAATGTACACTTGTGCACTGAAATTTTTAATCAAGTCCCTTTTCGGGCTTGTACGGGTGCCTAAGACTGCCGCACTTTCGCCTTTCACGCCAGTCGCAGATGCTCGAAAGGCCTGTACTACTGCACCCATCGCTGCAGAATTTGCTGAAGATCAGTGCGTTTGAAGGGCTTGGCCAGGTAATCGTTCATTCCCGCCGACAGGCAGGCTTCACGATCCCCCTGCAAGGCGTTGGCGGTCAGGGCAATGATTGGCAAGTCGGTGCAGCCGGGCAGTTCACGGATCTGCCGGGTCGCCTCATAACCGTCGATGACCGGTAATCGGCAGTCCATCAGGATCGCTTCGAAAATCAGGCTCTCGGCACTGCGCACCGCCTGGGCACCATCGGCGGCGACGCTCACGGTAAAGCCCAGGCTGCGCAGCATGGCTTCGATCACGGTCTGGTTGACCGGGTTGTCCTCGACCAGCAGCACATTGCGTCCTTCGCCGTCACCCTTGTGGGTCGATACGCGCGGTAACCGCGCCGGCAAGGCCTGTTGATACAACGCCAGCGGAATTTCCAGGGTGAACACCGAGCCACGGCCTTCCTCGCTCTGGGCGCGCAAGGTGCCACCCATGCGTTCTGCGAGCGTGCGGGCAATCGGCAGGCCCAGGCCGGTGCCGCCATAGCGTCTTGAAATTGAACTGTCGGCCTGCTGAAACGCATCGAACATCAATTCCAGGCTTTCGGGCGGAATGCCAATCCCGCTGTCGCGTACCGTGCAGGTGAACCACAGCAGTTCATGATCCAGGGACTGCCATTGCGATTCGATGCGCACGCGCCCCTGTTCGGTAAACTTCAGGGCATTGCCGACCAGATTGACCAGTATTTGCCTGATGCGCGTCGGATCGCCCTGAACCTGCAGCGCGCGCATGTCCTCCGGAATCTGCAACTGCAGATCGAGCCCGCGTTGTATGGCGCTGTGCTGGAACGACTGGGCGCAACTGCCGATCAGGTCCGCGAGGTTGAACGGAATATGCTCCAGCTCCAGTTCCGAGCGTTCGATACGCGAAAAATCCAGAATGTCATTGATGACTTTGAGCAAGTGCTCGGTGGATTCGGAGGCCAGCGCGGCGTATTCGAGCTGTTCTTCGGTCATCTGGGTGGTTTCCAGCAACTGCAGCATGCCCAGCACGCCATTCATCGGCGTGCGCAGTTCGTGGCTCATCATGGCGAGGAAATCGGACTTGGCGTTGTTGGCTTTTTCTGCTTCCTCGCGGGTCTGGATCAACTGCGCCATGGCCTGGTGCTGTTCGTGGCTGGCCTGCTCGAGCCCCCTGGCGAGGTTGTTGATGTGTTGCGACAGGGCGCCCAGTTCGGTGTCGTCAACGATGGGCAGGGGCGTTTTGTAGTCGCCGGCCTGGATCGCCTTGACCGCATTGCCAATATCGCGGATCGGTTGCGACAGGCTCGCGGCCAGGCGCCGGGCGACCATGAAGGTGAACAGCAGGGCGAACAGCGCCAGGATGCCGGCCTTGAGCAGGATCTCTTGCTGGCGCTGGCTGAACGCATCATTGGACAGGCCGACGATCACCCGGCCCAGGTAATCCTCGGCGGGTGCCGTGGGGGCCACGGTGCCATCCTGGAAAAAATCATTGTGCAGCGCGATCCGTTGCAGGCGCACGGGGGCCTGGAAGACTTCGATCTGGTGCGGCTTCTGATAATTTGCCGACGGTTGCTCGACGTACACCAGAATCCGGTCGGCGCTGTCCTGCACTTCCAGGAAGCGTACGTTGGGCGTGGCCAGCGTGGCCTTGAGCAGGCTCTCGAGCACCTCGTTATTGCCCGAAATCACCCCGTATTCGGTGGCCGGCGCCAGTTGGTTGGCAATCAGCTGGCCGGTGTGGTTGAGCTCCTGGCGCAAATCCTGGATCCGCACGAAGGTGAAGAAGCTGATCAACAGCAACGTCAGCAGCAGGGCGGGGCCGAGGCTGATGATCTGGGTGCGGGTACTGATGTCCCAGCGGCGACGGAAGGTCATGGGTGGCGTTCTCCTTCTGCCAGCAACGTGGCGACAGCCGCTTCGTTTACCTGTTCAAGACCCAGGGAACGAGACACCTGCGCATTGCTCGAGACTTTGAAACGGTGTGGATACTGCGAACGTGGCCACGTGGCGGGCGGCAGGTTAAGCAGCTCATCGAGCACCGCCAGCCAGTCGCTCTGATCACTGTAGGTACTGGCCAGGCTCCCGGCCTTGACGAATCCTGCATTGGGGCCGATCAAGGCCAGCTGTCGCGCATAGCTGCTGAGCAACAGGTTTTTTGCGGTTTTCGGGTTGTACAGATCTGGATCGTCGAGGCCCAGCACGACATCGCTGTTGTCCAGCAACGCCTGTAAGGGGCGACTGTCCTGGGTGTTTTCCCAGCGCTCGGTGACCACTTCAAGGCCCAGGGGGTGGGCGGCCTGGCGCAGTTCCCGCAACAGGAACTCGCTATGGCTGTCGTACAGGACGCCTACCCGTTTGACCTCGGGCAGAAGTACGCGGGTGAGGCGCAATTGGCGGTCCAGTGGCGGATCGCTCCAGAGCAGGCTGAGGTGCGCAGGCACGGAGTGCCCCAGATGTTGCCGTGCCTGCAGGCGGCTGATGCGCAGCACCAGCGTCGCCGGGCCGCGGGGGTCCTGCAGGCGCCAGTCGAGACTGGGCAGGTCGAGCAGGATCAAGCGAGTGTCCGCCGCCAGCTTGTCCGGTGACGGCAGGCTGGCCAGCGGCTGGAAGCGCACGGTGTCTGCCGGTCGCAGTTGCCCCAGTGCTTGGGCAAAGGATTGCACGCCGGGGCTATCGTCGACACCGGTGAGGAGAATGTCCGCAGCGCTGACCGCCAGGCTGTGTAGCCAGCCAGCGAGTATCAGGCAAACCAGGGCCAGCAGATGGCCAAGGGTTGGCGGCTTGCGCGACGGACGATGCGGCATATTAAAAGGCCAATTGCGCGCTGAAATACATCATGCGACGCTCGTCATAATTATTGTCGATAAAGGTGGTGGGCTGGTTGTCGAGGCGCTGCTGAAGCACACCGGCCAGTTCCAGATGCGTCTTGCCCAGGCGGATGCGCCTGGCGATGCGCGTGTCGACGCGTTCGAAGCGGTAGCCGTTGAGCGCGTCGTCAGCATAATAGAAGAGCGCGCTGTTCCAGCCATGGCCCCAGTCGCGCAACCAGGCGGCAGAGCCACTGTTGCGTGCAGTCTGTTGCGCATCCTGCAGGTTGCTCGCGTCGGCATCGACGTAGGCATAAGTCAGGCGCAACCGGTCGACACTGCCGATCTTCCAGTCGAGCTGGGTTTCCGCTCCGGTATAGCGCGCGCTGTTGGCATTGCTGGCGATGTACTGGTTGTTGCGCAGCGGCTCGCTGATCATCCCGGTGATCTCGTCGTAGAACAGCTTTACGTCGACGGCCAGCCCCGATTCGGCAAAGTAACCGTTGTAGCCCAGTTCCCGGGAGCGCATGTGTTCCTGGTCGAGGTCACCGGCCCCGCGGGTCTTGACGAAATAGCCGGCACTGGACTGGCCAAAGGCGCCGGGTTGCAGGTGGGTGACCTGGTAGCTCCAGTTGACGTTGTTCTCGAACATGTCCGGGGAGCGGATCGCTTCCGAGTACACCGCACGCAAGCCATGGCGTGGATTGATCAGGTAGTTGACCGCCATCCGTGGGGTCAGTGAGCTGCCGATCAACTGGGTGTCCTCGAACATGGCTCCGCCCTGCAGTAGCCAGTGTTCGCTGGCGCGCCATTCGAGCTGGCCGAAGGCTCGCCAGGTGGTGTCGTCGAGGGTGCCATTGAAGTAGGTCTCGGAATCTGCCCGGTCGTAACGATAGTTCAAGCCGCTGACCAGCCGCAGGTTATCGGACAGGCTCAGGGTGTCTTGCAGTTCAAGGTCGTAGCGCGTCTCCCGGGTGCTTTGGTCGATATCGCCGCAGACCGTTTGCCGCGCGCCGTTGCGCCACTGGTCGAGGACTTGATTGGCCAGCGCGCGTTTAGCCGGATCGCCCTCGGGTGCACCGGAGCCCAGGAAGCTCTCGATGTTGCGTGCCAGGCGTTCAGTGTAGTTCGGGTCGAGTCGCCAGAGCTCGGTGAGTTCGGGGCTGAACGATACTTCGGCATCACAGGCGCGCCAGGTTTGCTGACGGTCCCAATGCTGGGCCGAACCCTGGATGTAAAGACTGTGCTCGGAATTGATGTCGAAGTTCCAGCGCAACGAGCCGGCGTAATCCTTGGCGTTGACGTCGGAATTGTCTCCGGCGCGGGTAGTCCCCGAAAACACCGGGCGGTAGGTATAGGGTCGCTGATTGGTGCCGTCCTTGGCATTCACCTGCCAATCGATGCTTTGCCGTTCGTCGAGCGTTTGGCTGACGGCGAGGTTGAAGCGCTTCAGGCGTCGGCTGTCATGGTAGTCACCGCCATTGCGGTCAACGTCGAAGCCATCGTCTTGCTGGCCGGACAGGGACAGGCGTAGATCGCCGTCGTCCCAACCCACGCCCTGGCTGGCATAAAAGTCGTCGATGCCACGCTGGCCGCGGGTGACTTTCAGGCGCGTACCATGGCTGTCGGCCGGGTTGCGCGTGATGATGTTGACCACCGCCATCAGCGCATTGGCGCCATAGCTGACGGTGTTCGGGCCGCGGAAAACCTCGATTCGCTCGATGTCCTCCATGGCCACCGGAATATCGCTCCAGTCCACCGTGGCCAGCCCCGCGCGGTACACCGAGCGGCCGTCGATCAATACCTGCATGCGCCGCGCTTCGGCAGCGCTGGTGCCGTGGTAATTCACCGTGGCCTGGTTGCCGCTGATGTTGCCGACCATCATTCCCGGCACCAGGCGCAGCACTTCGCTGATATCCCGGGCGCCGCTGGCATTGATCAGCGCGCTGTCGAGCACCGTCATGCTTCCCGGCACGGCAGCCGGCGACTGTTTCAGGCGCGTGGCCGTCAGTACTTGCGGCAACGGTTCGCTGTCGAGAAACAAGTCGTCGGCCAGCACCGGCGAGCTGAACACCAGCGCCAGGACCAGCGGCGAACGGGGGGAAGGCGAACCCAGGGACACAACGCATCCTTGTTAACGATCGATGGCGCGCATGTTAACCGAGCTCGTTGACTTTTCCAGTCACGATGTAAGCATTTTCCTAGGTATTACCGGACTTCTTCCTACGCATACCGGTAATTGACGCGGGGACTGGCCGACACCGGGGCGCTCCGTATAATGCGGGCATCGCCACTGGTATGGATTAACGGATTACATATGACTCAACAGCGCCCGATCGCGGTCTTGGGAGGCGGCAGTTTTGGTACCGCCGTGGCTAACCTGCTGGCTGAAAATGGTCATCAAGTCCTGCAATGGATGCGTGACCCCGAACAGGCCGAGGCCATCCGGGTCAACCGCGAGAATCCGCGTTACCTCAAAGGCATCAAGATTCTGCCCGGCGTGACGCCGATCACTGATCTGCTGGCCACCCTGGAGGCCTGCGACCTGAGTTTTGTCGCGCTGCCCTCCAGCGCGTTGCGCACGGTGCTGGCCCCGCATGCCGATCGGCTAAGCGGCAAAATGCTGGTGAGCCTGACCAAGGGCATCGAAGCCCACACGTTCAAGCTGATGAGCCAGATTCTCGAAGAGATCGCGCCGCTGGCACGCATCGGTGTGTTGTCCGGGCCGAACCTGGCCCGTGAAATCGCCGAACACGCGTTGACTGCCACGGTGGTCGCCAGCGAAGACGAGGCGCTCTGCCAGCATGTCCAGGAGGTGCTGCACGGCCGCACCTTCCGCGTGTATGCCAGCGCCGACCGTTTTGGCGTGGAGCTGGGCGGGGCGTTGAAAAATGTCTACGCGATCATCGCCGGCATGGCAGTGGCGATGGGCATGGGCGAAAACACCAAGAGCATGCTGATTACCCGGGCGCTGGCGGAAATGACGCGCTTCGCGGTCAATCAGGGTGCCAACCCGATGACCTTCCTGGGCCTTGCGGGCGTGGGTGACCTGATCGTGACCTGCTCGTCGCCAAAAAGCCGTAACTATCAGGTCGGTTTCGCCCTCGGCCAGGGCTTGAGCCTCGATGAGGCGGTCAATCGCCTCGGCGAAGTCGCCGAAGGCGTGAACACGCTCAAGGTGCTCAAGGCCAAGTCTCAGGAGGTGGGCGTGTACATGCCGTTGGTCGCCGGGCTGCACGCAATTTTGTTCGAAGGGCGCACGCTTGAGCAGGTGATCGGGCTGTTGATGCGCGGCGAGCCGAAGACCGATGTCGACTTTATTTCCACCAGCGGCTTCAACTGAACCCTTATTTCACAGGAACGGAGCGAGACATGAGTGATCAAAAAGTAGAAGCCAGATACGAGTCCATTCTGCTTCGAGTGCTGTGGATGGTGGTGTTCCTGCTGGTCTGGCAGGTGGCGCAATTCATGCTTGGCGCGGTGGTGCTGGTGCAGTTGATCTATCGTTTGATCTATGGCGCCCCGAGCGCCAGCCTGATGAACTTCGGCGACAGTCTGAGCCAGTTCCTGGCACAGATCGGTCGTTTCGGCAGCTTCCACAGCGACCAGAAACCCTGGCCGTTCGCCGATTGGCCGACGCCGCGTACGCCGGAAGGTGAAGCGCCGCACGTCGTGGCGCCTGCACCGCATCCGGCCCGAGATGAGGAACCCAAGCTATGAAACTCTGGGTATTGCGTCATGGTGAAGCCGAGCCACACGGTTCCAAACCCCACGATTCGGAGCGGGAGCTGACCGACAATGGTCGTAAGGAAGTGCTGCGTGCCGCTGCCAACCTGATTGGCCAGCCGCTAACAGCGATTTATGCCAGCCCCTACATGCGAGCGCAGCAAACCGCGCACCTGGTGAAAGATACATTGGGTTTCGAACCGGAAATCCGCACGGTTGAGTGGCTGACCCCGGATTTCGATCCCGATCGAGTGACCGATCAGCTGAAGTCGGTGACCAACGTGCTGCTGGTTTCCCATAATCCGCTGGTGGGGAACCTGCTCAGCTACCTGCAACATGGCGCCGGGCATCCGCCCGAAAGAGTTAGCACCGCTGGCCTGGCGGAGCTTGAAAGCAATGAACTGCTGATCGGCGCGATGAAGCTCAACAGCATCAAGCACCCTTAAAAGCAAAAGATCGCAGCCTACGGCAGCTCCTACAGGGTCATTACGAACTCCATGTAGGAGCTGCCGCAGGCTGCGATCTTTTGATCTTGATGTCCAAAAATTTATAACCAAGCATTTGCTTGGTTGGCTACGCTTGCTCCAGACCCGGAAACAAAGGAGCGAGTCGCATGCCTGCTGCTTTTCGTTTGCCCCTGGACATTTTCTACGAACGCGAGGCCCGTCATCCCCGCCAGCGCTTTCTTGTCCAGCCTGTGGGCGGTGGTCATGTCGAGACCTTGACCTGGGAGGACGTCGGTCACCAGGCGCGTTGCGCGGCCCATTGGCTGCGATCCCGGGAACTGCCCCAAGGCAGTCACATCGCCCTGATCTCGAAAAACTGCGCGCACTGGATCATTGCCGACCTGGCGATCTGGATGGCCGGGCATGTCTCGGTGCCGTTGTACCCCAACCTCACCGCCGAATCGGTGGCCCAGGTGCTCGAACACTCCGAAGCGGCGCTGGTATTCATCGGCAAACTCGATGACTGGCCTGGCATGTCCCGTGGGGTGAATCCCGACCTGCCGACCATCAGCCTGCCGCTGCATCCGCCCGGCACCTTCGATTTCAGCTGGGACGACCTGCAGCGCAGCTCGCCGATCCAGGACGATCCCAAGCCCGCCGCCGATCAACTGGCGACCATCATCTACACGTCCGGCACCACCGGCATGCCCAAGGGCGTGATGCACAGCTTCGGCAATCTGGGGTTCGCCACCGCCCGCGGCACGCAGTTGTTCGGCCTGAATGAGTCGGATCGACTGCTGTCATATTTGCCGTTGTGCCACGTTGCCGAGCGGATGTTCGTCGAACTGGCATCGATTTATACCGGGCAAACCGTGTTTTTTGCCGAAAGCCTCGACACCTTCCTGACGGATCTGCGCCGTGCGCGGCCAACAGCGCTGTTTGGCGTGCCACGCATCTGGACCAAATTCCAAATGGGGGTGTACAGCAAGATTCCGGAGAAACGCCTGGATTTCCTCCTCGGCTTGCCGATTATCGGCAAGCGGATCGGGCACAAAGTCCTCGCCGGGTTGGGGCTCGATGCCTTGCGCGTTGCCTTGTCCGGTGCCGCGCCGGTGCCCCTGAGTTTGCTGTTGTGGTATCGCAAGCTCGGACTGGACGTGCTGGAGGTCTATGGCATGACGGAAAGTTGCGGTTACTCGCATATTTGCCTGCCGGGGCAGAACAAACCCGGCTGGATTGGCATGCCTTGCCCGGAGGTCGAGGTGCGCATCGACGAATCGGGCGAGGTCATGGTGCGCAGCGGTGCAACCATGCTCGGGTATTTCAAGGATCCGCAGAAAACCGCAGACACCCTCACCGAGGACGGCTTCCTGCGCACCGGTGACAAGGGCGAGGAAGATGCCGAAGGCAACCTGCGCCTGACCGGGCGCCTGAAGGAAATCTTCAAGACCAGCAAAGGCAAGTACGTCGCGCCGGCTCCGATCGAAAATCGCCTCGCGGTGCATTCGCGCATCGAGCAGGTGTGCGTGGTCGGTGATGGCTTGAGTGCGCCACTGGGCCTGTGCGTGCTGTCGGCCGTCGGCCAGCAGGAGGCACGGGCCGGTTTGCACTCAAGCCTGGAGAAGCTGCTGGAAGAGGTCAACAACGCCCTCGACAAGCACGAACGCTTGCGGCGACTGGTGGTGGTCAAGGACAGTTGGGCGGTGGAAAACGGCTTTCTCACGCCGACCCTGAAGATCAAGCGCAACGTCATCGAAGCCACATACGGCGCTCGCTTCGAAGAATGGAGCGAGCGCAGCGAAGCGGTGCTGTGGCAGGATTGAGCCACGAATAAAACCAACGAGGAAAACCTGCTATGAGTCTGTGGCGTACCCTTCCCAACATCGAACAGCTGAACGCCATTCAGAAAAACACCATCGGCGAACTGCTGGACATCCGTTTCGAAGCCTTCGATGAAGAGTCCCTGACCGCGAGCATGGTCATCGACCATCGCACTCACCAGCCGTATGGCTTGCTGCATGGCGGCGCTTCGGTGGTGCTGGCTGAGTCCGTCGGCTCCATGGCCAGCTACCTGTGCATCGATACCAGCAAGTTTTACTGCGTGGGGCTGGAAATCAACGCCAACCACCTGCGCGGCTTGCGCAGCGGGCGAGTGACGGCGGTGGCCAAGCCGATTCACATCGGGCGTACCACCCATGTCTGGGATATCCGTTTGACCAGTGACGAAGGCAAGGCCAGTTGTGTGTCGCGGTTGACCATGGCCGTGGTGCCGCTGGGTGAGAATCCGCCGGCCCGTTGAAGCCCGCGTTCCCTTATTTGCATGGCCGGACTGTCATCATTCCTGTCAGTTACGGTCATTGCTGCGGGACGCGGTCTTGCGGACAATCAACGCCTGATCTCGCTCATGGATTTGCAGGTATGTCGCAACAGATATTTTTCGCCCACGCCAATGGTTTTCCTTCGGGAACCTACGGCAAGTTGTTTGCGGCGCTGGCACCGGAATTTCAGGTGACGCATCTGGAGCAACACGCCCATGATCCGCGTTTTCCAGCGGACGACAACTGGTACAACCTGGTGGATGAACTGATCCACCACCTGCAACAACAGACACAGCCGGTGTGGGGCGTCGGTCATTCCTTCGGTGGCGTACTGCATCTGCACGCGGCGCTGCGTTGCCCCGAGTTGTATCGCGGTGTGGTGATGCTCGATTCGCCGGTGCTGACGCGCACCGATCAATGGGTCATCCGCGCGGCCAAGCGTTTGGGTTTCATCGACCGCCTGACCCCGGCCGGTCGCACCCTGGGTCGTCGTGAAGAATTCGCCGATCTCGAGAGCGCCCGGCGTTATTTCGCCGGCAAGAGCCTGTTTCGCAGCTTCGATCCGGAGTGTTTCGATGCCTACCTGCACTATGGTTTGCAGGAAGTCGGCGACAGGTTGCGCCTGCGTTTCGATCCGGCCACGGAAATCAGCATCTACCGGGGCGTACCGCACACCAGCCCCGGCCGCTTACGGCAGTTGAAAGTGCCGCTGGCGGTCGTTCGCGGGCACGAGAGCCGGGTAGTGATGCGCCATCACACCAGTTCGGTCGGGCGCATGCCCAATGGCGAGGCGCTGAGCATGCCTGGCGGGCACATGTTTCCTCTGGAGCGTCCGCAGGAGACAGCTGTAATGCTGAAAAACCTGTTCAACCGCTGGGACGGTCGCCAGCAACAGGATTGCGCATGAGCCAGGTCGTCGAAGAAGTCCGCCTGAGCCTGCCGCATATCGAGTTGGCGGCGCACTTGTTCGGGCCCGAAGACGGTTTGCCGGTGATTGCCCTGCATGGCTGGCTGGACAACGCCAACAGCTTCGCCCGCCTGGCACCCAAGCTCAAAGGCCTGCGCGTGATCGCCCTGGACATGGCCGGCCACGGGCATTCGGGGCACCGCCCGCCGGGCGCCGGTTACGCCATGTGGGACTATGCCCACGATGTGCTGCAAGTGGCAGAGCAGCTTGGCCTGAAGCGGTTTGCGTTGCTGGGGCATTCGATGGGCGCCATCGCATCGCTGATCATTGCTGGCTCGCTACCGCAGCGTGTCACTCACCTGGCATTGATTGACGGTGTCATTCCGCCCACGGACAAAGGTGAAAACGCTGCCGAGCGCATGGGCATGGCCCTGCAGGCGCAACTGGACCTGCGGGAAAAGCGCAAACCGGTCTACAGCACCCAGGACCGCGCCATCGAAGCGCGCATGAAAGGCCTGGTGGCGGTCAGTCGCGAAGCCGCCGAGCTGCTGGCCCAGCGTGGCTTGATGCCGGTGCCGGGCGGCTACACCTGGCGCACCGACAATCGCCTCACGCTGCCATCGCCGCTGCGCCTGACTACCGAGCAGGCCATGGCCTTCGTCCAGCGGGTCGCTTGCCCGGCGAAACTGGTGGTCGCCGCCGACGGCATGCTCGCCAAACATCCGGAGTTGCTGGAGCGTCTACCCTTTAGCCTTGAACAGCTGCCAGGCGGCCATCATTTGCACCTGAATGACGAACCCGGCGCCGACCTTGTCGCAGACTGTTTCAATCGGTTCTTCGCCATTCCTTGACTTGCGCCGGGCAACTGTCGAGGCTGGGCGGGTTGAAAAGGGAGACAACCATGACAGACCTCTACACCGCTGCGACCCCGAATGGCCACAAGGTCATGCCGATCTGATGAGTCCATCCATGCGCTCACTCAGTTTGCTGATGCTCTGTTGTTTCAGTCCTCTATCATTAGCCGCCGATCTGCCTGGCAGTCAGGACTTGCCGATCGTGCCGCGCATGACCGATGCGCAGATCGTCGACTATCGCCCCTCGGCAGAGCTTGAACGAATCTACCCGCTGGGTTCGATCCGCAAGATCAGCGGCCAGCTGCGCTTTGACGGACAGGTCAGTGCCCGCGGGCATGTCACCTCGGTGACCTATGAATTGCCGCCGGAGCATTCCTCGACCCAGGCCTTCACCGCTGCGCGCGAAGCGCTGCAGCAGCAGGACGCGCAGTTGCTGTTCTGGTGCCAGGCTCGAGATTGCGGCGAAAGCAGCCTGTGGGCCAACGAAGTGTTCGGTAACGCCAAGCTCTATGGCGCCGATAATGAGCAGGCGTACCTGCTGCTGCGCCTGGCCGCCCCTCAGGACAACACGCTGGTGGCGCTCTACAGCATCACCCGTGGCAATCGCAAAGCCTATCTGCACGTCGAACAATTCGACGCCATCGCCCCGTTGGGGGATTTGCTGCCGACGTCCGCGACCTTGCTGCGCGAGCTCAAGAGTACCGGTGAACTCGACTTCCCCAAGCTGACGCAAGCACCCGATGACACCTGGCTGCGCCTGATCTCCCGGGGCCTGAACCTGGACACGACTTTGCGGGTCAGTGTGTCGGGGCCCAACGCCGAAGCCTGGCGCCAGTCGTTGATCGAACAGGGCGTACGTGCTGCACGGATGGAAGCCGGTGGTGTCGAAGGCGCTGGCCTGCATATCAAACTGCTGCGATAAGCGATATCCGGCGAACACGCGCGGCGTGTTCGCCTACTCTTTTTGCTGAATGATTTTTTCGAGACTGTGATGATCAATAACGATCGGCTGTTGGTGCAGATCCTGCTGCTGGTGCTGTTTGGCGCGAGCTTCTGGGTGATGGCGCCGTTCTGGTCGGCCCTGTTCTGGGGCGCGGTGCTGGCCTTCGCCAGTTGGCCACTGATGCGCCTGCTGACCCGCTGGCTCAATGGTCGCGAGTCCCTGGCGGCGGCCCTGCTGACCGTAGGCTGGATGGTGCTGGTGGCGGCGCCCCTGGTGTGGCTGGGGTTCAACCTGGCGGACCACGTGCGCGACGCCACGGCGTTCATCAAGGATGTGCAGGTCGACGGCCTGCCTGAAGCGCCGACCTGGCTGGGCGGCATTCCCCTGGTAGGCGAGCGGCTGGTGGTCATCTGGAACAGTGTCGATCAGCAGGGCGCGGCGATGATGGTGTCGCTCAAGCCTTATCTGGGGCAGGTCGGCAACTGGTTGTTGGCGCGTAGCGCGCAGATTGGCGGCGGCATCCTCGAGCTGACCCTGAGCATCGTCTTCGTGTTCTTTTTCTATCGCGACGGCCCACGGTTGGCGGCCTTTGTTCATGGTTTGCTGGAGCGGCTGATCGGTCAACGTGCCGGGTATTACATCGAGCTGGTGGCGGGCACGGTGCAACGGGTGGTGAACGGCGTGATCGGCACCGCCGCGGCCCAGGCGGTCCTGGCGCTGATCGGATTCCTGATTGCCGGCGTCCCCGGGGCACTGGTGCTCGGTATCGTGACCTTCCTGCTCAGCCTGATTCCCATGGGGCCGCCGCTGGTATGGATTCCGGCCACTGCCTGGCTGGCCTGGAAGGGTGAGTACGGCATGGCGGTGTTCCTCGGCATCTGGGGCATGTTCATCATCAGTGGCGTGGACAACGTGCTCAAGCCTTACCTGATCAGCCGGGGCGGGAATTTGCCGCTGGTGATCGTGTTGCTTGGGGTGTTTGGCGGGTTGATCGCGTTCGGATTCATTGGCCTGTTTATCGGGCCGACGTTGCTGGCCGTGGCCTACAGCCTGTTGACCGACTGGAGCAAGAGCCAGTCTCGGGTCGATGACCGTCGCTGAATGTCAGGACCTGGGCAGGCGGATGATCGCCGTCAGCCCGCCACCGGGCGTCTCTTCCAGGCTGAGCTGCCCGCCCAACCGTTGCGCCGCCTCGCGAGCAATGGTCATGCCCAGGCCGACGCCGCCGGAGTTGCGATTGCGTGAGCCCTCCAATCGAAAGAACGGTTCGAACACCGCTTCGCGTTTATCCGCCGCGATCCCCGGACCGTGGTCGATGACCCGGATCACCAGCTGTTCGCGATTGTCTTCAAGCGTGATCAGCGCGTTCCCGGCATAACGCAAGGCATTGTCCAGCAGGTTGTTGATACAGGAGCGCAACGCCATCGGCTGGACTTGCAGCGGCGCGCAATGACCGCTGGCCTGGACGTCGGCACCCTGGTCCTGGGCGTTTTCGCTCAGGGACTCGACCAGCGCTTGCACATCCATCCACTGTGATGCCTCGCTGGTGCGCTGTTCGTGCAGGTAGCCGAGGGTCGCATCAAGCATGCTGATCATGTCGTCCAGATCTTGGCGCATCTGCCCTTGCAGCTTGTCGTCGTCGATCTGTTCCAGGCGCAGTTTGAGCCGCGACAGGGGCGTGCGCAGGTCGTGGGAAACCGCACCGAGCATGCGCGAGCGCTGCTTGACCTGCTCGATGATGCGTTGCTGCATTTTGTTGAACGTATGCGCCGCTTGCCGCGCTTCCCGTGGGCCAGACTCCTCCAGCGGCACACTGTCGAGGTTTTCACTCAGGCGCTCGGCTGCATCGCTCAGGCGCTGAATCGGCCGGCTGAGCAGTTTGGCGCCGTACCAGGCGGCAATGATCAGCGAGATCAGCTGGAACGTCAGCGGCACCAGCGGTCCGCCGAACCAAGGCCGGGGAGGGCGAGTGGGCGGAGGCGGCGGGCCGTAATAGTGAAACCAGGCAAATGCCAGCAGGTGCGCCAGGATAATCGCGATCAGCAGGACACCAAACAGGCGGCCGAACAACGTATCGAAGCGCGTCCGCATCAGCCGATATCCCGGGCGTCGAACAGGTAACCCTCACCCCGCACGGTTTTGATCAGTTGCGGTGCCTTGGGGTCGTCACCGAGTTTCTGCCGCAGGCGCGACACCAGCAGGTCAATGCTGCGATCGAAGGCTTCGATCGAACGGCCACGAGCGGCATCCAGCAGTTGCTCGCGGCTCAGGACCCGGCGCGGACGTTCAATGAATACCCACAGCAGGCGAAATTCGGCATTCGACAGCGGCACCACCAGGCCATCGGCTGCAATCAATTGGCGCAGCACACTGTTCAGGCGCCAATTGTCGAAGCGGATGTTCGCCCGTTGTTCGCTGCGGTCGTCCCGCACCCGACGCAGGATGGTCTGGATGCGTGCCACCAGTTCGCGGGGTTCGAACGGCTTGGCCATGTAGTCGTCGGCGCCAAGTTCAAGGCCGATGATCCGGTCGGTGGGTTCGCAGCGGGCCGTGAGCATCAGGATCGGAATATCCGATTCGCCGCGCAACCAGCGACACAGCGACAGGCCGTCTTCACCGGGCAGCATCAGGTCGAGCACCACCACGTCGAAATGCTCCGCCTGCATCGCCAGGCGCATGGCGGCACCGTCGGTGACACCGCTGGCATGGATGTTGAAACGGGCCAGGTAGTCGATCATCAGCTCGCGGATCGGCACGTCATCGTCGACGATCAGTGCGCGAATGCTCCAGCGTTTCTCATCGCCGGGCGCTTTTTGATCGTCGTTCACGGGGGCTGGAGTGTTGTACATGCGTGCGTTCATCTGCCAGGTAGGCTGCCAACCACAAAGATAGGCCGCGAGGTTGTGGTTCCAGCATAGGCGTCCTGCCTGGAGGCGGGAAGCGCTGAGGTAAGGACGTATTGCGGTTGCCGAGGGTAGCGGGCAAGGATGTTGAGTGCGTGTCGTGACTGTACCGAACTCGACACAATTGCCGCAAAGGCTAGTCTTGCCTGAGCGTTCTCGACGATTTACCGATCATCGGGTCCCGCAGGGCCATTGGTTCCGCTACAATGCGCGCCGATTTCGACTTGCCTGAGAGCCCACTCATGTCCGCCTGCCAGACTCCTATCATCGTCGCCCTGGATTTCCCTACCCGTGACGCCGCACTGAAGCTGGCCGACCAGTTGGACCCGAAACTGTGCCGGGTCAAAGTCGGTAAAGAACTGTTCACCAGCTGCGCTTCGGAAATCGTCGGCACCCTGCGAGACAAGGGTTTCGAAGTGTTCCTGGACCTCAAGTTCCACGACATCCCCAACACCACGGCCATGGCGGTCAAGGCCGCGGCGGAAATGGGCGTGTGGATGGTCAACGTCCACTGCTCCGGTGGCCTGCGCATGATGGCGGCTTGCCGCGAAGTGCTGGACCAGCGTACCGGGCCAAAACCGCTGCTGATCGGTGTGACGGTGTTGACCAGCATGGAGCGTGAGGACCTGGCCGGTATCGGTCTGGACATCGAGCCGCAGGAGCAGGTGCTGCGTCTGGCGGCACTGGCGGAAAAAGCCGGGATGGATGGCCTGGTGTGCTCGGCCCTGGAAGCCCAGGCGCTGAAATCGGCGCACCCGTCGCTGCAACTGGTGACCCCGGGGATTCGTCCGGCGGGCAGCGCCCAGGACGACCAGCGCCGCATCCTGACTCCGCGCCAGGCGCTGGATGCCGGTTCCGATTACCTGGTGATCGGCCGTCCGATCAGCCAGGCGGCGGATCCGGCCAAGGCACTGGCTTCGGTGGTCGCCGAGCTGGCGTGATCGCCGCTAAACCTGTAGGAGTGAGCCTGCTCGCGATGAGGGCGTGTCAGTCGACATGAATGTTGTCTGATACAACGCTATCGCGAGCAGGCTCACTCCTACATGGTGACTTCAAACCTTCAGAACCAACTTGCCGAAATTCTCCCCGCTGAACAACTTCATCAGCGTCTCCGGGAACGTCTCCAGCCCCTCCACGATGTCTTCCTTGCTCTTGAGTTGCCCCTTGGCCATCCAGCCGGCCATTTCCTGTCCGGCGGCGGCGAACTGCGCGGCGTAGTCCATCACCACAAAACCTTCCATGCGTGCGCGGTTGACCAGCAGTGACAGGTAGTTGGCCGGGCCCTTGACCGCTTCCTTGTTGTTGTACTGGCTGATGGCGCCACAGATCACCACCCGGGCTTTCAGGTTCAAGCGGCTCAATACCGCGTCGAGGATGTCGCCGCCGACGTTGTCGAAATACACGTCGACGCCTTTGGGGCATTCGCGCTTGAGGCCTGCAACGACGTCTTCGTTCTTGTAGTCGATGACACCGTCAAAACCCAGTTCGTCGATGAGGAACCTGCACTTGTCCGCGCCGCCGGCGATGCCGACTACCCGGCAACCCTTGATCTTGGCAATCTGCCCGGCAATGCTGCCCACCGCACCGGCAGCGCCCGACAGCACCACGGTATCGCCGGCCTTGGGCGCACCCACGTCGAGCAACGCGAAGTAAGCGGTCATGCCGGTCATGCCCAGCGCGGACAGATAGCGCGGCAGCGGCGCGAGTTTCGGATCGACCTTATAGAACCCGCGCGGCTCACCCAGGTAATAATCCTGCACGCCGAGGGCGCCGTTGACGTAGTCGCCGACTGCGAACCCCGGGTTGCTCGAAGCCACGACTTTGCCCACGCCCAGCGCGCGCATCACTTCGCCGAGACCGACCGGCGGGATGTAGGACTTGCCTTCGTTCATCCAGCCGCGCATGGCCGGGTCCAGGGACAGGTATTCGTTCTTGACCAGGATCTGGCCTGCAGCCGGCTCGCCGACCGGTACTTCCTGATAGGTAAAGGTTTCCCGGGTCGCGGCACCCACTGGGCGTTTGGCGAGCAGAAATTGGCGATTGGT
The DNA here is from genome assembly GCF_000282475.1 of Pseudomonas sp. GM78. Taxonomy (GTDB): domain Bacteria; phylum Pseudomonadota; class Gammaproteobacteria; order Pseudomonadales; family Pseudomonadaceae; genus Aquipseudomonas. The sequence goes on from NZ_AKJF01000141.1 coordinate 24,587, forward strand.
CTGGGACGTCATGGCAGGCACTCAGGATGAATGAAACCTTGTTGATAGACCCTCAAGGTCGATGTCGCAAGTTCGGCTGATGCGGCGAATACGGACTGATCCAGTGCAGTGATAGTTGGTACGGTAGTTCCATCACTGTCGCTCATGGGGGCTCAACCGGCCTTTTGATAGTGCTGCCGGGCCATGGGGGCTATGGCTATGCTGGGGAACACGCGATCCCCCGCAAACTTATCTTCGAGGACTGAACAATGAGCATGACGTTTTCCGGCCAGGTGGCAGTAGTGACAGGCGCGGCAGCCGGCATTGGCCGGGCCACTGCCCAGGCGTTTGCCGCCGAAGGCCTGAAGGTGGTGGTGGCCGACATGGACACCGCGGGCGGCGAGGGCACGGTCGCGCTGATCCGTACGGCAGGCGGCGAAGCGACGTTCGTGCGTTGCAACGTGACACTGGAAAGCGATGTAAAGAATCTGATGGATGAAGTGGTCAATACCTACGGCCGTCTCGACTATGCCTTCAACAATGCCGGTATCGAGATCGAGAAAGGCAAGCTGGCCGAGGGTACGGTCGACGAGTTTGACGCGATCATGGGCGTCAACGTCAAGGGTGTCTGGCTGTGCATGAAATACCAGCTTCCTTTGCTGCTGGCCCAGGGCGGCGGTGCAATCGTCAACACCGCGTCAGTGGCCGGCCTTGGGGCTGCGCCGAAGATGAGCATCTACGCGGCGTCCAAGCACGCGGTCATCGGCCTGACCAAATCGGCCGCGATTGAATACGCCAAGAAAAAAATCCGCGTCAATGCCGTGTGCCCGGCGGTGATCGACACCGACATGTTCCGCCGTGCTTATGAAGCAGACCCGAAGAAAGGCGAGTTCGCCAATGCGATGCACCCGGTCGGCCGCATCGGCAAGGTCGAAGAAATCGCCAGCGCGGTGCTGTACCTGTGCAGCGATGGCGCGGCGTTCACCACGGGGCACTCATTGGCCGTGGATGGCGGAGTTACCGCGTTTTGATAGCGGATCGACCTCCAGCGTTCTGAAAGCGACGTTGACGTAGCTTTTTGCCATTATTCAGGCGCCAGAGTCTTGTGTTGATACAGGGCCATTGCGACTCTGCCGCTACTGATAATGGCGGGGGGACTGAGTGCAATGAATTCGGCCGTGCAAGGACGTTTTGCCAACCTCGGTATGGCAAAAAAACTGGGTGTGGGGTTTGCGCTGGTGTTGTTGCTGACAGCCCTGGTGGCGGCGATCGGCGTATGGTCGCTGCAAACCATCAGCCAGCGCTTCGACGGGCTCAAGCAGATGTCTTCGCTCAACAGCGGCCTGCTCAAGGTGCGACTGCTGGAGCAGGAATATGCCTTGCACGGCAGCCCGAAAACCGTCGATGCCCTGCACGCAGGCGTTGACGGCCTGATCGACCTGGCAAACCAGCTCAAGTCAGCGTCGGCGACCAACGTACCGGTGATGAATGATGTCGAGCAGTCCCTGGTCGCTTACCGCAAGGCGTTTGACGAGTTTGTCTCGCTCAGCCAGGCCAAGGACCTGGCGCTGGAAATGGCCAGTTGGTCGGTGTCCAGCGTGGCCAACAACCTCGACATCCTGCAAGCCGGGCTCGCCGATGATGGCGCTTATACCTTGAAGGAAACCGAAGGCAAGGACGGGGCGGCATTCATCGAGCAAGCCAGTCAGGTCAGCCAGGTTTCGCGGTTGATGCTGCAAGCCATGAACGAAGCACGCGTGCGTCTGGACCAGAGCCGCAAGGGCGACGACAGCGCCGGGCAGGGCAAGATCGAGCAGGCCAGCCAGGCGCTGACCCAGGCCGAGCAACTAAAGACCACGGTCAAGGATGAGGGCTACCAGACGGTCCTCAATGAAGTCACCGGCCATATCGCCAGCTTCAGCGACAAGCTCGCTGAGTACACCGGCCTGCTGGAGCAGGAAAAAACCGTCTACCAGCAATTGCATCAACGCGCTGCCCAAGTGGTGGAACGGGTGGATCAGGCCTATGTCGCTGAAGACCAGTCGATGCAGGCGCAACTGAAAAACAACTCCCTGCTGATACTCGGCTCTTCCGTGCTGGCCTTGCTGGTCGGCTTGATTGCGGCCTGGGTAATTACCCGCTTGATCGTGGCGCCGCTGCGCACTGTGATTAAGGTGGCGCAGCAGATCGCTGCAGGGGACCTGAGTGCGAAGGTCGAAGTGACCCGCCGTGACGAGATCGGTCAGTTGATGCAGGCCATGCAGCAGATGGGTGCAGGGCTGAGCCAAATTGTCAGCGGCTTGCAGGCGGGCATCGAGCAGTTGGCCACTTCAGCGCAATCCTTGTCTGCCGTGACCGAACAGACCAACCTCGAAGTCAGCAGCCAGAAGGAAGAAACCGAGCAGGTGGCGACGGCCATGAACCAGATGACCGCCACTGTGCACGACGTCGCGCGTAATGCGGAGGAGGCCGCGCTGGCGGCGCAAACGGCCGATGGCAAGGTTGAAAGCGGGCAACAGGTGGTGCGCCAGAGCATGGTGCGGATCGAGCAACTGGCGGATTCCGCCACGTCGGCCAGTTCAAGCATCGAAAGCCTGAGTGCGGAAATCCAGAACATCGGCACGGTGCTGGGCGTTATCAAGAGCGTGGCGGAACAGACCAACCTGTTGGCCCTGAACGCGGCCATCGAAGCGGCCCGGGCTGGCGAGCAGGGCAGGGGCTTTGCGGTGGTGGCCGATGAAGTGCGGGCCCTGGCCAAGCGCACCCAGCAATCGACCGAAGAGATCGAGCGACTGGTCAGCGCCTTGCGCTCTGCGGCGCAGGCCTCGGTGCAGCAGATACAAAGCAGTGGCGAGTTGGTGAAACTGGCCGTCAGTGATGCACTGCAGACCGAGAGTGCGCTGGGGAGTATTGCGGCGGCCGTGTCCTTGATTCAGCAGATGAACCAGCAGATCGCCGCTGCTGCCGAGGAGCAGAGCTCGGTGGCCGAGGAAATCAATCGCAGCGTCACGAGCATTCGTGCGAGTGCGGACCAGTCTTCGCTGGCGATGCAGGGCAACGCGGCGTCGAGTATCGAGTTGGCGCAGTTGGGGGTTGAGTTGAAGGGGATGGTGGGGCATTTCAGGCTTTAATACCTACCCCTGGAGCCTGTAGGAGCAAAGCTTGCTCGCGATGGCTGAGTGTCAGACAACATCGATACAGCTGACCAACCGTTATCGCGAGCAAGCTTTGCTCCTACAGGGCAAAAAAAGCCACCTGACCCGGTGGCTTTTCTACGTTGTTCGAATGATCAGTCGTAGATCACTTTCTTCTTCCAGTCCGCATCCGCCTCGACATCCTTGAGGCCTTCGGTCAATTGGTTGATGTCGCCTTCTACAGGAGCTATACGGTCCATGACCTGGTCGTTGGCGCGGGCCAGGAGTTTTTCCAGGTATTCCAGTTGTTCGGCATAAACCTGGGGATCTTGCTGTTTGCGCAGGTACTGCACGCCGCGTTCGAACGCCAGCCGTGCCTGGCCCGGCTGGTTCTGTTGCAGGGAATGCTGGCCGAGGTTGTTGAAAAACTCGATGTGCAGCAGCACCAGGATGTGGCGCACTTCACGGATCCAGCCCTTGGCTTCGCTGGGTGGCAGGAAACCATCCTGGGCAGCGCGGGTGATCTGGCCGTGCAGGGCTTCGAGCAGGAAACGCACGTCCTTGGCCTTGGCTTCCGTCTGGATCGGTGCCGGCGGATTGTTGACCGGAATCGATTCGCCCTGGCCCACCAGAGCTTCCAGTTCGCTGATCCGTGCCTTGAGATTGGCGCTGGTCTTTTCCAGGTTCAGCAGGCGTTGGCAAACATTCAGTTCCAGGCGGGTCAGCAACAGCTTGAGCCCTGGCGTCATCAACTGGCCGGGAAACGTCTCGGTGATCTCACCACAGCGACGCAGGCGGTCATTGAGTTCAACCTTGGTGCGGGCCTTTTCCAGCTTATTGTTTTCCACCACATGGTTGATGTAGCCAATGGCGATCAAGAGTGCAATCCCGGCTCCGACGAGCAGGGCGATCATGAGTGGTGTCACCGGTAAGACCTCTTTATAGGGTTTGCATGCGAGTGAAGTCGCCTGGCTCGGCGTGGCTGAAGTTGTATCGGCCGCGGCCCGCTTATATAAATGCTGGCACTCTGGAGCATATTGCCATCACTCATGACGTCGACTATAACGTCTTGGTGGGTGTCAGAATATAGGCGCCAGACCCCAGGCGACGGAAAAGCCGGGAGGGGCCGTAAAGCAACGCGAAGTCATTGATTTAAATAAATTTATAACAGGGGGTTGACGACCTCTCAATCCATCCATAGAATGCGCGCCACTTGCAGCGTAAAGCGAACAGCGAAACGAAGCAGGGAGTGAATGTTGTAGTGTGTCCCCTTCGTCTAGTGGCCTAGGACACCGCCCTTTCACGGCGGTAACAGGGGTTCGAGTCCCCTAGGGGACGCCAATGCGGGAATAGCTCAGTTGGTAGAGCACGACCTTGCCAAGGTCGGGGTCGCGAGTTCGAGTCTCGTTTCCCGCTCCAATTTTAAACAGTATTGCTTTCGGGCGGTACTGAGTGAAACCAGAACCAAGTCTTCGGATGCGGATCTGGGCACCGAAACACACACCATGTGTTCCGGGCAGCGTGTCCCCTTCGTCTAGTGGCCTAGGACACCGCCCTTTCACGGCGGTAACAGGGGTTCGAGTCCCCTAGGGGACGCCATTTGCGGGAATAGCTCAGTTGGTAGAGCACGACCTTGCCAAGGTCGGGGTCGCGAGTTCGAGTCTCGTTTCCCGCTCCATATTTAACGAGAATGCCGCTCACCGAGCGGCGTTTTTGTTTGCAACAAGTGTTTGAGTCCCCTTGGGGATGTAATTTGCGGGAATAGCTCAGTTGGTAGAGCACGACCTTGCCAAGGTCGGGGTCGCGAGTTCGAGTCTCGTTTCCCGCTCCATATTTAACAAAAACGCCGCTCATTGAGCGGCGTTTTTGTTTGCGCGTGATTTATCGTCATCACAAAAAAAGCCCGCCAGTCAGACTGAGCGGGCCTTTTGTGTGCGCGCGCAATTACATCGACAGGATCAACCGCCCGGCAAACAGGATCAGGATCACCCCCATGCTGAGTTCGAACCAGTGCCCCATGCGCATGAACAGCAACCTCACCCGACTGCTGGAAAAGAACAAGGCAACGATCACAAACCACAGGGCATTCACAAGGCACATCCAGGCACCGTAGAGCGCCTGAATCTCCAGCGGTGTCGTGGCGCTGATGATCGTGGTGAAGATTGCCAGGAAGAACAAGGTGGCCTTGGGATTGGTGGCGTTGGTCAGAAAGCCCGTCGTAAACGCCTTCAGCAGCGTTTGCTCGACCACTGGCTGATCAGTCGGCTGATCGCCTTCCAAAACGGATTTCGGCCGGCTGCGCACCAGGCTCACACCCAGATAAAGAATGTAGGCACCCCCCACGACCTTGGCCACCGTCAACAGCCAGGGAATGCTATGCATCAGCGCGCCGACAGCGAGCAAGGTGTACAGCACGTGCACGGAAATCCCCGCGCCGATCCCCAGTGCCGTGCAGATACCAACCACCCGGCCGAAACGCACACTCTGGCGAATCGTCACGGCGAAATCCGGTCCGGGAGCGACAACGGCCAGAAAGTGAATTGTTGCCAGTGCCAGGAACTCGCCCAGGTAATTCGAAAGCATCTCAACTCCAGAAGGTCGCAGGACTCAGTCCACGTGGTAGTGGACGGACAACGTGCCTTTCTTTTGCGAGAGGGCCGTGATCGTGACCGCGCCCAAATCCTTCAGGCTACGTACATGGGTGCCGCCACAGCCATAAGCGGGCAGTTCACCGAAACTGATTTCCCGGGCGCCTTCGCGCAGCGATGTCAGGCGCGGCAGATCATGGGCGATCCACTGTTCGAGGCCGTTTTGAACGGTCTGCGCGTCAACGTCCTGCGCCGATTCTGCGGGTTTGAATTGCACCCGCCCTTCGCCGGGCCAGTGATGCGCCTTGATCGGCATCCAGCCCATGGCCTGGACGAAGTGGCCAATCAAATGGCCGGCCGAATGCATGCGCGTATTGAACTGGCGACGTTGTTCGTCGATCCGGATCTGGGTCATGCCAAGGTTGACCGGCTGATCGACGAAATGGACGATCCGGTCTGGGTCCTGGACTACGCGCAGTACCCGGCTCTGGCCAATCCAGCCCGTATCACAAGGTTGTCCGCCGCCCTGGGGGTGAAACAGGGTGGCGCGCAGTACCACGGCAAATTCGCTCTCGTGGGGTGCGCAGTCCAGGACTTCCACATTGGCCTTGAGCTCATCACTATGGAAAAAGAGGCGAAGCGTCATATGCCATGCTCGTATTCAAATTTCTATTTTTTATTATATGAAGCGTGATTTAGCGTGATAATCCGTTCAAACATCAAAGGACTGTTGCGTTGTGAGCATAAATCTTCCACTGCCACTGCTGGGTGAAATGGCGATTTTCGTCAAGGTCGTCGAAACCGGCAGCTTCTCCGAAGCCGCACGCCAGTTGGGTTCTTCGCCCTCGGCTGTCAGTCGCAGCATCTCGCGCCTGGAAAAGGCCCTGGCCACTCGCCTGCTGCAACGAACCACGCGCAAGTTACGTTTGAGCGACGGTGGCGAAGAGGTCTTCAAGCGCTGTCAGGAGATGGTCAACGCCGCCCGGTCAGTGATGGAAATCAGTGGTCAGTTCACTGATGAGCCTGAGGGGGTAGTGCGCCTCAGCGTCCCCAAAGCGGTAGGCCGAATCGTGATTCACCCACATATGCCGGAGTTTTTGCGCCGTTATCCCAAGGTGGATGTGGAGCTGTTGCTTGAGGATCGCCAGGTGGACCTGATCGACGATCACGTCGACCTGGCGATTCGGATCACCGACCGGCCGCCCGCGGGACTGGTGGGGCGACAGTTGCTGAGCATCGACCATTTGCTCTGCGCCACACCCCAATACCTGGCTGAGCACGGTACGCCGACCCACCCCCATGATTTGCTCAACCACAGTTGCATCTACCTGGGCGAAACCCCGAGCGATGCACGCTGGAAGTTTAAGAAAGGCAGTAAAACGGTAACCGTCGGGGTGCGCGGGCGATATGCCGCCAATCACACAGGTATACGGTTTGGCGCGGTACTGCAGCACATCGGCATCGGCAGCCTGCCGTACTTCACCGCGCGTCGTGCCCTGGAGAAGGGATTGATGGTGCAAGTACTGCCGGACTGGACGTTTCTGGCCTCCTACCATGGAGGCGCGTGGCTGCTGTACTCGCCCACTCGATACCTGCCTCCCAAGCTGCGGGTGTTGATCGATTACCTGGTGGAGTGCCTGGAGAAGGAGCCGACGTTGGGCAAGCCAGGCAAGTCGAGCCCAATGAGTATGGCTGTATCGGAATATGAGTTGCCCGAGAGCGAGGGCTTGTTCTGAATCAAAAGCAAAGATCGCAGCCTGCGGCAGCTCCAAAGAAATTGCGTACACCCTGTAGGAGCTGCCGCAGGCTGCGATCTTTTGATCCAAAAAAAAGGCCCGCAGGTTCAACCATGCGGGCCTTTTTCATTGCCGATTGCGGATCAGTGCTTGCTGTCTTGATTCGACAAGGACAAAAGCTGTTTTTCCTGGTTCCAGTCGAAAGGTTCGTCATTCTGTTCGGCTTCGAAACGACGCTCCTCCAGTGCCTGGTACAGGTCGATTTCATCATCGGGCATGTAATGCAGGCAGTCACCGGCGAAGTACCACAGCAGGTCGCGTGGCACCAGGTGGGCGATTTGCGGGTAGCGGGTGATGACCTGGCACAGAATGTCCTGGCCCAGGTATTGGCTTTCGATCGGGTCGACCGGCAGCAGTGCAAGCAGTTCGTCGAAGCGCTCCAGGAACAAGGCATGGCTTTCGTCGGGAACCTGTTCGGCCTCACCTACGGCGACCAGGATGCTGCGCAAATGGTCGAGCAAAACGAGATGATCGGCAACGATGTTGGACACGAGATAAGTCCTCAAGAGCAAAACGGGCGCGGGAGTATAAAGCTCCCGCGCGCATTTTCCCATGATGGAGCGCTGGATGGGTCAGCGCACCTTGCCATCGGTCAGGGCTATTGCATCTTTATCGAAAGCATCAACGTCGATCACTTTGCGCCGCGCCGCTTCGGCCTCACGTAGCGTGTGAGCTTCCACCGGTTGCAACACCCCGGCTTCCAATGCCGCATCGATGACATTTTCCCCTGCGACTGGTTTGAGCTGGCCGCTCTTGAGCGCCACATGCAGTTTCTTGCGTAAGGGTTGCACAGCGTTCAACTGATTGCAGGTGTGCTGCAGGACGCCAACAGGGTCTTCGGCCGATTGCGGGCGGTAGCAACCCAGCAGCACTTCCTCCAGGGCCGGATCACCCTTGGCGCGACCAATCACTGCCGCGACTTCGGCGCCGAGTTTGTCCGATGGGCCTTTGTGGCGACGCCCGAACGGGAACACGATCACCCGCAACAGACAGGCCAGCACCTTGTTCGGAAAGTTGTTCAGCAGTTCATCCATGGCCCGCTCGCCGTGACCGAGGCTTTCCTCCATGGCCCAGGTAAACAGCGGCTTCATGTATTCCGGTGAGTCGAGGTCGTTGTAACGCTTGAGCGCGGCGCTGGCCAGATACAGGTTGCTCAGCACATCACCGAGGCGTGCCGACAGGCGTTCGCGGCGTTTCAGTTCGCCGCCGAGCAGCATCATGCTGAGGTCGGCGAGCAGCGCGAATGCGGCAGCCTGACGGTTCAGCGCGCGGAAATAACCCTGGCTGAGCTTGTCGCCCGGCACGTGCTCCAGTTGCCCGAAACCGAGGTTCAGCACCAGCGTGCTGGCGGCGTTGCCCACGGCAAAGCCGATGTGCTTGAGCAGCAGGCCATCGAACTCGGTGAGTGCCTGGTCCTTGTCCTCCCGAGTGGCCAGGGCCATTTCCTTGAGCACGAAGGGGTGGCAGCGAATCGCGCCCTGGCCGAAGATCATCAGGTTGCGCGAAAGAATGTTCGCGCCTTCCACGGTAATGAAGATCGGTGCGCCGTTCCATTTGCGTCCCAGGTAGTTGTTCGGCCCCATGATGATCGCCTTGCCGCCGTGCACATCCATCGCGTGGCTGATGCACTCGCGGCCACGCTCGGTGAGGTGGTACTTGAGAATCGCCGACAGCACCGACGGTTTCTCGCCGAGGTCCACCGCGTTGGCGGTCAGCATCCGCGCGGCATCCATCATCCAGGCGTTGCCGCCGATGCGTGCCATGGCTTCCTGAATGCCTTCGAAAGCGGCAATCGGCACGTTGAACTGCTCGCGAATCTGCGCGTACTGGCCGGTCACCAGGCTGGTGAACTTGGCCATGCCGGTGCCCACCGCCGGCAGGGAAATCGAGCGCCCGACGGACAGGCAATTCATCAGCATCATCCAGCCCTTGCCGAGCATTTCCTGGCCGCCGATCAGGAACTCCAGCGGTACGAACACGTCCTTGCCGGAGTTCGGACCATTCATGAATGCCGCGCCCAAGGGCAGGTGGCGACGGCCGATTTCCACACCGGGTAGATCGGTTGGGATCAGCGCGAGGCTGATACCCAGGTCTTCCTCTTCTCCCAGCAGATGGTCCGGGTCGTAGGCCTTGAATGCCAGGCCGAGCAGGGTGGCGACCGGACCCAGGGTGATGTAGCGCTTTTCCCAGTTCAGGCGCAGGCCGAGGGTTTCCTTGCCTTCCCATTCGCCTTTGCAGATCACCCCGGTGTCGGGCATGCCGCCCGCGTCGGAGCCGGCCAAGGGACCGGTCAGTGCAAAGCAGGGGATTTCGTCGCCGCGCGCCAGGCGTGGCAGGTAGTGGTTGCGTTGTTCATCAGTGCCGTAATGCAGCAACAGCTCGGCCGGGCCGAGGGAATTGGGGACCATCACGGTGGAGGCGAGATCGCCGCTGTGGCTGGCCAGTTTCATCGCCACTTGCGAGTGGGCATAGGCCGAGAAACCCTTGCCGCCAAACTCCTTGGGAATGATCAGGGCAAAGAAGCCGTTGTCCTTGATGTAGGTCCAGGCCTCGGCCGGCAAGTCCATGGTTTGCCCGAGCTGCCAGTCGCTGACCATGGCGCAGAGTTCTTCAGTCGGGCCGTCGATAAAGGCCTGTTCTTCTTCGTTCAGTTGCGCTTTGGGGTAGGACAGTAGTTTGTTCCAGTCCGGGCGACCGCTGAACAGCTCGCCGTCCCACCACACGGTGCCGGCTTCGATGGCGTCACGTTCGGTTTCCGACATCGGCGGCAGGGTTTTCTGGAACCAGTTGAACATCGGTGCGCTGAATAATTTGCGGCGCAGATCAGGCAACAGCAGGGGAGCTGCCACGGCGGCGGTCAGCACCCAGAAAATCACCAAAAGCCAGCCCGGTGCGCGACTGAGCGCGCCCATTGCCAGCAGATAGACAGCCACGATGCCCAATACAGGCAACGGCGCGATACGACGATGGGCTAAATAAGCTATCCCGACAACCAGAACCAGTATCCACAACAGCAGCATATTTAATCCTCCGTGAACCCAGGGCGAACCAACCCACAGAGCTTAGACGGCATCCGCGAAACGGGGTGGTCAGAGCGAGGGGATTGAAACTGTGGGAAACCCTGGATGATTGTGTAGGCCTTCGGTGCGACAGACCGTGAAAAATCGTTCATTGAGCGGGCGGCAAAGCGCCCATGTTTGGCCGAAACGTCGTTGTCTCTGTGCTGAACCACTCGTTAGACTCGGGACTTGCCAAGGAGATTGCCCTCATGCACGAGTACCTGAGCCCCGGCCGCTTCATCGATAGTGACCACCCCTCGGTGGTGGAGTTCGCCGAAAAACATCGCGGTGCCAGTCGCGACCCGCTCGAGCAGGCGATCCATCTCTATTACGCCGTGCGCGAGGCGGTGCGCTACAACCCATACACTTTCAGCCGCGATCCACAGACCCTGCGCGGCAGTTATGCGCTGGCGACCGGGGAAAGTTACTGCGTGCCCAAAGCCACCTTGCTGGCAGGGGCTGCACGGCATTGCGGGATTGCTGCACGCATCGGTCTGGCGGACGTACGCAATCATCTGTCGACCCCGCGCCTGCTCGAATTGCTCAAGAGCGACGTGTTCGCCATGCACGGCTACACCGAGCTTTACCTGAAGGGTCGTTGGGTCAAGGCCACCCCTGCGTTCAACCAGGGCTTGTGCGACCTGTTCAATGTGGCACCGCTGGAATTCGACGGGATCAATGACAGCGTTTTCCATCCCTTCAATCGCGACGGCGAGAAATTGATGGAGTACCTGATCGACCACGGCCAGTTCACCGACGTGCCGGAAAGGTTCTTCTTCGAGCACCTTGAAAAGTGTTATCCGCACTTGTTCGGCGAGCATCTTGCGCCGCTGCTGGGGGACATGCAGAGCGATTTGAGTCGCGCCTGATCCGGCGTATGCTGCCTGCGCATTCATCAATCGAGAGGCGCACATGCTGAAGATCTGGGGTCGGAAAAATTCATCGAATGTCAGGAAACCATTGTGGGCCGCCGAGGAACTGGGCCTGGCCTATGAGGCCATCGATGCGGGCGGCGCCTTTGGTGTCGTCGATACGCCCGAGTACCGCGCCATGAACCCCAATGGCCGCGTGCCGGTGATTGAAGAGGATGGATTCGTGTTGTGGGAGTCCAACGCCATCGTCCGTTATCTGATGGCCAGGCATGCGCCGAATACCCCGTGGTACCCGGCAGACCTGCAAGCGCGGGCCAGCGCCGAGAAGTGGATGGACTGGACCACGTCGAGTTTTGCAGGTCCCTTCCGCACGGTGTTCTGGGGCGTGTTGCGCACCCCCGCCGATCAACAGGACTGGCCCGCGATCAAGGCGGCGATCAAGGAATGCGAGACGCTGCTGGCGATGGCTGACCAGGCACTGGCGACCCAGCCATACCTGTCCGGTGACGAGATCGGCATGGGCGACATTCCCCTGGGCAGTTTCATTTATGCCTGGTTCGAGATGCCGATCGAGCGTTCGCCGCTGCCCCGCCTGGAGGCCTGGTACGCAAGGTTGCAACAGCGTCCGGCGTATCGCAAGGCGGTCATGACCGCGTTGACTTAATACTCACTATCGACACACTTGACTGTACTTGTGGGGCGGCGACAAGCACCATTGCGTCCATGCGCCGCGGTTGCATTGCTTTCCGCCCGCCCTTATTTGTCCCTTTCTTCCCTTCTTGGTGCGTAATCCGATATGAGTTCCGCTCTGTCCATACGGCAGCTAACCAAAACCTACGGCAACGGTTTCCAGGCCTTGAGTGGTATCGATCTGGATGTCGCCGAAGGTGACTTCTTCGCCTTGCTCGGCCCCAACGGCGCCGGCAAATCCACGACCATCGGCATTCTCTCGACCCTGGTGAACAAGACCAGCGGCACGGTGAATATCTTCGGTCATGACCTGGACAAGAACCCGGCGGCGCTCAAGCGCTCCATCGGCGTGGTACCCCAGGAGTTCAACTTCAACCAGTTTGAAAAGACCTTCGACATCGTCGTGACCCAGGCCGGTTACTACGGCATCCCGTCGAAAGTCGCCAAGGAACGCGCCGAGCAGTACCTGACCCAGCTGGGCCTGTGGGACAAGCGCGATGTGCCGTCGCGTTCGCTGTCCGGTGGCATGAAGCGTCGCCTGATGATCGCCCGCGCGCTGGTCCACGAGCCGCGCCTGTTGATCCTCGACGAACCGACTGCCGGGGTGGACATCGAGCTGCGTCGTTCGATGTGGACCTTCCTCACCGAGCTGAACAAGAAAGGCATCACCATCATCCTCACCACGCACTATCTGGAAGAGGCTGAGCAGTTGTGCCGCAACATCGGCATCATCGACCACGGCACCATCGTCGAGAACACCAGCATGAAGCAGCTGCTCGGCCAGCTGCATGTCGAGACCTTCCTCCTGGATTTGAAGGGCGGTGTGAGCGCGCCACCGCAGCTGATCGGCTATCCATCACGGTTGCTCGATGGCCACACCCTGGAAGTCCAGGTGGACAAAAGCATGGGCATCACTGCGCTGTTCACACAGTTGGCCCAACAGAACATCGAAGTGCTGAGCCTGCGTAACAAAACCAATCGCCTCGAGGAGTTGTTCGTGTCCCTGGTGGAGAAAAATCTGTCGAAGGTGGCGGTATGAGTTCCGAGCTGCAGCCTAACCTCGTAGCCCTCAATACCATCGTTTACCGTGAGGTCCGGCGCTTTACCCGGATCTGGCCGCAGACCTTGCTGCCGCCAGCGATCACCATGGTTCTGTACTTCGTGATCTTCGGCAATCTGATCGGCCGGCAAATCGGCGACATGGGTGGCTTCACCTATATGGAGTACATCGTGCCGGGGCTGATCATGATGTCGGTGATCACCAACTCCTACGGCAACGTGGTGTCGAGTTTCTTCGGCAGCAAGTTCCAGCGTTCCATTGAGGAATTGATGGTATCGCCGGTGTCGCCACACACCATTCTGATCGGCTACACCCTCGGTGGCGTGCTGCGCGGCTTGATGGTCGGGATCATCGTGACGCTGTTGTCGCTGTTCTTCACTGATTTGCAGGTGCATCACCTGGGCGTGACCATTCTGGTGGTGGTGCTGACGGCGACCATCTTCTCGCTGCTGGGCTTCATCAACGCTGTGTTTGCGCGCAACTTCGATGACATCTCGATCATCCCGACGTTTGTGCTGACGCCCTTGACCTACCTGGGCGGGGTGTTCTATTCGATCTCGTTGCTGCCGCCGTTCTGGCAGACGGTGTCCCTGGCCAACCCGGTGTTGCACATGGTCAATGCGTTTCGCTACGGCATTCTCGGGGTCTCGGATATCCGGATCAGCATTGCGATTACGTTCATGGTGGTGGCGACGGTTGTGTTGTACATCGGTTGTGCGCGGTTGCTGGTGAGTGGGCGGGGGATGCGTACTTAAGATTTCAAACGATGGCGGCCTGGCGGCCGACCATTCTCTTTCAGGTGTACATATCCATTCCTGCGGTAACGGCCACCTAGGGTTTCGCTTTTACAGCGAGTCACTTGGAAGAGCCCCAAGTAACCAAGGGCTC
>NZ_AKJF01000142.1 GCF_000282475.1 Pseudomonas sp. GM78
CGGCCGAGTTGCAGGCCGCCACTGTCGACGGGGCGGTTAGCTGGTGCATCTTCGACAACACCGCCAGCGGCGCGGCATTGGGCAATGCCTTGACGCTGGCGCAATGCCTGGCCGCTAAACCCCTTTGGTAGACGGCAACAGGATCGTCAGGATGCCCAACAGTGGCAGGAACGAGCACAGCGTATACACGTACTCGATGCCGTGGATGTCCGCCAGGTGTCCGAGCAGCGCGGCGCCGATGCCGCCGAAGCCGAACATCAGGCCGAAAAACACCCCGGCGATCATGCCGACGTTGCCGGGCACCAGTTCCTGGGCGAAGACCACGATGGCAGAGAAGGCCGAGGCGAGGATAAAGCCGATGATCATGCTCAACACGCCCGTCCAGAACAGGTCGACATAGGGCAGGGCGAGGGTGAAGGGTGCGGCGCCGAGGATCGAGAACCAGATCACCTGCTTGCGCCCGATCCGGTCACCGATCGGCCCGCCGAAGAAGGTGCCGGCCGCCACGGCGCCGAGAAACAGGAACAGGTACAGCTGCGAGCTGGCCACCGACAGGTCGAATTTTTCGATCAGGTAGAAGGTGAAGTAGCTGGTGAAGCTGGCCATGTAGAAATACTTGGAGAACACCAGCAATGCGAGGACCATCAGGGCAAAACTCACGCGTTTTTTCGACAGACCGTGGGTCGCCTGGGTGCCTTGCTTGAGCTTGAACAGGTTCAGGTGGTTGCGGTACCAGCGGCTCAGGCCGTATTGCACGAGGATGGCGAACACCGCGAACAGGCCGAACCAGGCGACGTTACCCTGGCCGTAGGGAATGACGATGGCCGCGGCCAGCAGCGGACCGAAGGCACTGCCGGCATTCCCCCCTACCTGAAAGGTCGACTGGGCCAGGCCGTAGCGACCGCCCGAGGCCAGGCGCGCGACGCGGGAAGTCTCCGGGTGGAAGGTCGACGAGCCAATGCCCACCAGGGCCGAGGCCACGAGAATCGCCCCGAAGCTGCCGACCATTGCCAGCATCAGGATGCCGACCAGGGTGCAGACCATACCGGCCGGCAACAGCCACGGCTTGGGGTGGCGATCGGTGTAGTAACCGACCCAGGGTTGCAGCAGCGAAGCGGTCAGTTGAAAGGTCAGGGTGATCAGGCCGACCTGGGTGAAGGTCAGGCCGTACGTGGCCTTGAGCATCGGGTAGATCGACGGCAGCACGGCCTGGATCAGGTCGTTGATCAGGTGTGCCAGGGCGCAGGCACCGATGACGCGCATCACCAGCGGGCTGGCCTGTCTGGCCGCCGAAGGGGAGGTTGAGAGGGGAGCAGTGGTACTGATGGACATGGGATCCTTCCAGAGAAAAATGTACGTCGAGGCGCTCGGTGGCAGGCACAAAGCGCTGGCCATTTCAGGGTTCAGCGCTATCCTAAGTGCCGTCCGATTGCCTGTCTCGCGCAATTCGGGAATCGACTATCGCAAAAAGGGCATCATGATCAAGTCGCTGGATGAATTCCTTCGGGAGATCGACGGACGAGCCTGCGCCGTGAGCAGCAGCGCCACCGACTACCCGGAAAACTGGGTGATCGAAGCGCATTCCCATCAAGCCCACCAACTGATCTACGCCATCGAAGGCGTGATGGTGGTGCACTCGGGATTGAGCCAATGGACGGTACCGCCGAGTCGCGGGATATGGATGCCGAGCCGGCACATTCACTCGATTCGCTGCGTCGGTCCGTTGAAGATGCGCAGCCTGTTCGTGCGCCCCGACGCGTTTGCGGACATGCCGAGCGAACCCAGGGCGGTGAGTATTTCGGCGTTGCTCAGTGAGTTGATCAAGGTCTCGGTGGATATCACCGCACCTTATGACGCGGATTCTCGCGAAGGCCGGGTCATGCGCCTGATCCTCGATGAACTGAGGATTTTGCCCACCTTGCCATTGCACCTGCCCCAGCCCTCGGACCCACGGATCAAGGCGGTATGTTCAGCGTTGCAACGCGATCCCGGCGATGGCTCGACCCTGGCGCACTGGAGCGCACGCCTGGACCTCGACGAGAAAACCATCCAGCGCCTGTTCCGCAAGGAAACCGGAATGACCTTCGGCCAGTGGCGTCAGCAGGCGCGTTTGCTGCTGGCCCTGGAGCGCATCGCCGTCGGCGAGAAGATCATCGACATCGCCGGGGAGTTGGGATACGACAGCCCCAGTGCGTTTACCAGTATGTTCAAGAAGCAGTTCGGCAAGACACCCAGTCATTTTTTCCGGTAGGAGCGAGCATGCTCGCGATGGAGGCCAACGATAACGCGGGATACCTGACACCCCGTGGCGCGCTCTGGTTTTTCGCGAGCAGGCTCGCTCCTACAGGGCATCCATCAGCGCCTCATGAAAATAGGCCTTCGATGCCCGGTCGCAGAGGATGAACAGCCTCGGCTGTTGCGCGGTTGTGGCGTTGATCACGATCACGTTGATGCGCGCCGCCGAGGTTTGCGCCACGGCGCCGGGGCTGAAGGCCTGGGGGCTCAAGTCGACGCCGCAGAGTTTGGCCATGACCTCGGGAAAGTGCTGGCCACTGAGCTCGAACCAGGCATGGCTGTCCTGGCGCGGCAGCAGGTAATTGGCCTGCGGGTCCAACGCCCAGCGGGCCTCCTCTTCGGCAATACGTTGGCCCTGGTCCAGCGCACTGCCCAACAGCAGGTATTCGGTCTGGGACAGGCGCACGGCGCAGCTGCCGTCAACCTGGGTGACGGCGCGGTTGGGTGCGTCCGGCAGCACGAAGTCCCGGCTCTGCAAATAGCGCGCACTGTCGGCGCCGCGAAACCCGACCCGGGGCAGATCGGTCAGGTCGGTCAGCGCACAGGTGGGCAGGAGGGCGAGGGCCGGCTGCCCGGCGCTGTGTTGTTGTCTCAGGCTGGTCATGGCTCAAAGCTCCTGGCGCAGGTTGGAGGGGTCGAAAAAGGGTAAGGGCACCACATCGGCGTGCACCACGCGGCCACCTTCGACGCGGATCGCAATCCGTTGCCCGGGTGTGCTCTGGTCGATGCCGGCGTAGGCCAGGCCAATGATCTTGCCCAAAGTCGCCGAGTACTCGCAGGACGTGACGTTGCCGCTGATGTCCGGGCCATTGAGCACCAGATGACCTTCCAGCGGTTGCGCGCTGTCCTTGGGCAAGGTGAAGCCCACCAGCTTGCGTGTTTGCGGCTGGGCTTCGAGGATGTCCACCGAGCGCCGTCCGACGAAGAACGGCTTGTTGCGACTGACGGCCCAGCCCATGTCGATTTCCTGGGGATGGGTCATGCCATCAGTGTCCTGGCTGATGATCACATGGCCTTTTTCCAGGCGCAGCAAACGCTGGGTTTCCACGCCGAACGGGCGGATGTCATGGGCCTTGCCGGCCTCCATCAGCGCGTCCCAGAGCTTGAGGCCATGGCGCGCCGGCACGTGGATTTCATAACCCAGTTCGCCGACAAAACCGACTCGCAACAGCCGGGCCTTGATCCCGGCCACGGTGCCTTGGCGCACGCCCAGGTAGGGGAACGCTGCAGCGCTCAGGTCGAGGTCGCTACAGACCTGCTCCAGCACTTTGCGCGAGTCGGGCCCGGCGACATTGACCGCGCAGATCGCCGCCGTGACGTTGGCGACGTCCACGTCCAGGCGCCATTGCGCGTTCCACTTGAGCATCTGCTGGTAGATGCGATCCACGCCGCTGGTGGTGGCGGTGACGTAGAAGTGGTTGTCGGCGAAACGCGCGCACACGCCGTCGTCGATCACCACCCCGTGCTCATTGGTCATCAGCGCATAACGGGAGCGACCGATCGGCTGCTTGAGGAAGGCGAAGGTGTACATCCGGTTGAGCAGTTCGGCGGCGTCCGGGCCGCGCACATCCAGGCCGCCCAAGGTCGAAACGTCGATGATCCCGACCTTGTTGCGCACATGCAGGGCTTCGGCTTGCATGCACGCGTCGCGGTTGCTGGCGTCGCCGTAGTAGGCCGGACGCTGCCAGATGCCCGCCGGCATCATCTTCGCGCCGGCTTGCAGGTGCCGGGCGTGCATGGGTGTTTGCCGATAGGGATCGAACGCTCTACCTGCGACGTGGGCCAGTTTTTCCGCGACAAAAGGCGGGCGCGCGGTGGTCACGCCGGTTTCGCTGATGTTGCGTTGGGTCGCCCAGGCCACCAGGCGCGCGGTCGGCAGCGCCGAGTGACGACCTTGCGAAGGGCCCATGCCCACCGTGGAATAGCGCTTGACCAGTTGCACGTCGCGATAGCCGATGCGCGTGGCATTGACGATGTCCGCCACTTGCAGGTCCTCGTCGAAATCGACGAAATCCTTGCCCTTGGGATGGGGGAAGATCGGCCAGTTGAAGTTGACCCGCACCTCGCTGCCCAGCGGCGCCCGGTGCACACCGACCTCCAGCCCCAGTGCAGAGGCGGCATCGGCACCGGCATTGACGCCGTCGGCGATCACGTTGTCGAGGCGGTGACGGCCATTGACCGAACCTGCGACCGTGAGGTTCCGGGGCAGCCCGCTGAGGGTGAATTCGGCGCGCTGATCATCGTAGGCCAGCTTGCCGCCGGCCTGGCACAGCAGTTGATAGACCGGCATGTAGCCGGCGGACATGCACAGCAGGTCGCAGTCCAGGCGTTGCCCGCTCTCGGCGACCTGGCCCTGGGCGGTGATTTTGCGCACGTCGACACCGTTGACATGGCGCATACCTTTTTCGTGCAGGGCTTCATATACGGTGCTGTTGCGCTGGCAGGGAATCTTGCGTTGCGCCAGCGCGCCCAGCAGGGCCTCATCGCCAGGACCATGGCGCAGGTCCACCACCGCAGCGACTTCCACGCCCTGATCAAACAAGTCCAGGGCGGCGAGGTAACCGTCATCGTTGCCCGTCAGCACCACCGCGCGCTTGCCCGGCTTGACCGCGTACAGCTTCATCAGGCGCTGCGCGGCGCTGGTCAGCATCACGCCGGGCAGGTCGTTGTTGCGAAACACCACCGGCTGGTCGAACGCACCGCTGCACACCAGGCACTGTCGCGCGCGTACCTTGTACATGCGTTTACCCTGGATCACCGGCAGGTAATTGTCGGTGAACCAGGCGTTGCAGGTCGCCTCGGTGAGGATGCGGATGTTGGCGTGCTGCTGCACTGCCGCGAGCAGTTCGCTGCGCAAGGCGTCGGCGCGTTTGCCCGGGATATCAAAGCGGGCATAGGTCAGTGAACCACCGAGGACCGGCTGTTGTTCGATGAGCAACACCTTGGCCCCGGCATTGGCCGCAGTCAGTGCCGCGTGCAGCCCGGCGGGACCGGCGCCGATCACGGCCAGGTCGGTGAACAGGTAGGCCTTGTCGTAATACTCGGGCTTGAACGTCAGGTCGAGTACGCCCAGGCCGGCCTTCTTGCGAATGATCGGTTCCCAGACTTTCCACATGCCCTTGGGTTTGTAGAACGAGCGGTAGTAGAAACCCACCGGCATGAATTTGGAAAACTTGCCCAGATAAGCGTCGCGGTCGTTGTCCAGCGAGCCGTTGACGTTCTGCGCCGTCACCTGCAAACCGGCCGCCAGCGCGTGTGCATCGGCCAGTACGTTGGGCTCCTGGGGCAATTGCACCAGGCTGTTGGCATCCTGCCCGGCCATGGTCAACGGGCCACGGGGACGGTGGTATTTGAACGAGCGGGAAATCAGGAAACGTCCGTTGGCGAGCAGGGCACTGGCGATGCTGTCGCCTTGCAGGCCCTGGTAGGGAAGGCCTTCGAAACTGAAATCGAGCGGCTGGTCACGGTCGATCAGCAGGCCCATGGGGGCGGGTAGGCGATTCATCCGGCGATCTCCTGTGCGGCGTTGAAGTCGACGCGGGCAGTGAAAAGTTCTTTGGGGTCGAAGGTGCGCAGGATCTCATCGGTCACGGTGTGACGTTCGGCGAGAAACCAGTAGCTCGATGGCGTGTGCATCCACCATTCGCGCACTACACCGGCGAGGTTGTCGGTGTTGAATACGTAGTCGGCCCACTCGGCATCGCTGCAGCGCAGCGCGTCGGGCATGGGCTTGAACTCGCCGCCGTAGGTGAATTCGCTGATATTGCGCGGCCCGTTGAGCGGGCAAATGATGATTTTCATGGGTCCCCTCTGCCTCAGTGACTGGCCGCCGTAGCGCCCATTTCGTTGACTTGCCGGAAGGTCGAGAAGCGTTCCAGGCCAAAGGGCTTGATCAGCTCCGGCACCTTGCCGCCGCTGGCCACGAGTTCCGCCATGGTCTTGCCGCAGATCGGCGTCGCCTTGAAGCCCCAGGTGCCCCAGCCGGCGTCCAGGTAGTAATTTTTGACTGGTGACAGGCCCATGATCGGGCTGTAGTCCGGAGTCATGTCGGTGATCCCGGCCCATTGGCGCATCAGCTTGGCGTTGGCCAGGAACGGGAACATCTCGATGGCGTGGGCCAGCAGGCTTTCCTTGAGGTCCAGGGTCGATCGGGTGTTGAACAGCGGGTACGGATCGGAGCCACCACCGAACACCACTTCACCGCGGCTGGTCTGTTGCACGTAGCAATGCAGCGCCGACGAGCTCACCAGCGGATCGAGGAAGGGTTTGAAGGGCTGGGTGACCATGGCTTGCAGCGGGAAGGTCTGGATCGGCGAACGAATCCCGGCCTTGGCCATCAGCAGCGAACTGTGCCCGGCAATCGCCTGCACCGCGCAACCGCACTGGATGGTGCCGCGGTTGGTCTTCACGGCGGTGATTGCGCCGTTCTTGATGATCAGGTCCTGCACCTCGGTGAGCTGGTGGATTTCCACGCCGCGCTTGGCCGCCTGCTTGGCGTAGCCCCAGGCAACGGCGTCGTGGCGTGCGGTGGCGCCATCGATGTGCCAGAGGCCGGCGATCACCGGAAGATGGCCGGGGTCGAGGTTGAGGCTGGGCACCAGTTCGCGGATCTGCTGGCGGTCGATCATTTCGGTGCGGCCGCCAAAGTGCTTGTTGACCTCGGCCCGCTGGCGGAACGAACGCACGGTGGCATCGGTGTGGGCCAGGGTCAGTTGGCCACGCTCGGAGTACATGATGTTGAAGTCGAATTCGTTGGACAGGCCCTGGAACATCCGCACCGATTCGGCATAGAAACGTACGCCTTCGCTGGTGAGGTAGTTGGAGCGGATCACCGCGGTGTTGCGCGCGGTATTGCCGCCGCCCAGGTAGGACTTCTCCAGCACCGCGATGTTGCTGATGCCGTGGTATTTGGCGAGGTAATAGGCGGTGGCCAGGCCATGGCCACCGGCACCGATGATCACCACGTCATAGCTCGATTTCAGTTCACGCGGTGGTGGTAGATCCACTTCGACCGGGTACTCGGAACTCAGCCCGTACTTCAAGAGATTGAATGGCATACGGCCTCCGATGGGCTGTGGTGTTGCATAAGGGCCGCGGTCACGGTGTTTTTCATCAGGAAGGCAATGGTCATCGGCCCGACGCCACCGGGCACCGGGGTGATCGCCGCGACCTGGGGCAGGGCGCTGTCGAAGTCGACATCGCCGACCAGGCGGCTGCGACCGGCGTCGTCGATGCGATTGATGCCGACGTCGATCACCACCGCACCGGGCTTGAGCCAACTGGCGTCGATCAAGCGGGGGCGGCCCACGGCGGCAATCACGATGTCTGCCTGGCGGCAGAGGGCCTGGGGATCGGGGCTACGCGAATGCAACACCGTCACCGAGCAGTCGGCCTTGAGCAGCAGCGCCACCATGGGTTTGCCGACGATGTTGGAGCGGCCGATCACCACCGCGTGCTTGCCGCGCAGATCGCCGCAGGTTTGCTCCAGCAGGTACAGGCAGCCGCTGGGTGTGCAGGGCGCGAGTACCGTGCGGCCCTGGCTAAGGCCCCCGACGTTTTCACTGTGGAAACCGTCGACGTCCTTGCCCGGATCGATGGCTTGCAGCGCCCGCAGTTCATCGACATGAGCGGGTAACGGCAGTTGCAGGAGAATGCCGTGGATCGAGGGATCGGCATTGAGCCTGTCGATCAGGTCGAGCAGCTGTTCAGTGCTGGTGTCTGCAGGCAACCGATGTTCCAGGGAGCGGATGCCGACCTCGTCTGCGCGCAGGATCTTGTTGCGCACGTAGACCTGGCTGGCCGGGTCGCTGCCGACCAGGATCACCGCCAGGGCGGGCTGGATGTCTTGCGCGCGCAGGCGGTCGACGTCCTTGCGGACCTCGAGCAGCACCCGGGCGGCGGCGGCTTTGCCGTCAATCAGTCGGGGGGCGTTCACCGGAAGATCACCGTTCTGTCCTGGTTGAGGAAAACCCGGTGCTCCAGGTGGTACTTGACCGCCTTGGACAGGGCCACGGTCTCGGTGTCGCGGCCGGTGGCCACGAGGTCGTCCGGCAAGTAGACGTGATCGACCCGCTGCACCTCCTGCTCGATGATCGGACCCTCATCGAGGTCGCTGGTGACGTAGTGGGCGGTGGCGCCGATCAGCTTCACGCCGCGCTGGTACGCCTGGTGATACGGCTTGGCGCCCTTGAAACCGGGCAGGAACGAATGGTGAATGTTGATCGCCCGGCCGGAGAGTTGCTTGCACAGGTCGTCGGAGAGAATTTGCATGTAGCGCGCCAGCACCACCAGTTCGGTGCCGGTGTCGTCGACCACCTTCATCAGCTCGGCTTCCTGGCGGGCCTTGGTGTCCTTGGTGACCGGCAAGTAGATGAAGCGGATGCCCTCGCGCTCGGCCATGGGCCGCAGGTCGAGGTGGTTGGAGACAATGGCGGTGATGGTCATGTCCATCTCGCCCTTGTGGTAGCGGTAGAGCAGGTCGGTGAGGCAGTGGTCGAACTTGCTCACCATGAGCAGCACGCGCATCGGTTCGCGGGTGTCATGCAGTTCCCAGTGCATGTCGAAGGCCTGGGCAACGTCGCTGAAACCGTCCTTGATCTGCTGGATATCCCCCGCGTGGCCATCGTTGAAACGGAACACCGCGCGCATGAAAAAACGGCCGCTGAAATCGTCGTCGAATTGCGCCATCTCCCCGATGTAGCAACCGTTGTCCGCCAGGTAGGTAGTGACGGCCGCGACAATGCCGGACACCGCGGGACAGGTGATCTTGATGATGAAATGGTTTTTTTCGTGTTGCATGACACGTCCTCGGGATGATGGCGGCAGCTCATCGCATAGCGAAAAAATGTCAGCGGACAGCGAGGCTCATTCCTTGAGCGCATTTTCTTGTTAGGAATAAAATATTCCTGTAGGTGGCTTTATAAGGGGAATGACGGCAGTGCGTCCAGAGGTTTTGTGAAAGTTTTTTAACTGGTGGGAATTTTTTGTGGTTGACCTACGAGGTTGATCGTTCCCACGCGCCGCAAAGGAATGCCGCCAGGGACGCTCCGCGTTCCGCTGACGACGCATGACGAGAGCTTTGCGCAACGGTGACGCGGAGCGTCACAGGATGCATTCCCACGCAGGGCGTGGGAACGATCAACCCACCACCTTCACCACACCTCTTGCACGCATGAAATTAAACATGTATTTTTTCATGAAATTAAAACTATAAAATTTCATGGAGCGGGTATGTTTCAGCAATCCACCCAGCATGTCGCCAGCTACTACGCCCACACGTGCGCCGATCGCCTGGTCAATCGGGCGGCGTTGGAGGGCGAACAGGACACCGAGGTGCTGATCATCGGCGCCGGCTTCAGTGGTTTGCACACGGCGCTGCGCCTGGCCCTGGCCGGCAAGCGCGTGACCTTGCTGGAGGCCAGCCGGGTCGCCTGGGCCGCGTCGGGACGTAATGGTGGCCAGGCCATTCTCGGTTGGTCCTGTGACATGCCGCCACTGGAAGCCGCGCTGGGTCATGAGCGCGCGCGGCGGTTGTGGGACGGCATGCGCTGGGCGGCCAGGGAGTTGCGCGAATTGCCGGTGCGCCATGGTTTCGATTGCGACTACCGGCCCGGCCACCTCTGGACGTCGGTGATGCCACGGCGGGTCGGCCTGTTGACCGAATGGCAGCACGAGGCCAGCCACAAATGGGGGCATGACGGTTTGCGCTTCATCGAGCGCGCCGAGTTGCCCGAGTGGGTGGCCAGCGAGCGGTATCAGGCCGGTTTGTACGATCCCGAAGGCGGGCATTTGAACCCGCTGAAACTGGCGCTGGGACTGGCCGCCGCGATTGAGCGGGCCGGTGGTGTGATTCATGAACAAAGCAAGGCGTTGAATTATCGCGAGGACGACAATGGCTACGTAGTGACGACTGAACGCGGGCGCATCCGTGCCGAGGTCCTGGTACTGGCCTGCAATGCCTACCTTGACCGGCTCGACCCGCAGCTATCGAGTTGCGTATTGCCCGTTGGCACTTATCAGGTGGCCACGGCGCCGATGTCCGAGGCCCAGGCGACCGCGCTGCTACCCGGCAACGTCTGCGTCACGGACAACCAGTTTGTGCTCGATTATTTCCGCCGCACCCCGGACAACCGGCTTCTGTTTGGCGGCGGCTGCACCTATCTGGGGGGCATGCCCAAAGACATCGCCGGCGCCACCCGGCCGTGCCTGGAAAGGGTGTTTCCGCAATTGAAAGGCATCGAATTGGAGTTCGCCTGGGGCGGTCATATCGACCTGACGCTCAAGCGCACGCCCGACATCGGTCGGCGCCGCGACCTGTACTGGTTGCAGGGCTACTCCGGGCACGGCGTGCTCCCAACCTTGGCCGGGGCACGGGCGGTGTCCGACGCCATTCTCGGCCAGCCGGACGAGCTGGCGTTGTATCAGGGGTTGAGCAACGGCAGCTTCCCCGGCGGCAAATACATGGCAGCGCCGCTGGAAGCCATCGGCAAAGCCTGGTACCGGCTGCGCGACAGCATTTGAATCGGCCATTTCTGGAAGCCTTTAGATGGACATGCAAGAAGAGATTTCGGCGCTGGCGATCCTGATCCAGGACCTGCGCAAGCACAAGAAGTACACCTTGAAGGATCTGGCCGACAAGATCGGCCGCTCCGTGGGTTTTCTTTCCCAGGTCGAGCGCGGCTTGTCCCGCCCCACGGTGGCGGACTTGACCGCCATCAGCGAGACCCTCGGCGTGCCCACCACCTATTTCTACAGCCTGCCCAAACCCATGGCCCTGCCCTGGGTGACCCGGCCGGATGAGCGCCGCACGTTGTATTACGCCGATGGCATCACCGACATTCTGGTTTCGCCAAAAATGCGCGCCTCCTTTTCCATGCTCGAAAGCCAGCTGGAGCCCGGCGCCAGCAGCGGCGACCGGCACATGAAGGACAGCTCGGAGCAGGGCGGCTATGTGCTGGAAGGGGAACTGACCCTGTGGCTCGACCAGGACGAACCGGTGACCCTGCGCGCCGGCGACAGCTTTCAGCTGGCCAGCCATGCCCACTGCCGCTACGGCAACCTCTCGGACCAACTGACCCGCGTACTTTGGGTCTACACCTGATAAAAACAAAGGAACAAAACGATGGATGCTGTGTGCTCTGATCTGTTGGCCGAAGTGCGTGGGTTTCGTCAGCGCTACCCCGATGTGCGCCATGTCGACCTGATTTCCCTGGACATACCGGGGCATTTCTACGGCAAACGCTACCCGATCGAAATGCTCGAGAAAGTGGCCGCTGGCAGCGCCCTCAAGTTGCCGCAAAACTGCGTGTTGCTCGGCACCCAGGGCGGGCTGTTCAAGATCGGCGACTACTGCTTCAACGATGGCGATCCGGACGCGCTGCGTCGCCTGGTACCGGGCACGCTGAAGTTGGTGAGCTGGGAGAAGCAGGCGCTGGGGCAGATGTTGATCACCTCCGATGGCACGGAGAAACCGATCGTCTTCGAACCCCGTGAAGTCCTCGCGCAGGTGCTGGCGCGGCTTGGCCGCAAAGGCATTTTCCCGGTGGTGGCATTCGAGCTGGAGTTCTATCTGTTCGATAGCCGCTTGCGCGATGGATTACCGCAGTTTGCCCGCGACCCGCTGACCGGCGATGCGGACGACCAGCCAAACATGCACATCGAACGACTCTCGCGATTCGCCCCGGTGCTCGACGAAATGGTCGAGACCGCGCGTGCCCAAGGCGTCGATGCCACGGTGATCACCGCCGAATTGGGCCCCGGCCAGTTCGAGATCAATTTCGGTCATCTGGACGACGGCCTGCGCGCCGCCGACTGGGCAGCGCTGTTCTGCCGCAGCACGCGAGGCGTGGCACTCAAGCACGACTACCGCGCCAGTTTCATGGCCAAGCCTTACTTGCAGCACCCCGGCAGTGGCATGCATGTGCACGTCAGCCTGTACGACGAGGCGGGCAACAACCTGCTGGCGGCGCACGGGCAACGAGCGTTGCGCCATGCGGTGGCCGGTTGCCTGGATGTGTTGCCGCACTGCATGCCGATCTTCGCGCCGAACCACAACGCGATGCGTCGCCTGAGCGCTACGGTGAACGTCGCCTCGCGCGCCAGTTGGGGCTTCGAGGATCGAGACGCGTGCCTGCGGGTGCCGGAGTCGGACGCCAGGAACCTGCGCATCGAACATCGTCTCGCTGGCGCCGATGCCAACCCGTACCTGGTGCTCGCCGCGATCCTGGTGGGGATGGAACAGGGCCTTGAACAGGGTCATGACCCCATCGCCCCGCTCAACGAAGACCGCAACAGTGGCATCGACTTCCCACTGGAAATGCTCGAGGCCGTGCGAGCCATGCAAGGCAATCAAAAACTGCGTGAGGGTCTGGGGGCGGAATTCGTCGATGTGTACTGCGAAAACAAGCGCCAGGACCACTTGGCATTCCTGAATGACATCAGTGCGCGGGAGTACCGCTGGTTCCTGTAGTTAAGATGATTTCGAGGTTAACCGTAAAAAATGTCTGGATATATAACAGCTTAGAGATTTTAGTAACTGAACGGTTAATCAAAATATCTTGTTACAGGGCGAAACATTGCGTAATATCCGCCCCGCGTTCACCACCACGGTTTATGCATTTTTAAGTCCCGGGCGTCCATCAGCTGCCCGGGATTTTTTTTGCCTGAAATTCGGTGTCATTTAGATCGATTATTTCCTTGGGCTATTTAGATAGGCCCAAACTGCATATCCATGACCGAAGAACCCACGCAGTGGCGTTGACCTTGTCCGCTATCGAGGACGCTTGTTCGTCATGGCAGAAAAATCTGTCCCGCCTGCTTCATTGAGGCTGCCCCAACGTCGACTTTGACTGTTCGACCGACAGCTTGATGCGCCTGGCTGAATCCATAGAATCCGCCCCATCAGCTTCGTCCAACTATCCAGTCCTTCAGGGAGCAACACCATGATGAATGCCATGCAGATGCCAATGAACACCAACATGCCGATGATGCCGATGATGGGCATGCCGATGATGATGGCGACCATGACCTGCGACATGATGGACGACGGCATGATGTGCAAGATGATGCCGGCCGCTGGCATGGACATGGCGATGTTCAAGAACAGCGCTGAAATGATGCAGATGATGATGAACTGCGGCATGCCGATGATGATGCACTGCGGCAACATGAGCATGATGTGCATGTCCCAGGCGAGCATGAGCATGCCGATGGCGAATATGATGATGCCCATGCCGATGATGGGCATGCCGATGCCATCGATGAAGTGCGTGATGGAATGCACCATGATGGCCGACGGCATGATGTGCAAAATCATGCCGATGGCCGGCATGAACATGGACATGATGAAAAACTGCTGCGCCCTGATGATGAAGATGATGAACGACTGCAGCATGCCGATGATGATGAGCTGCAACGGCATGCCGCTGATGTGCTGCACCTGCTGATTGCTGATTGCTGATTGCTGATTGCTGATTGCTGATTGCTGATTGCTGTACCTGTAGGAGCTGCCGCAGGCTGCGATCTTTTGATCTTGATTTTGGCGGCTTCAAGACCGCTGGAGATCAAGATCAAAAGATCGCAGCCTGCGGCAGCTCCTACAGTTCGTCCGTTTCAGTCCGTTCAGTCCGTTCAGTTCGGTTCAGTTCGGTTCAGTCCAGGCGTTCGGGGTAGGTCACTACCAGATAAGCCACCGCTTCGCTGTCAGCCGGGTTGCGATAGCGGTGAGGCTGGTCGGCATAAAACAGGATCGAGTCGCCTGTTGAAAGCAGGTAGCGTTCATCATTGACGCTGATTTCCAGCACGCCCTGGGACACCACCAGGTTTTCCTGGACTCCGGGGCCATGGCCTTCGCTCTGGTCCTCACCCAAGGGGCTCAGGCGCAATTCATAAAATTCCGATTGGCGCGCCACGTCGAACGGGAACAGCGCACGGCTGACAAACGCACCATTGGCACTGACCAGGCGCTTGCTCTGGCTTGCCGACAACAGCGCTACGCCTTCGAAGGCCCGATGCTCGAGAAACGCAGCCACCGAAACCTTCAAGCCTTTGGCGATTTTGCACAGCACCTTGATCGACGGCACGCTGCGCCCGGATTCGATCTGCGCCAGCATCGCCCGGCTCACGCCACACTGGCGGGCCAGCGCATCGAGAGACAGGTGACGCTTGCTGCGCAGGCGTTGAAGATTCTGTGCCACCCGTTCGCAGTTGGCGTCCTCCTCCTGATGCTCCAGTTGATTGAAGTCCAGCGCAGGTTCATCGGCGCTGACCAGATAGCGCGAGGGAGGGTGCACGTTCACGCGTGACGAGTCTCGGTCGCCTTGGCCACTTGCGCCCATGGGAAGGCCTGGAGAGCGGCGTTTCGTGCGTACATTTCCCACATGGCCCGTGCCCGTTGCTGAGCCTGTTTGCGCTTGCGGTAGCTGGCGAAGTCGATGAGGTTGTCAGTCGGATTCATGGGGCACTTCACTGTGGTCGATGACGGGTGAGTGGAGGATACCTGCGTTTAGTTATAACCATAAATACTTATTAACTATTTATTAATTCGTTTTAGTTCTTATTGGTTGCGGCGCATCCGCGCATTGGCAGATAAGATTTATATTCCTAAAAGGTCTAAATAGATAATTATATATTCCTTTTAATATCATCAAGGGCAGTGCACCTTGGAGGCCTGCCCCTTCATTCGTAAGGGCAAGCCACCAGACAGGAAGCCTCAACATGACCATCAAAGCGATCAACGTCCGTAACCAGTTCAAGGGCGTCATCAAGGAAATACTGGAAGGCGAAGTGGTCTCGGAAATCGACGTGCAAACGGCGTCGGGCATCGTCACCTCGGTGATCACCACCCGTTCGGTTCGCGACCTTGAACTGAAGGTGGGGAGCGAGGTGATTGCCTTCGTGAAATCTACCGAAGTCTCGATCGCCAAGCTGTGAGCCCAGGGTATGAAATAAAAAAAGTCCTCGCCATTTACATGGCGGGGCTTTTGTCAGGTCAGGGCATCAATCCTCTTACTATGCAGCGATTGCGTGCTTCGCCTTCTTTGACGATTACGGTAAAAACGACCTTGTTGTTTTTGATGGCGGATGAATAAAAACCAACACTCGTCGCTTCCTTATAGTCAAGCCAACCGACCCCATTATTATAGTCCTTGTCATGAACGCCATTGTAAAGAAAGCGCGTGATCGCGTAATGAGTTTTATCTCGATTTTCAATGTCGATAATTCCGGTACTCAAAAAACTTCCGTCAGGCAGGAAGTCGGTGTTGAACCAAATTGTGCTGGATGAATTTATGTTCGTGAATACCGGATCCCCACCGTTGAATTGAATGTTTTTTGAGCCGTCTGCTTCCCTGCTGGTTAAAAGCCCGGAAATAGAGGTGTCGTGTCTTGAATGCCTTGTGCCTGTGCACAGGATGCGATTGTTGGGTTGCTTTACGGCACCGAAAAGTTCCCAATAATAGAGTGGGTCTTCATCGTATATCAGCAGAGAACCGTTCTGCTGAAAGGTGGTATCCAGTCTGCCATCTTGGCTGTGTTTTACGAGAACAATGGCATCAGGGTGATGCAAAAAATCCAACTTGACTTCGCCTGCAGTGATGTAGTTGCCCGCATCGTCAACGGTCAGGCTTTTCAGTTTGATGTGGGTAAATCTGTCATGCCGGACACGGACAAATCCGGAGCCATTGAATGAAACATCAAGCTCCCCACTTTGGGTCAGGCGGATGATCCAAGCATCAGTTGACAACCAGTTGCCTGAATCGTGAAGCAATATGATGTGGTCGCCGTGTATTGGTGATGCTCCGAGCACATAGGGTGTAAGCTCGTTTGGAGAGTTGGATGCAGCGCATCTGGAGTTGGCGATTTCCAGACATTTTTCGTTGTACTCAGATACAGCGCGTAAATCAGTATTCGTATCAGGAGCGTGGAAAATGAATTTTCCTTCTACGGCAAATGTTTTATCAATGGTGCCATCGAGAAGAAAACGAACGGCAGCCTTGTCCTTCTGCAAAACACCGTTTACATAGTGAAAGAGCTCTCCTGTCAGCAGAATTCTGTTATTCACAAAGGCAATCTGTTCGGCGATGAATTTTGAACTATCTGATCCGTAAAAAATACCGCCGAAGAAACCTTGGTAACCAAAACTGGTGTCAACAGAGCCGTCTTCATTCAGGCATGCCAGCATGTAGAGGCTTTTGCTGATGATGACTGGATCACTCAGCAAGCCCGCGACGTAAATCTTATTGTCAGGGCCTACAGAGACAACATGTAATGACAATTGCGTGTAAGTGTTGGATGGAGAATGAAGATAGGCAAAGCCGTTTTCACCAAAAAGTGGATCATATTCAGTTGATAGGGGAGAGGAGTGTATGTGTTCTGTGGTCATTGTACTTTCCCTTGATGTAGTGGGCGAATACGTTTGCATTCGCATCCTCAACTCGTTAAGCCAAAGGCAGGATGGTGCTACTGCTCTCTATGAGACAAGGGGGTGGGGAAATGAACAACTGTCAGAATTAACAGGTTTGCCGATTAAATTGAAATAAAAAAGCTTTCTGGCGGTGATTTTCCGATAGGCCTCCAAAAAGCAGCAGTCATAAAAAAGCCCGGCTGATCAGGCCGGGCTTTTTGTTCGTACGGTGCAGCGATGGGGGTCAGGCGACGGTGTTGCCTTGCAGGCGGTCGGAACCATCGGCAGCAATGGTCTTGCCTTGCAGGCGATCGGAGCCATCGGCAGCAATGGTGTTGCCTTGCAGGCGATCGGAACCATCGGCAGCGACGGTATTACCTTGCAGACGATCCGAGCCATCCGCAGCGACAGTGTTGCCTTGCAGGCGATCCGAGCCATCAGCCGCGACGGTGTTGCCTTGCAGACGATCCGAACCATCGGCAGCCACACGATTTTCGATCAGGCGATCCGAACCGCCTTCAGCCACACGATTCTCGATCAAACGATCCGAACCACCTTCAGCCACCCGGCTTTCAATCAGACGATCCGAGCTACCTTCAGCCACGACAGGCTGAACAGAGGTAGCGGCAAAAGCGTTAACTGCAAAAACCGAGAAAGCGATGCTGAGGAGGATTTGGCGTTTCATGATCGTGTGCTCCGGGGTGTTGTTGGTTGGTATGGAGCTGATGTTACGCCCTGGAGTTTTTAAGAGAACTTCATTGAGTTAATGGTGACTATTGACGCAGTCAATGGTTGGATAGGAGCGGGCGTTAGCGCGAAATCAGCCCGTGATCGATCGCGTACTTGACCAGCGCCGCCGGCTTGTCGATGTTGAGCTTGCGCCGAATGCTCAAGCGGTGTGTCTCCACCGTGCGCACGCTGATATCCAGTTCCCGCGCCATTTCCTTGTTGTTCAGCCCTTGCGCCATCTTCGACAGCACCTGGCTTTCACGGGGGGTCAGCTCGTTGTCGGTGTTTTTGTCGGCGATCAGCCGCTGGGCGATTTCGGCGCTGTAGAAGGTCCCGCCGCTGGAGATGGCTTCGATGGCGGCGATGATTTCCCGTGACGGGGCATTCTTCAGCACATAGCCGCTGGCGCCCGAGCGCAGCGACTCGCTCACGTACTCATAGTTATCGTACATGCTCAACACCAGCACCTTGAGTGCCGGGTACTGGCTGCGCAACACGCGGGTCAGTTCCAGGCCGTTCATGTCCGGCAGGCTGATGTCGACCAGCAGCAGGTCCGGCTGGCAGCGCCCGACCATCTCGATTGCCTGGGCGCCACTTTCGGCTTCGCCCACCACTTCCAGGGGGGCCATGACCGACAGCAGCGCCTTGATGCCGTCGCGGACCAGGGCGTGATCGTCGACCAGGGCGACGCGGATCGGGGAGGGCAGGTTCATTGAAGGCTTCACTCTTGTTGTTGGGGCATCAGCGTTTGCTGGTGGGCAATTTCATCGGCAGCAGAACATCCAGCTCACTGCGCCCGGGTGTCGAGATCAGTTCGAAGCGGCCACCAAAGTGTTCGACGCGTTCACGAATATTACGCAAGCCAATGCCGAGTTGACGACGTTCGACCTGGGCGACGTTGAATCCGACACCGTCGTCGACCACCGTCAACCGCACCGACTGTTCACAGCCGCGCAGGGTAATGGAGACATGCCTGGCCTGGGCGTGGCGTTCGATGTTGGTTAGGCCTTCCTGGACGATGCGAAACAACGAGACCGCTGCACCGTCGACCAATTGGCAGTCGAACTCATTGTCGTCATAGGTCACAGTAAGGCCGCTGCGCTGTTCGAACTCGGCCGCCAGTTGACCGATTGCCGCCGACAGGCCGAGGGTGTCGAGCAACGATGAGCGCAAGTCGTGGGAGAGGCTGCGCACTTCACCGATGGCATCACCGAGGCGCGCGGTGGCATCTTTCAACGTGCCCAGGCCCTTGTCGTGGTGTTGTCCGCTTTCCAGCAAGTGGCTGGCCAGTTCGAACTGGAACTTGATCGACACCAGCACCTGACTGATGCCGTCGTGCAGCTCGCGGGACACCCGCGAGCGTTCTTCCTCCTGCAGGCTGACGATACGCTGGGTCAGGCGCTGCAGTTTCTTGTCCGCCAGGCGATGCTCGCTGACATTGAGGGTCATGCCGGTGGCAAAGACAAACAGCACCGCCACCAATGCAACCACCGCAATCGCCATCATGGTCTTGCGGATGCCCTGGGCCACTTCGGCACGGGCTTGCTGGGTGGCGCGCTCGACGTCCTCAAGGTAGATGCCGGTGCCGAGCATCCAGCCCCAGCGATCGAGCATCACCACATAGGCCAGTTTGTCGGTCACCTGGCCGGAGGAAGGTTTGTTCCAGGCGTAGCGTTGAAACCCTTCGCCCGACTGCGCGCTTTTGAGCAGCGCCTGGATCACCGGCAGGCCGTGCGGGTCTTTCATGTCCCACAGGTATTTGCCCACCAGTTCCGACTGGCGCGCATGCATCAGGCTGCGGCCTTCATGGTCGTAGACGAAGAAATAGCCGTTGATGCCAAAGCTGAGTTTGCGCAGCTCCTCCAGCACTTGTTGCTGGGCGCGTGCGTCACCCTGGCCGTTGTCGTAAAGCGGCTCGATCAGGCTCTTCGCCATTTCGACGTAGTTTTTCAACTCCGCGCGCTTGCTCATCAGGATGCTGTCTTCGATCAGCTGCGCCTGTTGATCACCCAGTTGGCGATTGAGGGAAATCACCAGTGCGCAAATGACGGCAATGGCCAACACCAGCGGCAAAATGCCGAGCGCGACAATCTTGTGTTTGAGCTGCATGGTTACTCCTGCCCGCGCGGGGGGCCGGCATCATATGCCAAAGATACGCCCTGTAGGAGCGAGCCTGCTCGCGATGGCGATGTATCAGACGAATCGATGTTGAATGACACACCGCTATCGCGAGCAGGCTCACTCCTACAGGGGATAGGGTTGTCTACGTAGAACTACGTAGACGCCACGTACGTAGTAACGCGGATTTATTTGTGGACGCCATGCGCGGATATTGGGCCAGCTCCGCACAGCGGACACAATTATAAAAATTACCGCCGCAGTCACGAGCTGTCGGCAGGAGACCCTCTATGCCCCGTCTGGCTAAACACCTCG
This sequence comes from Pseudomonas sp. GM78, assembly GCF_000282475.1. Classification (GTDB taxonomy): domain Bacteria; phylum Pseudomonadota; class Gammaproteobacteria; order Pseudomonadales; family Pseudomonadaceae; genus Aquipseudomonas. The sequence goes on from NZ_AKJF01000142.1 coordinate 19,859, forward strand.
CCTGGTTTGCCGTGGCTGTCCTGGGAGCGATTGCGCTAAGTGTCGTGGCCTTGCGCCGCGGCGAAGCGATCAACGCCCTGTGGATCGTCGTCGCAGCCGTCGCCATCTACCTCGTTGCGTACCGCTACTACAGCCTGTTCATCGCCAACAAAGTGATGCAACTGGACCCCAATCGCGCCACTCCCGCCGTACTGAACAACGATGGCCTGGACTTCGTGCCGACCAACAAGCACGTACTCTTCGGTCACCACTTCGCGGCCATTGCCGGCGCGGGGCCGCTTGTCGGTCCGGTACTGGCGGCGCAGATGGGCTACCTGCCCGGCACGCTGTGGCTGATTGCTGGCGTGGTGCTGGCCGGTGCCGTGCAGGACTTCATGGTCCTGTTCATGTCCACCCGCCGCAACGGTCGTTCGCTGGGCGACATGGTCCGCGAAGAAATGGGCCGCATCCCCGGCACCATCGCGCTGTTCGGCTGCTTCCTGATCATGATCATCATCCTCGCGGTGCTGGCGCTGATCGTGGTCAAGGCCCTGGCCGAGAGCCCGTGGGGCATGTTCACGGTCATGGCGACCATCCCGATCGCGATGTTCATGGGCATCTACATGCGCTACATCCGTCCGGGCCGCATCGGTGAAATCTCGATCATCGGCGTGTTCCTGCTGTTGGGCTCGATCTGGCTGGGCGGGCAGATTGCCGCTGACCCGGTGTGGGCCAAGGCCTTTACCTTTACCGGTATCCAGATCACCTGGATGCTGATCGGCTACGGTTTCGTGGCTGCCGTCCTGCCGGTTTGGCTGATCCTGGCACCCCGTGATTACCTCTCCACCTTCCTGAAAATCGGTACCATCGTCGCCTTGGCCATCGGCATCCTGGTGACCATGCCCGAGCTGAGAATGCCGGCACTGACCCAGTTCGTCGACGGCACGGGCCCGGTGTGGAAGGGCGGTATGTTCCCGTTCCTGTTCATCACCATCGCCTGTGGCGCGGTATCGGGTTTCCACTCGCTGATCGCTTCCGGCACCACGCCGAAATTGCTGGCCAGCGAAGGTCATGCCCGTTACATCGGTTACGGCGGCATGCTGATGGAATCGTTCGTGGCGATCATGGCCATGGTCGCGGCCTCGGTGATCGATCCGGGCGTGTACTTCGCCATGAACAGCCCTGCGGCCATTGTGGGCTCTGATGCTGTTTCGGTTGCCCAGACGGTCAGCAGCTGGGGCTTTGCGATTACCCCGGAAGCGCTGCAAGCCGTGGCCAAGGACATCGGTGAAACCACCATCCTGGCCCGTGCCGGCGGTGCGCCGACCCTGGCCGTGGGTATCGCGCAGATCCTGCACCACGTCTTGCCGGGTGAAAACACCATGGCGTTCTGGTACCACTTCGCGATCCTGTTCGAAGCGTTGTTCATCCTGACCGCGGTGGACGCCGGTACCCGTGCCGGGCGTTTCATGCTGCAGGACCTGCTCGGCTCCTTCGTACCAGCGCTCAAGCGCACCGAATCCTGGACCGCCAACCTGATCGCCACCGCCGGTTGCGTGGCCATGTGGGGTTACCTGCTGTACCAGGGCGTGATCGATCCGCTGGGTGGCATCAACACCCTGTGGCCGCTGTTCGGCATCTCCAACCAGATGTTGGCCGGTATCGCGCTGATGCTCGGCACCGTGGTGCTGATCAAAATGAAGCGTCAACAGTATGTGTGGGTGACGCTGCTACCAGCGGTATGGCTGCTGATCTGCACCACCACCGCCGGCTTCATCAAGCTGTTCGACGCCAACCCGGCGATCGGCTTCCTGGCCTTGGCGAAAAAATACAGCGACGCCCTGGCCAACGGTCAGGTACTGGCGCCGGCCAAGAGCATCGACCAGATGCAGCACGTGATCTTCAACGCCTACACCAATGCCACGTTGACCGCGCTGTTCCTGTTCGTGGTGTTCAGCATCCTGTTCTTTGCGCTCAAGGTCGGTATCGCCGCCTGGGGCACCAAGGAACGTACGGACAAGGAAGCGCCGTTCCAAGCGCTGCCGATGCCTGATCATGTTCAATGACCTGAGTCGCCTCGGTAAATACCTCGGTCAGGCCGCGCGCCTGATGGTGGGCATGCCCGATTACGACAACTACGTCGAGCACATGCAAAGCAAGCACCCGGACAAACCGGTGATGGACTACGAGGCGTTCTTCCGCGAACGCCAGGAGGCCCGTTACGGTAGCAAGGCCGGACCGAAGTGTTGTTGATGCATCACGCCTGATCAACGCGCCGCTGGCTCCTACAGATCCCTGTGGGAGCCAGCCTGCTGGCGATGGGGACGACGCCATTCTGGATCAAACCCAGATCGCATCCCACAACGGATAGTCGCCAAGACGCTCCACCAACCCGGCCCGCAATGGGTTAGCCACAACATACCGGGCGACTTTTACCAGGTCCTCTTCACGGCGCAGCGCTCGATCATGAAAACCCCGCTGCCAAAGACTGACACCACGACCGGTAGACAAATTCACTGCCTTGGTAGTCAACGATTTAGTCCTTTGTACCAGTCCACCCAACGACCCCTGTCGCAACTCAATCAACCAATGAAAGTGATCAGGCATGACAACCCAGGCCAGCGAATTGGCGAAGCCTTGATCCTGAGCGCAGCGAAATTGATTGACCACCCCTCTACCCAAGGTGAAGTCTTGGAATATTGGCTCTCGGTCGCGTGTATTGATAGTCAGCAGGTAAATCCGGTTGGATTCGGCATAGCGGCCGATGCGCAAGCGATTTGAAGCGGGTAGATCAGGCATTCCTTTGCCCCTTGCATGATTAATTCATGAGGAAGGCTAGACCTGATGTTGCCCAAGGGCGGGACAGACATTTAGATGGATGTGTCTGGTAGTTCGTCATCGCCAGCAGGCTGGCTCCCACAATTGATCTCTGACACTCGGATGATGAAGTGAAGTGCGCCATCGGCCGCCTACGGTTTTTTTGCGACCCGGTGGGATAGCCGTTTGTCAGGCGTATCGGTATGCTCAGCGCACAGTCCGAATGCCAATGATAAACAACCACAGTGACGCCATGAGCTCATCAGAAACGCGTGCGAATATCCTAGCGCTGTATCCGGAAGACTCCCGCGAGGCGGCGGCCCTGCTCAAGCAAGCCGTGCCCCTGATGGTTCGCCATAACATCCCGCCCAATCCCGTGCACTATGCGCTCTGGTACACCTACAGCAAGGGCCAGGACCCGGAGCTCATTCGCCACCTGGACCGCGTGGTCAGAGACTTCGACGGTTGCCCGCCAGAGGCTGCGACCCGGCTGTTTCGCCAGTACATCATTCGTGACGAGCTGGAAGATGCCCGCGCCGAACAGCATCAGGTCATCAACCTGGTCGATGGAATGGAGCGCGACGTCTCGCGCAGTGTGGAAGGCAGTGTCAATTTCCAGAACCGCCTGGGGCAGTGCCTGGAAATGCTCGACGAACCGGCCACTGATCGCCTGCCGGGCATCTTGAGCGAGCTGCAGCAGAGCACCCGGTTGATGCAGAGCCAGCAGGAGCACTTCCTCGCGCAGCTGCACTCGGCGCAGGACGAAATCAAGACCCTGCGCGACAAACTGCAACGTGCGCAACTGGCCGCGACCCTCGATGGCTTGACCGAACTGCTCAACCGCACGGCGTTCACCCGCCTGCTGGAGCAGGCGCTGGGCAAGGCTTCCCGCGGGGTGGCCCTGGTGATCCTGGATATCGACCACTTCAAGCAATTCAATGACCAGTACGGTCACCCACTGGGCGACCGGGTCCTGCAGCATGTCGCCCAGGTGCTGCGCGGCGCGTTGCCAGACAATGCATTCGCCGCGCGTTACGGCGGCGAAGAGTTCTGCGTGGTCCTGCCCGATTGCGCCGACCTGGGCAGTGCCTGCGCCTTCGCCGAGCACCTGCGCCTGAAAGTCCAGTCCTTGCGCATCAAGGCGCGCGGCACCGACACGGTGCTGGACACCGTGACCGCGTCCTTCGGTGTCGCCCTCGCACAGCCGGGTGAAAACCTGGAAAGCCTGATGACCCGTGCCGATGACGGGCTGTACCAGGCCAAGCGTAATGGGCGTAACCAGGTGTTTGCCTTGCAAATAGGGGCGGCGACCACCTTATCCTGACCGGACCCTGAGTACCTTGGATTCGTTGTACGTCCTCAGGCCAAAATTACAATGTCCTAGTCCATTTCCTACAACTTTGTGGGATCGCGCCGGCTTGTGATAGTTGCCTTCCGTCTGTAATTTGCTAACTCGGCACAGGCAATGCGAAAGGGATTTTGATGCTCGACATTTTGCGTGGTACACCACTGTGGGTTTACGCAGTTTTTTTAATCGTGACGTATTACGGCGTCATGGCCTGCTTCAAGAATCATGAAACGAAAAAATCGTTATTACTGACACCGACGATATTCGTCGCTATTTCCATAGCCTCGCTGAAAATCTCCCAAGGATTCGTGGTTCCGCTTTCGGTTTATGCGCTGGGTTTGCTGGTTGGGTGGTTGCTGGCTTTGCGTTTTTACTCGTTCCACAACGTTAAGCATGAGGGTGAGAGGCTAGTGCTGGATGGCACGATCAGGTTGCTGATTGTTTATTGGTGCTTCTTCGCCTGGCGTTATTACAGCGGTTACCAGGAAGCGGTGCATCCGGAGTTGGCCAACGAAGTTTCGTTAGTGGCCTGGTCGTCACTGGGGTCTGGGCTTATCAATGGTTTGATCGTTGGACGGAGTCTCAGGTTATTGCGTTTTTTCAAGTCCGATAATGTTTCGCGCCTGGCATAAATCCAATATGAGAGCGGAGCTTGCTCCGGGCGGCGTCCCGACGAAGAGGGAATGTCAGTCGACATCAATTAACCTGACACTCCCTTCAATCGCTTATTGACCATCCACGCTACGCGGCACGCCAAACGGGTTGCTGTCGCGCAGTGCCTCAGGCAGCAGCGCATCGGGGAAGCCCTGGTAGCACACCGGCCGCAGGAAACGCTCGATAGAAGTCATGCCCACCGAGGTGAAACGGCTGTCCGACGAGGCCGGAAACGGTCCGCCGTGCACGCTGGCGAAAGACACCTCCTGGGGATGGGCGAAGGCGTTGACGACAATCCGCCCGGTGCGTCGCTCCAGGATCGGCAGCAAACGACGGGCCAGTCCCAGGTCCTCTTCTTCAAGGTGCATGGCGGCGCTGAGCTGACCGCGAAGCGCACGGGCGACCGCGAGCATTTGCGCCTCATCCTCGACTTTCACCAGCAGGGCCGCCGGGCCGAAGACTTCCTGGGCCAGGGCTGTTTCGTCGAGAAAGCGCTGGCCGTCCACCTCAAGCAAGGCAGCCTGGCCGTCAAGCGCTGCCGTGGCGGCCAAGCCTTCGGCTGCTGGCCTGGCACCGGCGCCGTGCAGCTTGTCGAGACCGCTCAAGTAAGACCCATGGATGCCCGGTGTCAGCATCGGACGTGCCGGTGCCGTTGCCACGCGGCTGATCATGGCGGTGCGCAAGGGTTCGAAGCCGGCCCCGGCGATGGCGATCAGGATTGCCGGTTTCAGGCAGGCTTGCCCGACGTTGACCAGCATGCGCTCAATGAAACCGTCGCCGATCTGCGCGCCACGCTCAGCCAGGGCCTGGGGCAGGATGAACGTGGGGTTGACGCTGGCCATCTCGGTGAACACCGGGATCGGCTCAGGGCGTTGCTGCGCCCGGCGATACAACGCCATGCCACCCTGTTCGGAGCCGGTGAAGGTCACCGCCTTGATCAACGGATGATCGACCAGGGCTTCGCCGATCGCGTTGCCGGCGCCGCGCACCATCGAGAACACGCCTTCGGGCAAGCGGCTGTCCTGCACCGCCTGGCGGATGGCCCGTGCCTGGATTTCCGAGGCCCCCGGGTGAGCGTTGTGGGCCTTGACGATCACCGTCGCGCCCGCCGCCAGTGCCGACGCGGTGTCGCCTCCGGCCACCGAGTAGCTGATGGGGAAATTGCTCGCACCAAACACTGCCACCGGGCCGACGGCGATACTTTGCAGGCGGTGATCCATGCGCGGGCGCGGCTGGCGTTCAGGCTGGGCCGGATCGATCGCCACCTGGAGGAAGCGTCCCCGGCGTACGACCTCGGCGAATTGCCGGAACTGGGTGGCCGCCCTGGCCGCTTCGCCCTGCAACTGTGCTTCGGGCAGTCCCGTTTCCAGTGCGGCCCGTGCGGCGAGCGGCTGGGCGACGGCATCAAGATTGTCGGCGATGCGCTCCAGCAATGCCGCACGCTCGGCGAGCGAGGTATGGCTGTAGTGGTCGAACGCGGCGTCGGCGAGCTTCGCCGCGATGTCCACTTCGGCGGCGCCACCGAAGGCGAAATCCGGCTCGATCAGCTGATGGGTGGCGGGGTTGAGCGCTTTCATTGTCCCGGCGCTGGCGGGGACTTCGTTGGCGCCAAGTAACAGGTTTCCAGTCAATTTCATGGGTGTGCTCATGACTTGAGGGTGGCGATGAGTTGCTCGGTCGTCACGATCGAATGGGCGAAGGTCGGGCCGTTCAGTTCATGGGCGGCGTGCATCATTTCGGGCTTGAACGCAGCGGTGGCGTCGCGCACCAGGGTGACGTGGTAGCCCAGTTCCTGGGCGTAACGGGCGGTGGCCTCGATGCAGGTGTTGGCCAGCAGGCCGACGATGATCACGTGGGTGATGCCTTTCTGCTTCAGGCGAAAATCCAGGTCGGTGTTGGCAAAGCCGCTCGATCCCCAATGCTCCTGGACGACGATGTCGCCTGGCTGGGGTGCGAAATCGGGGTGCCATTCACCGCCCCATTCGCCGCGCGCGAAGTGGTGCATGTGCTGGATCTTGCATTGGGTGGGGCTGGGGTGATCCCAGTTCTCGTAGTCGCCTTGCTCCCAGCGCCGGTGCGGTACGATGAACACCGGCAGGTCGAGGTCGCGGACCGTACGGTCGAGGGTGCGCAGGTTGTCGAGCAGGCCGACCTGCTGTGCGATCGGCTCGATCAGTGGGAAGATCTTGCCGCCTTCGGACAGAAAGTCATTGTAGGGATCGACCAGCAGGTAGGCGGTTCGAGCCAGAGGGTAGGGGGTGTTCGACATGATCGATGCTCCAGGAAAATGGGCCGGGCGCTGCCATGGCCTTGCCTTGGCAGTGTGTAGATATGATAATCATAGTTACTTGGAAAGAGACAAGCCCCTATGGCGATAAAAAAGACTAGCCCTGAAACCTTGTGTCCGATTGCCCGGGCCGAAGACGTCGTCGGCGATCGCTGGACCGTGCTGGTGTTGCGCGAGTTGTTCATGCGCAATCATCGTTACGATGAGATCCAGGCGCAGACGGGCGGTACCCCACAGATGGTCGCGGCACGCCTGAAAAGCCTGGAGGTTGACGGGATGGTCGAGCGCCGCGCCTACAGCGAGCGGCCACCACGCTACGAGTACCACCTCACGGCCAAGGGGCAGGCGTTCTATTCCGTGGTCCTGGCCTTGCGTGCCTGGGGTGAAACCTGGTGCAAGTCGCCGCAGGAGGGCCTGGCCGTGCGCTATACCCACCAGCGGTGCGGGCAGCCTGCCGGGCTGGGGCCGCTGTGCGAGCATTGCGGCGAACTGTTGCGCCGGAATGAACTGGCCGCCGAGCCGAGCGCGGCCTATGCCCTGGAGCGCCAGGAACGGCGCGAGGCCTTCAAGCGCGGGCCGGTCGCCAAATCCACGCCGTGAAGGCGGCGTTTTTACTATTCGTTGCACTGATAGTGATCATCATCCATCACAAGTTCTGTTGTGGCCGGCAAACAAGGAACATGGCGTGCATTGAAAACGCTTATCCGGGACCCTGTGATGAAGATGTTGACTCGACTGGCGCTGTTCGCGCCCTTGCTGCTGTCGGGGTGTGCCTCCGCCCCCAATGACCCGACGCTGACGCTACAGACGAAAAAGGCACCGGCGGACTACGCCCACTGTGTCTTGCCGAAACTGCAGGAAGACGCGCTGAGCGCAACGATCTCGCAAACCCAGCGCAGCTATCGAATCGTTGTTTCGAGCAAAGTCGCCGCCGACGATGTGCTCGAGGCCTACAAGGCCTCGAACGGCGGCAAGGTGTTCCTGTACGAACGCACGTTGCTGGCCTCGACGTTCGGGCCATCGAGCCTTGAACGTGCGGCCCAGGCGTGCCTTTAAACAACCCCCCGCATCTGGCCTCTTCCCCCCGCATCGGTGCGCTGCAATCGCGCGCCGAGGCTGTCTGGCATCGGCTTTTCCCCGTTTATTCTTCCCAGCTGATCGAACGTTCAATTGTGTTGCGTCGGGCCCGTTCGTCTCGATATAGTGGCTAAATAATATCAATTTTAAACAAGCCGCCAGCAGAGCCGTGGCACGCTGTGCTGGCAGACGTATCGCTCATTCGAGAATGCTCATGCCTAATCGCTCCCTGCACTTCAAGCTATTCTGGACCGCGTTGATCGGCACCGTCGTCGTCATGGCGCTGCTCCTGGGTTCCATCGCCTATATCGCCTATGGCTCCTCCGTCAAGGAAACCGCCGCCCTGGTCGATACCATCGTCAAGGCCAACGCCAAGGAAGTTGAAGTCGAACTCGGTGCCGGTTTTACCGTGGCCGAGTCGCTGGCCAGCGTCGCCACGGCGATGCAGCAGCAACAGGTCGATCGCAAAACCGCCGATGCCCTGACCCGGCAACTGTTCGAAGCCAACCCCAGGTTGGCGGGGCTTGGCCAGTATTGGGAAGCCAATGCTTTCGATGGCAAGGACAGTGAGTTTGCCAACCAGCCGCACCACGACGCCACGGGCCGTTACCTGACCTACTGGAACCGTGCCGGTGGCACGATCAAAGCCGAGGCGTTGAGCGGCTACATTCCGGAAAATGCCGACAACCAGTATTACTACCGACCGCTGCACACGCGTCAGCCCTGGGCTTCCGAACCCTTTGCCTACAGCAGCGGCAGCGGTCAATCGGTGATGATGGTGTCGATCATGGTGCCGCTGTTGCAGGGCGGCAGGGCGTTGGGTGTGGCCGGGGTGGATATTCCACTGGAAAGCATCAACCGCCAGCTCTCGACCATCGATGCCTTCAAGGGTTATGGCGCCCTGGTTTCCAGCGACGGCCTGTATGCCAGCCATCCCGACGCCAAGCGCCTGAGCCAGCCGGCCGACGAATTGCCGAGTGCCGCCAGGGACGCGATCAAGGCAGGCCGCTCCTACAGTTTCCAGCGCGATGGCTGGGGTTATGTGCTGCAACCGGTGCGCATCGGCAAGGCGCCGAACAATTGGGCGTTGATGGTTGCCTATCCGCTGGCCGAAGCCATGGCCGGCATCAATCACTTCCTCTACACCGCGGTGGTCATCGGTCTGGTGGCGTTGCTGGTGCTGGCCATTGTGCTGTGGCATCTATTGGCGTGGCAGATTCGGCCGTTATCGGGCCTGACGGTCGGCATCCAGGCCTGGGGCGGCGAGCTGGGCTTGCGTTTCCAGCAGCGCAGCGGCGATGAAACCGGCAAGCTGGCGGGGGCGTTCAACCAGTTCATCCAGCGCCTGGGGGACCTGGTGGGATCGATCCGCCAGAGCAGCACCACCTTGATGCAGATCTCCAATCACCTGGGCGACACGACCCAGGCCGTTGCCGAACGGGCAACCTCGCAACACACCGCCACCGAGGAGATGGCCAGCGGCGTCACGGCGTTGGCGCACTCGGTGACCGAGATGTCCCAGCAAGCCGAAGACGTGGAGCAACTGGCGCGTAACACCGAAGTACTGACCACCAACATTTCCGGGGAGATGAGCCAGACCCTGGCCGGCATTACCCACATCGACCAGACCATGGACGTGGTGGCCGGCGCGGTGGGCGACCTGGAAAAACGCTCGCAACAGATTGCCGGGATCATCGCAGTGATTCGCAGCATCGCCGACCAGACCAACCTGTTGGCCCTGAACGCGGCGATTGAAGCGGCGCGGGCCGGGGAGCAGGGGCGCGGGTTCGCCGTGGTGGCGGACGAGGTGCGGCAACTGGCTGAACGTACCAGTCGCTCGACCGGTGAAATCGGCGAGATGATCGGCGCCATCGGTTCGGACGTGCGCAACACCGTGGCCAATGTGCAACAGGTTGGCGAAGCGGTGCGCCAGGGCGTGGTGCAACTGACCACCTCGGCCCAGGGCGTCGACCAGATCCGCCAGCATGCCCAGGACATTCTCACGCGCATCAGCGAAGTGGCGCGCCAGACCCAAAGCCAGGCGGCGACGGGCGAGCAGCTGTCGGTGGCGATCCAGGGCGTCAGCCGGATCTCCGAGCAGAACGACCACGCGATCCGCAGCCTGCTCGAACAGTCGGTGCAATTGCGCGATCAGGCCGGGTCGCTGAGCCAGCAATTGACGCAGTTCAGGGACTGAAGCAGGGGGCCGGAGCCTGAGCCGATAATGGCTCGGGTCACTCCTCTTCAGTGAATACAAAAACAAGCCACAAAGCAGACCCACTGTGGGAGCGAGCCTGCTCGCGAAGAGGGCGGCACATTCAGTATGGATGTTGACTGACCCACCGCCATCGCGAGCAGGCTCGCTCCCACAGTTTTATCTTCAGTGAGCACGAAATATGTGGCCGGCACATTCAGCATGACCGTCGGGGCGCCGTGCTGCTGCGCAGCGTCAGCTCGAACGGCAACACCACATGCCGCTGCGGCAGCGGTTTCTTTTCGATCAGCGCAATCAACATCTCGACGGCTTTCTGGCCGAAGACTTCGGCGGGTTGCGCGATGGTCGTCAGCGGCGGGTCGCAGTACGCTGCGAAGGGAATGTCGTCAAAACCCACCAGGGAAATGTCCTCGGGCACCCGCAAACCCTGTTCTTTGATGCGTTTCAACGCGCCAATGGCCATTTCATCGTTTTCGCAGAACAGTGCAGTGGCACGGTCGGGCAGGGCCAGCATGGCGGCTGCGCCGTCGTCACCGGCCTTCAGACTGAAATCACCGTGACATATCAGCGCCGGGTCGCAATCAATCCCGGCCGCAAGCAAGGCATCCTGATAACCGGCCACGCGATCACGGGTCAGCGGGCTGCTTTTCGGGCCTTTGATCAAGCCGATGCGGCGATGGCCCAGTTCGATCAGGTGTTCGGTCATGGCCTTGGCGGCCGCGCGATTGTCCAGGCTGATGGTTGGATGACGGCCGCCTTGAATCACCTCGCACGCGTTGACGATGGGCGGCAACTCGACATTGGGGAAAGGCGCTTCGAAGGGGTCGTAGGCGCGCAATTGAATCACGCCGTCGGCCTGATGGTTGTACACCAGTTCGGCGAATTCCCGTTCGATCTCCTCGCGGCCCTGGGTGTCGCACAGCAGCAGGCGATAGTTGGCCGCCTGGGCCGCCTGTTGCGCGCCGCTGATCACCCGAGCGAAGAACGTGTTGGCGATGGCCGGCACCAGAATCACCAGGTTGCCGGTGCGCCGGGAGCGAAACTGCACCGCCATCAGGTTCGGCCTGTAGCCGGCCTGTTCCACGGCTGCGTTGACCTTGTCCCGCGTCTCGGGCAGCACTCGCTCAGGCGATTTCAGGGTTCTGGACACCGTTGCCACAGAGACGCCGGCCAGCCTGGCTACTTCACGGATATTGGACAAAATCACCTCGTTATCGAACCGCGCGGCCGGCGAGCTTAACGCAGTTGGCCATGGGCCGGAATGTTCATCGATTTTAATTCCGGGTTTGACAGGCCTCAAAACTGAGCCTAAATTTCCGCCACGATGTAACCGGTTACATCATGACCGGGATTCAAGTCTGAAAAGCCCGCTTCAAACAGAGAAAGTAGCGATGAACACTGCAGTGCCAAAAACAAGAATGGGATTTGTCGGGGGCGGCGAGGGTGCATTCATCGCTCAAGCCCACCGTCAGGCCGCCGGGCTCGATGGCCGGTTTGAACTGGTGTGCGGCGCTTTCAGCCGTGACGCCCAGAACAATCGGAACACCGGCGCGGCACTGGGTTTACCGGCCTCGCGCTGCTACAGCGACTGGCAGCAGATGATCGAGGCCGAGCGTGCGTTACCTGCCGAGGAGCGCATGGAATTGCTCGTTATCGTCACGCCTAACCACTTGCATGCCCCGGTTGCCAGCCAGGCGCTGAGCGCGGGCTTTCATGTGTTCAGTGAAAAACCGGCGGCATTGAACCTGGCCGAATTGCTCGCGCTCAAGGACGTGGTCGAGCGCAGCAACCGCCTGTACGGCCTGGCCCACACCTACCTGGGTTATCCGATGGTCTGGCAGGCGCGCGACATGGTGCGCAACGGCGTGATCGGTGCGGTGCGCAAGGTCATTGTCGAGTACCCCCAAGGCTGGCTCAGCCAGGATGTGGCCGGGCAGGGCAACAGGCAGGCGCAATGGCGGGACCGACCTGAGCAGTCCGGTTTGGGCGGCTGCATTGGAGACATCGGCACCCATGCCTTTTCCCTGGCCGAGTTTGTCGCCGATCAACCGATCCAGCAGCTGTGCGCGATGTTGGGTGTGCACATCGCGGGCCGTCAGCTGGACGATGACGCCTCGATGCTGTTCAAGATGGCTGGCGGCGCCAGCGGCGTGCTGATCGCCAGCCAGGTCTGTGCAGGCGAGGAAAACCCGCTGAAGATCCGCGTCTATGGCGACAAGGGGGGGCTGGAATGGCGGCAGGAAGAACCCGCGAGCCTGATCCACCGCGCCCTCGATCAACCCATGCGCGTCTTGCGTTCCGGCGTCGGCCAGCCCTGGCTGTGCCAGGCCGCCAGCCAGCGCATGCGCTTGCCGGCCGGGCATCCCGAAGGCTACCTCGAGGCCATGGCCAATCTCTACGGCGATCTTGCCTGCGCCATCCGCGGTGAGGTTGCGGGGCACGATGCTCCCGGGGTACCCGGGATCGACATCGGCCTGCGCGGCATGGCGTTCATCGAAACCGTGATCGCCAACCACCGTGGCGATGCCAAGTGGACCGAACTGGTCTGCACCCCATGACTCTGGAGACTGCCGTGACTGACACTGCCCCAATCGGCATGCGTGGCCCGGGGATTTTCCTCGCGCAATTCATGTCCACCGAAGCGCCCTTCGATACCTTGGCCAACATCGCCCGGTGGGCGGCATCCCAGGGTTACAAGGCCATTCAATTGCCGACGCTGGGCACACAATTCATTGACCTTGCGCGCGCCGCCGAAGACCAGGGCTACTGCGACGAATTGCAGGCGGTGTGCGCCCAGGCAGGCGTCGAAATCAGCGAGCTATCGACGCACCTGCAAGGCCAGCTGGTAGCGGTGCATCCGACGTTCGACGCGCTGTTCGATGACTTCGCACCGGCACATTTGCGCGGCCAGCCCCAGGCGCGTACCGATTGGGCCATCGAGCAATTGAAGCTGGCGGCACGTGCCAGCCAGCGCCTGGGCCTGAAAGCCCACGCGACCTTTTCCGGCGCGCTGCTCTGGCCCTACATCTACCCATGGCCGCAGCGGCCGAGTGGCCTGGTCGAGCAAGGTTTTGCCGAATTGGCCAAGCGCTGGTTGCCGATCCTGGACTGTTTCGAAGAGGCCGGCGTCGACCTTTGCTACGAGATTCACCCCGGCGAAGACCTGCACGACGGCGCCTCATTCGAGCGCTTCCTGGAGGCGGTCGATCACCATCCCCGCGCGACGATCCTCTATGACCCGAGCCACCTGCTGCTGCAGCAAATGGATTACCTGGGCTTCATCGATCGCTACCACGAGCGCATCCGCATGTTCCACGTCAAGGACGCCGAATTCCGGCCGGATGCCCGTTCCGGTGTCTACGGCGGTTACCAGGGCTGGGTCGAGCGGCCGGGGCGTTTCCGCTCACTGGGCGATGGCCAGATCGACTTCAAGTCGATCTTCAGCAAGCTGACCCAATACGATTTTGCCGGGTGGGCCGTGCTGGAGTGGGAATGTTGCCTGAAGGACTCCGCGCAAGGCGCCGCAGAAGGGGCGGCGTTCATCGAGCGACACATGATCAGCAAGACCCGCAAGGCCTTCGACGATTTCGCCAGTGTGTCCTCCGACGCGGCGTTCAATCGACGACTGTTGGGGCTGCCTGACGCCTGAACATTTTTCTCTCGCACAAAAACAACAATAAGACGGTGACAGTCATGACCACGATGAATGCGCGGCTAAGCGCAATGATGTTCCTGCAGTTCTTTATCTGGGGTGGCTGGTTCGTCACCCTCGGGACCTTTCTCGCCAGTAACCTGGGCGCCACTGGCGGGCAGATCGGCATGGCGTTCTCGACCCAGTCATGGGGGGCGATCATTGCGCCGTTCGTGATCGGTTTGATCGCCGACCGCTTCTTCAACGCCGAGCGCATTCTTGCAGTGTTGCACCTGGTGGGCGCGGTGTTGCTGTATCAACTGTATCGAGCGCCGGATTTCAGCACCTTTTATCCGTTCGTGCTGGCCTACATGATGATCTACATGCCGACCCTGGCCCTGGTCAATTCCGTCGCATTCCGCCAGATGAGCGACCCGGCGCTGGAGTTTTCGCGCATTCGCGTGTGGGGCACCGTCGGCTGGATCGTCGCCGGCGTGGTGATCAGCTTCGTGTTTGCCTGGGACTCACAGGCGGCGATATCGTCAGGCGGGTTGCGCAACACCTTCCTGATGTCGGCGACTGCGTCACTGCTGCTGGGCCTCTACAGCTTCACCCTGCCGCGCACCGCACCGCTCAAAGGCGAATCGGGCGGCGGTCTCAAGCAGATGCTCGGGCTCGACGCCCTGGGTTTGCTCAAGGATCGCAGTTATCTGGTGTTCTTCATCGCCTCCATCCTGATTTGCATTCCGCTGGCGTTCTACTACCAGAACGCCAACCCGTTCCTGGCGGAAATCGGCGTGACCAACCCTACGGCGAAAATGGCCATCGGGCAGGTTTCCGAAGTCCTGTTCATGCTGCTTCTGCCGCTGTTCATCCAGCGCTTCGGGATCAAGATTGCGCTGCTGGTGGGGATGCTGGCGTGGGCCTTGCGCTACCTGTTGTTCGCCTACGGCAACAACGGCGACCTGGCTTTCATGCTGTTCACCGGTATCGCCTTGCACGGCATCTGCTATGACTTCTTCTTCGTCAGCGGCCAGATCTACACCGACGCCAAGGCTTCGCAACGCTTCAGGAGTTCCGCCCAGGGCTTGATTACCCTAGCGACCTACGGCCTGGGCATGCTGATCGGTTTCTGGGTGGCGGGGCAGGTGACCGACCACTACGCCGCGACGGCGGGTAGCCATGACTGGAAAAACATCTGGCTGTTCCCGGCCGGGTTTGCCCTGGCGATCTTTTTCTGTTTTTCCCTGGCGTTCAAGGGACGACAGGCGGTGGCGGTGCAAACCACGGTCTGAACCTTGCCTGCGATGGTGGTCCGGACAACGCGTCCAGTCAGGCAGCACGCGTTATCGTTAACGACCATCGCGAGCAGGCCCGCTCCTACAAGGGGGGCTGCCAGGTATTGATCACCGACGTCAGGAACTGCTGGGACAACGCCGGTTTATCCAGCGCCCGGGCGATCAGCATGGCGCCGGCGATCGATGCAATGACCTGCAACGCCTGCTGATGTTTTTCCTCCTGGCTTTCGCCTTCCACCAGTGGCATCAGTATTTCGATCAAGCGCTCGATGCCCTGGGTGAAGGACTGGCTGACCGTGCCGCCAGTGCGCGCGACATCGGTCGCCAGCGCGGGGATCGGGCAGCCTTCGGTCCAGTTGTCCAGGTGTTGTTGGGTCAGGTAACCCTTGACCAGCTCAGGAATCGATTTGGCGGTTTGCCAGGTTTGTATGTTGGTTTCGAACGTCCTGCTGACGGCCTCGCAGGCCAGCTGTTCCTTGCCGCCCGGAAACTGCCCGTAAAACCCGCCGTGGGTCAGCCCGACCGAGCGGGACAGTTCGCCGATGCCGATGCCGTCGAGACCTTTCTCGCGGTACAGCCGCGAGGCGGCCGCAAGGATCGCTTCTTTGTTGGCCGCAGCCTTGTCTTTCGTCACTTTCATGAGGGGCTCCTGTGGCCAGTGCGCAAAGCCCGTGGCAGATCGTCGCCGCGAGGGTAGTAATTATGATAGTCATCATATATTGTTTGCGCAAATGGCTGGGCAGGGTAATTCCCTTTTTTTTGCCCTTATATATGACAGCCATCATCAATAGTGATACCCAAGTTCATTGCGTTCGATTCGTCGCGGCCCCGCGCTAAGCCGAGACTGCGCAAAAAACCATAACCGTCAGGCGGACCCCCCATGGAACAGTCACTCAAACCTCTGCGTTATCCACTTGCCGCCCTGGCACTGACGATGCTTGCCGCTTGCGATCGTGCGCCGGTCGCCGCCAATGCCCCGGGGGCGCCGCGCGTCACTGTCGCCAAGGTCATCGAGCAGCCCATCACCGAATGGGATGAAGTGACCGCACGGCTGGAGGCACCGGAAACCGTCGAGGTCCGTCCACGGGTATCAGGGCAGATCGAACGGGTGGCCTTTACCGACGGTGCGCTGGTGAAGAAGGGGGATCTGTTGTTCCAGATCGATCCGCGGCCGTTCGAACATGAAGTGCATCGCCTCGAAGCGCAGTTGCAACAGGCCCGCGCCACCCTGGTTCGTACCGGCAATGAAGCGCAGCGCGGTCAGCGTCTGCTCGGCAGCAACGCGATTTCCGCGGAATTGGCCGACACCCGCAACACCACCGCCCAGGAAGCCAGGGCCGGTGTCGACGCAGTGCAGGCGCAGCTGGATCTCGCCCGGCTGAACCTGAGTTTCACCCGCGTCACCGCGCCGATCAGCGGCCGTGTCAGCCGCGCGGAAATCACCGCCGGCAACCTCGTCACCGCCGAAACCAGCGCAATGACCCGCGTGGTGTCCACCGACAGGGTGTACGCCTACTTCGACGCCGACGAACGCCTGTTCCTCAAGTACGCTCAGCTCTCCCGCCAGGGCCAGCGCGGCCAGGCCACGCCGGTGTACATGGGGCTGTCGGACGAGGAGGGCAACAGTCACCTGGGGCAGATGGATTTCGTCGATAACCAGGTCAATCCCAAGACGGGCACCATCCGCGGTCGCGCGGTGTTCGACAACGCCGCCGGCCAATACACCCCGGGTTTGTACGCGCGGCTGAAACTGGTGGGTAGCGCCGCCTATGCCGGCCTGCTGATCAAGGACGAGGCGGTGGGTACCGACCTGGGCAAGAAGTTCGTGCTGGTGATCGATCAGGACAACAAGGCCGTGTACCGCAATGTCGACCTGGGGCCCAAGCTTGAAGGCCTGCGCATCGTGCGCAGCGGCTTGCACAAAGACGATCGCATCGTCATCAACGGCCTGCAGCGGGTCCGTCCCGGCGCCGTGGTCGCCCCGCAGGACGCACCCATGGCCGACCCGGAAACGGTCGCGACCCTGACCCGCCAACGCCAGGCCATCGAGGCGGGTAATCAGCCTGCAAGCCCATCCTCCACCTCCGTCAAATCACCGGCCCTGGTGAAGACGGATGCGGCGCCCAGCCCTCGCGGATAAGGAAGCACTGACATGAAATTCTCCCAGTTCTTCATCATTCGGCCGATCTTCGCCGCCGTGCTGTCGCTGTTGATCCTGATTGCCGGCGCCATCTCGCTGTTCCAGCTGCCGATCAGCGAATACCCCGAAGTGGTACCGCCGACCGTGGTGGTTCACGCCAACTACCCGGGGGCCAACCCCAAGGTCATCGGCGAAACCGTGGCGGCCCCGTTGGAGCAGGCGATCACCGGCGTCGAGAACATGCTGTACATGTCCTCGCAATCCACGGCGGACGGGCGCTTGACCCTCACCGTGACTTTCGCCTTGGGTACCGACCTGGATAACGCCCAGGTCCAGGTGCAGAACCGCGTGACCCGCACCGAGCCGAAATTGCCCGAAGAAGTGACGCGCATCGGCATCACCGTGGACAAGGCCTCACCGGAATTGACCCTGCTGGTGCACCTGGTGTCGCCGGACAAACGCTACGACATGCTGTACCTGTCCAACTACGCGATCCTCAACGTCAAGGACGAGCTGTCGCGTCTGAACGGCATCGGTGATGTGAAGATGTTTGGTATCGGCGACTACTCGCTGCGCATCTGGCTCGATCCGGATAAAACCGCCTCGCGCAATTTCACCGCCACCGATGTGGTCAACGCAGTGCGCGAACAGAACCGTCAGGTCGCCGCCGGGCAACTGGGTTCGCCACCTGCACCGAATGCCACCAGCTTCCAGATGTCGATCAACTCCCAGGGGCGGCTGGTCACTGAAGAAGAGTTCGAGAACGTGATCATCCGCAGTGGCCCGGATGGCGAAATCACTCGCTTGAAGGACATCGCCCGCATCGAGCTGGGTTCCAACCAATACGCCTTGCGCGCCTTGCTCAACAACCAGGAAGCGGTGGCCATGCCGATCTTCCAGCGCCCCGGTTCCAACGCGATCGACGTCTCCGACCAGGTGCGGGCGAAGATGGCCGAACTGAAGAAGAGTTTTCCTGAGGGCATGGACTACGAGATCGTCTACGACCCGACCATTTTCGTGCGCAGCTCGATTGAAGCGGTGGTGCACACGCTGTTCGAAGCACTGATCCTGGTGGTGCTGGTGGTGATCCTGTTCCTGCAAACCTGGCGCGCCTCGATCATTCCGCTGGTGGCGGTGCCGGTGTCGCTGATCGGTACGTTTGCGGTGATGCACCTGCTCGGGTTTTCACTCAATGCGCTATCGCTGTTCGGCCTGGTGTTGGCCATCGGCATCGTGGTCGATGATGCGATCGTGGTGGTGGAGAACGTCGAACGGAACATTGAATCCGGGCTGGAACCGGTTGAAGCCACCAAGAAAGCCATGGGCGAAGTGACAGGGCCCATCATCGCCACCGCGCTGGTGTTGTGCGCGGTGTTCGTGCCGGCCGCTTTCATCTCCGGCCTGACAGGCCAGTTCTATAAACAGTTCGCCCTGACCATCGCCATCTCGACGGTGATCTCGGCGTTCAACTCCCTGACCCTGTCGCCAGCGCTGGCCGCTGTGCTGCTCAAGGCTCACGGCGCACCGAAAGACCGCTTCTCCAAAGTGCTGGATCGATTGCTGGGCGGTTGGCTGTTCAAACCCTTCAACCGCTTTTTCGACAAGGCCAGCCATGGCTACGTGATTGCCGTGGCCAAGATCATTCGTGGCAGCAGCGTGGCCTTGCTGGTCTACGCCGGCCTGATCGCCATGACCTACATGGGCTTCAGCACCACGCCGACCGGTTTCGTGCCGACCCAGGACAAGAAGTACCTGGTGACCTTCGCGCAACTGCCGGATGCCGCGAGCCTGGATCGCACCGAATCGGTGATCCGGCGCATGAGCACCATCGCCATGAACGAGCCGGGCTTCGACAGCGCCGTGGCGTTCCCGGGCCTGTCGATCAACGGCTTCACCAACAGCCCCAACGCCGGCATCGCCTTCATCGGCCTGAGCCCGTTCGACGAGCGCAAGGACCCAAGCCTGTCGGCCAAGGCGATTTCCGCCTCGCTCAACGGCAAGTTCGGTGAGATCCAGGACGCCTACATCGCCGTGTTCCCGCCACCCCCGGTGCAAGGCCTGGGCACCATCGGCGGCTTCCGCCTGCAGATCGAAGACCGCGGCAACCTGGGGTACGACGAGCTGTACAAAGAAACCATGAACATCATCGCCAAGAGCCACAGCGTTCCGCAGCTGGCTAACCTGTTCACCAGCTATACGGTCAACGTGCCGCAAGTCGAAGCCGCCATCGATCGGGAAAAGGCCAAGACCCACGGCGTGAAGATCAACGACATCTTCGACACCTTGCAGGTGTACCTGGGCTCACTGTACGCCAACGACTTCAACCGTTTTGGTCGCACCTACCAGGTCAACGTGCAGGCCGAGCAACAGTTCCGCCAGGAGCCGGAGCAGATCGGCCAGTTGAAGGTGCGCAATGATCGCGGCGAGATGATCCCGCTGGCGACCTTCGTCAAGGTCAGCCCGACCTCGGGCCCTGACCGGGTCTCGCACTACAACGGTTTCCTCACCGCGGAAATCAACGGCAGCGCAGCCCCCGGCTACAGCTCCGGCCAGGCCCAGGCCGCGATTGAAAAACTGCTCAGGGAGGAACTGCCCAATGGCATGACCTACGAGTGGACCGACCTGACCTACCAACAGATCCTGTCCGGCAACACCGCGTTGCTGGTGTTCCCGCTCTGTGTGCTGCTGGCGTTCCTGGTGCTGGCGGCGTTGTACGAAAGCTGGAGCCTGCCGTTGGCGGTGATCCTGATCGTGCCGATGACCCTGTTGTCGGCGATCGCCGGGGTGATCATCTCCAGGGGTGACAACAACATCTTCACCCAGATCGGCCTGATCGTGCTGGTGGGCCTGGCGTGCAAGAACGCGATCCTGATCGTCGAGTTCGCCAAGGACAAACAGGAGCAGGGCCTGTCGCCGCTGGACGCCGTGCTCGACGCTTGCCGCATGCGTCTGCGGCCGATCCTGATGACCTCGTTCGCGTTCATCATGGGCGTGGTGCCGCTGGTGACGTCCAGCGGTGCCGGTTCGGAAATGCGCCGGGCCATGGGGGTGGCGGTGTTCTCCGGGATGCTCGGGGTGACCTTCTTCGGCCTGCTGCTGACACCGGTGTTCTTTGTGCTGATTCGCCGTTACATCGAACGCAAGCATGTGCGCAAGCAAGCCCATGCGCTGAACCTGGAGGTGCAACCATGAAAGCCTTGAAGTTCTTTTTACCCAGCCTCCTGGTCACGGCACTGGCGGCGTGCACGGTCGGGCCGGACTACAAGACCCCGGATACGCCGCCGGCTAACAGCGTGCATGCCCGGGCGGCCAACTACGATCAGTCGCGTTTTGAACGCCAGTGGTGGCAGCAGTTCGACGATCCCACGCTGAACCAGCTGGTGGGCAAGTCGCTGGAAGGCAACCGCGACCTGCGCGTGGCGTTCGCGCGCTGGAAAGCGGCCCGGGCGATCCGTGACGACATCAGCAACGACAACCTGCCGGTGGTCACCAGTCGCATCAGCAGCGTGCAAGGCAAATCACAAGTACCGGGCCTGACTGAAAGCCGGGTCAATACTGAGCGCTACGACCTGGGCCTGGACATGGCCTGGGAAATCGATTTGTTCGGGCGCATTCAGCGTGCGCTGGAGTCGAGTGATGCCCGGGAAGACGCGGCTGCGGCAGACCTGTATCAACTGCGGGTAACGATGATCGCTGAACTGGTCGACGCCTACGGGCAATTGCGTGGCGCGCAATTGCGGGAAAAAATCGCCCTGGCCAACCTGAAGAACCAGAACGATTCGCGCAGCGTCACCGTCAGCCTGCGCGATGCCGGCGTCGGCAACGAACTCGATGTAGTGCGTGCCGACGCGCGTCTGGCGGCGGTGGAGGCGAGTGTGCCGCAACTGCAGGCGGAACAGGTCCGGCAGAAAAATCGCATCGCCACTTTGCTCGGTGAACGCCCGGACCAGCTGAGCGTGTCATTGAACCCGGCAAACCTGCCAGCCATCGCCAAGGCGCTGCCGATCGGCGATCCCGGCGAGTTGTTGCAGCGTCGTCCCGATGTGCTGGCGGCCGAGCGCAGGCTGGCTTCGGCGACCGCGGATGTCGGCGTGGCGACTGCCGACCTGTTTCCTCGGGTCAGCCTCAGCGGTTTCCTTGGCTTCACCGCCGGGCGCGGTTCGCAAATCGGTTCCAGCGCCGCCCGCGCCTGGAGCCTGGGTCCGAGCATCACCTGGGCCGCCTTTGACCTGGGCAGCGTGCGTGCCCGCATCCGCGGCGCCAACGCCGACGCCGAAGGCGCCCTGGCCACCTACGAACAGCAAGTGTTGCTGGCGCTGGAAGAATCGGAGAACGCCTTCAGCGACTATGGCAAACGCCAACAGCGGCTGCTGTCGTTGATCAAGCAGAGCGAGTCGAGCCGCGCGGCAGCCAGCCTGGCGGCAATCCAGTACAAGGAAGGCTCTGTCGATTACCTGGTGTTGCTCGATGCCGAGCGCGAACGCTTGAATGCAGAGGATGCACAGGCACAGGGTGAGGTCGACCAGTACCGGGGGATCGTCGCCATCTACAAGGCGCTGGGAGGCGGGTGGGACAGTGGCGGCGGCAAGGTAGCCTCGATCAACTGATGCCAATACCGGCCCCGCCAACCACCCAAGGGTGATTGGCGGGCGCAGCTCAGGGAAGGGGCTGGGTTTTCATTTCTTCGATTTTCGCGTCCACCGCCGTGCGGATCTGATCGATGCTGAAACTCGCGGGTTTCTGGCTGGGGGGGTATTCGACGAAGGTTTGCAGGAAGCGGGCGGCCTTGCCCACACCCTGGGCCAGCAGGTAGGAGTTCTTCACTGTCCAGTCGTAATACTGGTTCGAGACGCTGTCTGCCCGCTCATACGGATCCATGCGCAGATTGAACAGCTTGGGTACGCGCAGCGGAACGAACGGGCTGCTCCAGACCGCGAAACCGCCGGGCTCGCGTTGTTCGGCGAAGACCACTTTCCAGTTGCCGAAACGCATCGACACCAGCACGCCGTCGTCGTTGAAGTAATAGAACTCCTTGCGCTCACCTTTAGGCTGCTGGCCGGTCAGGTAGGGCAATTGGTTGTAGCCGTCCAGGTGCACCTTGAAGCTGGCGCCCGACGTGGGCGCCCAGCCCTTGAGCAGTTTGTTTTTTACGTCCGTTTCACCCGCCGCCGCGAGCAGGGTCGGGAACCAGTCCATGCCCGAGAACATTTCGTTGGACACCTCGCCGGGCTTGATCTTGCCCGGCCAACGGACGATCGCCGGTACGCGGTAAGCGCCTTCCCAGTTGGAGTTCTTTTCGTTGCGGAACGGCGTGGTCGCCGCGTCCGGCCAGGAGAACTGGTTCGGGCCGTTGTCGGTGGTGTAGACGACGATGGTGTTGTCGGTGATTTTCAGGTCATCGAGGGTTTTCAGCAGTTTGCCGACGTCGCCGTCATGTTCGAGCATGCCGTCTGCATAATCGTTGCCGGGCATGCCGCTCTGGCCCTTCATCGACTCGCGCACGTGGGTGAACAGGTGCATGCGGGTGGTGTTCATCCAGACGAAGAATGGTTTGTCCGCCTTGGCCTGTTTTTCCATGAACACCTGCGCCGCCGCCGTGGTTTCGTCGTCGATGGTTTCCATGCGCCTGGCGGTCAGCGCGCCGGTGTCTTCGATCTTGCCATCGGCGTAGCTGTGGATCACGCCACGGGGCGTGCGGGATTTGACGAACTCCGGGTCTTCCTTGGGCCAGTAGGGGCGCTCTGGCTCCTCTTCGGCGTTGAGGTGGTAAAGGTTGCCGAAGAACTCGTCGAAACCGTGGTTGGTCGGCAGGTATTCGTCGCGGTCGCCCAAGTGGTTCTTGCCGAACTGGCCGGTGGCGTAACCCTGGGACTTGAGCGCCTGGGCGAGGGTGATGTCACGCTTTTGAATGCCGATCGGCGCCCCCGGCACGCCGACCTTGGTCAGGCCGGTGCGCAGTGGTGACTGGCCGGTGATGAACGACGAGCGTCCGGCGGTGCAGCTGTTCTCGGCGTAATAGTCGGTGAACAGCATGCCTTCGTGGGCAATGCGGTCGATGTTGGGTGTCTTGTAGCCGACCACACCCATGGAGTAGGCGCTGATGTTGGTCTGGCCGATGTCGTCGCCGAAGATCACCAGGATGTTGGGTTTTTCGGCGGCCCCGGCGGTTGCCGATAGCGCCATGTACGTAGCCGCCGTCAGGACGAGTTTCGGCAGCCACTTTGTTATGCGAGTCATTTGACTGGCTCCTTGTTGACGGGTGTCGCGAAGAGCGACCAGGGGGCATGTTCAAACCTCGTCAATAAGACTGCGCCACCCATATCAGGTGGCTGTGACCGGTAGAGATCGTCTTGATCCTTAAGGTGGGTGAAAACCCTATGTCTTGTCGGAACGCCGCATCGCAGCGATGGCGGCCTGACAGCCGACCTGGATTTTGTTGACTGAGTACATATCCATTCCTGCGGTAACGGCCGCCTATGGTTTCGCTCTTATGTATGGAC
>NZ_AKJF01000143.1 GCF_000282475.1 Pseudomonas sp. GM78
TTACCGCAGGAATGGATATGTACGCGGTCAACAAAATCCAAGTCGGCTGTCAGGACGCCTTCGCCGGCAAGTCGGATCGCCGCACCGCTGGCTCCTAAACAACCTCCGCCCCCCGCGCCTCCAACAACTCACGCAAAACCGAGCGATGACAATGCGCTTCGTCCTCGCAATAACACCCCACCGCCAGGGAGGTGTGATGCGAAAGGGCCGCCAGCAGATCGAGCAACTGGCTGGGGGCAGGGTGGTTCATTTCGGCCTTGAACTTGCGCCTGAACGCATTCCAGGCCTTGCCGTCTTCAGCCGCCTGGGCCTGGTGAACCAGCTCCGGGCTGGGCGACAGCAGCGGCTGCCAGACATCATAGAAATCCCGGCTGGCAAACTCGGCCTTCGGTACGCCACGGGGTGGACGGCGTACCGTGCCCAGGCGCAGGCCTTCGTCGGGTTTTCGCGGGGTGCCCAGGCGCACGATATGGACAGGCATGGCGCTACTTGAGCCGCGATTCGTCGAACCACTCAAGCGCCGTACGCCAGAAACAGATCCCCAGGAAGTACGCCGACATCAGCAGCCAAAGCCCCATCACCATGGGATTGATCACCGGGTGGTTGATCACCAGCGACAGGCTGCACAGCAGCCAGATCGCCGTCACGGCAATGTTGATCGGCATGAAGCGGCGCACGCGGAACGGATGCAGGAATTTCATCCGGGTGAGGGTCAACAGGGCCAGGCCGATCACGGTGAGGAAGGTGATCCAGGGGGACGGCGCGATGATGTACAGGCACAGGGCAACCACGTTCCAGGCGGCAGGGAAGCCCTGGAAGTAGTTGTCCTTGCTCTTCATGTTGACGTTGCAGAAGCAGAACAGCGACGACACCAGGATCAGCGACACGGTCAGCAGCAGTGTGTAGTCCGGCAACGGGATGTAGCGATAGATGAACAGCGCCGGGATGAACACATAGGTCAGGTAGTCGATCACCAGGTCGAGAATCGAGCCGTCGAAACTCGGCAACACCGACTGCACGTTGACCTTGCGCGCCAGCGCACCGTCCAGGCCGTCGACGATCAGGGCCACGCCCAACCACAGCAGGCAGTTGGTCGGCTGGTTATCGAGCAGGGCAAGGGTCGCGAGGAAGGCGGTGACCACGCCGGTGGCGGTAAAACCATGGGCACCCCAGGCTTTGAGCCTGGCGATGTGTAGGGTCGATATCACGGGGGCGCTCTCCAGAAAGTGAAGCAAGCCAGTATCGCCCTCATCGGGCGGGCGGCGGCAAACCGGGGTGGGGTTGCAGGTATCGACCGGGTATCCGGGAATAAGGTTCACCCCCTATGAATCTTAGCTGCGTCGGCAAAAAATACTCTGGATAAATCGGCAGGGCGTCAGCCGGACGGTGGTAGCACATTTACACGCGAGGACTATCGTTGTCTGACTGGATCACTCCCATCGATGAGGACGTCGTCATGAACACCAGCGATCTGCTCGAACAATTACTGCGGGCCGGCCAGGGCTCGATGGCGCAACAGCGCGGCGGTGGGGCGTCGGCTCAAGGTGGCCTGGGTGACCTGGGCGGATTGCTTGGCGGCCTGTTGGGCGGTGGCGGCGCCAGCAGTGCCGGGGCGGGCGCGGGCGGCATGGGCGGGCTGGGCGGCTTGCTCGGCGGCTTGCTGGGTGGGGGATCGCCGATGGGCGGAGCACCGCAATCGCGTTCCGGCGGTGGTACCAATTATGCGGCGCTGGCTTCGCTGGGAATGATGGCATTCCAGGCCTATCAGGCCTGGCAACGCAGCCAGGCCACACAGGCACAACAGGCGCCACAACAGGCGATGCGTACCGTGGACATGTTGGCCGGCCCGGAAGTCGAGGAGCACAGCCATGCGATCCTGCGGGCAATGATCGCGGCGGCCAAGGCCGATGGCCGCTTCGACGACGCCGAAACGCGGATGATAAATGCCGAAATCGCCCGGCACACCGATGATCCGCAGTTGCAGCAGTGGCTGGACGAGGAAGCCGCGAAACCGCTTGACCCCGCCGAGGTGGCACAGTCGGCAACAGACTCCGGCATCGCCGCCGAGATGTACCTGGCCAGCGTGATGCTGGTGGATGATCAACAGGATGCCGAGCGCAGCTATCTGGATGAACTGGCCGCGGCGCTGGGCATCGAGCCGGATCTGCAGGTGCACCTGGAACAGCAGGCCAAGGGCACAGCCTGACGGGGACGATCAGGAAATGGGTGGTTCGGGCACCAGAAACGTCACGCCAAAGCGCTCGGCCACCTCGAATATCCGCGGCAGATCCTCGGGTACCTTGAACCGGTCCATCGCCGTAAAAAATTGCCCGCCCCGCGGATCGGACACCACGCCGATCATCCTGGCAGTGGGGCTGACGTTCCTGTAGGCATGGATCGACCCGGCGGGAATATGCACATAGCCCCCGGCCGAGACGGTGGTGCAGGTGCCTTCGACGGTTACTTCGACCTGGCCATCCATTACGTAGAACGCTTCGTCCCACGGGTGAAAGTGTGGGGGCGGGCCACCACCTTGCACGCCTTCCTGGATATGCATTTCAAAGGGTTTGCTCAGATCGCCGCCGGCCAGGACAGTGATCGTTTCGCCAACGACATTCACCGATGCCGGTGGGGTCTGGAGGACATGGACCGTGCGCATGATTGCTCTCCGGAGATGAGGCGGCACTCACCGATTGTAGGCGCTTGAGCGCCCGCCGACAGCTGCGGCACGGGGCCGTCCGTCCGGGCAGTTTCGACGGCGATGGAATTTTCCGCGCCATGGCTCGCTCTGCTGAGAGTGGGAAGTGCTGATCCAGCGCCCTGCAGCACCTCGCAGGTGAGCCATGAACAAGAACCTCGATGACTACAACCGCATGCGCGACTTTTCGGCGACGTCGGAACCGGTCGCCGTCAAGCCTACGGGCCGAAAAAAAGCCAGTGATCATGCCTTGCAGTTCTGCATCCAGAAGCATGATGCCTCGCGCCTGCATTACGACTTCCGCCTGGAGCTCGACGGAGCGCTCAAGAGTTGGGCGGTGCCCAAGGGACCGTCGCTGGACCCCAAGGTCAAGCGCCTGGCGGTGCATGTCGAAGATCATCCTATCGATTACGCCACCTTTGAAGGCAGCATCCCCGAAGGCCACTACGGTGCGGGCGATGTCATCGTCTGGGACCGTGGCGTGTGGATTCCCCAGGAAGACCCGGCCAAGGCCTACGCCAAGGGCCGCCTCAAGTTCGAACTGCAAGGCGAGAAGCTCGGCGGCCTGTGGAACCTGGTGCGCACGCACATGCCGGGCAAGCAGGAGCAGTGGTTCCTGATCAAGCACCAGGACGGTGCCGCCAGGCCGGAAAGTGATTACGACGTGGTTGCCGCAGAGCCCGACAGCGTGCTCAGCGAACGCACCCTCGTTACCCGGACACCGAAGGCCGCCAAGGCCAGGGCCATCAAGCAGCCAGCGACCCCAGCTCGTAAAGTGCCGCGCAAAGAACAGTCCGCGCCACTCACAGGCGCGCGCAAGGCCGAACTGCCCGACCAGATCAAACCGGAACTGGCGACGCTGGTGGAAAAGGCCCCCGGCGGGCAGTGGAGTTATGAGGTCAAGTTCGACGGCTACCGGATCATGGCGCGCATCGACCACGACGCGGTCAGGCTCTTCACCCGCAACGGCCACGACTGGACCCACAAGTTGCCCGGCCAGGCCAAGGCTTTGGCGGGCCTGGGCCTGGAATCGGCCTGGCTGGATGGTGAAATGGTGGTGGCCGACGAACAGGGCGTCCCGGACTTCCAGGCCTTGCAAAACGCCTTCGAGGCCGGCCGCAGCGGCAATATTCTCTACTACCTGTTCGATTTGCCCTATCTCAATGGCGTGGACCTGCGCGAGGTGCCCGTCGAAGAACGCCGGGCTGCGCTTTCAACGGTGCTCAAGACCAGCAAGGATCCGCTGCTGCGCTTTTCCGATGCCTTCGGCGAAGACCCGGAGGCCCTACTCAACAGCGCCTGCCAAATGCAGATGGAAGGCCTGATCGGCAAACGCCTGGGTTCGCCCTATGTCTCCCGGCGTAGCGGTGACTGGGTCAAACTCAAGTGCAAGCATCGACAGGAATTCGTCATTGTCGGCTTCACCGACCCCAAAGGTTCACGCAATGCCTTCGGTGCGTTGCTCCTGGGGCTGCATGACCGCGACAGCGGTGAGTTGCGCTACGCGGGCAAGGTCGGCACCGGGTTTACCGAGGCGACCCTCAACAGCATTCATCAACAACTCAAACCCCTGCAGACGAAGAAACCCGCGGTGGTCAACCCGCCCAGCGGTGCCGAGTTCAAGGCTGTGCACTGGCTCAAACCGCGCCTGCTGGCGGAAGTGGCCTTTGCCGAAATGACCAAGGACGGTTCGGTGCGTCATGCGGTGTTCCATGGCCTGCGTGACGACAAACCTGCCAAAGACATTACCGAGGAGCGTGCGACTGCCGTGAAAACTGCCTCTGCGAAAAAAACCGCCACCGCCAAACCTTCCGCCGTGAGGAAAAAAGCCGAACCGGCGCCGTCGCAAATCGGCCTTGACCAGGGCAAGGTCCGCATCACCCACCCGGACCGGGTGATCGACCCCAGCAGTGGCACCACCAAAGTGCAGCTGGCGCAGTACTACGCCAGCGTCGCCGAGTGGATTCTGCCGCAGCTCAAGGACCGTCCCGTGGCGCTGGTGCGTGCGCCGGATGGCATCGCCGGCGAACTGTTTTTCCAGAAAAACGCCGAGCGCCTGGCGATCCCCGGCATCGCCACCCTCGACCAGCAACTCACGGGCCAGCCGATGATGCTCATCAACAATGCCGAAGCCTTGATCGGCGCGGTGCAGATGAGTACCGTCGAGCTGCACACCTGGAACGCCACCTCGGACCACCTCGACAAACCCGACCGTTTCATCCTCGACCTCGACCCGGACCCGGTGCTGCCGTGGAAACGCATGGTCGAGGCCACCCAATTGACCCTGACGGTGCTCGATGAGCTGGGGCTCAAGGCGTTCCTCAAGACCAGCGGCGGCAAGGGTATTCATCTGGTGGTGCCACTAACCCGCAAGCTCGGCTGGGACGAGGTCAAGGACTTCAGCCACGCCATTGTCAGCCACATGGCCAAGATGCTGCCGGAGCGTTTTTCCGCGGTGTCGGGGCCGAAGAACCGGGTGGGGCGGATCTTCATCGATTATCTGCGCAACGGCTTGGGCGCGACCACCATCTGCGCCTACGCCGTGCGTACCCGCGAAGGTCTGCCGGTGTCGGTGCCGATCTACCGTGAGGAGATTGCCGAGCTAAAGGGCGGTAACCAGTGGGACATTCACACTGTTCACGAACGCCTGGCCGAAGTGGGCGACGGGCCTTGGGCGGACATGAAGAAAACCCGGCAGACGATTACGGCCGAGATGCGGCGGCGGGTGGGGATGAAAAAGGCCTGATGCCCACTATAGGAGCCAGCGGTGCGGTGATCGGACTTGCCGGCGAACCAGACGCCGCGGTGCTTCTGTTACACCGCGTAATCGTTCTTCGCGGGCAAGCCTCGCTCCTACAGGCGAACCACACGCCGCGGTGCAACAGGTACACCGCGGCGTTTGGTTCGCCGGCAAGCCTGGCTCCTACGGAAGAGCCAGCCATCGTGTTATTTGAGGAATGCCTGGAAGTCAGTACCCAGCTTGTCGATCGCCGCCTTGAAGTCTTGCGCGGTGATTTTCTGACTTTCGTTTGAAAGTTGCTTGCCGAATACCTTGCGCACGACCTTGGCCACGGTCTGGTTGCTTTTCGCGTCGATGAACTCCGCTTCGATAAACAGCTCGGTGTCCTGGTCCCTGTGCCCGGTGGCGGCCTGGGTCGCGCCGACGACGGCAGCGATGGGCACCACTTCATACCACTTCATGCCTTCGTTGGAAGCGCTCACGCCGGTGATGGCGGCACGCATGACCAGGACTTTCGAACCGGCCGGCGCTGCGCTCGGGCTGGATACCACCCGGTATTTCTGGCCGAGGGTGGCCTTGGCCTTGTTGGTCATGTAGTTCTGGATGTCATTGAGGGTCTGCTGGTTGACCCGCTCGTTGGGCTTGGGCGCCGGATACAATTCCAGCCGGTTGAACGCGACCGTGTCATAGGCATTGGCGTTCCACGACGGACTCACCCAACGCATCGCCGTGCCACCGCTGGGGGTGGTCACTTCCTGCAGATTGTTGTAGTTGGACAGGTAGCCCGAATACTGCTCCCTCTCGGTGACTTTCGACGTACAACCGCCGAGCAGGAGCCCGGCCAGGGCAGTACCGACGAGTAATCTACGGGTCAGGTTCATAGTGCTGTGTGCTCCTTGGATAAAGTCGTTTTTTCGTTGGCAGGCAATCAGAACCGCCAGGTGATGTTTCCAGTCACCGCTTGAATCCAGGCGCTGTCGAACTGACCGGAAATTCGATTGCCCGACAGGTCCTTGCTCTGGTCTACCGGCATGTCGCCCATCCAGATCATCGCCCAGCTGACATTGACGTCGGTGTCCTTGTTCAGAGCATAGGTGGCACCCGTCGCAAGGCGCCAGGATTCGGCCATGGGCACGATCACCGAGCGCTTGCTGTCGGACACGGCACTGCTGTCGTACGCCACGCCGACGTTCCACAGCAGTTGCTCGGTGGCCTGGTATTGCGCGCCGAGTGACAGGTGCCAGGTGTCCTTGAAGCCGGCGTCGATATTCGTTGAGCGGGCATCGTTTGCCGAGGTGTCGACCTGTATGCCGATATCGCCGAATTCCGACCAGTCCTGCCAGTTGACCGAGGCCAGCAGGGCCCATTGCCGGTCCAGTTGTTGGAACAAACTCAGGGTAATGGTTTGCGGCACGGTGATGTCGAGCTCGGTGGTGGTGCCATCCAGGCGTTGCAACAGCGGTCCGTTACCCTTGACGTCCAGGCCGTCCTCGAACTCCAGGTCGACCTTGCTGGTGTAGGTCAGGCCCAGGCGGGTCCCGGGTTGGGGGGCGTAGATCACTCCGACGTTGGCGCCGAATCCCCAATCCTTGTCCTTGTATTTGAACTGGCCGTCGCCGCGGTCGGTGAAGCCGAACGGCGAGCGATCGATGGCGGTCTGGGCCTGCAGCATGCCGTACATGGCCTTGATACCGACGCCCACCGACCACTGCTCGTTGAAGCGGTACGCCACGCTGGGCACCATCGACAGACCTAGCAGGCTGGAATTCTGCGCAAAGTAGCGCCCCGACCAGTCGTTGTCGTAATTGACCGCCAGCCCGAAATCGCCGTACTGGCCAAAGCCGACGCTCCAGTGGTCGTCCAGTTCATGGCTGACGAAAAAACTTCCCCCGGGCAACGGCTCAAGAGCGTTGCCGCTGCCGCTGCCCGACACGTTGGTGTCATCGTCACGATCGAATGTGATATCGCCGTAAAGCACTTGCAAACCGGCGGTGATTTGCGTGCCCGGCAGGTAACTCATGCCCGCCGGGTTGCTGGCGATGGTCGAAGGGCCCTGGGCCCGGGCGGCGGCACCGGCATTGGCCAGGCCGACGTTATCGGTGCCGACTTCGTAAAGCATGATGCCGCCGGCGTGCACCTGCTGGCAGCACAGGGCGAGCAGTGAGACGGCGGGTAGTCTGCAATTTTTCAGCTGCATCGGGTTACCTTTATGCCAGCCCATTACAAACACCGGCGGCCATCGCTGACCACCTGCGTGAATTCCCTCAGGGCAGTCCCCTGACTGCCATAAAATTTGTCTCTCTCCGCGAAAGAGCGTAGGTAGGTCTCGTGAAATATCCAGTAATTAGCTAGTTAAAACCGATAGTTCAGGCCCAGGGTCAGAACAGGCCGTAGGTCCAGTGTTCGGTGAAGCGGTAACGGCCGTCGATGTTGAACGGGTTGCCTCATCTCCTCGAACCGAGGCGGCGAGCCTGTCCCGCCGCCTCGATGCCATTACCTGCCGGCAGCGGCTGCCAGCAGCGGCGCTATCTGTTCGTCAGTCAGTGCCGCCTGGACCTCCATGGTCATCAGGTCGCTCCATTGCAGTACCCACTTCTGGATCGGTACCGGATCATTGGCCTCGGCCACGCCAAAACCGGCCGCGCCACCGACGGCGTGCCAGCGTCCGAGCATCTTGACGCCTTCCGGTGGCGCGCCACCGGTCTTGAGAAAGCGTTCGATCGCGCTGTTGCGATTGGCCGAACTGATTTTCCAGCTGACGATGAACAACATCTGCCACCTCCTTCCAGGGATCGGCACCTGTCTGTCTTCGCGCACCGGGTTGGCGCCGGGACCTCGGTCACGTTTGCCTTGCCAGCGTCATCCTGTCTGGCTTGAAACGACTGCTCCCTGCAGAAGGCATAGCAGCGCCGCGCACTTCACGTACGACCGCCGATCCTCTTTTACAGGGGGGGGTGGAGCGCCTGTTTCAGCGGCGAAACAGCAGCAGGGTGGATCAGGCGTCGCGCAACAGGTCGTTGGCGTTGAGCAGCTCATAGGCGATTTGCGGACGCCTCTCCATGGCCCGGCGAATCGCCGCGGGGATCGCTGCCCGGGTTTTGCGGCACAGTCCTGGCAGTTCGCCGATCTGAATGCCGATACCGCGCATGGTCCGCACTTCATTGAAACCGGGGGCGATGTCCACGCGAATGCCCAACTGCTCGAACATCCGTCGTTGCAGGTGCTCGAGGTCCTGCAGGCTTTGCAGGTTTTCCAGGCGTTCGACCAGGCGTTTTTCTTCCGCGCGGGTCAGGAACAGGATGCGCAGGTCTGCACCGGGCGTTTCCAGCAGCGGGTCGCGCCCGCAGTCGCAGGCGCCGGGCGGGCAGGGTTGGCGGATCGGAGCGGTGGTGGTCATGGGGTTCAATCATAGAGCGCTGTGATTGAATTTGCCCATAGGTAATGGATTGAAGGTGATTGACCCTTGTAGGAGCGAGCCTGCTCGCGATGGTGGGTCAGTCACATTGATATCGACTGACACTCCATCGCGAGCAGGCTC
>NZ_AKJF01000144.1 GCF_000282475.1 Pseudomonas sp. GM78
CCTTTTGGTTCCTTTTTGGCGTTTGAAAAAGGGACTCGCCGTAAGGGCGAAACCATAAACCGCCGTTACCGCAGCAATGGATATGCCCCCAATCCAACTCTTATACTGCGCTCTATAAACGAGCTCCAATTCAGCACTTGAAAAATCAAACCAGTCGCTCAAACTCCGGCACAGCTTCAAACAAATCCGCCACCAGCCCATAATCCGCGACCTGGAAGATCGGTGCTTCCTCGTCCTTGTTGATCGCCACGATCACCTTGGAATCCTTCATCCCGGCCAAGTGCTGGATCGCACCGGAAATACCGACGGCAATGTACAACTGTGGCGCCACGATCTTGCCGGTCTGCCCAACCTGCATGTCGTTGGCGACAAAACCCGCATCGACCGCCGCGCGCGAGGCGCCGACACCGGCGCCGAGTTTGTCGGCCAAGGCGTACAGGTGCTTGAAGTTGTCGCCGTTCTGCATCCCGCGCCCGCCGGAAACGATGACCTTGGCGGCGGTCAACTCAGGGCGGTCGGACTTGGCCAGCGCTTCGCCAACGAAGCTGGAAATGCCGGCGTCATACCGGGTATCGACGACTTCGACGCTCGCCGAACCGCCAACTGCGGAAACCGGGTCGAAACCGGTGGCCCGCACAGTGATCACCTTCACCGCGGCGTTCGATTGCACAGTAGCGATGGCGTTACCGGCGTAGATCGGGCGCTTGAAGGTGTCGGGGCTTTCCACGGCGATGATCTCGGAGATCTGGTCGACGTCCAGCGCAGCGGCAACCCGTGGCAGGATGTTTTTGCCGTTGGACGTCGCCGGGGCGAGCACGTGGTTGTAGATCGAGCGCTGTTCCAGCACCAGCCCTGCCACCAGCGGAGCGACATTCTCGGGCAGCTGATGGGCGTATGCCACGTTGTCGGCCAGCAAAACCTTGGTCACACCCACGATGTTTGCGGCGGCTTCAGCAACGCCAGCCACGCCGGCTCCGGCCACCAACAGGTGCACTTCACCACCGATTTTGGCCGCGGCCGACACGGTATTCAGTGTGGCCGCAGCCACTGTGTGGTTGTCGTGTTCAGCGATTACCAGAATAGTCATCAGATCACCTTCGCTTCATTTTTCAGTTTCTCGACCAGTTCCGCCACCGACTTGACCTTGATGCCCGCGCTGCGTGCAGCAGGCGCTTCGACTTTGACGGTCTTGTTGGTGGAGACGAGGGAAACACCCAGAGCATGAGGGGTGACGGTTTCCAAGGGCTTTTTCTTGGCCTTCATGATGTTCGGCAGCGACGCATAGCGCGGTTCGTTCAAACGCAGGTCGGTGGTGACGATGGCCGGCAACTTCAGGGAAACGGTCTGCGCGCCGCCGTCGACTTCACGGGTCACGGTGACGCTGTCGTCCCTGATCTCGACGTTCGACGCGAAGGTGCCCTGGCCGTAGCCGCTCAATGCCGCGAGCATCTGGCCTGTCTGGTTGTTGTCGCTGTCGATGGCTTGTTTGCCGAGGATCACCAGTTGCGGCTGTTCCTTGTCGACCACCGCCTTAAGCAGTTTGGCGATGGCCAGCGAACCCAGGTCATCGGCGGCTTCGACGAGAATGGCACGGTCGGCGCCCAGTGCCAGTGCGGTACGCAGCTGTTCCTGTGCACTGGAAGAACCTACGGTCACCACCACCACTTCGCTGGCAACACCTTGCTCCTTGAGGCGAACCGCCTCTTCCACGGCGATCTCGCAGAAGGGGTTCATTGCCATTTTCACGTTGGAGAGGTCGACACCGCTACCGTCCGCCTTCACGCGGACCTTGACGTTGTAGTCGACCACTCGCTTTACTGCAGCCATTACTTTCATTGGAATTGTCGCCTGCAAAAAAGTTGGGGTATCCGAAGCTTATCCAAAGGAGGTCACGCATTACCCTCCCTTGAATGGGTGGGTGTGACGTCCGTACCACCCCCCTTTTGCGTCTTTCAAAACACCGCTACGCCCGCCAGACGGTGGCAGGGTCCTGGGTCCCGAGCGCGTCCATGACCTGGGCGGTATGCTCGCCACGAGTCGGGGTCGCGCCTGGGGTCACGCGCTGGCCGTCAAAGCGCGGTGCGGGGCTGGCTTGCAACAGGCCATCGCGTTCGAAGTACACGCCCCGCTCCACCATGTGCCGATGCTGCGAGGCGTCACGCGGACTCAACACCGGCGCAAAGCACACGTCAGTGCCCTCAAGCAGATCACACCAATGTTCGCGCGGCTGGCTGGCAAAGATGTCGGCCAGAAGACCGCGCAGTTCTTCCCAGCGTTTCATGTCCCACTGTTTGGCGAACCGCGGATCGTCCTGCAAACCCAGCTTGTGCATCAGCAACGCATAGAACTGCGGCTCCATCGAACCCAGGGCCACATACTGATCATCGGCGCAGCGATAGGTGGCATAGAAATGCGAGCCATCGTGAACGCTTTTGCCGCGTTCTTCGAAGAGCAATCCCCGGCGGGTGAGGTTCAGCATCAACGACATCATGTGTGCCGACCCGTCGACGATGGCCGCATCGACCACGGTGCCCTTGCCGGTCTGCCTCGCGCCGAGGATGCCGGCCAGCAAGCCGACGGCCAGGTACAGCGCACCACCACCGATGTCACCAATCAGGGTGATCGGCGCCGACGGAGCTTCGCCAGCCGTGCCGCTGTGGTAAAGCGCGCCGGACAGGGCGATGTAGTTGTTGTCATGGCCGGCGGCACTGGCCATCGGGCCGTCCTGGCCCCACCCGGTCATGCGGCCATAGACCAGTCGCGGGTTGCGCGCCTGACATTCCTGCGGACCCAGCCCCAGTCGCTCCATGACGCCTGGGCGCATGCCCTCGATCACCGCGTCGGCGCTTTCGATGAGCTTCAATACCGTTTCCCGCCCTTCAGGGGTCTTCAGGTCAGCCACCACCGAACGCTTGCCGCGGTTCAACGGATTGATCGGGGCATTGGCTTGACCGGTGATCGACACGGACTCTGCACGCTCGACCGCAATGACATCCGCGCCCAGGTCAGCCAGGTGCATGGCACAGAATGGCCCTGGGCCGATTCCACAGATTTCTACGATCCGGATACCTGACAGCATGTGTTTTCCTCGATTGAGTCATGGCCAGACCACGAGCACCGACGCCCTGTCCTGACCAGTTATGTGCAAAGACTGATCAGCACGCTAACAAACTCACCTGGCAAAACCTGCCACCCGCCATGGGGGGCTATAGGCGCAAAACGGGATCGCTACTCTGGGCTTTCATCCTCTGGCAATAACAACAATAGAAAGGAAGAAACCATGTTCGCTCGACCTCCCCATTGGGCACTCCTGGCCACCTGCCTGGCCGTTCCGGCCTTCGCCACTGCCAATGGCTCCATCGCACCGGCCAACCCCTACCTGGCACAGTCCTACAACAACCAGACGCACTGGAACGACGGCGCGTCGGACAGCACCGACATCGCCGTGGCGCGCGGCAGCTACAAGATCACGCCTGACGCCTACCGCGTACTCCCCAATGAATCGGGCAGCCTGGTGCAGTACACCGACAAGGTCGGCGACACCGACCTCTACTGGTTCTGGGCCGGCTTTTCCCTGCGCAAGGTGAAGATCGAAGACGACTTCACATTCACCGAAGTGGCCCGCGTCGACCTGCCGGTGAAACTGCCAAACTTCCAGCCGGTCACACCCGAGCAGCGCCTGCAACAAGCCGCCCAGACCCGCAAGTTCCTCGAAGCCGGGGACGAAAAGGGTTTGCTGGACTACATGACGGCACAACCCAACCGCATGCTCACCGGCACCACCGACCAGGTCCTGGGCGGCGCGATCTATTCCCTCCTGACCCGCGACGATGCCTTCATTGGCGCCAGCGCCCGCCGGGTGTTCCGCATCGACCAGAACGATCACAAGAACCCGGCCTCGGGCATGAGGCTGACCCGGGAGGTGCAACTGCCGGATGAACTGTTCGACAACGACAAGACCAAGCGCGGCCTTAACATTCCGCTGGATGCCACTTTCGGCATCGGCATGACGCTCAATGGTTACCTGGTGGTCAACACCATGGGCGGCGCGATCGCCACCCTCGACCGCACGACTTTGAAACTGGTCGACAGCTATCGCGTGCAAGGCGCTGACGAACTTTTCCTCAACTCGTTCGCCACGGGGCCGGAAGTCGAGGGCGGCGCGGTCTACGTCGCGTCCAACCAGAACATGTACCGTTTCGTCGTGGACAAACAGGGCAAGATCCACGCCGATGATGCCAGCGGCGCCTGGAAAGCACCCTACGAACGCGGAGAGCGTTTCACCTCGATCAAGATCGCCGACGGCACCGGCTCGACGCCGACCCTGATGGGCTACGGTCCGGATGAAGACAAACTGGTGGTGTTCACCGACGGCGCGAAAAAAATGAACCTGGTCGCCATGTGGCGCGACGGGATTCCCGCCGGCTGGAAACAGAAACCCGGCACCCAGTCGCCGCGTGTTGCCGACCAGCGTCAAGTGGATATGGGCCCGAGCATTCCGACCGTGCAATCGGAACAGTCGGTGGCGGTCTATGACGGCCACGCCTTCGTGGTGAACAACATCCCTGCCGTGGACAAGCCGGTACTGAACAAGTCCGGCTACTACGTCACCATGCTCAACGGCATGACCCGCCCTGCCCCGAGCGGCGTGGCGATGTTCAAATGGGACAATGCCAGGGATCAGTGGAGCACCCTGTGGACGCGCAGCGACGTGGGCTCGATCTCGATCGTGCCGATGATCAGCGGTGGCAGCCGCATGGCGTTGATCAACGGTTTCTACGCGGGTCGCCTGGGTGAGGGTTTCCACATCGGCATGGACCTGGATACCGGCAAGACTGTGCTGGAGATTGCGACCGGCAGCGATCCGGTGTTCAACGGCATGTATGCGCCGATCAAGGTCGACAGGCGGGGGCGGCTGATGTACGGCATGGCGTTTGGTATGGTTTTGATGGATACCAGTCGGATGGAGAAGGTTGGGCA
Source organism: Pseudomonas sp. GM78 (assembly GCF_000282475.1). Classification (GTDB taxonomy): domain Bacteria; phylum Pseudomonadota; class Gammaproteobacteria; order Pseudomonadales; family Pseudomonadaceae; genus Aquipseudomonas. Next base: position 4,981 of record NZ_AKJF01000144.1, read on the forward strand.
GGTGGCTAAAGCCGAGTAACGCTGGCGCCCATTGCATCTTTTTGCCTGGCGCATGGCCGGCCCCGTTGATTTGGGGCCGGTTTTTTTATGCCTGGATATTTTGCGTTTTTATCGATTGGATTGGATTGGATTGGATTGGGAGCATATCCATTCCTGCGGTAACGGCCACTTATGGTTTCGCTCTTACAGCGAGTCACTTGGAAAAGCC
>NZ_AKJF01000145.1 GCF_000282475.1 Pseudomonas sp. GM78
TTTGGCCAACATACAAGGAGCCCCGCTTGCCGGCGAAGGCGTCTTTGAGCATTGCGCTGGTCTTTCGGCCGCCTTCGCCGGCAAGCCGGGCTCCTACAGGGGTATGCGTATACATGGCGATATTGTGTGTGCAGCAATGCAGCAACCACCTTGCTCAGTCAGGGCCAAGACGGTATCAATGCTGAGCCTTTCCACCTGTTGATGGATCATTGCGTGAAATTCAGCCTGCCCAAAGTTGGAACCGCGCCATTTTGCCCGCCGGAGGTGGCGGGTACCGTTGCTGTTGACCCTGGCGCCTCGTTCTACAAGCGCGTGCTGCGCTTTGCCGGCCCGGGTTTGCTGGTGTCGATCGGCTACATGGACCCGGGCAACTGGGCGACCGCCATCGAGGCCGGGTCTCGCTTTGGCTACAGCCTGCTGTTCGTGGTGCTGTTGGCGAGCCTGGCGGGAATGGTGGTGCAGTGTTTGTGTTCACGCCTGGGGATCGCCACCGGGCGCGATCTGGCGCAATTGTCCCGCGCACGCTATAGCACCCGGACCGCGCGCACGCAGTGGCTGTTGGCGGAAATCTCGATCATTGCCACCGACCTCGCCGAGGTGCTCGGTTGTGCCCTGGCGTTTCATCTGTTGCTGGGGTGTTCGCTGACTTTCGGCATTGCCCTCACGGCGTTCGATACCTTGCTGGTGCTGGCCTTGCAGAATCGTGGTTTCCGTCGCCTGGAAGCGATCATGCTGGTGTTGGTGGGTACCATCGGCGTGTGTTTTTTCGTCGAGTTGCTGCTGATCAAGCCGTACTGGCCGGACGTTGCCCAAGGCTTCAAGCCCTCGCTTGAGGCCATCAGCGATGCGGCGCCGCTGTACCTGGCCATCGGCATACTGGGCGCCACGGTAATGCCGCATAACCTGTACCTGCACACCTCGATCGTCCAGACCCGGATGATCGGCAAGGACCTTGCGAGCAAGCGCGACGCGGTCAATCTGGCGCGCATCGACACCATCGGTTCCCTGGCGCTGGCGCTGCTGGTGAATGCGGCGATCCTGATCCTCGCCGCCGCGGCGTTTCACCAGAGCGGGCATACCGATGTGGTCGACATACAGGATGCCTATCACTTGCTTGATCCGCTGGTGGGCGGCGCGTTGGCCAGTGTGCTGTTTGGCGTTGCGTTGCTGGCTTCGGGGCAGAGTTCGACCTTCACCGGCACCATCGCCGGCCAGGTGATCATGGAGGGTTTTCTCAATTTGCGGCTGCCGTGCTGGCAACGACGCCTGATCACCCGAGGGCTGGCCTTGATCCCGGCGTTCATTGGCGTCTGGCTGATGGGCGACGACGCGGTGGGCAAGCTGCTGGTGTTGAGCCAGGTGGTGCTGAGCCTGCAGTTGCCGTTTGCGCTGTATCCGCTGATTCGCATGACCAATGATGAAAAACTCATGGGGGCATTGGTCAATCGCCTGCCGACCCGGGTGTTGGCGTGGGGCTTGTTCGTGGTGATCAGTGGGGCTAATAGCTGGTTGATTCTGCAGTTGTTCAGCGGTTAAACGCCTGCACCACAAAATCAATGAACACCCGGGTCTTGGCCGGCATCAGCGTGCGGCTGGGGTAGTAAAGCGAAATCGCCCCCGCATCGCCCTGCCAATCGGGCAACAGGTGCACCAGTTCACCGCGCTGGATGTTCGGTTGCACATCGGACAGCACCAGCAGCGTCACGCCCAATCCCAGCATTGCCGCTTCGCGCATGGCGGTGGGGTCGTTGAGCACGATATTTTCGTTGAGGCTGGCGGGCATTTCATGGCCGGCGCCATCGCGCATGAGCCATTGCCGGATCCGCCCGGTACGGCTGCCGCGCATCACGATCCCGGTGTGCCGGGCCAGGTCCGCCGGGGTGGCGGGCAGGCAGCGTTGTACCAGATACGCTGGTGAGGCGACGGCCACGACGGTGGCCGGTGCCAGGGTTCGGGAGACCACGCCCGGGGTCAACTCGAAGCCACCGCCGATGGCGGCGTCGTAACCTTCGGCGATCAAGTCCACGGCACGGTTTTCGAAATGCCATTCCGGGCGTATCAGCGGGTAGCGCGCCAGAAACGCCGGCAGCAGTGGCAGGACATGGCCAATGCCGAACGTCGGCGCCAGGCTGACCTTGAGTACGCCTGCCGGCTCGCCCCGATCGGTGGTGACCGCGTTGATCGCCGCTTGCAGCGCCTCCAGGTTGCCGCCGATGCTGGCCAGGAAGCGTTCCCCGGATTCGGTCAGGGACAGTTTGCGGGTTGAGCGCTGGAACAGGCGAACGCCGATGTTGCGTTCCAGTATGGCCACGTTGCGGCTCACGGCGGCCGGGGTCAGCGCGAGCAAGCGGGCGGCTGCCGAGAAGCTTCGGGTTTCAGCACTGCGCACAAAGGATTCGAGGTTGGCGAGGGTTTCCATCGACATTCACCTGATAGCAAGGCTTGAAAATCATTCAAGGCATTACCGGCTAATCACGCCGTAATGGCAAGCGCAGTATTCACTCCATTCCCAACCCCGGAGTGAAACAGCAATGACAACCCGACTTCCACTTGAAGGTAAAGCCGCGCTGGTCACCGGCGGCTCCCGTTCCATTGGTGCGGCGATCGCCAAGCGTCTGGCAGCCGATGGCGCCAACGTAGTACTCACTTTCAGCGCATCGCCCGCCAAAGCGTTTGAGGTGGTGCAGGCCATCGAAGGCGCTGGCGGCCGTGCCTTGGCGATTGCAGCCGATGCCGGTGATCCGCAGGCGGTGCGTGGCGCGGTGACGCGTACCGTCGAGGCGTTCGGCAGCCTCGACATACTGGTCAACAACGCCGGTATCGCCCTTGGCGGACCGATCGAGGACATCAGTTTCGACGACTACCAACGCATGATCGCGGTCAACGTCACCGGCGTGTTTGTCGCCACCCAGGAGGCGGCGCGCACCATGAAAGCAGGCGGGCGGATCATCCATATCGGCTCGTCGATGACCCATTACGCCGCGTTCCCGACCGCATCGCTCTACACCCTGACCAAAGGTGCCATCGCTGGGTTCAACCGCAGCCTGGCCCGCGATCTCGGACCCAAGGGCATCACGGTCAACACCGTACACCCAGGCCCGACCGACACCGACATGAACCCCGATGGCGGTCCCGTCAGCGAAATCGTCGGCCCCGGCATCGCCATTGGCCGTTACGGAAAGCCCGAGGACATTGCCAGTGTCGTGGCCTTCCTTTCCAGCCCAGAGGCGGCGTTCGTTACCGCTGCCGACATCATCGCCGACGGTGGTTTCACCGCCTGATCAACTCATTGCGAGGAACGTCTCATGAGCACAATTGGAATTATCGGCGCCGGCGCAATCGGCGCGGCATTCGCCAAAGCCCTTTCACGCCAAGGCATTGAAGTGGTCATCAGCAACAGTCGCGGCCCCGAAAGCCTGGCCTCGCTGGTGGCAGAGCTCGGGCCAACCGCCCGCGCCGGTACCCGTGAAGAAGCTGCTGCCCAACCCATCGTGCTGGTGGCGGTGAACTGGTCGAAGTTGCCGACGGCACTGGCCGGCTTGCCGGATTTTGCCGGGCGGATCGTGATCGATGCCAATAACTCGATCGAAGCGCCGTCGTTCAAGGCAGTGGACCTGCACGGACGCATGTCCAGCGAGGTGTTTGCCGAATGGGTGTCGGGGGCGCGGGTGGTCAAGGCGTTCAATCACCTTCAGGCGCATTTGCTTGAGAGCGACCCGGCAGCGGACGGTGGGCGAAGGGTGCTGTTTTTCTCGGGCGACGATGCCGAGGCGAGGGCGCAAGTGGCGGCGTTGATCGAGCGGCTGGGGTTCTTCGGGATTGATCTTGGGGCGTTGAGCGTCGGTGCGCGGCTGGTGCAGTTTCCGGGCGGACCGCTGCCGGCGTTGAATCTGGTGAAGTTCGCCTGACGCGGCACTGTGTAGGAGCGAGCCTGCTCGCGATGAACGTCCGGACAACGCGATCATTCAGACGGCGCGCGTCATCGTTGACGTCCATCGCGAGCAGGCTCGCTCCTACACGGAAACGAGAAAACCCGGTGTAACCGAAGTTACACCGGGTGTTTTTCCAGACTGCGCGGCTCTTCGTGGGTCCCCGCGCAGTCTGTTGAACGCTTTAAGCCCGTTCGAGCGCCAAGGCCACGCCCTGACCACCACCGATGCACAGGGTGGCAAGGCCTTTTTTGGCGTCACGCTTGATCATTTCATGCAGCAGGGTCACCAGTACGCGGCAACCTGAGGCACCGATCGGGTGGCCGAGGGCGATGGCGCCGCCGTTGACGTTGACCTTGTTCAAGTCCCATTCCAGGTCCTTGGCCACGGCCAGCGATTGCGCGGCGAAGGCTTCGTTGGCTTCAACCAGCTCAAGCTGGTCGATGGACCAACCGGCCTTGTCCAGGCAACGGCGAGTGGCCGACACCGGGCCGATGCCCATGATTGCCGGATCGACGCCCGCGTTGGCGTAGGCAGCGATTTTCGCCAGCACCGGCAGGCCCAGGGCCTTGGCTTTTTCGGCGCTCATCAGGATCACGGCGGCGGCGCCGTCGTTGAGCGACGAAGCGTTGCCGGCGGTCACCGAACCGTCCTTCTTGAAGGCCGGCTTGAGCTTGCCCAGGGATTCGGCGGTAGTGCCAGCCCGTGGCTGCTCGTCGGTGGCGAAGGACAGTGGATCGCCCTTGCGCTGGGGGATCAGGATCGGTGTGATTTCGTCAACGAAGCGCCCGGCTTCGATGGCGGCCACGGCTTTCTGTTGCGAGGCGGCGGCGAACGCGTCCTGCTGCTCGCGGCTCAGGCTGTATTTCTCGGCCAGGTTCTCGGCGGTGATACCCATGTGGTAATCGTTGAACGCATCCCACAGGCCATCGCTGATCATGGTGTCGACGATTGGCGCGTTGCCCATGCGCAGGCCGGTGCGGGCACCAGGCATGACGTAGTTGGCCAGGCTCATGTTTTCCTGGCCACCGGCGATGATCACCTCGGCGTCGCCGCAACGGATCGCCTGGGCGCCCAGGTGCAGGGCCTTGAGGCCCGAACCGCAGACCTTGTTCAGGGTCATGGCCGGCACGGCGAAGGGCAGGCCGGCCTTGATGGCTGCCTGGCGCGCAGGGTTTTGCCCGGCGCCGGCGGTCAGTACCTGGCCCATGATCACTTCATCGACTTGCGCAGGGTCCAGGCCGGTTTGCGCCAGCAGCTGACGGATCACCGCAGCGCCCAGGTCAACGGCGGATACGCTGGCCAGGGAACCCTGGAAGCTGCCAATCGCGGTGCGCGTGGCGGCAACAATGACGACTTCTTGCATGGACTGATTCCTCACAGGTCACCGAACTGCATTTCCGGCACGTGGTCCGGCACGATCAGTTTACCGGCAGTCTTGGCAACGATCTCTTCGACGCTGACGCCCGGTGCACGTTCTTTGAGAATGAACGCGCCATTGTCGATTTCCAGGTAGGCCAGGTCCGTCAGCACGCGCTTGATGCAGCCGGCGCCGGTCAGCGGCAGGCTGCATTGGGACAGCAGCTTGGACTCACCGTCCTTGGACGCGTGGGTCATGATGACGATGATGTTGTCGGCGCCGGCCACCAGGTCCATCGCACCGCCCATGCCCTTGACCAGCTTGCCGGGAATCATCCACGAGGCGATGTTGCCTTGCACGTCCACTTCAAAGGCGCCCAGCACGGTCAGGTCGACGTGGCCACCGCGAATCATCGCGAAGGACTCGGCCGAGGAAAAGATCGACGCACCGATACGGGCGGTCACGGTTTGTTTGCCGGCGTTGATCATGTCGGCATCGATGGTGTCTTCAGTCGGGAACGGACCCATGCCCAGCAGGCCGTTTTCCGATTGCAGCATGACTTCCATGCCTTCGGGGATGTAGTTGGCGACCAGGGTCGGGATGCCGATGCCCAGGTTCACGTAGAAGCCGTCCTGCATTTCGCGGGCGACGCGTTGAGCCATTTGTTCGCGGGAAAGTGCCATTGTTGTTATTCCTTCATTCGGTCCGGGGGCAGGGGATCACTTGCGTACGGTGCGCTGTTCGATGCGCTTCTCGAACGTGCCGCAGATGATCCGGTCGACGTAGATGCCAGGGGTGTGGATCTGCGCCGGGTCCAGCTCGCCGGGTTCGACGATTTCTTCGACTTCGACCACGGTGATCTTGCCGGCGGTGGCGGCCAGCGGGTTGAAGTTCTGGGCGGTGTGGCGATAGATCACGTTACCGAAATGGTCGGCTTTCCAGCCTTTGACGATGGCGAAGTCACCGGTGATGGACTCTTCCATCAGGTACTTGCGGCCATGGAATTCGCGCACTTCCTTGCCGTCGGCAACCGGGGTGCCGACGCCGGTGGCGGTGAAGAAGGCCGGGATGCCGGCGCCGCCTGCGCGCATTTTTTCAGCGAGGGTGCCTTGCGGGGTCAGGATGACTTCGATTTCGCCTTTGAGCAGTTGTTCTTCGAACAGCTTGTTCTCGCCGACGTAGGAAGCCACCACTTTGCTGATCTGGCGGTCGGTCAGCAGTACGCCGAGGCCGAAACCGTCGACGCCGCAGTTGTTGGAAACGACGGTGAGGTCGCGAGTGCCTTTGCGCTTGATCTCGTTGATCAGGTTCTCCGGGATCCCGCACAGGCCGAAGCCGCCGGCGATCACGGTCATGCCGTCTTCAAGACCGGCCAGGGCTTCCTCGTAGGAACTCACGCGCTTGTCGAAACCTGCCATATGCACCTCTTTTATTCTTTGTGGGCGGCTGGCTAGCCGAATGGGATTGAGTGTCGCGCTACAAGATTCATTTGTTAAGTTGATTTTTAAGGTTAATTGATAGATAAAACTCAATAAACCGCTGCTCTAACTTGCAGCTTGAAGCTAGCAGCTTACAACTTGAGCGAAGCGAGATGACCGTCAAGCAGATCCGCGCCTTCCTGGCCGTGGCCCAGAGCCTGAGTTTCGCCGTGGCCTGCGAGCGCCTGCACCTGTCGCAATCGGCCTTGAGCCTGACCATCAAGGCGCTGGAAGAAGGCCTGGGCGGGCGTCTGTTCACCCGCAACACGCGCAACGTGGCGCTGACTGCCGAGGGTGAATCCCTGGTGCCGCTGGCGCGCCGCCTGATCGCCGACTGGGACAACGCCGAGGACGAGATGCGTCAGCGCTTCACCCTGCAGCGCGGTCGCGTGACCCTGGCGGCCATGCCGTCGTTCGCCGGCAACCTGCTGCCGCCAATCCTCAAGACATTCCGCGTGCGCTATCCGAAAGTCAACGTCACGGTCAACGACGTGATCAACGAGCAGGTGCTGGAAATGGTCCGTGATCGCCAGGTGGAACTGGGCGTGGCCTTCCAGCCGACCATGAGTTCGTCCCTGCAGTTCACGCCGCTGTACATGGATCGCTTCGTGGCGGTGGTGCCCCAGGATTCACCGCTGGTCGAGCTCGATGAAATCGACTGGCGGACGTTGCTCAAGGAACCGTTCATTACTTTGCAGCGCCCGTCGACAGTGCGGGTGATGCTGGAAGAGCATTTGCAGGCCCGGGGCATGAAGCTGCCAGTTGAATTTGAAAGCCATCAACTGGCGACGGTCGGGCGGATGGTCGCCAGCGGGTTGGGCGTGAGCGTGGTGCCGGCGCTGTGTGCGGGGCAGATGCGTGAACTGGGCGCGCGTTGCATCACCTTGCGCGACCCGGTGGTGGAACGGGCCATTGGTGTGCTGACCTTGCCGGGCGGGGAGCTGTCGGCGGCGGCGCAGGCGTTGTTTGATGTGCTCAAGGCGCAGGATTTTGCGGTGTAGAGTCTGATCGTTCCCACGCAGAGCGTGGGAACGATCTTCAGCGAGCCAGATGCTGTGCCAGCAACGGCAGCAACTGCTCGCACGACCCCTCGATCTTCAAATCCAGCATGTCATCCGCCCGCGTCTTGCCCAGGTTGATCGCCAGCAACGGCTTGCCCTGATCCACCACCGCCCGGCACAGGCGAAACGCCGAATACGCCATCAGCGACGAGCCCACCACCAGTAACCCCGCCGCCTTTTCCATCGTGGCCATCGCCTTGTCGGCCGTCTCCTGGGCGACGTTCTCGCCAAAAAACACCACGTCCGGCTTCATCCGCGCGCCAGAGCAGTGGGGGCAATGCGGAACCTGGAAGCGCGCTTCGAAGGCAGGGTCCAGCAGCGTATCGCCATCCGGTGCCTGCACCGCGTCGACGCCGGCCAGATACGGGTTTTGTACTTCCATCAGATGCTGGATCGAATCGCGCTCGCTGCGTTTTCCACAATCCAGGCACAGCACCCGGTGCAGGCTGCCGTGGAGTTCGATCACGTCATGGCTGCCGGCCTGGTCGTGCAAGGTGTCGACGTTCTGGGTGATCAGTCCGCTGATTTGCCGATTGCTTTGCAAGCGGACCAGGGTGTCGTGGGCCACGTTCGGTTGCGCCTGGCGCACTCGCGGCCAGCCGAGCATCGCCCGCGCCCAATAGCGCCGTCGGGATTCGGGTGCCGAGAGAAATTCCTGATACATCATGGGCTGACGGCCACGCCTTACGCCCTGATTGTCGCGATAGTCCGGAATGCCCGACGGCGTGCTGATACCGGCGCCGGTGAGGACCGCGAACGGCTCGTCGGCCATGAGGTGCCGGAGGCGATCGAGTTGTTCGTGGATGAGGCTGTCGATCATGGTCAACACTCCGCTGGAAGGGTAGGAGCTGCCGGAGGCTGCGATCTTTTGACTTTGATCTGAAAAAAGCAAGATCAAAAGATCGCAGCCTCCGGCAGCTCCTACGACAAACGGTGCGGCGTGTTATTTGCGTGCCTCCAGGATCAGGTTGAACGGCGTTTCCGTAGCCCGGCGGAAACTCGAGAACCCGGCCTCGCTGAACACCTTGCGCAACCGCGCTTCGCCTGCCTGGGCGCCGAGCCCGAGACCCACTTCCTGGGACAGCGAGTTGGGCGTGCAGATGAAGGTCGAGGCGGCGTAGAACAACCGGCCGACCGGGGTGATGTTGTCGTCCAGTGAGTCATTGGCGAATGGCTCCACCAGCAATACCGTGCCGTCCGGCTTCAACGACTCGTAGGCGTGTTTGGCCGCGCCCACCGGGTCGCCCATGTCGTGCAGGCAGTCGAAGTAGCAGACCAGGTCGTAGTCGTCGCCGGGATAACTCTTGGCCGTGCCCTGGAAGAACCGTGCGCGGCCGGACACGCCACCTTCCTCGGCGCGCTGGGTGGCGACGGTGACGGACGGCGCGTGGTAGTCGAAACCGACGAACCGCGAGTTCGGGTACGCCTGGGCCATGATCACCGTCGACGCGCCATGACCGCAGCCGATGTCGGCGACTTTGGCGCCTTCTTCCAGTTTGGCCACCACGCCGTCCAGGGCCGGCAACCATTCGGCGATCAGGTGCGCCTTGTAGCCAGGCCGGAAGAAGCGTTCGGTGCCGCTGAACATGCACGGATGGTGATCGCCCCAGGCCAGGCCGCCGTCGCCACGCATGGCCTTGACCAGTTTGTCCTTGTCATGGAAGAACGATGCGACCACGCCGATGCCGCCGGCGATATAGACCGGCGAGTCTTCGACGGCCAGTGCCAGGGCCTGTTCTTCGGGCAGGCGGAATTGACCGTCGCTGTGTTCCATATAGCCGGAAGCGGCGTGGGCGCTGAGCCATTCGCGCACCAGGCGAGGGTTGCAGCCGGTCTTCTCGGCAAGGGCTTCGGGCTTGATCGGCTGGCTGTCGGCCATGGCCCGGTACAAGCCCAGCTCTTCCCCGAGGATGACGTTGGCGAGCATCGCCGCGCCACCCATGTCACCTACCAGTTTGCCCATGAATTCATTGAGTTTGGCCTCGTCCATCACGTGTGCTCCTTTTGCAGGATCACGGTCCGGAAGCGTTGTACGCCCGGGCGGTGGTCGTGGGAATGAACAGGAGATCGAGCAGGTCCTGTGTGCATTAAGTCTAGTTCGCAAGCCGTACGCAGTGGCCTGGAGCGACGAAAATCCCCCAGACCGGACACTGACCCCCTGTAGGAGCGAGCCTGCTCGCGATGGCGTTTTATCATTTGCTGGGAGGTTGCCTGGCACGACGCCATCGCGAGCAGGCTCACTCCTACAGGGGTTCAGTGTTCGGCAGCGCCTGTGCATGTATCCCAATGTATCCAGACAGCCTCCCGATACAGTCCCCCTCAATTCAAGGCCATCCCCGAACACAGCCCAGACACAAACTTGCGCTGAACTGATCAGGCCGTTTTGGCGCCATTGAACCGTGGCGACCAAGACCTTTTCCTAGGTCGCCTGAGCAGGCGGCCGTTTGCTCCTGTCTCCGAGGGGATCACAATGCCTGAATCCAATCTCAACGCCACGCCGGTCGATCGCCTGCGGGTCGATCGCTACACCAACGGCATCATTGGCCCGAGCCAGCCGATGCTCGGCCCGCTGGCCGACGGCGGCACCCTGATCACCGGTACACCGCCAGGTTGCTGGGGGCCGATGATCACGCCCGCTTTCGAGGGCGGCCATGAAGTGACGCAACCGGTGGCCATTGCCGGGGCACAAATCGGCGATGCCGTGGCGATCAAGATCAACAGCATGCGTGTCACTTCGCTGGCCACTTCGTCCGGGGTCATGAGCTTCGTCGAGGGGCGCTACAACGGCGATCCGTTCGTCTCCAAGTTCTGCGCCAAGTGCGGCACCGAGCACCCGGCCAGCCATGTCGAAGGCATTGGAGAGGACGCGATTCGCTGCAACCACTGTGGCGCCGAGGTCAGCGCGTTCCGCTTCAGCCATGGTTATGTGATCGTGTTCGACGCGCAGAACCAGGTCAGCCTGACGGTCAACCAGGACATCGCCAACCAACTGGCGGGCAAAGCCTCCGAGATGTCGGCGCTGCCGGAGTTCGCCGCGCAACATTCGATCCTGTCCCTGGCCCGCGCCGATATCCCCGGCGTCGCCGCGCACATGCGCCCGTTCCTCGGCAACATCGGCACCCTGCCTTCGCGCGACTTGCCCGACTCGCACAACTGCGCCGATTTCGGCCAATACCTGATCAATGCGCCGCACCGTTTCGGCATGAGCCGCGAAGAACTGCACGCCGCCAAGACCGACGGCCACATGGACACCAATTCGATCCGCGAAGGTTGCGTGTTGATCTGCCCGGTGAAAGTGCCCGGCGCGGGTGTGTACATGGGCGACATGCACGCCCAGCAGGGCAACGGCGAGATCGCCGGCCACGCCACCGATTGCTCGGGGGAAACCGAAGTGGTGGTGGAGGTGGTGAAAAACCTGACCCTGGAAGGGCCGATCCTCCTGCAAAACCTCGACGACCTGCCGCCGATGGCCCGGCCGATGAGTGCCGAACAGCGGGCCAGCGTCCGCGCACTGGGCGAGCGTTGGGGCCAGCACGAGATCGAACAGAGCGGCCCGATCACCTTCATCGGCAGCGGCGAAAACCTCAACCTGGCGGTTGAGAACGGCTTGGCGCGCGCTGCCGACGTCACAGGTCTTCCTTATGACGAAGTGCTCAATCGCGCCACCATCACCGGTTCCATCGACATCAGTCGCCTGCCAGGTACTGTGCGCGTGACATTCCTGTGCCCGATGGATGTGCTCGATCGCATGGGCATCGGCCATTTGGTGCGCGAGAAGTACGACCTGGCGTAATGCCCGGAGGCGGGTTTGTACCAGAGTGTGTACAGACCCGCTGCCGATACAAGCCCAGCTATTTTCCGTCGGCACTCAACACAGACCCGATACATCCCTTCGACTAACTGTGATGACGTTCTGACAACCCTTGGAATCGACATCATGCAAACCCCTGCCACATCAGCCAAGGCCAGCGCCGGGCTCGGCCTGCGTCGCGGTTTAATCAAGGACCTGCTGGCCGCCCCGGCCGGTCATTTCGACTTTCTCGAAGTCGCGCCAGAGAACTGGATCGGCATCGGCGGTGCCCATGGCGCGGCGTTGCGAACCCTGGCCGAGCGCCATCCGTTGTCCTGTCATGGCTTGTCCCTGTCCCTGGGCGGGCCATCGCCGCTGGATGTGGAATTTCTGCAGGAAGTGCGGGTTTTCCTCGACCACCACAACGTGCCGCTGTACAGCGAGCACCTGAGCTATTGCAGCGATGACGGTCACCTGTATGACCTGTTGCCGTTGCCCTTTACCGAAGAAGCGGTGCATCACGTCGCCGCGCGCATCCGTCAGGCCCAGGACATTCTCGGCCGTCGCCTGGCGGTGGAAAACGTCTCCTACTACGCGGCACCGCAGCAGGACATGGACGAAGTAACGTTCACCAATGCCGTGCTGCGCGAAGCCGATTGCGACCTGTTGCTGGACGTCAACAATGTGTTCGTCAACTCGATCAACCACGGTTTCGACCCGCGTACTTTCCTGGACGGAATCGATGCGAACCGTGTGGTGGCCATGCACATTGCCGGACACTTCGATGAGTCCGACACCTTGAAAATCGACACCCATGGCGCGTCGGTAAAGCCGGCGGTGTGGTCGTTGCTGGCCCAGGCCTATGCCCGATTCGGCGCGCAACCGACCTTGCTCGAACGCGATTTCAACTTTCCGGCGTTTTCCGAGCTGGTCGCCGAGTTGCAGACCATTCGCCGGTTGCAAAGCGAGGAGGAGAACCGTGGCTAAGCGCTCGCTGCACGAACAGCAAAACAGCATGGGTCGCTACTTGCGTGATCCGGAGCGCTACGCGCCGCCGCCGGAAATGGACCCGGCACGGGCTCAGGTTTATCGCGACCTGGTGTTCGCCAACCTGTCGTCATTGATCAGCGGCACCTTTCCGGTATTGGTGAAGATTCTCGGTGATGAGCAATGGCGCAAACTGGTGCGCATCTTCCTGCGCGACTACCGCGCCCACACGCCGAAATTCGGCGAAATCGCCGAGGAATTCGTCGACTTCCTCGCCTCTGAACCCCCGGCGCTGGTCGCAGGAAAGTGGCCGCCGTTCATGGTCGAACTGGCGCACTACGAATGGGTGGAAATGGCCCTGCAACAATCCGAGATCGATCCGCTATCGCCCGGCGATGCTGATGTGTTGCTGAGTCGTCCGTTACGGGTTTCGCCATTGGCCTGGCCCTTGGCGTTTGCCTGGCCGGTGCAGTTGGTCGGGCCGAATTATCAGCCCGATGCACCGCCGGATCAGCCGACGTTGTTGTTGGTGCGCCGGGACCCGGATTTCAGTGTGAAGTTTTCTGAATTGAGTCCGTTGGCGTGGAGGTTGTTGCAGAGAATTGACCAGTTCCCGGAACTCGATGGACTCGGGCAACTGCAAGGGTTGGCGCAGGAGGTGGACGCGACCGACACCGAGTCCTTTGTGCGCAACGGCCTGGCATTGTTGCAGCAGTTGCATGCCGAGGCGGTCGTCGGGGTCGTCGATCGGGTGCATTGAGCGTTCAACCCCAGGACGCCAGCCAATCCGGCGGGCACGGATGAGTCGCATAAAAGTGGCGCATCTGCGCCAGATCACGGGCAAACCAATCGCTGACCCATTGGCTGTATTGCCCCTGCGCCGAATACTGGATAGTGGGCTGCTCAAGGCTGTCGAACAGCGCTTGTGCCGCCTGCATGCCGCTCATCAGGGCCTTGAGTACCCCGTGGGAAGCCGCAGGGTCGAGCAGGCTGGCCGCATCGCCCACCATGAAGTAACCCGCACCGGCCGGCGCCGTGCTCACGCGCCAGGAGACATCGGCACCCAGGACCGGACCCGATGGGGGTAAGCCGCGCAACGCTTCGGGCACGGCATGGGGGGTGGACTTGCCCTCGGCAAAACACAGGCGCGTCCAGTGCAGCAATTGATCCTGGACGTTTGCCACCCATGTCCAGCCCTCGGGGTCGGCCAACAGGTGCGGGGCGTATTGATAAGGATCGAGACAGCCTTGCAGATAACCGTACCGGGCTACCAGCAGTGGCGAACAGCGTTGAACGCTCAGGCGGTGTTGGCGACTCAGCCAGCCCGCGGCGCCGCTGGCATCGATCAGGTAAGTACTCAACAGAGGGCCCTTGTCGGTTTCCACGCCTATCACCCGCCGGTCGTGGGTGAGAAGGCGCCGGGCCTGGCACGGCTGCAATACACTGACCCCGAGCGCCGCAGCCCGCTGCAGCAACGCCGTGTCCAGCGCTGCCCTGGCGATATGAAAACCCTGCCAGGTACCGCCGCTGTCACCGCCAAAGCCGTTGAAGCGCAGTGGGCCGTCCCACTGTACCCAGTGTCCGGAAAAGCGCACCGCGTGTTGAGCAGAAAAGGGCGGGACCCCGAGCTGTTGCAGCAAGGGTTCGATGCCCGGGTGCAGGCTTTCCCCTGGACGAAACCTTGGAAACCTCTCGCGTTCGAGCAGTGCCACCCGCAAGCCGCGTTGTGCACAGCTGATCGCTGCCGCGCAACCTGCCGGACCGCCGCCGATCACCACGGCATCAAAGGGCTTCAAGTGCGACCTGCCAAGCTGCCGATTCTTCCTTGATCAGGATCGCCCCGGCACCGACCAGCAGGCTGACCTGGCGTTCGATGGCCACGTAGCGCAGCTTGAAATCACTGTCCGGGGTCCAGCTGGCACCGCGTTTATATACCTGGTAGCGATGGACCCAGCCATCGAGAATCAGACCCGCTTCCTGCTGGGCCGTGTCGAGTTCCGGATCCGGTCGTTGCACCCGCCGGAAAGCCAGCAATGGCCAGGTGTTGCGCTGGCCATGGTCACTGCCGGCCCCGAGAACGTTGTACACGCGGTGCATCGAGAGCACGCGTTCCTGGTACTCCTGTGGTGTGACGCGGCCGGTCAAATGCAGGGAGAAACGCCCATCGAGGGCCACCTGGGTGTAGTCGCTGTATTCGTAGGCGTGGTAACGCACCAGCATCCGCCCATCATGCTCTACCAACTGCGGCCCTTGCTGATGGTCCCAGGCAGGGGCGTCGCCCTGGCCGATTTCCGCATCGGTCAGCGGGATGATGCTGTGCAGGCTCGATCGCGGTTCGAAGGTGCGGGCGGAGTCCGGCGCCACGCCGGGCCAGTAGGAACCCAGGGCCGCACAAATGCGTACGTCCTCGGTAAAGGGGCTGGCCATCTGGTAACCCGAGAGCATGTTCAACCAGCTCCCGTCCTCACCGCGCTGCCGCACCCAGCCGACTTCCCAGCCGGGACCGAAGATACCCGCCGCGGCGTCCGGCAGCGGGGAGGGGCGGGCAATGGGGGCGACGCTTTTAGCCGGCAACGATGTGGATTGAGTGTCGTACGGCAACGCCACGATGGCAGTTACCCCGCGATCTTCAGCCGAAAAGGGTTGATCCTGCAGGTTCAGGTTGGCGCAGTAGCGTACATTCGACAACGCCTCCAGCCGGGCATGCCAGATGTTCGGGTTGGGCAGGGCGGGCTCCTCACGTGCCCAGCGTATCAACTGGCGCTGGCTGCAAAGGGCAAAGAAATCCGGGGCGCCAATCACCGAATACGCCGCCACTGATGGCAGTAGATTGTCCAGGGGCTGGCAATGGGCCCGGACCCAGCCGTCGGCGGTACCGTCGTGATAGTGCAGGGCGAGATAGCCACCTTGCTTGACCCGTTCCGCCACCCCCTCCAGGTCATTGAGATCCTCGAACCGGCCTTCCTCATCCAACGTGTGGCGGCCATGCACCATGCCACCGGTGTTGGCCGGCATGATGAAGGACAGACGCTGCCCCTGGTAAGTGGCTTCTTCCACCAGCTTCGCTTTGACCTGCGGTAGCAGCAGGCCAGGGCCGAGGTCGTCCAGGGTTGCCCAATGGGCCAGGTCGTCGCGGATGACAAAGGGCGGCTGGCTGATCTGCGGCTCCTGCCAGCCGGTTGCGCTGTGGCGCAGATGAATGTGTCGCAGCTTCTCGTTGACCTGATGGTTTTCAAGGTCCATCGTCAGATCCATCCCGGCCAGGCATTGCCTGCCGTTGAACAGCTTGTGCAACGGCACCCAGAAGTCCAGTTCGGCATCCCCGGTCTGAAAGTCCATCGGCCCAAAGCGTGCGGCATCGCCTCTGTGTTGCATGGCGATGTAGGCGCTGTATCGCACGGGCATGATCCGGATGCCGTAGGGGTCGTGTTCTACGAACGGCAGGAAGCTGCGTAGTTGCGCGTCGTATTGGCAAGGCGCGGTGCCCACCCGAGCGATACCGGTGCGCGAGAAACACAGGTCGGCGTGTTGGCCGTGCACGGTATCGGCGGCGTTGCGGTATTGGCTGGCAAACACCGCCACTGCCAGGGGGCGACCCTGGGCCTGTTGTTGCAGGCTTTCAAGCGTGGGCGGGCTGACGCCATAGACATAATCCAGGACGGCTTCAATTTCGCCGGGCGTGGGGAACAATTGCAAAGGCTGGCCGGCGTCGTCGTGGGTCACCCCGGGTGAGGCCAGCGCGTGATAGAGCAGGCTGCGCGCCGGTTGTGCGGCTTCGATGGCGCGGATGCCGGCGCTGGCGAAGTCCTCGAAACCACGCAGGCTGCGGTCGATGGTGAGCGGCTTGATCAGCTCGGCGTCGAGTGGTACCGCCAGGATGTCCAGGCCATGGGACAACAGCAACGAATGCCAGCCACCGGGAGCCAGCCGCGCACACAGTCGGTTAATCGATTGGAGCAGGTCCATGGCAGTTTCTCCGAATCCTCGGCGGAGAGCGATTGCACAGCAACCTGTGGGTGTCAGCTACTGTCAGATATGACAGTAGCGACCAATGGTAGGCAGTGACCGGCCGCTGCAGCGACCGTCATTTACCGCGCAACTTGAGCTCGGCACACAAGCCACCACCCTCGCGATTGCTCAACGTCAACGATCCCCCGATCGCCGACGCCAGCTGTTGCGCGATGGCCAGGCCCAAGCCGGTGCCGCCGGTGCTGCGGTTACGCGAGTTTTCCACGCGGTAGAACGGTTGCATGACCTGGGCCAGTTCCGCTTCGGCAATCCCGGGACCACGGTCCATGACTTTCACCGACACGCTGCCGTCGGATTTCTTTTCAACCAGCAGTTCCGCAGCACCGGCGAATTTGAGCGCGTTGTCCGTCAGGTTCACCAGTACTCGCCGCAAGGCGTGGGGGCGGGTGTCAATGACGGTGGCGCTTTTGCCAGTCAGCTGCACCTGCTTGCCCATGTCCTGGTAATCGAACACCAGGCTGTCGAGGAACGAATCCAGGTCGGTGCGCCGACTTTCTTCGGTGGCGCCGTGGACGCTGCGGGCATACGCCACGCCTTCGCGCACCAGGTGTTCCATCTCGCCCAGGTCGTTCCACAGTTTGTCTTTCTCCACCGAGTCGTCCATGAATTCGGCGCGCAGTTTCATCCGGGTGATCGGCGTTTGCAGGTCGTGGGAGATCGCCGCCAGCAGTTGCATGCGTTCCTTCAGGTAAGCGGCGATGCGTGCCTGCATGGCATTGAAGGCCTTGGCGGCATGGGCCACTTCGGTCGGGCCTTTTTCGTCCAGCAGCACCGGGTGGGTGTTGGGGTCGAGGGTGTCCACGGCTTCGGCGAGGCGGGTGAGGGGGCGGATGGCGATTCGCACGGCCAGCCAGGTGCAGGCAAGCATCAGCGCCAATTGCCCGAGCAGCACGATGGGCAGCCAGGGCGACAGCGGCACCATCGAAGGCCGCACGTCGATGGTCAACGGGCTGCCGTCCGACAGTTTGAGGTGCACCTGGAAGTGTTTCACAGGCCCGGGGATATCGCTGAAAGTCATCGGGTAGTCCTTGCCGATGGAATTCTTGATCGAGGTCATGGCAATCGGTGCCTCGGGCATGTCCATGTCCATGGCGGTGCCGGGTGAACCTTCGTTGAGCAGATAGCGGTAATTGCGCCGATCCAGTTGTTGCAGCCAACTCGCACGCTCTTGCGCCGGCAGGCGGTCGAGGATGGCGATGGAGGTCGAGACGTCGGTTTCCAGGTTGCCGAGCATGGTGTTTTTCGAGCTTTCATAGCGCTCGTAGTACTGCGCACCGAAGGACAGCGCCTGGGCGAGGATCAGGCCGACCAGGAAGATCAGCGACAGTCTTGACGCCAGGGTGCGGGGCCAGCGCAGTGACAGGTTCATGCTGGCGCACCGACGATTTCCACCGGCAGGGAAAACACGTAGCCCTCGCTGCGCACGGTCTTGATGTAGGCCGGCTCACGGGCGTCGTCCAGCAGGCGCTGGCGCAGGCGGCTGACCAACAGGTCGATGGAGCGATCGAACAGGTCGGCGTCGCGGCCCTGGGTCAGGTTGAGCAATTGGTCGCGATTGAGCACCCGCTGCGGATGATCGAGGAACACCCGCAGCAACCGGTACTCGGCGCCGCTGAGGGCGACCATGGTGCCGTCGCCATCGAGCAGGTGCCGGGCGGAGGTGTCCAGGCGCCAGCGGCCGAAGGCCAGCAAGCGGCTGGATTCGGTCACCACCAGGTTCGGTGGCAGCATGCGCGTGCGGCGCAGTACGGCGTTGATCCGTGCCAGCAGTTCACGGGCGGCGAAGGGCTTGACCAGGTAGTCGTCGGCGCCCATTTCCAGGCCGATGATGCGGTCGGTTTCGTCGTTACGCGCGGTGAGCATCAACACCGGGGTGGCCTTGTGTTTGCCGGCGCGCAGTTCGCGGCAAAGCATCAGGCCGTCGTCGCCCGGCATCATGATGTCCAGCACGATCAGGTCCACCGGCGTGGATTCGAGGAAGCTGCGCATCTGCCGGCCATCGGCCACGACCGTGGTGCGCAGGCCGTTTTTCTTCAGGTAGTTGCCCACCAGCTCGCGTATCTCGCGGTCATCGTCAACGATGAGAATGTGATCGACGTGCTCCATGGGGACTTGCCTCTGTCAGTGGGGGATGTCGCACAGTCTATCGAGCCTTGGCCCGCTCGCCCGCCGCCCTTTGTATTGCAGTGTATCTGGCCTGAGGGCGGATACACACCGACGCAAAAACAGTCATTTTGCCGGGTTTTGTATCCCTGTGTATCCCGGCCCGGTCCAGATACTTACCGATTTACCCGCGCCGGTTCCCGACACATACGGGATACCTCGCAGGCTTCTAATAGGTTCCATCGAGGCAAACCAAAGCGCCTCTGCCAACAAACGATGAACCTTGAGGAAACCGCCATGAACACCAAAGCCATCTACGCCGCTTGCCTGTTTGCCGCCCTGAACATCTGCACCCTGTCGGCCCGCGCCGAAGCTGTTGTTACGCCGATGAGCTACAGCTACGGCACGCACCTGGACATCAAGAAAGTGGTGTCGCTGAAACAGGATGCCTCGCCTTCCTGCGGCGTGGTGAACGCCCAGTTGACCTACCTGGATTCCCAGAGCAAGACCCAGGTCCTGGACTACCGCAAATTGGCCGACAACTGCAGCTCGGACAACTGAGTCGAGTCATCTCCCTTAGCGCATTCCAATCCAGCCAGGAGCAACATCATGAACAACGTCACCCGCTTCTTGACCGCCATTGCTTTCTCCGTTGCCGGTGCCGCGGCCCATGCCAACGCCGCTGTAGAACAAAACGCTTGCGGCAGCAGCACCTGCTTTCAGCTGACGCCGGTGGCCGGGAAGGGCGGTGATGCCTTCCTCGCCGAGGACGGCTACAACCGCACGCCGCAGGGGCAGGTGGTGGCAGAAAATGGCTCCAGCCGCACGCCTCAGGGCAAGTTGCTCGATAGCCAGACGGCCTGAAACCTGAACACCACCAATCCCTTGTGGGAGCTGGCTTGTCGGGTCGCCGCATCGCAGCGATGACGGTGGCACATTCAGCATGGATGTGACTTGTTGACCGCTATCGCTGCGATGCGGCGACCCGACAAGCCAGCTCCCACAGGGGACGGAGGTGAGCTGCCACCCTCTATTTCAAGGTGATCCCCATGTTACTCATCGCTTTCCTGGGCGGCATATTGACCGTCCTCAGCCCGTGCATCCTGCCGGTCGTACCCTTCCTGTTCGCCGGTGCCGACCGTAAGCGGTCCTCAATCCTGCTGACCCTCGGCGGCATGGCCCTGACATTTGCCCTGATCTCCAGCCTGGCGGTGGTCAGCAGTGAATGGGTGATCGAAGCCAGCAATACCGGGCGCCATGTGGCACTGGTCGTGATGGTGCTGTTCGCCCTGTCGCTGATTTCCGCTCGGGTCGGAGACTGGTTGGCGCGTCCGTTCGTGGCGCTGGGTAATCGCATCGACCCCAACAGCCGCACATTGTCCGGCCCGCTGAGTTCGATCATGATCGGCGTCGCCACCGGCCTGCTCTGGGCACCCTGCGCCGGGCCGATCCTCGGGGTGATTCTCACCAGCGCCATGCTGCAGGGCGCGAATGCCGGGACCAGTTTGTTGCTGGTGGCCTACGGCCTGGGCAGCGCATTGTCCCTGGGCACCTTGATCTTCGCCGGTCGTGGCCTGGTCAATCGCTTGAAACCGTCGATTCCGGTCACTGGCTGGTTGCGTCGTGGTGCCGGTGTGGCGGTGTTGGCCGGTGCGGCGGTGATTGCCACGGGAGCAGACGATGTGCTGCTGGCCAACACCTCGTCGCAAGGTGTCGGCAGCGTCGAGAAAGGCGTGTTGGAAACCGTGCCGAAAGTCGTCGATTACTTCGTCAGCAAGGTCAAGGCCGAGTCCATGGACAACGCCCAGGGCGCCATGCCGTCGCTGGCCGGTGCGGTGGAGTGGATCAACTCGCCAGCACTGACCAACGAATCGCTCAAAGGCAAAGTGGTGCTGGTGGACTTCTGGACCTTCGACTGCATCAACTGCAAGCACACCCTGCCGTACGTCAAGGATTGGGCGAAGAAGTACGAGAAGGATGGCCTGGTGGTGATCGGCGTGCACACCCCTGAGTACGGGTTCGAACGGATCATCGACAACGTCCGGGACAAGGTGCAGGAATACGGCATCACCTACCCGGTTGCGATCGACAACAACTATGCGATCTGGCGCAACTTCGACAACCAGTACTGGCCCGCCCACTACCTGATCGATGCCAAGGGGCAGGTGCGTTTCACCCACTTTGGTGAGGGCAGCTATGAGACTCAGGAGAAAGTGATTCAGCAGTTGTTGGAAGAGGCGAAGGCCTCCGTTCCAGCGGCTTGAAGTCAAAAGATCGCAGCCTGCGGCAGCTCCTACAGAGTTCGCGTTCCCTATAGGAGCTGCCGCAGGCTGCGATCTTTTTGAGGTTTCAATGGCTCACAGCATCGTGGGCCATCACTTTTTTCTCCTGACTGCGCCGCCACGCCGCTGGCGGCGCTCCATATTCACGGCGAAAGGCCCGGCTGAACGCCGTGTCGGTCTGGTAACCCACCTCTTCGGCGATGCGCATCAACGAACTGTTACTGCTGCGTAACAGATTGGCTGCCAGCAACATGCGCCATTGCGTCAGGTACTGCATCGGCGTCACCCCCACCAATTGCGCAAAGCGTTCTGCCAGGACCGATCTCGAGGTGCCGGCAGTGCGCGCCAGTTCATCCAGCGTCCAGGCGTGGCAGGGTTTCTTGTGCAAGGCATTGAGGGCCGCACCGACAATCCGGTCACTCACGCCAGCCAGCCAACCGGTCCGCCCCTTGCCGTGTTCGTGCATGTACAGGCGCAGCACTTCGATGAACAGCACCTCGGCCAGTTTCGCCAGCACGCCTTCGCCCCCAGGCCTTGGCGATCGCGCTTCGGCCAAGGCGTATCGCACCGAGGATTCCAGCCAGATGCCGGCGTTGGAACCGCGCACATTGACCCTGACCACGGGCGGCAACCCTGCCAACAACATGCCGGCCAAACGCGTGTCGCAGGCCAGGTAGCCACACACCAGGCGCGTCACCGCACCACCACCGCCGTAGCTCAACTGCCGGGGGCGCCGCGCCAGTATTTCGTCGAGCCGTGCGCCGCTGGCGGGCGTCAACCCCGGCTGGGAACTCATGCGATGGGCATGGCCCTGAGGGAAAATCACCACGTCGCCAGGGTTTAGTAGCAGCGGCGGATCATCCCCCAGTTCGACGTAGCACTCGCCCTCCGTGATCAAGTGAAATATCACCACGCGTTCGGCGCCCGGTTCCAGGAACGGCGCCGCGGTGTCGGCGCTCGGCGACTGATAGCACCAGGGCGCGGTGAACCTGGCGTTGATGAAAATCGCGCCGACCAGGCGGACGACGCGCAGGGTCTGTGACAGGGCATCCATGGGCGTTTTCCCGTGCGGGGGTTTCTGATTGTGAACGCGTCACGGCCCAAGGTGAATTCTCCGGACGATCGGGCAATGTTGGCCGACGATCGGGCAGGACGCCGACCGGCGTCAGAGAGATAGTTCGCACACAGGGCCAGCGGGTCCTGTCATCAATAAGAATAAAGTGAGGTTGCCATGCCCAAGTTCGTCATTGAACGCGAGATTCCAGGCGCCGGAGCACTGTCAGAAAGGGATTTGAAAGCCGTCTCGCAAAAGTCCTGCAGGGTGTTGCGCGAGTTGCCAGAGGTGCAATGGCTGCAGAGTTATGTCACCGGCGACAAACTGTATTGCGTGTACATCGCGCCAAACGAGGAGCTCATCAGGGAGCATGCCCGGCAGGGCGGTTTCCCGGCCAATCGGATTTCCCAGGTCATGAACATCATCGATCCCACCACGGCTGAGTGAGCCGGTGCCCGATGCTGTACCAAACCAGAGATTGTCTCCATGAGTACACCTATTGATCTTACTGCCCTGAAAACCCGTCAGATGGCCGCGTGGGCCAGTGGCGACTACGCCGTGATCGGCACCACCTTGCAGATCGTCGGCGAACAACTGGCCGAGGCCTGCGACCTGTTGTGCGATGAACAGGTGCTGGACGTTGCCGCCGGCAACGGTAACGCCACCCTGGCCGCCGCGCGTCGCGGTTGCAGGGTGGTGTCCACCGACTACGTGGCCGCATTGCTTGAACGTGGCGAAGACCGTGCCCGTGCGGAACGCCTGAACGTGACCTTCCAGGTGGCGGACGCCGAAGCGTTGCCTTTCGCCGATGCCAGTTTCGACGCCGTGCTTTCAACCTTCGGTGTGATGTTTGCGCCCGACCAGGCCAAGGCCGCCGCGGAGCTGGCGCGAGTGTGTCGCCCCGGTGGCCGGATCGGCCTGGCCAACTGGACCCCGGAAGGTTTCGTCGGCCAGATGTTCAAGACCCTGGGCCGGCACATGCCGCCACCGCCCGGCGCGCAACCGCCGTCGCAGTGGGGCACCGAAGCCTGGTTGCACAAGCACTTCGACGAGCGCGATTTCCTGGTGCAGGTGACTCGCCGGACCTTCAACTTCCGCTATCGCTCGGCCGAGCATTTCATCGACACCTTCCGCAGCTGGTACGGCCCGATCCACAAGGCCTTCGCGGCGCTTCCCCCCGACGGCGCCAAGGCCCTGGAAGACGACCTGACCGAATTGCTCAACCGCCTCAACCGAGCGGGCGACAAGTCGATGGTGGTGCCCAGTGAGTACCTGGAAGTGGTGATCACCAGGCGTTGAGAACCTGTGCATCGGGCGGCTATTCATCCAGCCGCTCGGTGTACACCACCCACACACTGCAGGGCATTTTGTACAGCAGGTGCTCCACCGTGCTGCCGATCAAGCGCCCCATGCCGCGATGGCCCAGACGACCCATGACGATCACGTCGACGTCAAAGGCATCGGCGTAGCGGGTCAGGACCTTGGCCGGGTTGCCCATGATCATGTGCCGTTGCGCTTCGGCGATGCCATTGCGTTCGGCCAGTTCGTTGAAGGCGTCCAACTGTGCGTCATACAGGGTCTTGTTGCGGCTCGAGGAAAAAAACGCCGAGCCGTTGTCAAAGCCGAACTCGTCCGAACTGATGGACGAAAGGTCATAGGCATAGACCACATCGAGTTCGGCATTGCAGGCAGTCGCCAGTTTCGTGGCCTCGTGCAGGATGCGGTCGTTGAAACTCTTGTAGTGATCATCACGATGGAAGGGGTCGACGGCGGCGACCACTTTGCGTGGCAGCGCGTTGACCGCGTGGCTGACGAAGTGTAACGGTACCGGACACTCACGCAGCAGATGCACGTCCAGCGGGGTGAAGATCAACCGTGACAGCAACGACTGGTGCTCCAGCGCCTTGATCAGTACATCCATCGGCTGTTCCTTGAGGTGAATCAGGATTTCCTCCAGCGGGTTTTGCACCCACGTCACTTCCGTTGTAACGGTTACGCCGATTTTGCGCAGGGGCCGGGCCTGGTCTTCCAGCCACTGACGGTGGCGATCGACGTAACCCAGGCGCATCTGTTCCAGCGCCTTTTCATTGACCATGCCCGCTGTGGCCAGGCCTTCCAGATAGTCGAAGGCCACGATATGCAACGCCGCGCCCTCCGCCTTGGCCAGCGCGGCCGCCCGGTCGAAAGCAGGGCTGTGTTCCATCAGCGGCGAAGTCACCAGCATGAAGCGAGATTGACCAGACATGACAAACCTCCCGAGGGGTAGCGGTTGTTTGGCTTGGCTTCAATCCTTGAGTATTGACCATGCTGGGAGGGGGTGTAGGGAATCAAGTGAGCAGACCTCTTGAACTGCTTGCCTCCTCACGGCCTGGGGCTGTGCGTCAACGCCTGTGGGGGATTGTTGTCTGAGTACATATCCGTTGCTGCGGTAACGGCGTCTTATGGTTTCGCCCTTACGGCGACTCACTTTTTCAAACGCCAAAAAG
>NZ_AKJF01000146.1 GCF_000282475.1 Pseudomonas sp. GM78
CAGGAATGGATATGTACTCCGATAAAAATAGTGCTCGCAGGTTGTTTCGATAACAAATCGTTATCGGTTAATCCGAAAATGCCATTGGGAATGAATCGCTTCGCACCCGTAAAGTAGCGCCTGGCTTCCCATCAGGGTTAGGAGACTGTCATGCCCGAACTGTCCGGACACAATTTCATCGCCGGTGGCCGTAGCGCCGCCGGTTCGGTCGTGCTGCACAGCGTTGACGCAACGACCGGGCAAGCGCTGCCCACGGCCTTCATCCAGGCCACGGTCGAGGAAGTGGACGCCGCAGCCCAGGCCGCCGCTGTTGCAGCGCCGATCTACCGCAACTTGCCAGCAGCACGCCGGGCCGAATTTCTCGAGGCGATTGCCACCGAGCTGGATGCACTCGGTGATGAATTTGTAACCCTGGTCTGCCAGGAGACTGCCCTGCCACCAGCACGCATCCAGGGCGAACGCTCGCGCACCAGCGCTCAGATGCGGTTATTCGCCCAGACCCTGCGCCGCGGTGACTTCTACGGTGCGCGCATCGATCTGCCACTGCCCGCGCGCCAACCCTTGCCGCGCGTCGATATACGCCAGTGTCGCCTGGGCGTCGGCCCGGTGGCCGTGTTTGGCGCCAGTAATTTTCCGTTGGCATTCTCCACCGCCGGAGGTGACACCGCCGCCGCGCTCGCCGCAGGCTGCCCGGTGGTGTTCAAGGCCCACAGCGGGCACATGGCGACCGCTGAACGGGTGGCTGAAGCCATCATCCGGGCCGCTGAGCAAACCGACATGCCCAAGGGCGTGTTCAACATGATCTTCGGTGCAGGTGTCGGCGAGGCGCTGGTCAAGCATCCGCTGATCCAGGCCGTCGGTTTCACCGGTTCGCTCAAAGGCGGCAGGGCGCTGTTCGACATGGCGGCTGCACGTGCGCAGCCGATCCCGGTGTTCGCCGAGATGAGCAGCATCAACCCGGTACTGGTGCTGCCGCAAGCGTTGCAGGTACGCGGCGAGCGTATCGCCACCGAACTGGCGGCGTCGGTGGTCATGGGCGCGGGGCAGTTCTGCACCAATCCCGGCCTGGTCATTGGCATCCGCTCCGCGGCGTTCAGCACGTTCGTGCAGACCCTCTGTGCCTCGCTGGCCGAACAACCTGCGCAAACCATGCTCAATGCCGGTGGCCTGCGCAGTTATGTGCAGGGTTGCGAAGCCTTGCTGGCGCATCCGCAAATCACCCATCTGGCCGGGCAGGCGCAGCAGGGCAACCAGGCTTATGCCCAGTTGTTCCAGGCCGATGCCAGCCTGCTGCTGACGGGGAGTGAACTGTTGCAGGAAGAAATCTTCGGCCCGGCCACCGTGGTGGTTGAAGTCGCTGACCGGGCCGAACTGCTGGCGGCCCTGCAAGGGTTGCGCGGTCAGTTGACGGCAACGTTGGTGGGTGAGCTCGAAGAACTTGAACAGTCTGCCGACCTGGTCGACGTACTTGAGCAGAAAGTCGGCCGTGTCCTGATCAATGGCTATCCGACCGGTGTGGAAGTCTGCGAGGCCATGGTCCACGGCGGCCCCTGGCCGGCGACGTCGGACGCCCGTGGTACATCGGTAGGGACGTTGGCCATCGATCGCTTCCTGCGTCCGGTGTGTTATCAGAACTTCCCTGACGCCTTGCTCCCGCAAGCCCTCAAGAACCGCAATCCGCTAGGGCTGACGCGCCTGGTCAATGGAGAAAAAACTGCCGCGGCACTCTAGTCATCGCTGTATCGCCGAGTGAAGGGTTCATTCGGCTCGACCCATTCGATAAAAACAATCAGGCATGTCCACATGCCCAGGGGTTACCTCATGCAAACGATCTCCGAGCAATTACCTGCGCAGGCTGCAGCCTGCGAGCTCGACTTTGAAGACCGGACCTACCGCAAGGTCATCTGGCGCATCCTTCCCGTGCTGCTCCTGTGCTACATGGCGGCGTACCTGGACCGGGTCAATATCGGCTTTGCCAAGCTCGACATGCTCAACGAACTGCAATTCAGCAACACCGTCTATGCCTTGGGCGCCAGCATGTTCTTCTGGGGCTACTTCCTCTTTGAAGTGCCGAGCAACCTGTTGCTGCATCGCTACGGGGCACGCTTCTGGATTGCCCGGATCATGTTGACCTGGGCCGTGATCTCCATGGCCGTGGCCTTCACCGTACCGCTGGCGGGCTTTTTCCATATCGAATCGAGCACCATGTTCTACGTGCTGCGTTTCCTGCTGGGGATCTGTGAAGCCGGTTTCTTCCCCGGGGTGATTCTCTACCTCAACTACTGGTTTCCGACCCATCGGCAAAGCCGGGTGATGTCCGGGTTCCTGATGGCCATGCCGATCAGCCTGACCCTGGGCGGCATCCTGTCCGGCTGGTTGATGAACAGCATGCAAGGCGTGCATGGCATGTCCGGCTGGCAATGGATGCTGATCATCGAAGGCATTCCCTCAGTGATCATGGCGTTCGTGGTCATCGTCTGCCTGGCCAACAACATCGACTCCGCCAAATGGCTGTCGGCGGCGGAAAAAACCTTGCTCAAGGCCAATCTGCAAACCGACAACCAGGGCAAGGCCTCGCGCCTGAGCGAAGTGTTCTTCAATCCGCGGGTGTGGTTGCTGGTGCTGATCCTGCTGACCTTCAACACCGGTTTTTACGGCCTGGCGTTCTGGATGCCTTCGATCATCAAGAGCACCGGTATCACCAACAGCCTGCACATCGGTTTGCTGACCGCCATTCCCTATGCCGTGGCTGTCGTGGCCATGCTGCTCAACGCCCGTCACTCCAACCGCACCGGTGAGCGACGCATGCACGCGGCGATTCCTGCGTTTGTCGGTGGTGTTGGCCTGATCCTCAGCGCCTACTTTGCCAACAACCTGGTGCTGTCGGTGTTCTTCCTCAGTATCGCCGCTTCCGGCATTCTCAGCCTGATGCCGATTTTCTGGACCCTGCCGGGGACCGTGCTGTCGGGCGTCGCTGCAGCCGCCGGCATTGGCATGATCAACGCCTTCGGCAACCTGTCTGGCTTCACCGGCTCGATGATCACCGCGGTGGCGGAGAACCTCACCGGCAATATCAACAACGGTACCTATGTATTGGCGCTGTGCCTGTTCGTCAGCGGCGGGCTGATCCTGGCCATTCCCGCATCGATGCTTGGTAGAACACCCAAAACCGTAGCGACCGCCGCGAAGCTGGAGACGGCGTAAACCTGCAGGGCCTACGAATCGTGGCCACCCGGTAAGGGGGGTATTAACGGAAGTTGCCTCGAAAGTACTGTCCCACGGTAACGGTTGGTCATCGCGCTCAGCCGGGGCCATTATCAGGGGGCAAACTTTTATGTCGACATCCGTTGTGCTGACCATCGAAGATGGGCTGGCCACGCTAGTCCTTTCGCGTCCAGAGAGAAAAAACGCGCTGACCCGACAGCTGTTCGAGCAGTTGGATGAAGCGCTCAGCCATCTGCGCGACAACCCTCACGTCAAGGCATTGTTGTTGACGGGGGCGGGCAGCGATTTCTGTTCCGGTGGTGACATCAACAACATGGGTGGCGAGGTTGAGGCCAGTGTGCGGCAGGCAACGATGAACCAGGCCAACCGGGTGCTTGCCGCGCTGATGGAGTTCGACCGGCCCGTCATCGCAGCCGTGGACGGAGTGGCTTTCGGCGCCGGTTTCAGCCTGGCCCTCGCTGCCGATTTTGTCATCGCATCCGACCGGGCACGCTTTTGCATGGCCTTCGCACGTATTGGCGCAGTCGCCGATATGGGCGCGAGCTACACGCTGCCACGGATTGTCGGTTATCAAAAAGCCAAGGAAATCCTCTACTGCGCGCGGGACCTGTCCGCACAGGAAGCGCTGGCCCTCGGCATCGTCCTGGAAGTCCATGCACCGCAGGTGTTCCGCGATCGCGCCAGGGAAATCGCCTGCAGCATGGGCAACATGTCGACCGCCGCCTTTAGCATGAGCAAGCGCCTGCTGGCGCGCACCTTCGAAAGCACGCTCCAGGCACAACTGGATGCAGAGGCCAGTGCACAGGCCTTGGCGATGACGTCGCCGTATTTCCATGCGGCGACGGCGAGGTTCATGCGCAAGGAACCGCCGCTGTACCAATGGCCAAAGACCTAGCACCACGGGGCGCGGATTCTGCAGAACCCGCGCCGCCAATCACACCGCAGCGGGGCGCCGGGCGGGCATTTGCACCCTGTGATATTCGTCCTCGAACCGAGTGATCAACGCCTCCACCGTGGGGATGTCATCGATGTTGCCCACGCCCTGGCCCGCCGCCCAGATGTCTTTCCACAATTTGGCGCCATTATGGCCGCCGCTGCCGCCCTGGGCCGGTGGTGGCGGCAGGTTGTCTGGATCGAGGCCGGTGCGGGCGATGCTCTGCTTCAGGTAGTTGGCGCGCAGGCCGCTGAACAGTGCGGTATTGACGATCTGGTCGGCGTTGGAAACGAGCAGCATCTGTTTGTAGGCGTCGTTGACTTCGCATTCCCGGGTGGCGAGAAAACGCGTGCCGATATAGCCCAGGTCAGCGCCCATGATCTGCGCGGCAACCAGGTCTTTACCGGTGGTCAAGCCTCCGGACAGCAGCACGGTCCCTGAGTAGAAGCGACGAATCTCGTTGACGAAGGCCAGCGGGTTCAAGGTCCCGCCGTGACCGCCCGCACCGGCGCAGACGGCGACAAGGCCGTCGACGCCGGCTTCGACGGCTTTTTCCGCGTGCCGGACACTGACCACATCGTGAAAGACGATGCCACCATAGCTGTGCACGGCGCTGACCACTTCACCCGGTGCGCCAACGCTGGTGATCACCACTGGAACCTTGTGCTTTACCAGCAACGCCAGGTCTTGCGCCTGGCGGTGATTGTCACGCCTGACGATCTGGTTGATGGCAAAGGGCGCCGGCAGCGCGCCGTGCGATGTCAGCGGTTGGCTGAGGACTTCGGTCAGTTGCGCCAGCCAGTCGTCCAGCATCTCGGCACTGCGGGCATTGAGTGCGGGCATCGAACCGACGATACCCGCACGGCATTGTGCCTCGACCAGGGTGGGGGTGGAGGCCAGGAACAGCGGCGCGGCCACCAGCGGTAGCCGCAGGCGATCGGATAACAGGGCGGGTAGCGACATCGGGAGACCTTATTGTTATTTGTTTGATTGAGCGCATCGTCAGAATCTGCGCTGCGTCAGTCCTGCCCAGAACCCGTCACCCCCCGCAGCAATCGCCGCCTGGCCGAGGACTTCGGCCCACTGCGCATCGCTGCCGAACTCGTCGCGCCAGGACCACAAGCGACGGGTCGTGAAGTGCAGGGTGTGTTCATGGGTAAAGCCGATCGCACCGTGTACCTGGTGCGTCACCGAAGTAGCCAGGGTCGCGGCTTCACCGGCGCAGACCTTGGCCACGGCAACATCGAACGCCAGGCTGTTGCGGCTGCCTTGCTCGGCATGCAACGCCTCGCAGGCACTGCGCAACGCGACCTGCGTGGCCATGCGCGCGGCACCAATGGCCCCGGCCATTTGCGCGAGTTGCTGCTGGATCGCCTGGAACTTTCCGATCGCCTTGCCGAACTGCGCACGTTCATTGGCGTAGTTGACGGCCTTGTCCAGGCTCGACTCCAGTGCCCCGACCAACATGCAGGCACGCATCAAGGCACCGAACAGCCAGACCGGTTCCTGCACGTCGGCCACTTTCAGCGAACCGACCGCGTGGACGCTGGCATTATCGAAGTACAACGTGTCGCGTTCCTCGCCAGCGAAATTGCTGCCGGTTTCCACGCTGACCGCTGCCTGGCGAAGATCGACCAACGCCACATGGCCATTGCCATCAGCCACCGCTGCCCAGCGGCAACTGCGTGCCCAGGGCACATTGAATGCGCGGCCATCGAGAACACGGTCTTCGGTCAATCGCAGGTCGCCGTAGTGACCGATCTGAATCAGCGTGATCGGTCCCTCCGGTACGTGCAGGCCGCCATGGGCCAG
Source organism: Pseudomonas sp. GM78 (assembly GCF_000282475.1). GTDB lineage: Bacteria > Pseudomonadota > Gammaproteobacteria > Pseudomonadales > Pseudomonadaceae > Aquipseudomonas. Next base: position 5,972 of record NZ_AKJF01000146.1, read on the forward strand.
CAGCAGCGAGGCAAGCATGGTTTCGCTCAAGGCCAGGGGCGCGCTCCAGTAGCCAATGGCGCGCAACACCGGGCTGATGTCCAGCCAACTGGCCGCGCTGCCGCCTGCCGTTTCAGGCATCAGGGCACCGGGCAGGCCGAGATCGACCACCTGTTGCCACAACTGTGTTGCCGCGCGGCCAGCATCGAAATGCGCCAGTATCTGGGGGGTGACCTGTTCGGCGAACAGGCGTTCGACGCTGTCGGCAATCATCGATTGCAGTGGCGAAGGGGTGCCGTCTTCCACGGTTTGATCATTGAGTGCCTGGTTCATCGCAGTCCTAGTCCTCTGGCAATGATGCCGCGAAGAATTTCACGGGTGCCGCCACGCAGGGAAAACGACGGGGCGGTCTGGGTCAGGTAACGCATCACCTGGTCGAGTCGGGAGCCGGGTTGGCGTTCGCCGCCAAACAGGTCGTGGGCAAGGTCGGGCAGGGACTGCTCGAGCAGGGCACCCTGGTCTTTTACCAGTGCCGCCGGGGTCGCGGGGTTGTCACCGCGAGCGAGCATGCCGGCGACGCCCAGCGACATCTGGCGCAATGCGGCATAGCGCGCCGCGACGCGACCGAGGCTGACCACGTGCCGATTGTTCTGCGGGTCCGCGGCGTCGAGCATTTCCAGGTACAACTGGGTGCAGCTCAAATAACGTTCCGGGCCGCTGCGCTCCAGCGCCAGCTCGGCGCCGACTTGCTTCCAGCCATCGCCTGGCCGACCGATGACGAAGTCGTCCGGGACAAACACGTTATCGAGAAACACTTCGTTGAAATCGTGCTCGCCCAGCATGTTGTAGATGGGCCGAACCGTGACGCCGGTGGCGTGCAGGTCAATCAGCAGCTGCGACAGGCCGGAGTGACGGTTTGTCTCGTCCTTTGGCCCGGTGCGCAACAGCGTGACCATGTAGTGGCAGCGATGGGCGCCGGTGGTCCAGACCTTGCTGCCATTGACGATCCAGCCACCGTCGGTTTTCACAGCCTTGGTCTGCACCGACGCGAGGTCGGAGCCGACGTTCGGCTCGCTCATGCCAATGCAGAACAGCAGCTCGCCGCGGGCGATGGCCGGCAGCAGGCGGGGCGCCAGTACTTCAGGGGAAAACTTCATCAGCAACGGGCCGGACTGACGCTCGGCAATCCAGTGGGCATTGACCGGCGCGCCGGCGGCCAACAACTCCTCGAGCACGACATAGCGTTCCAGGGCGCTGCGTTCGTGGCCGCCATAGCGCTTGGGCCAGGTCATGCCCAGCCAGCCGCGCTCGCCCAGTTTGCGGCTGAATTCAGGGTCGGCGCCGTTCCAGTTCTTTGCGCGTTCGTGGGCCGGGTAGTCCTTCAGTGTCTGGGCGACAAATTCGCGCACTTCGGCACGTAACGCCTGGGCATTGGCGTCGAGGTGACAGGGACGAATATCGAGTGCCTGCATGGCTTTTTGCTCGTGTGGAAAGAGAATAGGGTGATTGTTTTCTAACTTGCTGAACGACCAACAAGTAAATAAGCTAACAGCAACCCCGACCGCGATCAAGCCACCCGCCGTCCTGAAAATCGTGTTCACTTGACCGGGACGGCTTTGCCCCCCTGATGGAGTTTTTATGTCGACCAATACCTCATACACCCCCGGCCGCGGCCTGACACTGGACCTGGACGGTCACATCGCCACCCTGGGTTTCAATCGTCCACCGCACAATTTCTTCGATGCCGAATTGATCAAGGACCTGGCCGATACCCTGCAGTACCTCGATGAACTGTCCCAGTGCCGGGTCGTGGTTTTGCAGGCTGAAGGCAAGGTGTTTTGCGCAGGCGCTGACTTTTCCGGGGCAGACGCGTGCGATCCGCAGTACCCACGCCGTGTCTACAAATCCGCCGTGCGCCTGTTTCGCACGCGCAAGCCGATGATCTGCGTGGTGGAGGGCGCCGCGATTGGTGGCGGTCTGGGCCTGGCACTGGTTGCCGATTTCCGGGTGACCAGCGCCACAGCGCGCTTCTCGGCCAATTTCAATCGCCTGGGCATTCATCAGGGTTTTGGAATTTCGGTTACCATGCCGCGCCTGGTCGGCCCGCAAATGGCGGCGCTGCTGATTGCCACCGGGCGGCGTATCGATGGCGCTGAAGCGGTGCGAATCGGCTTGGCCGATGTGCTCGCCGAGCCCGGTCAGGAGCGGCAGAAGGCTCGCGAGCTGGCAGAGGAAATTGCCGCCAGCGCACCGGCTGCGGTCATGTCCAGTCGGGAAACCCTGCGCATGGGCCTGGCGGATGCGGTTGACCAGGTGATTGATCGCGAAGCGTCCGAGCAGGAGTGGCAGATTGTCAGCGCCGATTTTGCCGAGGGCACCCGCGCCATGGCTGAACGTCGTACCCCCGTTTTTACAGGTCAGTAAGGAATTGCCCGATGGAACCCGTTGAAAAACCCGCCCAGCCGACTGCACGTCGGACCCAGCTCGAGCGTCGTGCCGAGGCGGAACAGCGTCTGCTGGTCGCTGCCCGGCAGATCGTTGCGCGCAAGGGCTGGGTGGGCATGACGCTGTCGGAGGTAGGCGAAGAGGCAGGCTACAGCCGTGGCCTGGCGACCCATCATTTCGGCAACAAGGCCGGATTGCTGCGGGCCCTGGCGGGTTTCGTCAATGCCAACTTCATGGAGCTGGTCGATGCCCGGTCGCCGCGATGGCGCCCGGGGCTGGATGCACTCAAGGGATTTGTCGGTATTTATCTGTCGCGCCCCGACGGCGACTGGGTCAATACCCGTGCGTTACTGGCGCTGATGTCCGAGGCCGTGACCCAGGACTCGGAAACCGTGCAGATCCTCGCCGAATACAACCACTCGGTCATGGAACACCTGGCTGGCTACATTCGCCAAGGCATCGAAAGTGGCGAGATCCGCGCCCAGGTGGATCCGCTGGCCAGTGCCTTGCTGATCCTCGGCACGTTGCGCGGCATGATGCTGCAATTCCTGCTGGACCCCGCCGGCATCGACCTGAAGCTGTTGCGCACGCAATTGCTGACGTTCATCGAGCATGCACTGGCATCGGTACCGCCCGCGCAAGCCTGATCCTCAGTCGAGCAACCCCAGCGTCCTGGCTATCGACACCGCTTCGGTGCGGCCACCGGCCCCCAGCTTGGTGTTGATCTTGCGCAGGTGCGATTTCACGGTCAGTTCAGACAGGAACATCTTTTCGGCTATTTCGCGGTTGCGGTAACCCAGGGCCAACAAACGCACCACCTGCAGCTCGCGGGTGGAAAGGCTGATCTGGGTTTGAACTTCACTGGTGCTTTGCGGCTTGACGCTGTCGCTGTTGCCTTGCAGCAACAGGGCGACGAACCCCGGGCGAATGCCCAATGCCTGTTCCTGGCCATGGAAGGTCACCGACCATCGCTCCAGCACGGCCATCATGGGCGCGCCTTCATCGAGAAAGGTGCGGATGAAACCAACGTGACTGGCGAAACGCAAGGCCACGGTCAGTTGCTCCAGTGCCTCCTTGTGCAAGTTCCCGCGATCGAGCGCCAGCGTCAGCAACAGGCGCAGCTTCAGGGCGAGTCGATGCTGGTGGCGTTGCAGCGCTTCATCGATAGCCTGGCGCAACAGCTCGATGCAGCGGTCGTCACCTTTGGCGATGCTCAGGCGCTGACGGGCGATGAAGGGCGTATCGACATCGTTGGCGCTCAATGTCACGCCCGGTTGTTCCCAGTCGCGCAGTTGCTCGGCGGCACGCATTGCGTGATCGGCGGTGTCCAGGCGGTTTTCCAGGGTGGCGACCCGCGCCCGTTCCAGCCAGGTGGAGCAGAGGATGCGTGAGGAGCCGACCACGTGGCCCAGTTGGTCGAGATCGGCCAGGTAACGCAACCACGCCGGGCGGTCACCCTGCAGCCAGGCGATGCGTGCCAGCAGGACATGGGTGGTGATCAGCGAGTAGGGCGCGGCATGGTCGCGGGCATAGGGCAGCAGTTTGCTCAGTTGCTGTTTTGCCTCATCCATCGCATCCGCTTCGTAGAGCAGCGTGCAATGCGTGGTGTGCAGCACCGGAAAGCCCACGGGCAGCGCGCCGAAAAGTTGTTCACGACCGCGGCGCACGGCGGTGTACACCCGGGCCTGGGCACTGTCCAGTTGCCCTTGGGCCAGGTCGAGCAAGGCTTCCAGAGTATCGACGACGTCGCGCAGGTACGGCGAGTCGCGCTGGGCCTCGCGTATCCCGGCGCTACCGAGCAGCTGCCGGGCTTGGTCATAGCGTGCCGTGTAGACCAGGCAGGTGGCCTGCACCAGGGCCGTCACCCGAAACGCGGTTTGGTCCTGGGGGGTGAGACTGCACAACATCTCGGCGCTGGCGATCCGCGCCTCTTCAACGCGATCACCGATCAGCAGCAACAGCGGATGAACGTAGTGCTGTTTTCCTGCTAACGCCGGGCTTTCCAGCGCTTGCAGCGCCTCTTTGTAACGACGCGCATGGAGCAGCGCCCAAGCGTAGGCAATGCCCAGACCGGTGTGCCGGTCACGAATTTCAGCGGGAATCCGTGAGAGCCAGCGCATCAGCAAACTGGCATGACCGTTCTCCACCAGTGTGTCGACATGCAGTTCAAGCTGCGTTGCCGCCTCGTCTTCGGCGTGGGCGGTAAACAGATGTTCAAGGGCGTCGACCGGGCGCTCATTGGCGAAGTGCCAGCGTGCCGCTTCCCGGTTCACCTGTTCGAACGTATCGGGGTGTCGTTGCCTGAGTGTTTGCACCAGGAAGTCGGCGAACAGCGGGTGATAGCGAAACCATTGGCGCTGGTTGTCGGTGGCAAGCACGAACAGGTTGGCCCGTTGCAGCGATTCGAGCTCGGCCTGGCTGTCGTTGCGGCCGGTGACGGCATCGCACAACGGCGCACAAAACTGCCCCAGGACGCTGGTCTGCAAGAGGAACTGCTGGCATTGGCCGGTCTGCCTGGCCAATACGTCCTCGGCCAGGTATTCCGCCAGCGCCGGGTTGGAACCGTTGAACGAGGCAATGAAGGCCGCCGGATCACTGTGCCGTTGCAATGACAAGGTGGCCAGGTAGAGGCCGGTGATCCAGCCTTCGGTGCGCTCGTGCAGGTTGGCGATGTCGGCTGCGCTGAGCGCCAGTTGACGTTTTTCCCGCAGATAAGCACTCGTTTCCTCAAGACTGTAGCCGCGGTACGCAGCGCCAGTTACAACGTGGTCTATCCCGAAGATGTGCGTTTGTATGGCCTGAGTTTCGCGACCAACGTACTGGGTACTTCCCTGGGCGGCGAAGTGAGTTTCCGGCCCAACATGCCACTGGGCATCAACGGTGCCGACCTCAACCTGGCGGCGACGGGCAACGCCGCTTCACCGCTGTTCGTCAGCGGGCAGTCGAGCAATGTCGCCGGGGCACAGGTTGCGGGTTACCAGCGTATGCCGGTGCTGCAAACGCAGATGAGCGCCACCCGGTTCTTCGACCAGGTCCTCGGTGCGGACCGCCTGACCCTGGTGGGCGAGGTGGGCTACAACCGCATCAATGGCCTGGGCGAAAGCGATGGCACTGAGGTGCGGTTCGGCCGCAATACCGTGTTTGGTGCCGGCCAGTTGGTCAACCAGGCCGTTTGCGTTGGCCAGAACACGCCGGTACCGGGCCAGCCTGGCGTCACCCGGCCGAGCAACCCGCAGCAGGAGTGCAACAGCCACGGTTTCTACACCACCGACTCCTGGGGCTATCGCCTGCGCGGCAAGCTGGATTATCCCAACGTCTTCGCCGGCATCAACCTGTCGCCCAACCTGGCCTGGTCCCATGACGTCAACGGCGTGGGCCCCAACTTCGAGGAAGGCAACAAGGCCATCAGCCTCGGGGTGGATGCCGACTACATGAACACCTACACCGCCAGCCTCAGCTACACCGACTACTTCGGCGGGAAGTGGAACAGCATCACCGATCGTGACTACGTCGCCGCCAGCTTCGGCGTGAACTTCTGACCCCCATCAGACGGAGAAAACAACAATGAAATCCAGCATTCTGATAAAAGCCTGCGCATTGTCCCTCAGCCTGATCGCCTCCAGCGTGATGGCCGCCGTTTCCGAAAAGGAAGCCGCCCAACTGGGTACCACCCTGACGCCGCTGGGCGGTGAAAAGGCCGGTAATGCCGAGGGCAGCATCCCGGCCTGGACCGGTGGTTTGAAACCGGGCGCGGCCAAGGTGCAGAACGGCTTTCTCGGCGATCCTTTCGCCGATGAAAAACCCGTGCTGACGATCACGGCGGCCACTGCCGCGCAATACAAGGACAAGCTGAGCGAAGGCCAGCTGGCGATGTTCAAGCGTTATCCCGAGAGCTACCGCATCCCGGTCTACAAGACCCATCGCACCGCGTCGAACCCGCAGGAAATCTACGAGGCGGCGAAGAAAAGTGCGTTGAACACGCAATCGTTGAGTGGCGGCAATGCCTTGGGCAATTTCAGTGATTCGCGTTTCTATGCGTTTCCGCTGCCAAAGTCCGGTGTCGAGGTGGTGTGGAATCACATGACGCGCTACCGGGGCAACAACTACACCCGTCAGATTGCCCAGGTAGCACCGCAAACCGATGGCAGTTTCACCGCGGTCCAGCTCAACGATGAAGTGGCGTTCCCACAGTTCATGAAAGACGCCGATGCACAGAAGACCTCCAACATCCTGTTTTACTACAAGCAGGAAGTGACGGCTCCTTCGCGCCTGGCCGGCAGTGTGACGCTGGTTCACGAGACCATCGATCAGGTGGCCGAACCGCGTAACGCCTGGGTCTACAGCGCAGGCCAACGACGTGTGCGACGCGCGCCACAGGTTGCCTATGACGGCCCGGGTACCGCGTCCGACGGCTTGCGTACCGCGGACAATGCGGAAATGTTCAACGGCTCGCCAGACCGCTACGACTGGAAGCTGGTGGGCAAGAAGGAAATGTACATCCCGTACAACAACTACCGTTTGGCTTCGCCACAGTTGAAGTACAAGGACATCCTCAAGCCCGGCCATATAAACCAGGACCTCACGCGCTACGAGCTGCATCGCGTGTGGGAGGTGGTAGCGACCCTCAAGCCGGGGGAGCGCAACATCTATGCCAAGCGCCATATGTACTTCGATGAAGACACCTGGGCATTGGTCGAGGTCGATCATTACGACGGCCGTGGCCAGCTCTGGCGTGTCGGTGAAGGCTACGCGCTCAATGACTATGAGCAAGGGGTGTCCTACTACGCCATGCAGGGGCTTTATGACGTGATCGCCGGTCGCTACATCGTCCAGGCGATGAGCAACGAGTCGGCCCACGGCGTCCAGTACGGTACCGCCCAGACCCTGAATGACTTCACCCCGGGCGCCTTGCGCAACGCCGGTATCCGCTAACCCATCCCTGCAATCGCCGTTCGTCCTCCGCTGAGGGCGAACGGTTACCCCTGCATCACTGAATCTGGAGAGAAGCAATGTCGCAAAAACCTTACGTTGCCGGCGTCGGCATGATCCCGTTTGTCAAGCCGGGGACCAGCGGCACCTACATCGAAATGGGCTCCGAAGCCATTCGCCTCGCACTGAAGGACGCCGGCCTGGACTACAGGCTGGTTCAGCAAGCCTACGCCGGCTACGTGTACGGCGATTCCACCAGCGGCCAGGCAGCGCTTTACGAAGTCGGCATGAGCGGCATCCCGGTGATCAACGTCAACAATAACTGCGCCACCGGTTCCAGCGCACTGTTCCTGGCGCGTCAGGCGGTAGAAAGTGGTGCGGTCGACTGCGCCCTGGCGTTCGGTTTCGAGCAGATGCAACCGGGTGCCTTGAAAGGCAATTGGGATGACCGTCCGCGCGCCACCACCCACAAGACGCAGTCGGTGATCGATGAGCTGACCGCCGACATCGAGATTCCGAGTGCGCTGCGCATGTTCGGCGGTGCCGGTCGCGAACACATGCAAAAGTACGGCACGCAGATGAGCACCTTCGCCGCCATCCGCGCCAAGGCCAGTCGTCACGCGGCCAACAATCCGTTGGCGCTGTTTCGCAAAGTGGTCAGCAGCGAAGACGTGATGAACGATATGGTGATGTGGCCGGGCGTGATGACTCGCCTGATGGCCTGCCCACCGACCTGTGGCGCGGCGGCGGCGATCATCTGCTCCGAAGCCTTCGCCAAAAAGCACGGCCTGCGCACAGACGTGCTGGTCCTCGCCCAGTCGCTGACCACCGACAAGCCGGCGTGCTTCGAGACCCGGTCGATGATTGAAGTGGTCGGTTTCGACATGGCTCAGCGTGCGGCACGGGAAGTTTACGAAAAGGCCGGTGTCGACCCGCTGGACATTCGTGTTGCCGAGATGCATGACTGCTTTGCGCATAACGAATTGCTGACCTATGAGTCCCTGGGGCTGTGCGATGTCGGTTGCGCCGAGCGGTTTATCCTTGAGGGTAATAACACCTATGGCGGGCAAGTGGTGACCAACCCGTCCGGGGGCTTGCTGTCGAAGGGGCATCCGCTGGGGGCGACGGGGTTGGCGCAGTGCTATGAGTTGACTCATCAACTGCGGGGGACGGCGGACAAGCGTCAGGTTGAAGGGGTTAAGGTGGCGTTGGCGCATAACCTTGGGTTGGGTGGGGCTTGTGTGGTGACGCTGTACGGTCGCGGGTGATTTCCGTGGTGGGGGTTGCTGATGCGATGCCCTGAGTGATTTTGACCGAGTACATATCCGTTCCTTCGGTAACGGTCGCTTATGGTTTCGCCCTTACGGCGACTCCCTTTTTCAAACGCCAAAAAGGAAGCAAAAGGCTTTGCCCCACCACTCGGTGCCTCGCTTAGGCTCGGCAT
>NZ_AKJF01000147.1 GCF_000282475.1 Pseudomonas sp. GM78
TGCCGAGCCCTAGCGAGGCACCGAGTGGTGGGGCAAAGCCTTTTGGTTCCTTTTTGGCGTTTGAAAAAGGGACTCGCCGTAAGGGCGAAACCGCCAGCCGCCACCACCGAAGAAACGGATAAGCTCCCAATCCAATCCAATCCAATCCATACACATAACGTCAAGCTTAAGTGAACAGCATTGCTTGTAGGAGCGAGCCTGCTCGCGAAAAACCTGAGAGCGCCGCAGGGTGTCAGGCTTCCAGCGTTTTCGTTGTCGTCCATCGCGAGCAGGCTCGCTCCTACAAATGCATTTAGCGTAAGGCCCGGGGGTTACCACCGCACGCCAAACACTTCGCGCAGCTCATCCAGTGCGGCCTGGTCGAGCGGGGTTGGCTTGGGGTTGCTCATCAGCCAGAGGCGTGCCGTTTCTTCCAGCTCTTCCAGGGCATAGCTCGCCTTCGACACCGAGCTTTCCCAGACCACCGGACCCAGGCGCTCGAGCATGACCCCGCGCACGCTGTTGGCCAGTTGCGCCACCCGCTCGGCGACCTTCGGCGAGCCCGGACGCTCATAGGCGATCAACGGGATGTGCCCGACCTTCATCACCTGATAGGGCGTCAGCGGCGGCAGGATGTCATCCTGCTGCCAGACCCCGGCCAGCGTCAACGCCACCAGGTGTGTGGAGTGGGTGTGGACCACGCCGCCGACACCCGGGTTGCGATCATAGACCTCCCGGTGCAAGGCCAGGGTCTTCGACGGTTTGTCGCCGCTGACCCATTCCCCTGCCAGGTTGACCTTGGAGAGGGCGGCCGGATCCAGGCGGCCCAGGCACGCGTCCGTGGGCGTGATCAGCCAGCCATCGTCGAGCCGGGCGCTGATGTTGCCGGCACTGCCTACCGTGTAGCCACGGCTGTACAACTGGCCGCCGACGTCACAGATTTCTTCGCGCAGGGCGTTTTCGTTGCTCATGCTTGATCTCCCGCCAGATGTTTCAGCGCCTTGGCGAAAAAGTCGGGGCCACCGAAGTTGCCGGACTTGAGCGCCAGGGCCAGGGGTTCACCGGGTGTGCTGACGCAAGCGGGCACGCCCGGATCAATTTGCGCACCGATCTGCAAGAGCTGGATACCCAGCGCTTGCACCACGGCCCCGGAGGTTTCCCCGCCGGCGACCACAAAGCGCCGCACACCGGCCTGGCGCAGTCCGCTGGCTATCCGGCCCATGGCCTGCTCGACCATATTGCCCGCGCGCTCGGTACCCAGCTCACGTTGTACGGTCTTGACCTCATCCGGGGAGCTGGTGGCGTAGATCAGCACCGTTTCTGCCGAGTCAGCGGCGAAGGCCAGTGCCTGTTCGATAACCGGCGCTCCCGCAGCCAAGGCCAACGGGTCAATCCGAAAGGCCGGACGACCTGCCTGCAGCCAGCTCGCCACTTGCCCGTTGGTGGCTTGCGAAGCGCTGCCCGCGAGCACCACTTCGCCGCCGTCGACCTTAGGCACTAGAGCGGCGTCCAGGTCGCGCAGTTTACCCGCCCGACGGAAGTTGTCCGGTAAGCCCAGCGCCAGCCCCGAACCGCCCGTCAGCAGGGCAAGACCGGCGCAGGCTTCGCCCAACAGGTGCAGTTCGGCATCGGACACGGCATCGGCGATCGCCATGCGCACACCCTCGGCGCGAAGCTGCGTCATGCGGGCGCGAATGCTTTCTACACCCCTGGACACCGTGTCATGTCGCAGCAGGCCGACCTTGCCCTGGCTCTGCGCTTGCAGCACCCGAACCAGGTTGGCGTCGGTCATCGGTGTCAGCGGGTGATGCTGCATGCCCGACTCGCTGAGCAGTTGGTCCTGGACGAACAAATGCCCGCGAAAGACCGTGCGCCCGTTTTCCGGGAAGGCGGGGCACGCCAGGGTGAAATCACTGCCCAGCGCGTCCAGCAGCGCTTCGCTCACCGGGCCGATGTTGCCGGCAGCGGTAGAGTCGAACGTCGAGCAGTACTTGAAGAAAATCTGTTCGCAGCCACGCTCACGCAACCAGCGCAGCGCTTCGAGCGAGGCCTCCACGGCGTCGGTGGCCGGCACGGTCCGGGACTTCAGGGCGATGACGATCGCGTCGGCGTCGAGTTGTTCGGCAACCTCGGCACCGGGTATGCCGATGCTTTGCACGGTGCGCATACCGCCGCGCACCAGCATGTTGGCAAGGTCTGTCGCACCGGTGAAATCGTCAGCGATGCAGCCCAGCAGAGGGCGGGCAGGGGCATTCAACATGTCGAGCTCCTCCTTTGGGTTCATCCGGGCAGATATTCAGTCATGTACTGCTTGATCACAGCGCGGAAATCCTCATCCGCGGTGAAGCCCAGGTCCCGCGAGTAGGTGGCGCAAAAGGACCCTGGCCACGAACCGACGATGCGCTCGATCGCCGGATTGCGCTCCAGGCTGATCCGCGCGGCCACGTTTTCACCGGCGACCTGGCGCAGGGCATCGATCATCTGTTCGACGGTAATCGACAGGCCTGGCATGTTGATCACCCGACCCTCGGTCATCTGCTCGCCGGCCAGCTCATGACCATGGATCAGGTTGGCGATCGCCTGTGCTGGCGACATCAGCCAGAGCCGCATATCGAGGGGCACCGGGCAAACGCTGGATTGGCCATTGAGCGGTTCGCGGATGATCCCGCTGGCAAAGCTGGAAGCGGCCAGGTTGGGTTTGCCCGGGCGCACCACGATGGTCGGCATGCGCAGGCTGCGACCATCGACAAAACCGCGCCGGCTATAGTCGGCGAGCAGCAGGTCGTTCATGGCCTTTTGCGTGCCATAGGAACTCTGCGGTGCCCACACCTGATCATCGCGCACGCGTTCCGGCAGTTGCCCGCCGAATACCGCGACGGAGCTGGTCATCACCCATTTCGGGCAGGTGCCGAGCTGGCGAATGCGTTCGAGCATGTTCTGGGTCGCGGTGAAGTTGATGCGCATGCCCAGTTCGAAGTCGGCCTCCGCCTGGCTGGAAACCACCGCAGCCAAATGGAAGATGCTGTCGGTGCTGGCGTCGATCAGGCTGTCGAGCACTTCAGGGTTGGCGATATCGCCACACACCACCGTTACCCGCGGATCATCGATGCCCTCCAGCGCGACCATGTCGAAGGCGATGATTTGCCCGATGGGTTGGGACTGGCCTGCACGGTCGGTGAGCGAGCCACGCAGCAGCAGGGCCTGGATCAGGCGGCGGCCAAGGAAGCCGGCTGCACCGGTCACGAGAATTTTCATGAGTTGCTCCAAACGTCAACGGTTGACGAGTTTTCCGGGAATTCTGAAGACCAGCAGGGCGCCGAGGAACAGTGCGCTTGCCATCACATACATGCCGATCGTGGTACTGTGGGTCGTGTCTTTGAGGAAACCCATCAGGTACGGCGAGACGAAGCCCGCCAGGTTGCCCCAGGAGTTGATCAGGGCAATGCCGGCGGCTGCGGCGGTGCCGCCGAGGAAGGCCGTTGGCAGGCTCCAGAACAGCGGCAGGGTGCTCATGGCGCCCATGGAGCCCAGGGTCAGGCCGATCATCGAAATGGTGAAGTTGTCGCTCCAGGTAGCGGAGATGAACAGCCCGATACCGCCCAGCACCGCGGTCAGCGCCAGGTGCCAGCGACGCTCGCGCAATCGGTCGGCGCTACGCGACACCAGGATCATGGTCATCGCGGCGGCGGCATACGGGATGGCGGTGAGCATGCCGACCTGCAAGACATCGCTGACGCCAGCCTGGCGGATCAGCGTCGGCAACCAGAAGCCCACGGTGTAGAAGCCGGCGATCATGCAGAAATAGATGGCCGTCAGCAGCCAGATGCGCGGCTGCAGGAACACCTCTTTGAGGCTGTGGGTTTGATGGCCAGCGGTCTCGGCGTCGATGCGCGTCTGCAGCAGGGTTTTCTCTTCCCGGGTGAGCCAGCCTGCACTGGAGATGCGGTCGCTGAGGCAGAAGATCACCAGGATGCCGACGGCGATCGAAGGCAGCCCTTCGAGAAAGAACAGCCATTGCCAGCCGGCAAACCCATGGTCACCGTTGAAGGCGCTCATGATCCAGCCGGACAGGGGCGCACCGATCAGTCCCGAGAGCGGCACGGCCGTGGCGAACAGGGCGTACATCTTGCCGCGACGATGGGTCGGGAACCAGTAGGACAGGTAGAGGATGACGCCCGGGTAGAACCCGGCCTCGGCGATCCCCAGCAGGAAACGCATGATGTAGAAGGACATCGGCGTGCTGACCAGCGCCATGGCCGAGGAGATGATGCCCCAGGTGATCATGATGCGCGCGATCCACAACCGCGCACCGACGCGATGCAGGATCAGGTTGCTGGGAATTTCCACGAGGAAGTAGGCAATGAAGAAAATCCCTGCGCCAAGACCGTAGACGGCCTCGGAAAACTGCAGATCGTCGGACATCTGCAATTTGGCGAAACCCACGTTCACCCGATCCAGATAGGCGACGAGGTAACACAGCAGCAGCAACGGCAGGGTACGCCACGCGGCTTTGCGATACGCAAGGTCCTCGAAGCGATCGACGGGCACGGTGGTGCCGGTTTGAATCACTGATTCAGTCATGTGTTTCCCCCATCCTTATTTTTGTAGTGGGTGACGTTGTTTTTATCGGACTTACATGAAGATCGGTTTTTTATCATAATACGTCATACGAATTCAAGGAGCAGAATCCAGAGGGGACGACGGGTCTAAAATGCAGTACCGTTCACCGATTTGAGCCCAGAGATGCCTATGCCTACTCCTGACAAATCCCCCTGTTCCGCCGAGGCGCTGGCCGTTTTGAAGGACTCCGCCAAGGGCACGCTGTCCGATCAGGTGACGGCGGCCCTGAAGGCCTACATCGCCAATGGCGAAGTGCTGCCGGGCGCTCGTCTGCCCACCGAGCCCGTGCTCTCGGAGCGTTTCGGGGTGAGCAGGACGGTCATCCGCGAGGCGATCTCACGCCTGAAATCAGCCGGGCTGGTCGAAGTTCGCCAAGGCAGCGGCACCGTCGTCAGCGAAGGCGCGCACATCAAGGCGTTCACCATCGACCTGGACGTCAGCGGGTCGATCGAGGCAGTGTTGCGGGTTACCGAACTGCGCCGCGGCATCGAAGGGGAGGCGGCGGCACTGGCGGCACAGCGGCATTCGCCGGCGCAACTGGAGGCCATCCACCAGGCGCTCAAGGCCATCGATGCCGCCGAGCAGGCGGGGCGCGATGGCGTCGAGGAAGACCTGGCGTTCCATCACTCCATTTCCAGGGCAACGGGCAATCCGCTGTACCCGTCACTGCACGAGTTCATCGCGCAGTACATCAAGGAAGCGATCCGCATCACCCGCTCCAACGAGGAACGCCGCCACGACCTGGCCAGGACGGTGCATGTCGAACACTCCGCCGTGTACGAGGCCATCGCCGCACGAGACCCTGAAGGCGCGCGCCATGCCGCCCTTAACCACATCAACAATGCGGTCGAGCGGCTCAAGAGTGCCGATCCGGCGTTCTGGCAGAATCCGGGGGCGAGAACCTAGTAGCACCGCGCGCGTCATGCATCGGTTGTTGGCCGTTGGCGGCTCCATTGCCGAAGCCTTCAACCAGATCTATATCTTCGAGCGCGCCTGCCAGGCTCAGGTGGCTGCATTGGCTGGTGGGCAATCGCTGCGTTTCCCCTCAAAAGACGTCTGCGAACTCACGGCCAGGCAGTTGGCCGCCGAGATTCGAGACAATCTTCACCTGTTGGCCTGGGAAGCTGCGTTGCGACTGATCGATGAGCAGAAATCCGATTATTGCGCCTGAGTGATTTCTGCCCCCGGATTATGGTGAACGCCTTGTCCCGACAGCAAAGCGCAGAGCAACGGGTCGCTTCAGCCTGCGCTGTGAAATCCGGGCAAAACGTATTCGGCAATTTCTTCAACCACCTCCACAAGGGGGCGTTCGCTGTGACGCAGATGCAGGCCAATATGCTGCACACCCGCTTCACGCAGTGCCTCCAGCTCTGCAATGAGCGCCATACGCCCGCCACGACCACCGAAGCGCAGCGGTTTCATCGGCGCATAAGGATCGGCTTCAAGGTCCAGATGCAGGAAGGTGATATAGGGTTTGTCAGCACCTACTTCACGCCAGAGACCAACGCGCCGACGATGTTCCTGTGGTGTTCCAGGGTAGGCGAGCCAGCCATCCATGTGCTCTCCAATCCAATTGGGTGATTGTTGGCCAAGTCCGGCAACCAGCAAGGGAACGCGCTCTTCACGCTGTGGCAAGAGTTGAGCGCCTTCCGGCAGGCGTCCAGTGCCCTGGCTTTTCAGCAGTTCCACGGCACTGCGAAAATGTGCTCCCCGTTGGTTGTAGTCGACTCCGAACAGCGGGTATTCCATCGGCCGATCGCCACTGGCCACGCCCAGTAGCAGGCGACCTTCACTCAGTTCGTCGATGCTATTGGCCGCCTTGAGGGTTAACCAGGGTTGTCGAAGCGGCAACACCACCGCGGCGGTGCCCAGCATGATGTTTTCAGTGACGCCGGCTAGATAGCCCAAGTAGGAAAAGGTCTCGAAAACCTGGGCGGCATCTCCAAAGTTCGGGTCATACATCGGCACGTCACGCACCCACAGTGCTCGAAATCCACTGGTGTCCGCCAATCGGGCCAATTGGGCGTGTTGCTTCAGGTCAGGAACGCCAAAGGGTCGTTTCTCTGCCATGCGCAAGTGTTGGCCCGATTTCGACCAATCATTGTCCAGTGGCAATTCCAGCCCGATGGAGAAGTGGGTGGATCCCAGCAAACGTTGAAAGTGTGAGTTCATGAAGTCTCCTGTGCCTGCACAATCCAGGGCAGCGCTTTGGGTGAATGCCGACAGTATCGGCGCCCCCTGTTGGGAGAAAAATGCACCGACAGGCACAATAGTTTTGACCTGAATGCACTATTGGACGACTTCCTTTGTGGAGGCAGTAGTGATTGCCAAGGGAGCAGGTTCAGGGAGGAGCTCACTGCGAAGCTCTTTACTCAAGACTCACAAAAACGCCGCTCATTGAGCGGCGTATTTTCAATGCAAAAACGATAGCTTGAATCGATCAGCCTTTTGCCTGGTTCGGGGACTTGAGTCGCTCGACTATGACCTTGCCCACGTCCAGCGCTGAAGCCGGATTTTGCCCGGTCACCAATTCGCGGTCGATGACGATATGAGGAGCCCACGCAGCAGTGTTGCTGCTGTATACGCCTCCGGCTTTTTCAAGGGCGGTTTGCGGATAGAACTTCATGGCCCCCCCGTTCAGTAGTCCCTTGGCCAGTTCCTCTTCCTGGTTGCTGATGACGGTGAACTTGTATCCGGCGTAGGTCCAGTCCGGCGTGGCGGTTTCGGTGCCGGATTCGAGCTTGTGAGTGAAGGTCGTCGGGTCGGACAGGGTAGACAGCAGGGCAATCGGACCATGGCAGACGAGGGCGGTTGTCTTGTTGTTTGCATGGAAGTTGTTCAGCAGTTTGCCCAACGCGGAGCTGCGCAGCAGATCCTGCATCGGTGCGTGGCCACCGGGTACATAGATAGCATCGAAATGCTCGTAGCCAATCTGTTCGACGCGCGACAGGCTGATGACAGGAGACTCACCCGCAGAGGTGATCTTGAGGCGTTCAAGCAACGCCTTGTGCTCCTCCAGTGCCGTCACGTCATTGTTGAAATACATCTTGTCGCTGGAGGACTTGTCCAGCGTTGGCGCGTTGCCCGTCGGCGTTGCAAAGGTCACCGAATGCCCGGCATCAAGCAGCAGTTTCACAGGTTGCATCAATTCGTTCAGGTAAAAACCAGTCGCAAAGACTTTCTTGTCCTTGAGGTCGAGGTGGTCTGAATCTGACAGAACGACCAATACGTTGCCGGCCTGAGCGTTGAAGGCCGTAGTGCAAATGGTCATTGCCAGGGCGAGTCGGGTAATGGGGCGCATGGGATTTCCGAACAGTGGAGGTTGTGTTCGATCAGCAGTCGACTGATCGTTGATACAACTATATTCATGCCTCCCTGGGCGATAAACTTGCTCAGAAGAAAAGCACTTGTTCTTTGGAGGTAAAGGTGAGCCGTCGATTCGACTATCTTGCAGACGTAGAAGTCTTCGTCACCGTAGTGGAGAAGGGCTCCCTGAGTGCTGGGGCGGTTGTTCTGGCGACCACCCCTTCGGTGGTCAGCCGGGCGATCTCACGCCTGGAAACACGCCTGGGCGTTCAGCTATTACGGCGCACGACTCGACGCCTGAGCCTGACCGACGCGGGTCTGCTTTACCTGGAACAGTCCCGCACGGCATTTTCGTTGATCGATGATGCAGAGCGGGCGATCCTTGGGCAGGAAGGCACGTTGACCGGTCGGGTCCGACTCAGCGTGCCGACGACTTACGGACACTACAGGCTGCCGGCGTTGCTCTGCCGCTTCAACCGGCAGTACCCACAGGTGCGCATCGAGTTGAGCATCAGCAATCGAAATGTGGATCTGGTGGCCGAAGGGTACGACCTGGCCATTCGCCTGGGGCAATTACCCGACAGCGGTCTGGTTGGACGCAAACTTGAAGAGGCGGGTTTGTGTGTGGTCGCCGCGCCGGATTACCTGCAGCGCGCAGGTATGCCTCGCAGCGTTGACGAACTGTCAGCACATGCCTGTCTGCCATTTGTGATGCCCAGCAGCGGCCGGATCGGGCCTTGGCTCTTTTGCGAGCAGGGGATTGATCGGGAGTGGATACCCGAGGCGAGTATTCAAGTGTCCGACGACGTGCTGGGCACGGTGTCATTGGCCGAGCACGGCATGGGAATCTGCCAGACCTACGAGTTTATTGTACGGGAGCGGATTCAAAGCGGGCGCCTGGTGCCGCTGCTCGAACAGTCGGGTGGGCGGTCCCGACCGTTCTCGTTGATATTCCCGCCTCATCGCCAGTTATCGGCTGCGTCCAGGGCGCTGATCGACTTCCTGATTCGCGAGGTAGCGAATCAGGCCGATACATCACTCATTAAGCGTCATGCAATCGAGTAGGGCGGGTAATCGGTATAACCCTTGGATCCGCCACCATAGCTCAATGCGCGGTCTGGTTTTAACAGCGGCCAGTCGTTGTACAGGCGCTCGACCAAGTCGGGGTTGGCGATGAACGGTTCACCGAAGGCTGCGATGTCGATCAACTCGTCGCGCAGGAATTTTTCCGCACGCTCTTTGGTCATGCCTCCGGCGAGAACCAATGTACCAGGGTAGTGGCTGCGGAATCTCTGCAGAAAATCGTCTGGAATCGGCGAACTGCCCCGCGACAGTTGATCCATGAAATGAACGTAGGCCAGTCCACGCCGGGACAGCTGATCGGCGATATACAAGTAGGTTTCCTCGACGTCCTCGTAAAGCCCCATGTCGAACAGTCCGCCGAACGGTGACAGGCGTATTGCCGTGCGTTGCGCACCAATACGATCAATGACGCTATCGACCACTTCCAGCAAGAAACGAGTGCGGTTTTCGAGGGTGTCGCTGCGGTAATCGTCCGTGCGGTCATTGACCAACGGATTGAGGAACTGTTCGATCAGGTAGCCATTCGCTCCATGCAATTCAATGCCATCGAAGCCGGCATCAATCGCATTGGCAGCGGCCTGTGCAAAGTCACGAATGACCTCCTTGACTTCCTCTGTGCCGAGGGCGCGGGGTTCAGAAACATCGACCGGGCCGGGTTCACCACGATCGGTCATACCCCAGGCCTGGGAGTTGCGAGCAATCCGGGAGGTCGAGCTGACCGGTGCAGCACCGCCGGGCTGAATGCTGACGTGGGAAATACGCCCGACATGCCATAGCTGCGTAAAGATAACGCCGCCGGCATTGTGGACAGCCTGGGTCACTTTGCGCCAGCCATCGATCTGGGGCGAGGTGTAGATACCAGGGATGGCCAGAAACCCTTCAGCCGAGCGCGAAATCGGAGTGCCCTCGGTAATGATCAGTCCGGCACTGGCGCGTTGGCTGTAGTACAGCGCGGTCAGTTCGTTGGCGATGCCATCGGGGTTGCGAGCCCGGGTCATCGGTGCCATTGCGATGCGGTTACGCAGCGTCAGCGCGCCGGTCTGGCAGGGGTCAAATAAAGTGCTCATGGGGTCATGTCCTCACTGATGGTGCTCAAGAGCGTAAGCGTCGGTTTGCTCGCTGATAACCTGGCAACGATGAACATGTTTTGTGAGGTCGTTTCACAACTGTGCAGGGAAGCGGCAGCCACATCGAGGATATGGGGCGATCAATGTGAATTTTATTCAAAAGACAAATGAATGTTGCCCCCTTATTTATGCCATTTTTGACAAGGTGCTTGTGATATTTTTTCACTAGTCATTCAGAGGAGAAAGACGTGGATAACAGAGCGGGTGAGATGTCGGTATTCGTGCGCGTTGTTGATGCCGGCAGCTTTTCGCAAGCCGCACGCCAAATGCTGATGACGCCTTCAACCGTCAGCAAACTGATTGTGCGCCTGGAGCTTCGTCTAGGCGTTCGCCTGCTGGAGCGCTCGACACGCAAGCTGTCATTGACCGATGAAGGGCGCATTTACTATGAGCGCAGTCATGCACTGCTGGCTGAACTTGATGACGTCGAACGGGTATTGGCCCAAGGCGCACAGAAAGCACGTGGAACAGTGCGCATCAATGCCTCGGTAGCGTTTGGTACCCTGGCGATCGAACCCAATTTGCCGGCTTTCTGGGAGGCTCATCCCAATATTCAGATCAACCTTTCCTTGTGCGATGACATCGTCGACATGTACCTGGATAGAACGGACATTGCCTTCCGCGTAGGCGTATTGAATGACTCGACGCTGCGTGCGAGGAGGATCGGGGTTGCCCGGCGCAAGATCGTTGCTTCGCCGGTTTACCTGGAAAAGTACGGGGTTCCCGAAACCCTGGAAGACCTGTGCGAACATAATTGCCTGAGCTTCAATTTCCGTCGTTCCAGTCCGGTCTGGCCCATGCACCAGAGTGGTCGTATCGTTGATCGGATCGTCCAGGGCAACCTGCAAGCGAACAATGGCGAGACGGTTCGGCGCATGGCCATTGCCGGCGTCGGGATCGCCAGGCTGGCGGACTTTCACATCGATGAAGATCTTGCTGCAGGGCGCCTGGTCGAGGTCCTCGCGCAAAGCGGGCATGATTGCGAGGAAGTCCATGCGCTGTATCAGGGGGGGCAACATGTGCCCCAGCGTATCCGGACGTTCCTCGACTTCATGGTGCCGCGCCTGCAGGCTTTCATGGATCGCGGGTGAGCCCGCTGCCATCCTCAGTCGCTGGCTTCAATGATTGCCTTGAGGTTCTCCAGGCCTGAGCGATAGAGGGCCTGGAAGTGCTCGATGACTGTCTCTTCATCGGCCCCCTGAACCAGAAACGTGCTCGACCAGGACGCCAGCGTTCGGCCTTTGCCATCGGACTGCGCCGACATTCTGCCGACATAGTCAATGACCGGCGACGGGCCTTCCAGCAAGGCATAGCTATAGTGTTTTTCATCTTCGTCAAACGTGAGCAAGCGCTCGACAATGGTCGCACCCTGGGTGGTTTCCAGATGACGCAGGCGTCCTCCGTCACTCAGGGTGCTGCTGGCGATGACATCGAGCCAGCGAGGCAACCAGTCAAAGCCGCCGAGTAGCGACCAAACCTGTTCGAGGGGACGTTCGATGGCAATCCAGACGTGGACTTCACTCATGTTTTTACCTGTTTTGGGAGGGGTGTTCATAGGATGACTGACGCGACCAGCCATAAATTGGCGGCACTGATCAGCAGGAAAATCACCCAGGCCATGACAGCGACCGGGTGTGAAGTAGCGAAGTCGCCCATCAGCGTTTTATCGCGGGTAAAACGAATCAGCGGATAGACCGCAAACGGCAGTTGTATCGACAGCACCACCTGTGAAAGCACCAGCAGGTCACCCACTGCGCGATCCCCCAGCCAGAGGATTGCGCCCAGCGCCGGCACAATGGCCAGCAGACGGGTGACGACGCGTTGCTTCCACAATGCAACCTTCAGCTGCAGGAAACCTTCGAGCACCACTTGACCGGCGAGAGTGCCTGTCAGCGTCGCGCTTTGTCCGGACGCAAGCAGGGCCAGGGCAAACAGCACGGCGGACAGGGCGACCCCCGTCAGCGGCGCCAGCAGTTGGTGGGCCTGCTCGATGCCGCCAATCTCGGTGTGGCCACTGTCATGGAATACGGCTGCGGCCACTAGAAGAATGGCGACCTGTACGGCGGCGGCAAGCGAAAGCGCGCGGATCGTATCGTTCGAACCGCGGCGCAGAGATTGCCTGACCTGCACACCGTCATCAGGGCGGCTGGGGGATCGGGACAGGGATGAATGCAGGTACAGGTTGTGCGGCATGACGGTGGCGCCGATGATGCCCACCGCAATGAATAGCGCCCCAGGTTCAGCCAGTGTGTCCAATGAAGGACTGAACCCCTGGAGCACAGCATTTGTATCGAGTGTGATCAGCGCCAGTTCAATGGCAAAGCACAGGACAATGATCGCTACCAGTGCCAGGACGATCTTCTGCACTCGGCCATTGGCGGCGCCCTTCACGCCCAGGATGAACAGGGTACTGACAGCAGTCAGCACGATGCCGATGCTCAGCGGCAGGTTGAACAGCAGTTTGAACGCCAATGCCGCTCCCAGTACTTCGGCGATGTCGGTAGCGATGATGGCTATCTCCGCCATCGCCCAGTGCGCAAATGTGGCTTGTCGGCCATAGCGAAGGCGGCAGGTCTGGGCAAGGTCCTGACCTGTGACCACGCCCAGGCGCAGGGCGAGTGTTTGCAAGAGCATGGCCGCCAGGCTCGACAACACCACCATGAACAGCAAGCTGTATCCGAATTGAGCACCGGCGGCGATCCCGGTGGCCCAATTGCCGGGATCCATGTAACCCACGGCGATCAACAGCCCGGGGCCCATCAATAGTGAGAGGCGCCCGGGCACAGGCGAGCGTTGGTTGGCCGGCACTGCGGGGTGCTCCGAAAGCGAAATCCGGGCTGTCATCGATCAAAGTCTCCTGTGGCGCCGGGGCAGGCGCGCCAGCACCAGGGTATGAATGAACAGCAGAATGCCGGCCACCGAAAGGATCGCGGATACGTTTCCACTCATGGCTTGGGCTGACAGCAGGCACACCAGCGCCGCCATTTGGCTCAGCAGGCGCCGGGCCAGCGAGCTCCGTGAGGGTTTCGACACTTCGAACAGGCAGCCGGGCCAGGCGTCTGGCATGGCTTGCGAGAACGTCATGACGGCGATGGCCACCACGGCATAGAGCCAGATCCCGACAGCGGGGGGGCTGTCGGTCAGCGCCAGGGCGATGGCGCTGATCGTCAACAACGTTGCAAGAGCAGTGAACGCAACACGGCTATGACTCATGGTGTCTGGCTCAAGCCCATCGGCGCATCCACCCGCAGGCGCAACACATGAAATGGTGGCTGACTGTCGTCCTCACCCGCATTGAGCAAGGGGTGACGGTGCAACTGGTTGGCCGTGATGTACAGCCATTTGCCTTGTGCATCGAGTTCGACACCATCCGGCCAACCGAGCAACCGATCATCCTGGGCCAGGATGCGATAGCCGGCCGGCGACGCTAGCCCGATAGCGTTATTGGCGATGTCGGTCACGTAGACGTTGCCTTCGGCATCGACATCGAAGCCGTCGCAATGCGGCTTTTCGCACCAGTACTCCACGGCCTCACTCAACGCTGTCATGCCGCAGGGTTGAGCGAGGCTTTCGGTGCTGATCCGATAGACCTGGCGCGCCGACATCGAACCGAAATACACCCAGCGGCCTAAAGGATCGATTGCAATCGGATTGAGGCCGTAGCGATACGCAATGACTTCACCTTCGGGCGTACGCAACGCCAGCGGTTTACCCGCAACGATCAGCGGCACATCGCCCGGCATCAGTCCTGGGTAGCACTCCAGCGAGCGCCACGAAAGGCCGGTTAGCAGATCGACCACGACAATGGCTGGATAGTCGCTGACGCCACTGGCATTCATCGTCATGTCGGCGATGTAGATGCGCTGGCGCCGCCAATCGATGACGAAATCCTGGGTGAAGGAACTGGGGCGCAGGACGTTCTGCGGCAACACGATCAGTCGGTGTAAACGTTTTTCGCGGTCATTCCAGGCGATCAGCCGCGGCTGCTGTTGCTGCGGCTTGCCCATGTCGAGTATCCAGACGATCCCTTCGGGGTCGGTGCGGATACCGATCACTGCGGACATGCCACGCCCATCGTCGCCAGGTTTGCCGGCCCAGGTCTCATTGGGGTAAGCCGGGTGCTCACCGTCCTGCGCCACTGTCCGCACCGAGATGTCTGGCGCGATGATGGCAGATACCGACACCAGTACTCGCCCGTCAGGCATTACCGTGGGGTTGCCCGGACGCTCGACCGGGAATGTCGCGAAAATCTCCAATGGCTGGCTGTTCATGGCTTGGCCTGCACGAACGATTCTGCGGTGCCGCTGGACGGATCGACAAAAATGATGTCGCTTGGATCACGTCGCGGGGTATCGACCGACACCATGAACAGCGGGTGTTCGAGGATCTTCGGCATGCCGTGAATGGTGAACTTCTTGAAGAACAGCATTTCGCCTGGACCAACCTCGAACTCTTCGCGATCGCCCATGAAAAAGGTTGCGCGCCCTGACAGCACAATCAGGTATTCGTCGCAGGTGGCGTGGTAGTGCGCGGGGGTCGGATGATAAACCCGGAATACGCGGGCACTGGCTTCGTCTTCATCGGTCAGGCGCGTGTCGACCAGCAGCGTTTCGGCTGTTTCGGGGAACGTCTTGACGATCTCGTCGAGGTTGAACGAGGCATGGGGTGCGGCCTCGACCAGTTTTTTCCGGGTGCTTGCTTCGGTCATCTTGAAACCCTCATTCAGGCGTCTTTCGAGGGACGCTGTGATGTTGTTTGAGGCTTCAGGATAAGCACTGGAAAAACAGCAGAGAACGCAGTGGCCGTGCACAAGATTTGAGAATTCAAATAACAATTCGATTCGCTCGTGTGCCCACCGCGATGGCGTGCTTCTGCGAATTCAATTCCAAACAGCTACGCCCGGCGATGCATTTCTGACGCGAACGGCCTGCGGCATAGTGATGAGTACTCACTATCGAGTCCAGCTGCGTCGGAGACAAAAGATGCAAGTCAGAGCTGCTGTTCTAAGACACATGAATGCGGCCCCACCCTATGCCCAGAGCAAACCGATTTCGATCGAAACCATCGAACTGGCGCCGCCGGGACCGGGCGAAGTGCTGGTGCGAATTCGCGCCGCCGGCCTGTGCCATTCCGATTTGTCGGTGATCAATGGCGACCGGCCCAGGCCATTGCCCATGGCGCTCGGTCATGAAGCTGCAGGAGTGGTCGAAGCCCTGGGCGAGGGGGTCAGCGATCTCGAACCGGGGGATCATGTGGTCATGGTGTTCATGCCCAGTTGCGGTCATTGCCTGCCCTGTGCCGAGGGTCGCCCTGCGCTCTGTGAGCCTGGGGCGAAAGCCAACGCTGCCGGGACGCTGATCAACGGCTCGGTGCGCTTGAGCTCGCCTGCCGGGCATGTCCATCATCATCTTGGCGTTTCGGCGTTCGCCGAGTACGCCGTGATGTCGCGTAATTCCGTGGTCAAGATCGACCGCCAATTGCCCTTTGTCGAAGCGGCGTTGTTTGGCTGCGCGGTGTTGACCGGTGTCGGTGCGGTGGTCAACACCGCGCAATTGCGCGTAGGCTCGAGCGCCGTGGTAATCGGCCTGGGCGGCGTCGGGCTCGCTTCGGTGTTGGGTGCACGGGCCGCGGGGGCCAGCAAAATCATTGCTGTTGACCTGTCAGCGGAAAAACTCGCCCTGGCCAGGGACGTTGGCGCCACCGCCGTGGTCAACGGTGGTGCCCCGGACGCCGTCGAACAGGTGCTGGCGCTGACCGGTGGCGGCGCCGACTACGTGTTCGAAATGGCCGGATCCATCCGGGCTCTGGAAAACGCGATGAAAATGACCAGGCGCGGTGGCATGACCGTGACCGCCGGCCTGCCGCCACCCGGTTCGGCGCTGCCGGTCAATGTCGTTCAGTTGGTGGGCGAGGAGCGCACGCTCAAAGGCAGCTATATCGGCACCTGTGTGCCGCTGCGCGATATTCCGCGGTTCATCGAGCTCTATCGTGATGGTCGCCTGCCGGTGGATCGGCTGTTGAGTGGCAGGCTCAAGCTGGACGACATCAACGAAGGTTTCGACCGCTTGCACGATGGCAGCGCGGTGCGTCAGGTCATTGAATTTTGAGGAGCGACAGCATGGCCGATACAAACTTCCTTTCAACCCTTGATGACCCGACGCTGTTTCGGGAAGCGAACTACATCGACGGCCAGTGGCTGGAGGTCGGTGAGGGGCGCAGCATCGTCGTGACCAATCCGGCCAACGGTAAAGTGCTGGGTCGGGTGCCGTCACTGGGCGCAAGCGACACCGCCCGGGCCATTGCCGCCGCCAAACGCGCGCAACCGGCGTGGCGGGCGCTCACCGCGAAAGAGCGCGCAACAAAACTGCGTCTTTTGTTCGAGTTGATGATCTCCCATCGCGAAGACCTCGCGCGAATCATGACTGCTGAACAAGGCAAGCCATTGACCGAGAGTCGCGGCGAGATCACCTATGCCGCGTCGTTCATTGAATGGTTCGCGGAGGAGGGCAAGCGGGTCTACGGCGACACCATCGCCTCCCATTCGCCAAGCAGTCGGATCATCGTTCAGAAAGAACCCATCGGTGTGTTTGCCGCGATCACCCCGTGGAACTTCCCGGCGGCGATGATCACCCGCAAGGCCGGGCCGGGTTGGGCCGCCGGTTGCACCGGGGTGTTGCGGCCGGCAAGCCAGACGCCGTTCTCAGCGCTTGCCATTGCCGTGTTGGCCGAGCGTGCGGGTCTGCCGCCAGGTGTGTGCAACGTGATTACCGGGCCGGGGAGTGAAATCGGTGGTGAGCTGACCTCCAACCCCGACGTGCGCAAATTGTCCTTCACCGGCAGCACCGAGGTCGGTGCCACGTTGCTGGCCCAATGCGCGCCCACGATTAAAAAGACCAGCATGGAGTTGGGCGGCAACGCGCCCTTTATCGTGTTTGACGATGCCGATCTGGATGCCGCGGTGCAGGGAGCACTGGCCTCCAAGTACCGCAACGCCGGGCAGACCTGCGTGTGCGCCAATCGTCTGCTGGTGCAGGACGGCATCTACGACGCTTTCGCGGCCAAACTGAAAACCGCAGTCGAAGCGTTGAAGGTCGGTAGCGGGTTTGAGGACGGCGTGACGATCGGCCCGCTGATCGACGACAACGCGGTGCGCAAGGCCGAGGAGCATGTTGCCGATGCGGTCGAGCGCGGTGCCTCGGTGCTGACCGGTGGAGAACGTCATCCGTTGGGCGGCAGTTTCTACCGGCCGACCATCCTGCTGAATGTGCCAAGGGAAGCGAAAGTGTTTCGCGAGGAGACGTTCGGCCCGGTGGCGCCGATGTTCCGCTTCACCTCCGAGGCACAAGCCATCGAGATGGCCAACGACACCGAGTTTGGCCTGGCATCGTATTTCTATAGCC
The DNA here is from genome assembly GCF_000282475.1 of Pseudomonas sp. GM78. GTDB lineage: Bacteria > Pseudomonadota > Gammaproteobacteria > Pseudomonadales > Pseudomonadaceae > Aquipseudomonas. The sequence continues at coordinate 17,516 of NZ_AKJF01000147.1, forward strand.
GCGATATCGGTCGGATCATGCGTGTCGCCGAAGCGCTGGAGTGCGGCATCGTCGGAATCAACGAAGGACTGATCTCGACCGAAGTCGCGCCATTCGGCGGGGTGAAATCGTCGGGGCTGGGTCGCGAAGGTTCCAGGTACGGCATCGAAGACTATCTTGAAATCAAATACCTCTGCCTGGGCGGCATTGATCGCTGAATGTTCAAGGAGATGGCCGTAAGGTCATCTCCTTCGTTATGAATTCAAATATTCCAACCTCCCTTTCAATAATCTATTCCCTGAACTTCCACGAATTAATAATTGATCAGTGAATACGCTTCACAGATTATTTGCATGCGGGCGATTGAATGCCCGGATGGCTCATTCCAGAGCGCTGGCTCTTGTCTTTTGGTCAATATTCTTTTCGCATTTCGACGGTTTATCTTCACCGGGTGCTCACGGAAAATCCTTTCCATTCAAACACTACCGAGAACACCCGAAATGACTTACCTGAAAAAAACCGTTGCGCTGCTCGCTACCCTGACCGCGCTATCTGCGTCCCTGTCGGTTCAAGCTGAAGAGTCTGGCGCCTTTGTTGAGCGTAATAAGACGCACAGCGAACACACCGTTAAAAGTTAAATCAAGCGCTCATCGAAATTTAGCTTTTACACGCTGAAGTTTTAATTCCGATATTTCATTGGCCATTGAATGCAGTCCATTCAATGGCCGACTGTGGAGAATGCAAAAGTGAATTCATCTACAACGGGAAAAGCGAGAGCATCGTTCCCATTAAAATCGGCACTTGGAAAGGGCGTGGCGGTGTCGGCGTTAAGCCTGGCGCTGGCAGCCGCCTTGACCGGTTGCGGTCCGGATCAGGCCAGCAATGAGCCAACGGCTCCCAGTGTCACGGTCAGCAAGCCCGTCAAATCAGTGATCACCGATTGGGACAGTTTTACCGGACGCTTCGAGGCTACCGATTCGGTGGACGTCCGTTCGCGGGTCAGCGGTTATCTGGAGAAGGTCGCGTTTCGGGATGGCGCCATCGTCAAGAAGGGCGACCTGCTGTTCGTGATCGATTCGCGCTCATTCCAGGCCGCCGTGGTCCAGGCTCAAGGCAAACTGGCCCAGGTGCGCTCCCAGCTGGCCCTCGCCGAGCAGGAGTTCGCCCGGGCCAACGTCCTGATCGAATCCAGAACCATCGCTCGCAGCCTTTATGACCAGCGCCTGCAAGCGCGTCAAGCGGCGCAAGCCGAGGTCTTGAGTGCTGAAGGTGCATTGAGCAATGCCAAGCTTGACCTGGAATTCACCCGGATCACCGCACCCATGAGCGGGCGAATCAGCCGCAAGCTGATCAGCGAGGGCAACCTGGTCAACGGCGGCAACAGCAGCGCGACGTTGTTGACCACCATCGTGTCGCTGGATCCGATCGACATCTACTTCGATATTGATGAGCAGAGCTACCTCAAATACCGTCGTCAGACCAATGCCAGCGCCAACCAGAGCCAGGTGCGGATTGCCTTGCCGGGTGAAACCGAGCCGAGCATGACCGGGCGCATGGACTTCATCGACAACCGCCTCGATCCATCGACCGGAACCTTGCGTCAACGGGCCCGCGTCAGCAATCAGGACCTGCAATTGAGTCCGGGGCAATTCGGTCGTGTGCAGTTCTCCAGCCAGGCGGCTTACCCGGCACTGCTATTGCCGGACACCGCGATCAGCGTCGACGCGACCCGCAAAGTCGTCTACGTGCTCAACCCGCAGAACAAGGTGGAAATTCGACCCGTCACCCTCGGCAAATTGCATGACGGCTTGCGCGAAATCTCCAGCGGTTTGCAAGAGCAGGACCGGGTGATCGTCGATGGCCTGCAGCGCGTGCGCGCCGGTGACACCGCCACAGCGCAGGACCGTGCGTTGGTTCAAGCCGGGAAAACCACAAAGATCGCGCAGGTGCAGCCATGAGCCTGGGGCGCACATCCATCGAGCAACCGGTGCTGGCGATTGTGCTGTCAATCGTCTTGATGATCATCGGTGGCCTGGCCTATCTGGTCTTGCCGACTTCCGAGTACCCGGACATCGCACCGCCCACCGTGGTGGTGACCGCGACGTACCCCGGCGCGTCGGCGCAGACCGTGGCCGAGACCTTGGCGATACCCATCGAACAGGAGGTCAACGGCGTTGAAGACATGCTTTATATGTACAGCCAGGCGACGTCCGATGGCAGCCTGAACCTGACCGTGACCTTCAAGAGCGGCACCGATGTCGACAAGGCGCAGGTGTTGGTGCAGAACCGTGTGGCGCTGGCCACGCCACGTTTGCCGGAACCGGTGCAGCGCAGTGGCGTGACAGTGCGCAAGTCTTCGCCGACACAACTGTCGACGATCTTCATCTCCTCGCCGAAGGGCACCTACGACCAGCTCTACGTCTCGAACTTCGCGATCCGCAGCGTCGCCGATGTGCTCAAGCGCATCGACGGTGTCGGCGACATCAACCCACTGGGTGCGCGCGAATATTCGATGCGTATCTGGCTCGATCCCGAGCGCGTGGCAGCTTTCAACCTGACCCCCGCCGACATCATTGCCGCCGTGCGTGCGCAGAACACTCAAGTGGCTGGCGGGGTGATCGCCCAGCCGCCGGTGGCGTCCCAGGCATTCCAGCCCAACCTGATATTCGAGGGCCGTTTGAAGGAGCCGGCCGACTTCGACAACATCGTCCTCAAGTCCGGGACTGCCGGTCGCCTGGTGCGTCTCAAGGACGTGGCGCGCACGGAAATCGCCGGGCTGGCCTACGTCAACAATACCTATTACCTGCGCAATCCGGCCATCGGCCTGCAAGTGCTGCAACGTCCGGGCGCCAATGCCCTGGCGACGATGAAGGTGGTCGAAGAGACCATGGAGAAAATCGGCAAGGACTTCCCCGAAGGCATCGAATACAGCATCGGCTACAACCCGACGGCGTTTATTGCCGACAGCATCGGGGAACTGGGCAAGACCATCTACGAAGCGGTGATTCTCGTGGTGCTGGTGATCATGGTGTTCCTGCAAGGCTGGCGGCCGTCGATCATTCCGATCCTGGCGATTCCGGTGTCGTTGGTTGGCACCTTCGCGGTCATGGCGATGCTCGGGTACTCGATCAACAACCTGACCCTGTTCGGTCTGGTGCTGGCGGTGGGGATCGTGGTCGACAACGCCATCGTGGTGGTGGAAAACGTAGAGCGGCATCTGGCCGATGGCAAGAGCCCGCTGGAAGCGACTATCGTCACCATGCAGGAGATCGGCGGCGCGCTGATTGCGATTACGTTGGTGCTGTGTGCGGTGTTCATTCCGACGGCGTTCATTCCGGGGATTTCCGGAGAGTTTTTCCGCCAATTCGGCATAACCATCGCGGTGGCCACGGCGATCTCGCTGTTCAACTCGGTGACGCTGTCGCCGGCGCTGGCGGCGATGATTCTGCGCCGCCATGAACCGGAGGCACATCATGCAACGAAAAGTGGCCTGTCCGGCTTGCTTCAGCGTGCGGCGGATGGTTTCAACAGCGGCTTCCTGAAACTTTCGTCCAATTATGCCCGCAGCGTACGCAACCTTGTGGCCCGAACACCGTTAATGTTGGCGATCTACGCCGTGCTGATTGCTGCCACTGCATATTTACTGGTGTCGACGCCCAAGGGCTTTATACCGATTCAGGATCGCGGTTACCTGGTGGTTATCGTTCAACTGCCGGACGGTGCTTCGCTGGAGCGGACCAACGAGATCTCCCAACAGATCGAAGCGATTGCCCTTGAGGTCCCGGGTGTGGACCGGGTGCCGACGTTCTCCGGCTTCTCGATGGTGACCGGTACAAGTTCATCGAACTCGGCCGGCTTGGCCCCGGTGTTCCAGCCATGGTCGGAACGCAAGTTGCACGGGTTGACATCGGACAGGATCGCCGAGGATTTACGCGAGCGTTTGAAAGTGGTCAGCGGTGCGACGGTCATTGTCGCCACGCCACCGCCAGTTCAAGGGTTGGGCAGCACCGGCGGGTTCTCCATGCGCCTGCAGGACACCGCAGGGTTGGGCACCGAAGCGTTGGCCAAAGCCACGGATGACCTGATTGCGGCTGCGAATGCCACTCAGGGCATGAGCGGTGTCTATTCACCGTTCTCGGCCAGGACACCCCAGGTGTTTGTCGAACTGGACCGTGAGCGCGCCGAAATGCTTGGCGTGCCCAGCAGCCAGATCAACCAGGCGATCGAGACGTACTTTGGTTCGTCCTACATCAACGACTTCAACCTCGTCGGTCGTACTTATCGAGTGACCGCGCAAGCGGACTTGCCTTACCGCGTCACGCCGCAAGATCTCGCCCGGGTCAAGGTGCGCAACGATGCCGGGCAGATGGTACCGATTGCCAGCGTAACCCGTCTGCATGAGGCGCTGGGTGTGGAACGATTCCCGCGTTACAACCTGTTCCCGACTGCCGAAATCAACGGCGACACTCTGCCGGGGCTGGGTTCCGAATTCGGGATCAAGACCATGGAGCGCCTGGCGAAGGAGACGCTGCCGGCCGGTATCACCTATCAGTGGACCGACCTCAGTTACCAGCAGACCACGGCCGGCAACATGGGGCTGTTGGTGTTCCCCTTGTGTGTGATCTTTGTCTACCTGGTGCTGGCGGCGCAGTACGGCAGCTGGAGCCTGCCGCTGGCGATCCTGCTGATCGTACCGATGTGTCTGCTGGCGGCCGCCGGGGGTGTGCGCATGATGGGCCTGGACATCAACATCCTCACCCAGATCGGTTTTATCGTGCTGGTTGGGTTGGCGGCGAAGAACGCGATTTTGATCGTCGAAGTCGCCCGGCAGCAGGAGAAGGAAGGGCAGGGCATCGTCGAGGCGGTGGTTGAAGCCTGTCGTCTGCGCTTGCGCCCGATCCTGATGACCTCGCTGGCTTTCGTCCTAGGTGTGTTGCCGTTGGTGATGTCCGAGGGCGCGGGTTCCGAGATGCGCCAGGCCGTGGGGGCGGCGGTGTTCTTCGGGATGATCGGTGTCACGTTGTTCGGTCTGTTGTTCACGCCGGTTTTCTATGTGCTGATCCGTCGCCTGGCCGGTGGTGAACGTCAGGCACTTGCTCAATCCATTCATTCTGAACAGGGCGTGGCTCATGAATAACTCTCTTCGCGTTTCAGGCGTGGTGCTGGGCGCTGCGCTGTTGAGTGCGTGTGCATCGCCTGTGATGCCGCCCAAGTCGGAGTTGCCGGCCGAACGTTTCGTCAATGCTCAAGCGGCGCAACCTGCCAGCGTGACCGATCATTGGTGGACGCTGTATCAGGATCCGCTGCTCGACCGTCTCGTGGTGCGTGCCGTGGGAGAAAACCTTGATTTGCAGATGGCCTTGGCGCGGATCGATGCCGGGCGTGCATTGCGCAACATTGCCGCCGCCTCGGGCAGTCCTCAGGTCGATTTGGGAGCCAGTGCGGCGCGGCAGCGGATCTCCGCTGACCAGGCCGGTTTCAGCGATTCGCTGATCACCGAACCGGTCTCGATCGGCTTGAGTGCCGCTTGGGAAATCGATCTGTTTGGTCGTATCCGCGAAGGCGTGCGTGCCGCCGACGCCGACCTCGACGCAACCGAGGAAGAGGCGCGGGGTGTGCGGGTGGCGCTGATCTCGGAAGTGGTCCAGGCCTACGCCGAGGCGCGCGGCCTGGAGGAGCGTTTGGCGATCGTCAAGCAAAGTGCGGCCAGCCAGGCCGAGACGTTGCAGCTGACCGAGCAGTTGTATGCGGCCGGCGACAGCCCGGAAGCGGACGTGCTTCGCGCCCGTTCGCAATCGGATTCCACCGCCGCCCAGGTGCCCGCGTTGCAACTGGACTGGCAACGCTCGCTGCATCGCTTGTCGGTGCTGCTGGCCCAACCGGCCGAGACGTTGTATCAGCAATTCAAGGACAACCCGGTGAAGGTCTCGAGCGTGTCGTTGCTGGACGCGGGTACGCCGGCGGATCTGTTGCGTCGACGCCCCGATATTCGTGCTGCCGAAGCGCGTTTGATTGCGGCGTATGCGCGAGTCGGCGTGGCCCAGGCGGACCTGTTGCCGCGCTTGAGTCTATCGGCAGCATTGGGCTCGTTGATTGACGGTGTGAGCGCTGCCAATCTGGCCAGCTCGACGTTCTGGCTGGCCGGTGTGAATGCCAGCGTGCCGGTGTTTGACGCAGGTCGACGACGCAATGTGGTTGATCTTCGGGATGCCGAGGCGCGGCAGGCGTTGTTGAGTTATCGACGCACTGTGTTGACGGCCGTTTCCGAGGTGGAATCAGCCCTGGCTGCTGCTCAACGCAATGCTGAACGGCAGACCTACCTGGCAAGTGCAGCCAGTCAGGCCAGCTCTGCTGCCGAGCAGATTCAGCGCGCCTGGCGAGCGGGGGAAACACCGTTTCTGGATGTGCTGCAGGCGCAACGGGTGCAACTGGCGGCGCAGAATGCGCTGTCCCGGGTCAAGACCGCGCAGTGGCAGAATCAGGCGGTGTTGGTGAATGCGTTGGGCGGCTGATCCCGCTGTAAATCCTTGCAGAAAAACCCCTGTGGGAGCGGATTTGCTCCCACAGGGGCATGCACTTCAGATTTTATCGATCGGCACGCCGTGGTTGTTCTTCCACATCAGCACCACGGCGCTGGCGATGACGGCGACCACGATCAGGTAGATGTTGAACATCCAGCCCATGTTCTCCGAGTACAGCCAGGTCGTCAGGTAAGAGGCGGTGCCGCCGAATACCGCAACGCCCAAGGAGATACACACGCCGAACATCCGGGTGCGATAGCGGGTCGGGATCTGCTCGGAAATCGATGCCGGTTTGCAGCCGGTAATGAACCCCACCAGCAACAGGCCTGCGGTTTGCGCGACCATCAGGGTCCAGGGTTCGCTGGAGATCAACCCCCACAACGGGAACAGTGTGGCGGCAATCCCGAGCAACGAAATCAGTGCGGAAATCTTCCGGCCCCATTGATCCGAGATCCACCCGGAAATCGGCAGGAATACCAGGTAAATGACCTGGGCAATGCAGCTCATGGTGAATGCGCTGCGCGGGTCCATGCCTTTGACGCTGATCGCGTAGATGGAGGCGGAGGTGACCCAGGTGTAGTAGGTCAACGTGGCGCCGGCCTCATAGAGGAACAAGCGGATGCCGTGTTGAATGATGGTGCCGCGACTCCAGGCCGGTTCCGCCGATTCGCTGCCGGCACTGGGGCTGTGTTCGCTTTCCATCATGTTGCGGCGTAACCACAAGGCAAACACGGCCAGCAGGCCTCCCGTGGCAAAGGGAATGCGCCAGCCCCATTCCTGCATTTCGCTGACGGATAACAACGAGGTCAGCAGCGCCATATAGAACGTCGCCAGCAACGATCCGGAACCGACTGCCAGGAACACCGTGCTCGACCACAGGCCCCGGCGCTTGGGCGGGGCGATTTCGGCGATGTAGGCATAGGACGTGGTGGTTTCGCCGCCATGGGCAAAACCCTGCACCAGCCGGGCCAGCAGCAGAAGTGCCGAGGCCCAGCTGCCAATGGCGTCATAGGAGGGAATAAAGGCAATCAGCAGGCTGGCACCGGCCATCAGCAGCATGGTACTGAGCAGCACCGTGCGTCTGCCCAACTTGTCGGCCAAGATGCCGAAAAAGATACCGCCGATAGGCCTTAACAGAAAACCGGCGGCAAATACCGCCAGGGTGTTGAGCAGGGCAGAGGTGGCATTGCTTTTATCGAAGAGTGCTGCGGCGATGTAGACCGAGGCGACGGTATAGATTGTCCAGTCGAACCACTCCAGCAAGTTGCCGACGCCGGTGGCCATCAAAGACTTTCTGCGCAGTGATGTACGAGTTGTTTTGGCCTGTCCGGTCGAGTAATCGGACATGGTCTCGGTGATGTTATTCATTGTTGGCTCCGAGATGTTTCATGAACCACGGTATGTGGTGAGGTGAACTGGTATAAAGCGAGGTCTCCAGCCAAACGAATTCCAGAGGTGGGAGCGAGCCTGCCCGCTCCCACAGGGGCAAGGCAGGGATCAGGCGTCGAGATGCGCCAGCGCCACTTCCTCGATCCCGGCAGCGTCAAGCTTGTAGTGTTCGTACAAGTGCGTCGGCGGGGCGATCAGGCTGTATTCGTCATAGATGCCGTGACGCTTGAGCTTGACGCCGACACCTTCGTCCGCCAGGACCTCGGCCACGGCAGCACCCAGGCCACCGAGCACGTTGTGCTCTTCGACGGTCATCATTCGTTTGCTGCGGGCAGCGGCGCGCAGGATGGCGTCGCGGTCGATCGGTTTGATCGAGGCCATGTCGATAACGCCCACCGAACGCCCTTCGGCATTCATTTTGCGAGCGGCGGCCAGAGCCGGATGCACGGTGATGCCGCAAGCGATGATGGTCAGTTCTTCACCTTCGAAGTGCTCATGCGCCTTGCCGAATTCGAATACCACACCGTCCTCGTAAACGATCGGGTCACGACCACGACCAATACGGAAATACACCGGTTTGTCGTAGGTAGCCGAGGCTTTGATTGCCGCCACCAATTGCGCACCGTCCGCGGGTGACACCACTGCCAGATCGGCAATCGAACGCATGGTGGCGATGTCTTCAGTGGCGTGGTGCGAAGTACCGTAGAAGCCCAGGGAGATCCCTGTGTGGTGACCGATCAGGCGCACTGGTTGCGCCGAATAGGCGACATCCATGCGAATTTGCTCACAGCACAGCAGGCCGAGGAACGAGGCGAAGGTCGCCACGAACGGCATCACGCCACAAGTCGCCAAACCGGCTGCCGCAGTGACCATGTTCTGCTCCGAAATACCGAATTGCAGGTAACGCTCGGGGTAGCGACTGGCGAATTTGTTCAGGCCGTTGGAATACTGCAAGTCAGCTGAGCCTGCCATCACCGGGTAGCCGGCCTCGGTCAGTTCAATCAGCGCATCGGACAGGTACGAAAGGCCCGGGTTGAGTGCATTGAGGCCACGGTACTGCCAGGAATTAGGGGAAAGAGGGGCGTTCATGTTCAGATCTCCATGGCTTCAATTTCAGCGATAGCGCGTTTGGCGTCTTCCGGGTCGAGGTAACCGAGGTGCCAGCCGGGTTCGGTTTCCATATAGGAAACGCCTTTGCCTTTGACGGTCTTGGCGATGATGCAGACCGGTTTGTCACGGGTTTCGTCGGCTTTTACCCGCCGCAGGGTTTCGGTTACTTCGGCGATGTTGTGGCCGTCGATGACATGCACTTCCCAACCGAATGCCCGCCATTTTTCGTCCAGCGGTTCGATGCCGATCACGTCGTCGACTTCACCGTCGAGTTGGAAGCCATTGCGATCGACAATCGCGATCAGGTGCCTGGCCTTGTGATGGGCCGCGCTCATGGCTGCTTCCCACACTTGGCCTTCCTGCATTTCGCCGTCTCCGAGCATGACGAATACGTCGTAGACTTCGCCTGTGAAGCGCTGGGCCAGGCACATGCCCAGGCCACCGGAGAGCGCGTGGCCGATGGAGCCGGAAGAGAAGTCGATGCCGGGTACTTTGCGCATGTCAGGGTGATCGCCCAGAGGGCTGCCCAGGCGGGTGTATTCATCGAGCCACTGCTTGGGGAATACACCAAGGTCGGCCAGGATCGGGAACTGGCCCACGGCGGCGTGGCCCTTGCCCATCAGGAACCGGTCGCGGCCAGGCCATTTCGGTTCGTCGGGGCGAATGGTCATCACGTCGTAATACAGTGCCGAGAACAATTCAGCGGCGGAAAACACCGAGGTGTAATGGCCGGTCTTGGCGATTTCGATCAAGCGGATGGTTTCCAGGCGAACGAATTTCGCCCGTTCCTTGAGCTTGATAACCGTCTCGGTGGAAGGCACAAAATTGCTGGCTTTCCACTGTTCTAGCGTTTTGCGGGGCGTAGACATCTCTACCTCCAGATCACAGGCATGAAGTTGTTGAAGTTGAATCTCAGTGGCGGGGTTTGAACTTCAACGGGGTGGTTGTGGGTTCATTTTTAGAGGTTTCATCGAGGGCTCAATGACTCAACCCTTCGAGCGCGCGCATCGCGGCGATCAGTTCATCGCAGGTCAGTGCAGCGCCTGAGCCCGAGACAAAATTGCGCGCGTGCGGGGCTTTCAACGTAGGTTCGGCAACTTGCCTCAGCAGGGAGTCGTCAACCTGGGGCACACCCAGTTCTTTCAGGTTGCGGGGCAAGCCGATGCGTTGATAGAAACCCAACATATCGCCCATGAGTTCGGCGTCGCGGTCTTCCAGCACCAGCTGCACCAGCAAGCCATACGCCACTTGCCAGCCGTGAACCTGCTGTTGAGCGCCGGGAATTTTCGACAGGCCGCGGGTCATCGCATGGGCGATGGACAGGCCGCCGCTTTCGAACCCCAGGCCGCTCATTAACAGCACGGCTTCGATCAAGTGATCGAAGGCGACCGTCACCTCGCCGGTACCGGCCTGGGCCAGCGCCGGTTCGGCGTATCGACGAATGACGTCATAACACTCGCGCGCCAATACCAACCCGGACAGTGCCGGGCGAGCGCCAAACATGTTCACGCCGCCGGACTCGTAGCATTGCTCGGCCTCGAACTTCTTGGTCAGGGCATCGGCGATACCCGCCAGCAGAAACGGGCGCGGTGCCTGGGCAATCAGTCTGGTGTCGACCAGCACATAACGCGGGCTGACCAGCAAGTGACCCACTTCGCTCAATTGATGATGGGCGTCGTAAACAACGTAGTTTTTCGAGGTGGGCGCGTCGTTGGAAGCCACGGTGGGCATGGTGATCAGGGCTCGGCCCGAGGTGTGGGCGAGGGCTTTGCCGGCGTCGATGCACTTGCCGCCACCTACGGCAAGGATCATGTCGAAGTCGACGGGCGCGGCGGCGGCTCTCAGACCCGCGATGCCGTCGGCGGTTATCTCGCCGTCGAAGTTGATGTAGTGCAGCTCGACTTCAGCCTGGGCGCAGGTGTCATCGAGTCGTTGGCGGATCAAGCCCAGCACATGGCTGTCGATCACCACTACGGCCTTGCGTCCGCAGTGCGCCAGATAAGTACCCGCTTGAGCGAGCACTTCAGTGCCCTGGACGTAGCGTCCGGGAGAACCGAAAACCAGATTCATACAGTACCTCTCACTTCACTGCTTATTGTTGTTCGAGGCTTGGCGGGAGGTCGCCGAGCACACGCTCTTGTTATGATGCATGATATATCATGTTTTTAGGCGGTCAAGCACTCAATCGACGAGATGGCACTCAGGCGATGGAATACCCGCCGTCTACCGGCAGCGTGGTACCGGTCACGTAGCGCGCATTGTCCGACACCAGGAAGGCGATCACATTGGCCACGTCTTGCGGTGCGCCCCAGGCTTTCATAGGGATACGCGCCATGATGCCTTCGGAGCGCGTCGGGTCTTCAAAGGCGCGGCGCGACAGGTTGGTGAGAATCCAGCCCGGCGCGACGGCGTTGGCGCGTACGCCAACGGCCGCCCAAGCCACGGCCATGCAGCGGGTCAATTCGCTGATGGCGGCTTTGCTCGAGGCATAGGCGGGGGTCTTGGCCGAGCCGAAAATCCCCCACATCGAGGCGAAGTTCACCACCGCGCCGCGCGCCGCCTTCAGGCCGGGCAGGGCGGCGTTGGTGATGCGCAATACGGCGTTGAGGTTAACGTCCATCACCCGACTGAAGCCTTCCAGCTCCCATTCGCGGTTGTGATCAATGATGCCGGCGGCGTTAACGATGGCATCGACCCGATCGAACTGCGCGAAGAAGTTGTTCACGGCTTCGTCGCAGGTCACGTCGAGTTCCTGGTAATGAATACCTTCGACCCGTTGCTCGGGTTCGCCGAGGCCGATGGTGTATACGTCGTAGCCGTCGGCGAGCAGGCGTTGTGCCGTGGCCAGGCCGATCCCGGAGCCACCGCCCGTCACGATTGCAGTCTTTTTCATGGTTGTTCCTTGTGCGTTGAAGGAGGGCGTCTTAAACACCGGTTTTGGAAAATAGAAACTCGGCCAGCAGATCGATCTGGCCGGTGATCATGTGCGCGCCTTTGTGGATGACGCAGCCACGTTCGGCCGCGGCGCTCAGTAGCGGCGTGATGTCCGGGTTCATCACCACGTCACCGACCACCGTGCCGGGGGCCAGGGTTTCCACGGGCAGCGGCAACGGGTCTTCGGCTTTGAGGCCCAACGCAGTGCCGTTGATCACCACATCAAAACCATTGGCGTCAGCGGGCCCGGCAGTGACCTGCCGTGCCGGGAACATCTGCCGCAGTTCGGCGACCAGCTCCTGGGCTTTACCCGGCGTACGATTGCTGATCACCAGCGCTTCGATATCTTCGGCCAGCAAGGCGTGGGCAATGCCGGTTGCCGCGCCTCCCGCACCGAGCAGCAGCACTCGTTTGTTGCGTAGGTCATGGCCCTGTTTTTTCAGACCGGCAATGAAACCGTCACCATCGAACATACGCCCGCTGAAGCGTCCATCCGGCAACCGTTTGGCTACGTTGCACACGTTCAGCAGGCGAGCGGTGCCTTGCAGTTCATCGCACAATTTCGCAACCTCCAGTTTGTGCGGAACGGTGACGATCACCCCCGCGAGGTTTTCAATCCCGCGCAAACCTTCCCACGCCTTGGCGAGGTTGGCCGGCGACACTTCCCAGGGCACCAGCACGCCGTCATGGCCGAGACGTTCCACTAACGGGTTGAAGAACTCAGGGGTGCGCAGGTGTTTGGCGGGGTAGGTCAGATGAACCACGACCCGGGTTTTACCGCTGATAGGCATTGGATGCTCCTCCGTTCAAAGGGTTGGATGAGGTACCGGCGACGGGCAACGCGAGGCGTCCCAGAATCATGTCGGCGGCTTTTTCGCCGATCATGATCGACGGTGCGTTGGTGTTGCCGGAAATCAGGTTGGGCATGATCGACGCATCGACCACACGTAGATTGAGCAGGCCACGTACACGCAGCTCCGGATCGACCACGGCCATGTCGTCGGTGCCCATCTTGCAGGTGCCGACCGGGTGGTAGACGGTCTTGGCGCGTTGACCGATATAGTTCAGCAAGGCTTCATCGCTGCGCACGTTCGGCCCCGGGAAGACCTCTTCGCCGGTGTAGTCGCGCATTGCCGGCTGCGCGAGAATTTCCCGCGCCAGATTCAGGCCCTTGATCGCTACGCGGCGATCTTCGGGGTGAGCGAAATAACGCGGGTCAACCAACGGCGCCGCGGCGGCGCTGGTCGAGGCCAGGCGAATATCGCCACGGCTCATCGGGCGCAGGACGCAGGTATTGATGGTTGCACCGGGCTTCTTGATCGTTTCCTGGTCGAGGTCAAAAAATACGATCGGCACAAAATGCATCTGCGCGTTGGGCCGCGCCGCGGCGTCATCGGTGTTGACGAACGCGCAGGCCTCCGTGACGTTCGAACTGACGGGGCCGCTGCCAAACAGTAAATACTGCAGCCCGTTCTTGACCGTGTTGAAGGCGTTGTCCTGGCCGTAGTAACCGTACTGGCCGTGGCAGTAGGCGATGGTTCCGACTTCGGCGTGGTCTTGCAGGTTCTGGCCAACACCGGGCAGGGCGTGGAGTACCGGAATGCCATGGCGTTCAAGTTCTTGCACGGGACCGATGCCCGAGAGCATCAACAGCTTCGGTGACTGGATGGCGCCAGCGCTGAGGATCACTTCCTTGCCGCTTCGAACCTGCAGCACCTGGCCTTTATGGGTGTATTCAACCCCCACGGCTTGATTACCCTCGACCAGGATGCGTTGCACCGTCGCATCGGTGATGACGGTCAAGCGTTCGGAGTTCTCCGCCGCGCGCAAATACGCCACGGCCGCGCTGCAACGGCGATTGTTACGGGCGGTAATCTGGTTGTAGCCGACACCGTTCTGGCGTTCGCCATTGAAATCCGCGGTGAACGCAATCCCGGCCTGCTGCGCGGCACGCACAAACCCACGGGATAACTCGCACACCTGCTTGAGATCCGAGACGCCCAGCGGACCACCGGTGGCGTGGTAGCGGTTATCGAAGCGTTCGTTGTCTTCGGCGCGTTTGAAGTACGGCAACACTTCACGATACGACCAGCCATCGCAACCGCCGCTGGCCCAGTCATCGTAATCCTCCTGCTGGCCGCGTATGTAAATCAGCGCGTTCACCGAACTGCCACCGCCCAGCACCCGCCCCTGAGGCAGGATGCGTGTGCGCCCGTCCATAGCGCTTTGCGGTTGGGTTTCATGGCGCGACAGAAGCGGACTGGACAACAAACGGGTGAACCCGGCAGGGATGTGAATCAACGGATGAGTATCGCGAGGACCCGCCTCAATCAGCAGAACCGAGGCGCCGGCCTCGATCAGTCGACCGGTCAGCGCGCAGCCCGCGGAGCCGCCTCCAATGACAACGTAATCGTGCATGCCTTTCTCCGAACAGTGTTGTTCTTGTTTTCATACATCATATATCTTCGATCCCCCCAAGCGTCAATCCCGGGTTTTGGATGTCGAGGTTTGCTTGAAAAAGCTGTTGCTGGCTAAAAATAAAATATGATATATCATCGATCCGTCGAGGGATCACCTCTCGCAAACGTCCTCAAAGCAATAACAAAAAGCCTCCACGACGAGGCCAGGATGACGATGAAATGACCCAAATATTTGCTGCACCCGGCCGCTATATCCAGGGCTACAAGGAGCTCGATCGACTGCACCGGCATGTAGCCTGGTTTGGTCGGCGGTTGCTGGTAATTACCACTCAGGGCCGTTTCGACAGCCTGAAACAAACGTTGAGTGTCAGCTTCGAGAGCACCCGCACCGAACTTCACTTCGGGATTTTTACCGGCGAAGTGACGCGCCAGGAAATCCAGCGACTCACCGCACACATGCACGGCCTTGATTGCGACGGGGTGATCGGCATCGGTGGCGGCAAGGTGCTCGACGCCGCCAAGGCTGTCGCCAATCAGGCCAAGGTGCCGCTCTGTATCGTGCCCACCATCGTTTCCAATGACGCGCCCACCAGTTCGCTGTCGGTGCTGTACACCGAGGCGGGCGCGTTTGACGACGTGCTCTTTTATGAACGTAGTCCGGACGTGGTGGTGGTCGATACCTGGATCATTGCCCAGGCGCCAGTGCGTTTACTGGTGGCCGGAATGGGCGATGCGCTGTCGACCTACTTCGAGGCGCGGACCTGTGTGCAGGCGCACCGTGACAACTTTCTCGGCAACGCGGGTGCCGGGATGACGCAGGGCAGTTCCGGTGCCAAAGCGACACTGACCTCCATGGCGATTGCCGAGCTGTGTTATCGGGTACTGCTGGAAGATGGCCTGCAAGCCAAACGCGCCGCCGAACACCAATGCGTGACCAAAGCCTTCAACCGTGTGGTGGAGGCCAACGCGTTGATGAGCGGTATCGGTTTCGAAAGCAACGGCGTTGCGACTGCCCATGCGGTGTATTGCGGGTTCAGTGAACTGGGCAGTCGGGCAACGATGTATCACGGCGAATACGTGGCGTTCGGCACCCTGGTGATGTTGGTACTCGAAGGTAAATCCAGCCGTGAACTGGATGCTGTACTGAGGTTCTGCCTGAGCATCGGTTTGCCCGTGACCTTCGAAGACCTGGGCCTGGCCGACATCACGGCGCACGAACTCGACAGTGTGGCACGCACCGCGGCCGACCCCAACCAGACCAGCAAGGTCGAGCCGTTCGAAGTCACCTTCGATGAAATGAAAGCGGCGCTGATCTGCGCCAGTGACCTTGGCCAACTTTATAAAAAAGGCGGGTCGTTGCTGGCCGGCTGAAGCCGCTTGCAGCGCATCCCCACAATAAAAGGTGATCTGATGAAAGCATTTCAGGCAAGTCTGCCACTGACCCTGGATTTCGAAGTCGGGGCGATCAAGCGCATGGGTGAGAAGGTCAAGCCGTTCGGCAAAAAAGCCTTCCTGATGGTCGATCCGTTTCTGCAAGGGAGCGACCTGGTGGCGCAAATCACCGGTAGTTTCGTCGAGCGCGGCATCGGGTTTATCGAGTTCTACGACATCGTGCCCAATCCTCGACACACTACGATCGATCGTGCCGTCGGGCTGGTTCGCGATGCCGGATGTGATGTGGTGGTCGCGGTGGGCGGTGGCAGTGCGATCGACTCGGCCAAGGCCGTGGCATTGGTCGCTGTTCACGGTGGCAGTTGCTGGGACTACACCGAGCGCCTGGGCGAAGCCGTTACCCGCCCGCAAAGCCGAGGCCTGCCCCTGCTGGTGGTGCCGACCACTTCCGGCACCGGCACCGAAGCGACGCCTTTTGCGGTGATCAACAACCCGGAACTGGGCCTTAAATGCGCCATCGTCAATCCGTTCATCTACCCCGATGTGGCGTTGATCGACCCACAGGTTCTGGTGTCGAAGCCGCCGAAGCTGACCGCGTTGACTGCTGTCGATACGTTCTGCCACGCACTTGAGGCCTACATCAGCATTCACTGCACGCCCTGGGTGGAGATGGTGGCGTTGGAATCGATCCGCTTGTTCGCGGCCAATGCCCTGCAGTGCGTGGAGCACGGCGATGACCTGGAAGCTCGCGCACGCATGGCATTTGCCTCGACCCTGGGCGGCATGGCCATCGCGAGTGCCGGCGTCACGGTGTCCCATGCCCTGGGCCAACCATTGGGGGCCATGACCGATGCGCCCCATGGTGGCACCGTCGCGGCCAGTACCCCTTATGTCATCGATTGGACCTTGCCGGTATGCACCGACAAATTCGCCCGGGTCGCGGGGATTCTCCAGCCGTCAACGCTGAGCTTGTCCGAGAGCGCCCGTGCCCGGCGTTTGCCGGACATCCTCAAAAGGCTGTTCACCACGTTGGGTGTCTGCGACACCTTCCAGAGCTACGGTTTACGCCCTGAGCAGATCGACGACTTTGCCCAGACCGTCTGGACCAGTTTCAACCAGGACCTGGCGTGTCACCCGAAGAAGATCAACAGTCAAGAGGAGGTCGCCGAAATAGTGAGGATGTGTTTCTAACTGAAGACTCTGCAATGCCGTTCTGAAGACAGTGTTTCACCGACGGGGCAGTTCGGTCGGCGGGATTCTGCATGCTCGAAAAAACTAAAACCAACAATAAAAACAGTTTCGGGAACACCAGGAATGACCAAAAAAAGAACCATCGTTGTCGCCGGACTTTTAAGTGCCTGTGTATTACCTGGCGCGCACGCCGCCAGTTACTCGCCGAACAACTTCCTGCTCGGAGACTGGAACGGCGAGCGCTCCCGCTTGCATGAGCAGGGCGTGGATTTTCAGCTGACCTACGTGAATGAACTGGCCTACAACACCCAGGGTGGCGAGAAGCACAAAGGCACTTACAGCGATCAACTGATGTTTGACAGCAACTTCGATTTGCAGAAGTTGTTTGGCTGGCAGGGTGCGAGTTTCCGTATGACGTTGAGCAATCGTAACGGCGAAAACCTCACCGCCGAAGCCGGGACCAACACCTTGTTGGCCGCCCAGGAAATCTACGGCTACGGCAGCGTGACCCGGCTGGTGCAGTTCTATTATCAGCAAGCGCTTGTGGATGATCGGTGGGTGGTGAAGCTGGGGCGCTTGCCCATGAGTGGCGATGTGTTTCCGTTTTCCTGCAAGTTTCAGAACCTGACGTTCTGCGGTACGGTGCCCGGCTACATCACACCGAACTGGTTCACCTGGCCGGTCAGCCAATGGGGGGCGGCGGTGGCGGGCAAGCTCACTGATGAGCTGTCTCTCAACGCCTCGCTATACCAGGTCAACCCGCGCTTTACCGAAAACGCCCAAGGGCTGAATTTCGGCAGCCCCTCGGGCACCACCGGTTATCTGGCCGTTGGTGAACTGGCTTGGGCGCCAACCTTGAACGGCTTGCCCGGCACCTACCGGGCGGGTATCTGGCGCAATACCGGCGACTTCAATGATGTCTACCACGACGTCAACGGCCAGCCCATCGGCCTGACCGGCAATGCACCGCAACAGCACGATTCGGCCAGCGGTTATTACGCGTTGGCCGAGCAAAGGGTGTACCAGGACCCGGGTAACAGTGCCCGTGGCCTGACCCTGTTTGCCAACTTCATTCAATCGGACCGCGACGTGTCCTACGTGGAAAAAGTCTTCCACATCGGTGCGTTTGTCAGTGGACCCTTTGCCGCGCGCCCCCAGGATGAAATCGGTTTGGCGATCGGGCGCCTTGAAGTGAATGAACACTCCGCCAAGCGTATCCGCCAGGCCAATGGCTATACCTCGGCAGCGCCGGATACCGAATACCCGATGGAGTTGTACTACGGCATCAGCGTTACTCCGGCCCTGACAATGCGCCCCAACGTGCAGTACGTCAGCAATCCCGGCGGGTTCAGTGGAGACAAAAGCGTGGTGGTGTTCGGGTTGAAAACTGAAGTCAGTTTCTAACTCATCAAGCGGATACAACGAATAAAGATGTGAATAAAACCCGTTGAATCAGGGCCTTACTTTGTCTGTGATTTTAATGGTGCATCATATATCTAGATCGGGCGCCTACGCCTGAAACAACAACAGGAGACGCAACAGCATGAACACTCTCGTTGATTTCGCTGCGGTCCAGCAGCGTGTCGCCGCCCTGAACCTGCCGGGGAAAGCTTTCATCAATGGCCGTTTTGTCGATGCTCTGAGCGGCCAAACCTTCCCTAATATTTCTCCGCGTAACGGCCGTGTGTTGAATCACGTCGCGTCTTGTCAGGCCGAAGACGTCGATGTCGCCGTCAAGGTCGCCCGGCAGGCATTCGACAGTGGTGTGTGGTCGCAACGGGCACCCAAGGAACGCAAGAAAGTCATGCTGCGTTTCGCGACGTTGTTCGAGCAGCACATGACTGAACTGGCCTTACTCGAAACCCTGGACATGGGCAAACCGGTGTCCGAAAGCAGCGGTTTCGATGTGCATGCCGTACTTGAGTGCCTGCAGTGGTACGCCGAGTGCTGCGACAAGGTCTACGACGAAATCGCCCCTTCCGGTCCCGGTGCGTTGGGCATGATCACCCGGGAGGCCATTGGCGTAGTGGCGGCCGTGACGCCGTGGAATTTCCCGATGCTGATGGCCATGTGGAAAGTCGCCCCAGCGCTGGCGATGGGCAACTCGGTGATCCTCAAACCCGCCGAACAGTCACCGCTGACGGCGCTGCGTATCGCCGAACTGGCCGCCCAGGCGGGCATTCCACCGGGGGTATTCAACGTGCTGCCAGGCTTCGGACCCACCGCCGGACGGGCGCTCGGGCTGCACATGGATGTCGATACGCTGGTATTCACCGGTTCTGGTGAGGTTGGCAAATTGTTCCTGCAGTACTCGGGACAATCGAACATGAAACGGGTTTGGCTGGAGTGTGGCGGCAAGACTCCGAACATTATTCTCAATGACTGCCATGACCTGGAAAAGGCCGCAACCACCGCAGCCAGATCAATGTTTTTCAACCAGGGTGAAGTGTGCGTGGCGCCTTCGCGGTTGATCGTCGAGCAAGGCATTCGCAATGAATTTGTCGCTGAAGTATTGCGGGTCGCGCGGACCATTGCCGTCGGCGACCCGCTCGATCCAGCCACGCAATTGGGGGCGATGGTCGATCGGGCCCAAATGGATCGGGTGCTCGGCTACATCACCAAAGGCAGTGAAGAGGGCGCGCAAGTCATCCTGGGAGGTGAGCGCGTGGGCGGGGCATTGGCCGACGGATTCTTCATCGCGCCGACGATCTTCGACAACGTCACCAATGACATGACCATCGCCCGGGAAGAAATCTTCGGCCCGGTGCTATCGGTAATCAATGCCCAGGATCACCTGGACGCCGTACGCATCGCCAATGACTCGCCCTACGGCCTGGCCGCCAGCCTGTGGACCAGCGACCTGAGCCGCGCCCATTCCATCATCCGTTCGCTGCGGGCTGGCAGCGTCTGGGTCAATTGTTTCGACGGCGGCGACATCACCATGCCCTTTGGTGGTTACAAGCAATCGGGCAACGGTCGCGACCGCTCGTTGCACGCCCTCGACAAGTACTCGGAACTCAAATCCGCCTGGATCGATTTGCAGGCCTGAGTCGTTAACGAGACACCGGTGCTGTGCACAACAGCACCCGCATCACCGATCAAAATCAGCGCACTGGAGAATAATAATCATGAAGCTGTCTGCTGTTCGTTCGATCACCACGTTCGCCTTGGCGAGCCTTATCGGCACCCACGCCTGGGCGGCGCCCAAGCATGAAATCTACACCTTGATGCCAAACACGGCGCTGTCGGGGGTGATTGACCCCGACATGCCGGATCGCACTGCAATCAACAAAGCCTTGCCACTGAAAAAGAAGGGTGAGCGTCTGCGCATCGGCTGGACCGAAATCACCCTTGGCAATCCCTGGTTTGTCTCGATGATCGACGACTCGAAAACCATCGCGAAAAAGTACAACTACGACATTGAACTGCAGGTGGCCGACAGTGATGTCGCCAAGCAGAGCGCCCAGGTCGACAACTTCATTACCCTGGGTGTCGACCTGATCGTGATCGACCCGACCGATGTGCAAGGTTCGGTATCGGATGTCGAGCGCGCGGTAGCGGCGGGGATTCCGGTGATCACCGTCGGAACCGCCCCGGACGCCCGGGCGCCGGTGATCACCACAAGCACCGGTAACCCGTATGGCAGTGGTTTCGAGGCCGGGCGTCATGTTGCGGCCAAGACCGATCCGGCCAAGGTGATCAATGCAGCGATGGTCATTGGCGTGATGGGCAATTCCACCTCCGAAAGCCGTCTCAATGGCATGATTTCCGGGATCGTCTATGCCCGTTCCCAGGAGCGGAAATTGGGGTTGTCGAAAGAGGACGCGATGCTCAAGGGCTTCAGACTGTTCCAGCAGGTCAAGGCCAAGGGCAGCTTCAGCTGGCCGGAAGGCGGTTTCAACGTGCTTGCCTGGGGGCGTGGTGACTGGACCGAAGAGGGTGGCCTGGCGGCCACGGAAGACATCCTCTCGTCTCAAGGTGACAAGCTCAATCTGGTCTTGGCCGAGAACGACTTCATCGCCATTGGCGCAATCAATGCCCTTGAAAATGCCGGCAAGAAAAACAGCGTGACGGTCGCCTCCGCTGCCGGCAGCTTTCGGGTGGCGCTGGACTTGATCAAGCAAGGAAAATTGCTGGTGACTGCCACCAACAGCGGTTCACAAACCGGTGTGGCCGCCATCGAGTTGATCCACCAGATGCTCGAAAAAGGACTGGATGCCAACAACCTGCCGCTGGCTTCCTATTTCCCGGTCACGTTGATCACGCCCGATAACGTCGATATCTACATCAAGGCCGACAGCTTGCCGCCATCCACCGACACCGTCCCGCCGTTCCGCTCCATCGAGCAGATCAAAACCGCGATGAAATGATTTCGC
Organism: Pseudomonas sp. GM78; assembly: GCF_000282475.1. Classification (GTDB taxonomy): domain Bacteria; phylum Pseudomonadota; class Gammaproteobacteria; order Pseudomonadales; family Pseudomonadaceae; genus Aquipseudomonas. Next base: position 38,828 of record NZ_AKJF01000147.1, read on the forward strand.
GGAACTGAATCGAGCTGTGGCCGCTGTGTAGAACTGCAGCCACAGCTCGTAGGGCGGCTGTCTATAGAGGGTGAGCACAATGAATGCGATGCAAAAACCAGCCGTAGAGATGCTCGACATCTCGAAGAAGTTCGGGGGCATCAGTGCCCTGAACAACGCGAGTTTTTCCGCCCGTGCGGGGGAAATCCACGCCCTGATGGGCGAGAACGGTGCCGGCAAATCAACCTTGATGAAGGTCCTTTCCGGGGCCTACGTGCGCGATGCCGGCAGCGTCAGTCTTGACGGCGAGACCGTCGATATCCGCAAACCGGGTGATGCCCTCAATCTGGGTATTTCCATCATTTACCAGGAGTTTGCCCTGGCCCCGCATCTGTCCGTGGCCGAGAACATCTGCATCGATGACCTGGGCAAGAGCAAGGGCTTCGTACAGTGGGCGGCCATGCGCAAGAAAGCCCGGGCGATTCTCGACGAACTGGGTTTCAGCGACATCGACGTTCGCCAACCGGTCGGCAGTTTGTCGGTGGCGCACCAACAAGCCGTGGAGATCTGCAAGGCGCTGTCGCGTAATTCCAGGGTGCTGGTGTTCGACGAACCCACGGCGGTGCTGACCTCCCATGAGGCGCAAAAGCTGTTCAGGATTCTCGATGAGTTGCGGCGCAAGGGTGCGTGCATTGTCTACGTCTCCCACCGCATGGACGAAATATTTCGTATCTGTGACCGCGTCACTGTGCTCAAGGATGGCCACACCGTTGGCACGCTGGGCCTGGCCGACATCACCGAGCGTGGTTTGATCGAGATGATGATCGGTCGCGAACTGAGCGACCTGTTCCCTTCGCGCAAATCGCAGATTGGCGAGGTGTTACTGAAGGTCGAGAACCTGTGTGCCGGGCGCCTGGTGCGTGATGTGAGTTTCCAGGTGCGGGCCGGTGAAGTCCTGGGTTTTTGTGGGCTGGTCGGGGCCGGGCGGACCGAAACCATGCGTGCGATCTTCGGCGTCGATCGCAAGACCTCCGGCACCCTGCACCTCGAGGGACGGGAGATCCACAACCGCTCGCCACGGGAAGCCATTGCCAATGGCATCGGTCTGCTGCCAGAGGATCGTAAGCAACAGGGGGTGCTGCTGGAAATGTCGATCAGGGTCAACGGCGCGCTACGCCCCGACAGCCCCTATACCGGGCCCATGGGCTGGATTGCCAGTGGCCGGGAAACCCAGGGTATCGAAGCCCTGCGCAAGCAACTGGCAGTCAAGACACACTCGATCGAGCAACTGGTCGGCGACCTGTCGGGTGGCAATCAGCAGAAAGTCGCCCTGATGAAATGGGTCGATGCCGGCTGCCGGGTGCTGATCCTCGATGAGCCTACCCGTGGTGTCGACGTGGGGGCGAAAACCGAAATCTACCGGGTCATCAACGATCTCGCTGCACAGGGTGTGGCGATCATCATGGTTTCTTCGGAAATGATTGAAATCATCGGTATGTGTGACCGCGTGCTGGTGATGCGCGAAGGCGCGATTGCCGGCGAACTGTCGGGCGAGCGCATTAATGAACAAACAATGATTTGCCTGGCAATGGGAGTCCAGCACCATGAGTAACCCAAATTCCAAGCTGGCCACGGCCGAGCTTATGCAGCAAAGCAGTCGCGCCCAGGGAGACCGGCCCCGTCAACGCTCGTTGCAACGTCTTTTTCTGCAGCACAATGCGCTGGTCATGCTGGTGGTGCTGGCCATCGTCGCCAGCGTGCTTTCGGCGGACTTTCTTACCTACCAGAACCTGGGCAACCTGTTACGCCAACTGACGCCGTTGCTGCTGGTGAGCATCGGCATGTTGATTGTGATCCTGACGGCGGGTATCGATTTGTCCGTGGCGTCGGTGGCAGCCGTGGGGGGTATTGTGGTCGCCATGACCCTCAATGTGCTGCCGGTCGACGGCAGTGCCGGGTTGTTGCTGGCAGCGGCGATTGCGGTGGCGGCCGGCGTGTTGATGGGGCTGGTGACCGGCACCTTTATCGCGTACTTCCGCATGGCACCGTTTATCGCGACCCTGGCCATGATGACGGTGGCCCGTGGCTTGGCGTTCATCCTGTCCAACGGCCAACCACAACGGCTGGACGACACGCTTGTCAGCGCCCAATTGCTGCGTGATTTCGGACGACTGGCCGATGGCGTGCTAGGCATCCCTTGGCCTGTGTGGCTGGCGGCGGGGGTGACGCTCGTGTTTGCCTTGATCCTGCGCTACAACGCTTATGGCCGCCTGACCATTGCCAGTGGCAGCAATGAAACGGCGGTGCGCCTGGCGGGCATAGCGGTTGAGCGTTACAAACTGGCGGCCTACGGCATTTGTGGTGGACTTGCAGCATTGGCCGGAGTGGTGATCGCATCGCGCTCAGGTGTCGCCACGCCCAGCGCCGGCTTGGCACTGGAGCTTGATGCGATTGCCGCGTGTGTGATCGGCGGCGCCTTGTTGTCGGGTGGCAAGGGTACGATTTTCTACACGGTGGTAGGTGTGCTGGTATTGGGCCTGATCGGCAACATCATGAACCTGCTGAGTGTGCCGGCCTATCCGCAACAGATCATCAAAGGCGCAATTATTGTCGTGGCTGTGCTTTTGCAAGGTGTCGGTCGACGGGACGCGCGTATTTGATTGGACCGCTGGACGGAGTGGCAGGCGTCATCTGATGATGTATGATGCGTTATCGGCAATTGATGTCGGCAGATTCACAAGTCTGCCACTCCGGCGCAGAGTAATCGACTATGGAGATCGAGCAATAGTGACCGTGCATAAGCCCATTGATAAAGGCAACTTGAGCGAACGGGTGTATTCAATTATTCGCACCGCGTTGATGGACGGGCAGTACCAGCCAGGCGATCGTCTGCGTATCAGTACACTGGCCGAAGAGTTCGGCGTATCGATCACCCCGGTGCGCGAGGCGATCTTCCGCCTGGTCAGTGACCACGCGTTGGACATGAAAGCTGCAACCTCGATTTATGTCCCGGAGCTGACGGTCAGTCAACTGCGGGAAATCCAGTTGATCCGTCATTTGCTCGAAGGCGAAGCGGCCGGCATGGCCGCTCAGCGGATCACCAAGCCGGAGCTGGAGAAACTCGAAGCCATCCAGGAGGCATTCCAGAAGGCGGTTCCCGTCGACTACAAGCAAGCTGCCTTGTTGAACAGAGAGTTCCACTTCGGTTTGATCTCCGCGGCGCGCATGCCCGTGGTGTCTAAAACCCTTGAAAACATGTGGGTCATCATGGGGCCGCTGCTGAGCCGGTTCCACGCGGAGGTGCCCAAGCGGGAGCTGGCCAGCGCCAAGCACAAGCATTTCGAAGTGCTGGAAGGCTTACGCACCCGCGACTCGGACAAAGCCAAGCACGCAATGCAGGCGGACATCGCGTGGGGTGAGTTAATGATCGAATGGCTGGAAAAAAAGGAAAACCTGGCCGAGGCGTAAATCGAACTGCCGCAGTCGGTTCGCATTGGAGGACCTGTCGCCCGAACTCCACACCATGGCGGCTCGGGCGCTTTGATTTTTACGGCCTATGCAGGCAGTACGGAATCTGACTCATTCAACCGGGCAACCCATTTGCCGCCTTCGCCCCCTTGCTTGAGGGCATGCAAGGCCTCGGGCAGTTTTCGGAAGTCGAAGACCTGATGTGGGGGAAGCGACAACTTTCCGTTCAGCACACCGTCGAACAGCTGTTCACCGGCTTGTCGCAGCCGTTGCCGATCGCTCAGGCTGGCGTGGGCATGGAAGCTGTTGAGGGCCACTTCATGCAAGGAGATCGCGGTGCTGAAGGCGGGTAGTGGAGCGGTTTCCTGACGATCCTGAATGCACACCAGGTGACCGTTGTAACCCAGCAGCGGAGCCAGGCTGGCGGCATGTGCACCGCTGACGGTGTCAAACACGGCGAGCAACCTACGCTCACCCAAGGCAGACTGCAGAGCTTGTTGCCAATGGGCCTGGCGGTAGTCGAATACACCAACCGCACCTAATGCGTTGAGGTTCGAATGATGTTTCGTGGCTGCCGTGGCCCACACACGATAGCCACGTTGTACCGCCAATTGCATCAGCAACAGACCGACTGCGCCGCCGGCACCGACCACGAGCACATCGCCGCTAGCGCCTGGCACTTTGTCCAGTGCTTGCCAGGCTGTCAGGCCGGGGCAGGGCAGCGACGCGGCAGCGCTGTCATCGAGTGCGGCTGGAACCACCAATACCGTGGCGGCATCAAGTAGACAGAACTCGGCAAAACTGCCGTCGCGCGACAGTGACTGGTGATACGCCACGCGCGTGCCAGGTTTTATGTGTACACAAGCACCGGCTGCGACCACCACACCCATGCCGTCCACGCCAGGTACATGGCCGTCCTTCCAGTCCGGATGTCCCCACTCGATGATTTTCCAGTCCACCGGGTTCAACGCCAGTACGCGGTTAGCCACCAGTACTTCGCCCGATCTCGGCTGCACAAGTGGTTTGCGGATCAGCTCCAGGCCATCGATACCCTTATCCGAGTTCCAGGACCAGGCGGCGAAATCAGCGTGCATCGTGTGTCCTCATGAAAAAGCGGATTGCAATCATTCAATCCAGCGGTTGGCCTTGGCGATTAAAAGTTCGCCTCACGTCAAGTGCGCCAGTATCCGCGCCTGCAAACCTGAGTAGAACGTCAATGGGAGAAAAGGTGTTGTGAACCAGGTTCAGTAATACCCGTTTGGAAATCTGCTGAGCGGTAAACCGGTTACCCGTTTTACTGTCTGCTGAACGCAATAAAAATCGATGGTGGAGGCCAGCCACTGCCCCAGCTACCTTGATCACAGTATCCTGTGCAAAACCCTCATCGTTTCATTTGCGAGCGCCAACCCTTGAAGAGTCGAGCATTACTGGTTGGGGTGGACATGGGCACCTCCAGTACCCGTGTCGTGGTCGTTGACCAGGATGGCTGTCAGCGGGGGGCGGCGAGTCGGTCCGCGCGCTTGGCGAATCCGGCGCGACAGGTGTTCGAGCAGTGTCCGGACGAGATGTATGCGTCGGTGTTGCTGGCCATCGCCGATGTCATGGCTCAGGCATCGATCAATGCCGGCGACATCGCTGGTATCGCGATCTGCGGGCAAATGGCCGGGATCTCGACCATCGGCCGCCACTGGGAAGCCACAACGCCCTACGATTCCTGGCTCGATATGCGTTGCGCCCACCAGGTGCAGCGGCTCAAGGCTTTCGAGCCATCGATCATTCAACAGGCGGGCGGCCCGGTCAGTGCCAACCATGCCGCGAAATGGCTGTACTGGCGTGACGAACAGCCCCGGGTCTATCGCAAGATCCGCAAGATCATCATGCCGGCGGCCTACGTCGCAGGGCGCATGGCGGCGCTGGATGCCGATGCGGCGTTCATGGATGACACCTACCTTGGCTTCAACAGTTTTGCCGACAACCAGGCGATGCAATGGAACACGGCGCTGCTCGATGAATTCCAGCTGGAGGTCGATCGACTCCCCAGGCTGGTGAAACCCTGGGATCGCATCGGCTCGGTGTGCGCAAAGGCGGCGCGCGATTGCGGGCTGTTGGCCGGCACGCCGGTGTTTGCCGGGTGCGCGGATATCGCTGCGTCCCTGCTCGGTACCGGATCATTTGAACCTGGGCAACTGTTCGACATTGCCGGTACTGGCTCGGTGCTGGCGACCGTGCTTGACCATTACGCGGTGGACGCGCAGCACCAGACCCTGACGACGTTCCGCCACTGCATCCCCGGGTTATTTTATTCGATGGCCTACGTCGGTGGGGCCGGCATCACGCTCAAGGCATTCGGCCTGACGGACGCCGAGTGCCAGCAACTGCAAGCGCGGGCCGGGGCTGCGTTGTCCGAGCGCGACAAGCTGCTGTTCATGCCCCACCTCGGGGGGCGCCATGCGCCGTTCGATGCCGCGCTGGCCGGCGCGTTTGTCGGCCTCGACTGGCGCCACGACCGCACCGACCAGTACCGCGCGATGCTGGAGTCGATCGCCTATGAATACGTGCGTTTTGCGCAATGCATGCGGGACATGCAGGTCGATTTCGGCGACGCAGGGGTGATCAGTCTGGGCGGGGGGGCGAACAGTCCGCTGTTCCGGCAGATCAAGGCTGATGTGCTGGGGTTGCCTTATCGCAAACTGCCCGGCGCCGAGTACGGTGTGCTGGGCGCTGCGCTAGTGGCGGGACAGGGTGCGGGGGTGTTTGCCGATCTCAAGCAGACAGCCATTGACTGGCAACGACCGGACGAATGCGTGACGTTGCCGGACGCGTCCCGGCAGGCGTTCTATGCCGGTATGCGCAAGGCGTACGAGCAGATGCTGAGCAAACTCAGGCCGGTGATGGCCGATCTGCAGGCGGTGCCGTTGGCATGAGGGTCATGGCATGCTGTGTTCGAATCGGCGCACAGGCGAGGTGCCGGGCCGGCATGTCCAGATTCTTGAAGTACTGAACGGCAAAATCAACGAAGGATTTGACCCGCGCCGGCAGCTTCTTCCCGCCTTCGGTGAGCACATGGAACCCGGTGGTCGCACATTGATAGTCCTCGAGCAGCGGCACCAGTCGTTGCGCCTGAATGTCATCGGCCACTTCCCAGACTGACTTCCAGATAATCCCCAGGCCCTGTACCGCCCACTGGCGCAGGGTAAAGCCGTCGTTGGCCAGCCGATTCCCCTTGACCTGGATCGTGCTCGACAGGCCGTTGTGCATGAACTTCCAGCGATCGAGCGCGAAGTCGGCACGCAGTTGCACCAGGCAGTTGTGCTGATGCAGGTCCTCGGGCACCAGGGGTTTCGGGTGCCGCTGCAGATACTCAGGCGAACAGCAGACCATCGGCCGGTCGACGCCCAGGGAGCGGGCAATCAATGAGCTGTCCGGAAGATCGCCGAAACGGATCGCGATGTCCGAACCCGATTCGACGAAGTCGAGAATCCGGTCGGTGAAAAACAGGCGGATGCTGACGTGGGGATTTTCGCCAATGAAGGCATCGACCAGTTGGCTGACCCATTGCCGGCCGAGGTCGGTAGGGCAGGTCAGGCCGATGGTCCCGAGCAAGTCGCTGTGGCCATTCTTGATGATGTTGTCGAGGGCATCGACCTCTTCGAGGATTTTCAGCGCGTTTTCAAACAGCAACTGGCCTTCGGCAGTCGGGCTCAGGCTGCGGGTGTTGCGCTTGAGCAAGCGCAAGCCATAGAACTCCTCCATCGCCTTGAGGCGACCGCTCATGGCCGCCGGCGACAGACCCATTTGCCGGCCGGCCGTGGAAAGGGAGCCTGTCTGCACCACCAGGCGAAACAGCCGCATGTCCTGTAATCGATCAACCATGATGTTTCAACTCGCCAGGCTTGTTTTCTGATTGTTCGGAAAGTATCGATCGATTATTCACCTGATTCAATTAATTAAATATCCAAGGGTTCTTTCCAGTAACTAACAAACTGCTCTGGAATGGGTGTTCCAGGCGATATGTGAACTTGATTCAAATGAGTTTGTTGTTGGCTTCACCTTACGGGAAACTTGAAAAGTCAATTTTTCAAAAGTGAATAGAAAAGTAGAGGGGATTGTTAATAATGAATGCCTGAGCTTGTGAGTCACCCAAAAAAGAGGGTTTAAGTATGCACGTTCAATATCAAGTGGCCGCCCCTTCGATCGACCTGGCCGGCCCATTCAAAATGGCAATGGGGCGTTTCGCCTCTTCCATAACCCTGATCACTACACTCGACGATGACGGCCAGCCCCATGGTCTGGCGGCCACCGCTTTTTCCTCGGTGTCGATGGACCCGGCCTCGGCCCTGATCTGCATCAATCGCAGCGCCAGCGCCTCGCCGATCATCAAGCGCTCCGGGCTGTTCTGCGTGAACATGCTGCAAAGCCAGCACGAACCGATCTGCAAGATCTTCAGCCAGCCCGACCTGCGCGAACGCCGCTTCGTCGTGGGCGACTGGCGCACCGGGGAGCACGGCATTCGTTACCTGGCCGATGCCCAGGCGGCCATCTTCTGTGAAGTTGTTCAGGAGATTGAACACGGTACCCACACCGTGATGATCGGCAACGTGATTGATGTCATTACCCAGCCTTTCGAGGAGCCGCTGCTGTACATGGGAGGGCGATACCGGCAACTGGGTGATTAATCGGCAAGTCGTGCAGTGCTCGGTCTTATAACAATTAAATAAGAAGTGGATGTGGGTATGAACAATCAGTTGTTGGTCAAGTCAAGACTCGCCGGATCGATTCCAAAGTGGATCGGCCTGGAAACTAACGTGGCCGGCCCGATGGTCGGGCTTTTGTTGTTGTGTGCGGTACTTACCGTCTTTACCGATAGTTTCCTGACCTTGAGCAACCTGCTCAATGTGCTCGATCAAGTGACCGTGCTGGGCATCATGGCGCTGGGCATGACCCTGGTGATTCTCATCGGTGGCATCGACCTGTCTGTCGGCGCGGTGCTGGCCGTGGCGATCATGGTCATGAGCTGGCTCGAGCAGGTGCTGGGGTTACCGATGTGGGTGGCCATGCTCGGGGCCCTGGCCGTCGGTGCGGCCTGCGGGTCGACCACGGCCTTGCTGGTGGTCAGGGCCGGCCTGCCGTCGTTCATTGCGACCCTGGCGATGATGTCCATCGCTCGCGGCCTGGCCTACATGGTCACCGACGGCGCGCAAGTCAGCGGCTTCCCGGAATGGTTCAGCAACCTCTCGGTGATTCGTTACGGCGGTGTGTTGTCGCTGACCGTGAGCTGCTTTGCCGTGTTGGCGCTGGTGTTCTGGTTCGTCCTCAAGTTCACGGTGGCCGGGCGCAGCCTGTACGCCATCGGCGGCAGCGCCAAGGTGGCCAAGCTCGCGGGTATCCGGGTCAAGGGCTACACCAGTGCGGTGTACATCATTTCCGGAATTTGCGCGGCCCTGGGCGGCGTCATCATGACCTCGCGGCTGGACACCGCCGGAGCCGGCGCGGGCGTCGGCTATGAGCTGGACGTGATCGCCGCGGTGGTGATCGGCGGCGGCAGCCTCAAGGGCGGGGCGGGCAGTGTGGTCGGCACCCTCATCGGCGTGCTGATCATCGGTGTGTTGCGCAATGGCCTGAACCTGGCCGGCATTTCGCCCTTCATCCAGCAAGTGGTGATTGGCGCCGTGATCGCCTTCGCCGTGATGCTCGATCTGCTCAAGCGCAAGGCCGACTGACCCCAGGCCCTCGAACAAAAAAAGCCCTCGTGCCCAATCCAGAACAACAAGGATAAAAACATGAAACTGCCTGCTTTTTCAGTGCGTGTGCTGTGGTTGCCGCTGCTCGGCTGCCTGATGTCGTGCGGTGTGAACGCACAGACCAAACCCGTGGATCAGATCACTGTCGGGATGTCGATCCCGAGCCTGCAATGGGTGTTCTACCTGATGGTCCGCGATGGCGTGATGGAACAGGCCAAGGGCCTGGGGATCAACAATGTGCTGGTCGCTGACGCCCAAGCCGATCCGGCGCGGCAGGTCAGCCAGATCCAGGACATGTTGAGCAAAGGCATCGATGTGCTGCTCTACACCGCCACCGGCAGCGCTGCTTCGGCCGTACCGGTGCGACTGGCGCGGCAGCAGGGGGTGCCGGTGATCTGCATCGACAACTTCCCGAAAAACGTCGAGTGCGATGCCTATATCTCCACCGACAACCTGGCGGCGGCGGGCGAGCTGGCCCGGCAAATGATCAAGCTGACCGGTGGCAAGGCCGAGATCGGCCTGCTCCAGGGCACCTTGGGCGACTCGACCGAAGTGGCCCGGGCCAAAGGCCTGGACGCGGTGTTGTCCGAGGCGCCGGAGATGAAAATCGTCGACCGCAAGCCGACCGACTGGCTGCAGGACAACGGCTTCAAGGTGGCCCAGGACATGCTGCAGAAAAACCCGAAAATCAACGTGTTCATTGGTCGGTCCGATGCGCCGGCACTGGGTGCCGCCCAGGCGGTCAAGGTCGCCAACATCGATCACAAGGTCTGGGTCTTCGGTTATGACGGCCTGCCCTCGGCCCTGGAAGCCATGCGCGACGGCAAGCTGGACATGACCATCACCCAACAAGCCGTGGAAATGGGGCGTACGGCGTTGCGCACCGCGGTCGACCTGCAGCAAGGCAAGCCGGTGACCAAGACTCAACTGCTGCCGGCCTTCGTCACCACCCGCGAAAACGTGGCGACCTTTCTTGAGCAGCACCCTTGAGACCGGCGAAGGAGGGTAACGTCATGAATGCGATCCAGACCGGGCAGGCACCGCTGTTTCGGGCCAGCAACATCGGCAAGTCATTCAATTCGGTCAGGGTGCTGGAAGACATCAGCCTGGATATCGGCTACGGCGAAGTGGTGGCGTTGCTGGGGGAGAACGGTGCGGGCAAGTCGACCTTTTCCTCCATCGTCGCCGGCGCCTTGACGCCGTCCAAAGGCACGATGTTCCTCGCAGGCGAACCCTACGCGCCGAACGGACCCGGGGCGGCCATGGCCCTGGGCATCAACATGATCCATCAGGAGATTCATCTGCTACCGGACTTGAGCGTGGCGGAAAATGTGTTCCTCGGTCACCTGCCCACCCGTGACGGCATGATCGACCGCAACGCCATGCACCGCGAAACCGAGAAACAACTGCGGCGCCTGGGCCTGGACATTTCCCCGCAAACCCCGGTGCGGCAACTGAAGATCGCCGCCCAGCAACTGGTGGAAATCGCCCGAGCCCTGACGCTCAACTCGCGCTTGCTGATCCTCGACGAGCCGACGGCTGCCTTGGGCAAGGACGAAACCGACCTGCTGTTCAAACAGATCGAGGAGCTGAAAAAGGAGGGCGTGTCCTTCATCTACATCAGCCACCGCATGGATGAAATTGCGCGGATCGCCGACAAGGTCGTGGTGATGCGCGACGGGCATCTGATCGCCCGTCACGACAGCGGCTCGGCGGATGTCAGCGTGCTGGTGTCGCAGATGGTGGGGCGGCCGATCGAGCGCTTGTTCCCGGAATTGCCGCTGCCCGGTGATACGGAGGTGCTGCGCGTCGAGCAACTGTCGGACAAGGCCGGACGCTTTCACGATGTGTCGTTTTCGGTCAAGGCCGGGGAAATCTTCGGGATTGCCGGCATTGTCGGCGCCGGTCGCACCGAGCTGGTCCAGGCGATTGCAGGGTTGAGTGCGCTGAGCCAGGGCAAGGTGATGCTGGGTGATCGGCCGCTGCCGGCCAACAATGTGCAGGCGGCGATCCACGCCGGTGTGGTGTTGATACCCGAAGACCGCAAATCCGAAGGCGTGGTGCTCAGCCAGACCATTGCCGAGAACCTGACCTACTGCAACCTGGACAGCCTGAGTTCCTGCGGGATCATGGCCAACCAGCGGGTCGCCGCTTTTGCCCGTGAGCGTATAGCGACACTGGGGATCAAGGGCGTGGCGGGGCAGATGCTCGACAAGTTGTCCGGTGGCAATCAGCAGAAAGTGGTGATCGCCAAATGGATCGCCCGCCATCCGAAAGTGATCATTCTCGACGAACCGACCCGGGGCATCGACATGGGCGCCCGCGCGGCGATCTATGAACTGATCATTGACCTGGCGAAAACCGGGGTCTCGGTGATCGTCGTCAGCTCCGATCTGGAAGAAGTCATCGGTCTCTCCCATCGCGTCATGGTCATGGCCCGCGGCTGCTCCCAGGGCATCCTGCATCGGCCGCAGATTGCCCCCGACAGCATCATGACCCTGGCGACCGCGTGATGACCGACAGCCAACGAGGAGGTTGCAGTATGTCCACTCAGTATCAGGCACGGCCTTACCGACCGTTCGCGCAATTGCTGGACTTGTCCGGCAAAACCGCTGTCGTCACTGGCGGCGGCAGCGGCATCGGCCTGGCTATCAGCCGGCGCCTGGCCGAAGCGGGTGCCAAGGTATTGATTGGCAGCCTGGCGCCGGAGCGCAGCGGTGAACTGGTCGAGGCCGGGTTTGCCGTTGAGTTTGTGCGCACCGATGTCAGTCAGCCCGCCGATATCCAGCGCCTGGCGGACATGGCCGTCGAGCGCTTCGGCCGCCTGGATATCTGGATCAATAACGCGGGCGTCTATCCGCTCAAGCCCATCGACGAGGTCGATGCGGATTTCTGGGACAGGCTGCACGCCATCAACACGCGTGGGGTGTTTCTCGGTGCGCAGGCGGCACAGCGGCAGATGCGCCGTCAGCAAAGCGCCGGGGCGATCATCAATCTGTCGTCGATCTGTGGCCACCGGTCCATGGCCAATCACTGTACCTACGACGCTTCGAAGGGCGCGGTACTGGCCATGACCCGCAGCCTGGCCAAGGATTTGAGCGCCTTCGGCATTCGGGTCAACTCGATCTCGCCGGGGCTGACGGCGACCCCGGGCAACCTGGAGCCGGAACTGCTGGAGCAGCACCGGCAGAACAACGTGCTGGACAACATCCCCCTGGGCCGGGCAGCAGAGCCCTGGGAAATTGCCGATGCCGTGCTGTACCTGGTTTCGCCATTGTCCTCCTACGTGACGGGCACTGACTTGCTGGTGGATGGCGGGTGGCTGCTGCATGGAAGTTGACGCGTAACTGAACCCACCGAGGGCCGATGGCGTGCGTTGAAGCAACGCTCGGTCAGCCCCGGATATTGAACCCCTTTGCTTGAACGTTGCGACTCGCAGCGCCGGCACTGGCACGCCTGCGAAACGAGCGCTCGTCATGAAAACGCTGTGTTGCAGCAACTCTGTTCGCAACACAGCGGTCACTGAAAACAGCAGGAGAACGACATGAAACTCGCCATGTTCATGCAGCCGCTTCACCACAAGGGCTGGGATTATCACGAGATGTACGACCAGGACATTGCCTGCGCCGTCCACGCCGACAGCGTCGGTTTCGATGAACTGTGGGTGGGTGAACATACCTCTCAGCGCACCGAGCCGATCACCAACGCGCTGCAATTTCTGTCCACCCTGATTCCGCTGACCCGGCGCATGAAGTTGTGCACCGGTGTACTCAATCTGCCCCATCATTTCCCGGCGCGTATCGCTGCCGATGCGGCGATGTTCGATCACATGTCCAAGGGGCGTTTCATCATGGGCATCGGCCCGGGCGGGCTGGCCTCCGACTTCGAGGTGTACGGCAGCAACGGCAAGGACCGCGGGCAGATGATGGTCGAGTGCTACGAGATGATCCGGGCGATCTGGAACTCGGGCGCACCTTATGAGTTTTCGACCGAACACTATCAGGTCAGCCTCAAGGACTCGGTCCATCACGAACTGCAGATCGGCTACATGCCGACCCCGTTCCAGAAACCGTTCCCGCGCGTCGCGACCACGGCCATGAGTCCGTTCTCCGGTACCGCCAAACTGGCTGGCGCCAGGGACTGGGACTTGATGTCCGCCAACTTCAACCCGACGGCGACCGTGGCCTCGCATTGGCAGGCTTACTGCCAGGGCGCAGAAAGTGCCGGAATCAAGGCTGACGCCAACAACTGGCGGGTGGCCCGTTCGGTGTTCGTCGCCGACTCCCAGGCCCAGGCCGAGGACTATCTGGCCATGGAGAGCTGCACCCTGCGGCGCTACTTCGACTACATGATCGATAACCTGGCCAGCAACCACTACACCAAGATCTTCAAGACCCGCCCCGACATGACCGACGAGGAAGTGACGGTCGATCACTGCATCAAGGAAATGGTGATCTACGGCGACGTGAATTCGGTCACCGAGCAACTGGTCGCGTTCAGCGAACAGACCGGGCCGTTCGGCACCTTGATGACCACCTTCCATGAGTGGGACGACGCAGCGCTGTGGCGACGCTCCATGGAGCTGACCGCGCAGCAGGTCATGCCACGCCTCAATGACTACATGACGCCACGCTTGAAAGCGCAGTGATCGCCTGCGCTGGGCCCGGCCACATCGCGGATGTGGCCGAAACTCTGGTAATGCCCCTGGACACGACACATGACTGATTTGACGACGCAACACTTGCGCGAAAATGCACAGCGCGACTTTCAATTGACCGCCGAGGAGCTGGCCCGGTTGCGGGAAAAAGCCCAGTTCATTCGCCTGGAAACCATTCGCCTGATCGAAATCGCCAAGGTCGGCCACTACACCTCGGTGTTCTCCGCCGCCGAGCTGTTCGCCGCCCTGTATTACGACGTGATGGACCTGCGGTTCGGCGAGCCGAAATGGGCCGATCGCGACCGTTTCATGATGGGCAAGGGGCATGCGGCGGTCGGCCTGTTTCCGGTGCTGGTGGAGTGGGGGTTCTTCGAGAAAGAGATCCTCGACAACTACACGCGCCTGGGCAACCCGCTGGGCGATCACCCGGACATGCGCAAGGTCCCGGGGGTGGATTTTTCTTCCGGCTCCATCGGCCATGCCTTGTCCGGCGGGCTGGGCATGGCCCTGGCCGGGCGGATGCTGGGCAAGTCGTTCACCACTTACGTGATGCTCGGCGACGGCGAAATGCAGGAAGGCCAGGTGTGGGAGGCGGCGCTGGGCGCGGCTCACCACAAGGTCCACAACCTGGTGGCGATCATCGACCGCAATGGCTATCAGCTCGACGGCAACGTGGATGACGTGATCGGCATCGAGCCACTGGCGGACAAGTGGATCGCCTTCGGCTGGGAAACCCATGTGGTCGATGGCCATGACCTGGCGGCGGTGACCAGCCTGCTGCGTCGTCTCAAGGCCGACACCACGCGCACGCAACCGGTGTGCGTCATCGCCAATACGGTCAAGGGCAAAGGGGTTTCCTACATGGAAACCGAGCCGGGATGGCACCTGGGTTATCTCGACCCGCAAGACGCACAACGCGCTATCGACGAAATCAAAAGCAAGGTGATCTAAGCCATGAATACCGCACCTCTGTCGAACAACTCCTGGCAGTACCGGGCACTGAACAGCCAGACCCCCAGCTTGAATGCCTTGTCCGATGCGCTGATCGAACTGGTCGAGCGCGGCGAGCCGGTGGTCGCCGGCACCGCTGACCTGCAGTACTCCAACGGTTTGTCGAAATTCGCCGAGCAGCATCCCGAGCGATTCGTGCAGTTTGGCATTTCCGAACAGAACATGGTGTCCGCCGCAGCCGGGATGGCAGCGGTGGGCATGAAACCGTTCGTGGCGACCTTTGCATCTTTCCTGCCGTTGCTGTGCTGCGAGCAGATCCGCATGGACGTGGCCTACTCGGCACTGCCAGTGCGCCTGATTGGCCACCACGCCGGCATCTCCCTGGGCTTCTACGGCACCTCGCACCACGCCACCGAAGACCTGGCGATCATGCGCTCGATCGCCGACATCACGGTGGTTGCACCGGCCGATGGCAATCAGCTCAAGGCGGCGATCCTGGCTTCGGCCAACTACCCGCAACCGATCTATTTCCGCATTCAGCGCGGGCGGGATCCGGTGGTCTATGACAGCGTCCCGGATTTTGTCTTCGGCAAGGCCACGGTGCACCTGACGGGCGATGAACTGACCATCATTGCCACCGGTTCCACGGTACATCCGGCCCTCGAAGCCGCGCGGGCCTTGAATGCCGCCGGACGTTCGGTGGGCGTGATCGACATGACCACCATCAAGCCGCTGGACCGCGAGGCGGTGCTGACCGCTGCGCGCAACAGCCGGGCGATTCTCACTGTGGAGGAGCACAACATCATCGGCGGATTGGGCGGGGCCGTGTGTGAAGTCATCGCGGAGGAGGGCATTGGTGTCAAAGTGCGGCGCCATGGTCTTTACGATGAGTACAGCCTGATTGCGCCGCCGACCCACCTGTATCGGCATTACCGGCTGGATGCGGTGGGGATCGAAAGCGTGGCGCTGGAGGTGTTGGGTTAAGCCCATTTCTCCCTGACTGTGTTACCCCTTTTTAGGCTTCATGAGCCTGGCGTGCGGTGGGGGGCTTCATTGATGAAGGCCCTGGTCGCACGTTTTTTTATGCCTGGGATTTTTTGTGGGGAGTGGTTTGGTTTTGGATCTGATGGGGCGCGGGTGGGGACTGAGTACATATCCATTGCTGCGGTAACGGCGGCTTATGGTTTCGCCCTTACGGCGAGTCCCTTTTTCAAACGCCAAAAAGGAACCAAAAGGCTTTGCC